>NZ_JBQFVE010000004.1:0-427588 GCF_056539605.1 Ruegeria sp. BA2 | reverse complement strand
CCACCGTCTCTCCGATGCGTCCAACCGTCTTTCCAGTCCGTCAGGCCGTCTCAGCGACCCCAGCAACCGCCTCAGCAGCGCCGGTGAAGGGCGTTCTAAGTATAACCAATCATATCCGCAAGCAGAAAATTCAAGAAAACAAAGAAAAAATGGGGGGCAGTGTTTTTCTTATTTATATCAATTACTTATAATGCACTAACTCCTTGGAAAGCTACCGAAAATAGAAGCCAAACGCTGGGGGCAACCTTTACCAAGTCCGAAGCGCATCGGTTATACCCCTATATATAGTGAGAGTCTCTTAGATGCCCACAAGACTGATCCGACTCGAAGAAGCAAAACCGATTCACTTTAGGCCCAAGATTCGCGCGAAGCGCAGTGTAATCCGCGAACAGCAACCGTCCGAAGACAAGGCCTTGCGCATTCCGTGTGGATGGGCTCAGGTCTCCGCACAGAACAAGCAATAGGCTCGTGTAGTGACATGATGACTGAACCTCAGTTCCCCTTGGTGCGGACCGTCGGATATGACGGCCTTCTTGTCACCTTTGCGCAGACCATGTCTGAGCCATCGAACCGCGCGGCTTTGGCGTTTCGGGGGGCCATTGAAGCGCAACAGATAGATGGGGTGCTTGAGACTTCAGCCTCGCTGGCCTCTGCCTATATCAGGTTCAATCCATCGCAGCTGTCGCATCAGGATATTGAACAGCAAATACGCGCTCTGATGGAAAGCCGTGATTGGCATAGCGCACAATTGCCTGTCGGGCGGCGCTTTTGGAAGGTGCCGACAGTCTATGGCACCGATCTTGCGCCACAGTTGGAGGATGCAGCAGCAACGGCCGGACTGGACTCGGCAGAAGCGATCGCGCGTCTCAGCCAATCGCGCGTTCGCGTTCTGACCATCGGGTTTGCACCGGGGCAACCCTATCTCGGGCCGTTGGGGCCGGAGTTTAACATCCCGCGCCTGAAAGAGCTGACGCCAATGGTGCCCGAAGGCGCCTTGGTTCTGGCCATATCGCAATTCGTTCTGTTCTCGGGGCCCACACCAACCGGCTGGCGGCATGTCGGGCAAACCGCGTTTCGATGTTTTCGCCCTGATATGGAGCAAAGCTTTGCGCTCAACCCCGGTGATGAGATGCAGTTCGTTTCGGTGTCGCGCGACGAATTGGAGGCGATTAAGGCAAGCTGCACCGATGGGACGGGTGGTGCCAGCTGTGAGGAGATCACGGCATGACCCTAACCGTTCATCGCATCGGACCCGCCTGCACCATTCAGGATCAGGGGCGCACCGGGTATCTGGCCCAAGGCCTGTCGCGTTCCGGCGCGGCGGATGTGCTGGCGTTGCACGAAGGGGCCGCGCTGCTGGGCAACGCCCCAACCAGCGCTGCGCTGGAAATGGCAGGGATGGGTGGTGAGTTCGAGGCAAGCGCCCCGACCGCCATCGCCCTGACCGGTGCGCCGATGCAGGCCAGTGTTGATGGCAGCCCGGTGATGTGGAATGCCTCGCATCAGATGGAGGCAGGGCAGCGGCTGGTGATCGGATCGGTTCTACAGGGCAGCTATGGGTATCTGCATCTGGGCGGCGGCATTCAGACCGAGGTCGCTCTGGGTTCGCGCGCGGCGCATCTCACTGCCCGGATCGGGCGCGCGGTTCAGCCCGGCGATGACTTGCCCGCGAACGGAACCGGAAAGACCGGTTTGAAACTACGCTCAGACAATCGGTTTTCGGGCGGTGTCCTAAGGGTGGTTGCCAGCTTTCAAACTGAACTGTTCGACGACGAGACCCTGAAGCGGTTTACCCAAACCATGTTCAGGCGTGGTGCGCGCGCCAATCGGATGGGCATGCAGTTGGACAGCGATGGCGAAGGGTTCGCCGCGCGGGGCCAGCTGAACATTCTGTCCGAAGTCATAACCCCCGGTGACATCCAGATGACCGGTACCGGAGCGCCCTTCATCCTGCTGCCCGAATGCCAGACGACCGGAGGCTATCCGCGCATTGCAACCGTCCTGCCCTGTGATCTGCCCCGAGCGGCGCAGACTCCGTCGGGTGGTGAGGTTCAGTTCGAGTTCGTCTCGCTGGAACAAGCCGCAACGCTCCAAGCCGCATTTGATGCGGACCTTGCCCGCCTGCCAAGCCACGTTGAACCTCTGGTGCGCGATCCCCATGACATCCCCGATCTTCTGTCCTACCAATTGATCAGTGGAATGATCTCAGCCACTGAATAAGGAGAACCGCACATGCCTCACGTCGACCTGAACGCCGATATGGGCGAAAGCTTTGGCCCGTGGAAGATGGGCGATGATGAAAGTCTGCTCAAGATCATTACATCGGCCAATATCGCCTGTGGCTTTCACGCTGGCGACCCGGATGTGATGGTCCAGACCATGGCTCTGGCGGCTGAGAATGGCGTGGGCATCGGGGCGCATCCCGGTTTCCCTGATCTGCAGGGCTTCGGGCGTCGCAACATGAAAGTGCCCCATGACAGTTTGCGCAATCTGGTACGCTATCAGCTAGGATCAGCGATCGGCATGGCCAAGGCGGTTGGGACGGAAGTTCGCCACCTGAAACTGCACGGGGCGCTGGCCAATATGTGCTCGGTTGATATCGACATGGCGCGGGCCTGTTATCAAGGCGCACTGGACGTGGACCCCGACATTATCATCATGGTCCTTGCGGTGACCAAGCAGGAAGAGGCTGTGCGTGGCCTAGGCTGCAAATGGGTGGGCGAGATCTTTGCCGATCGCGCCTATAACGACGACGGCACTCTGGTGGACCGATCCTTGCCGGGGGCGGTCATTCATGACCCCGCGCTGGCTGGGCCGCGTATTCTGAACATGGTGAAAGAAGGCGCAATCATTACCGAGTCCGGCAAACGGCTTGAAACCTCAATCGACACGATCTGCCTGCATGGCGATGGCCCAACGGCCGTTCAGATCGCACGTTCCGTACGCGAGAACCTGATCGAGGGCGGTGTCGAGGTTACGAAATTCATCCGCTAGCCATCTTTGCATCAGGTTTACACCCCAAATGCAGACTGTTGCCCGTGCAGGCCGAAGCGCCTAGCATGAACGGCAAGTGCATGTTCTGACTGCCACAAATTTGCACAATACCGCACAGGGAGGTGCGCCAATGTCTTTTGATCTGATGACTTATGAACCCAGAGGCGACAAGAAGAATTCAGACTTCTTTACCGAATACCTGCCCAGGATTTACGATCGTCGCACCAGTTCGGGCATTGCCGATCAGGTCGGCGCGATGCGCGCGATTGTCATTCAGGTCGAACCCGACGCGCTGTTCGACACTCTGGTCGAGCTTTACGTGATGACCCCCTATCGCCACACGGCCAGCTATCTGGGCCAGACGCACAAATTCGCGGTGATGCATTCACACGCTGATTATCCGGCGCTGATCCTGATGGCCCCTCTCAGCCCGGCGTTCGAAGACTTCATCCCGCGCATCAATCGCATGTACCCGCTGGCGCGCAGCACGCCTCAGACACGATATGTGGGCGAGATCTACGGGGCCACCGATCTAAACGCGCTGACTGAAACGCTGGAAGATCAGAATATCCGGTTCGAATATTCAGGGGACACCGAAAACCCATTCTACACGCTGGATGGATACCGGTTTACCACGCCGTCGGATTTCACCTGCAACCGCGTCGGCTATTCCACGCATGATTTCAACGACACCGATAGTCTGGGGCTGGGCGACCGAGTGTTGCTGAGCGATACGGAACAAGCCCGACTGGATCAGGCTGCAGCCTTTGGTGCAGACAGCAAGATCTCTCCGCTGATGCTGGGCATCGATCACCTCGCAACACGGGTTCTTGCGGGTGAGCGCGAGGATGCGATCCTCGAATTTCTGACCATGGTCCCCTATTACTTTTGGGGCGCCTACAACATCTTCGACATGAATTCATCGACCAATGTAAACCGCAATGCCAACGTGGATGACGACAAGAAATCCCCTGCCAAGGTCTTTACTGCGAACAACACGCCGTCCTTCGTAAACTCCTTCGCCAAGCTTCCGATGCCGACCGAGGATTTCGTGCGCAATTTCGGACGGCGCCTGCACCACATGGCAGTTGAAATTCAGGACGGGGATCATGCCGCGGGCGAAAAGAACGTCGATTTCGTGGTCAATACACTGAAGGATAAAGGCGTGCCCTTCCTGGCCCATGTGGTCGGGGAATGCAAAGACGATCCAAACCTGAAACAGATCTTCTCAAAGCATTCAAAGCATACGCTTCTGATCACTGAATATATCGAGCGCTGCCATCATTATGATGGCTTCTTCACCAAAGATAACGTGGCCGCTCTGACCGCCGCTGCCGGACAGGACGAACAGTATCAGCACGGTCACGTGTTCGATTGATCGGACATAAAAAATGGGCTGCGAGGTCATCGCAGCCCAGGCCCATCCAGGAGAGAATGTCGGGTCTTATGACGGCCCGATCATGAAACAAGTGACGTTACGCGCTTGCAGTCGGCGGCAGGCCAGATCGGCCTGTTCGCGGGTCATGCCCTGAAAGGTTGCATCAAACCCGCGCGAGCTTTGGTTCACCTTGCGCAACGTGCCTTCCAAAGTGGTCATCTCTGACAAAGCTGTTTTCAGCAATACCTTCTCGGCCTCATACCGCGTGGTATAGCGACCCACGTTGACACCCCAAAGGTGCCCACCAGATGTGGACAGGCGCGTGACGACCTCGGGCTCCGGCTCGGGCTGCTTGGCCGGCTCGACCGAGGCCAGCACCACTTCTGAGGCGGGTGCGGTACCGTCCAAAGGCGCGATGTCTGCAGCAGCAATCGCGGCGGCGATGCCATCTTGTATCCGGGTTTCATCCTTCTCAGCCGTTGCAGCCACCGATCCAGCAACCTGAACCGTCGCAGCTGCCACGGGCCGCAACACCGGCCGCAGGCTCGTTTTCGGCGGGCCAGCCTGAGCGACCTGAGCGGCACCCAGTCCCGCATTCCCGGCATATGCCGGACGGGCTGGCTTGCGGATTGGCGCACGCGAGGGGGCACGGCGGAAACCCATATCCAAAAGCTCGGCCACGCGGGCATTGCGCGATGCGCCGGATTTACCACCAAAGACCGTGGCGATGATGCGTTCATCTTTGCGCTTGGCCGAGGCGACCAGATTGAACCCAGCAGCGCGGGTATAGCCCGTCTTTATCCCGTCTGCGCCTCTGTAAGCGGCCAGCAGGCGGCGGTTGGTGTTCGGTACTGTCTTGATCCCGGCATGCGTCGATTGGCGTGAGAACAGGTTGTAATACTGCGGATAGTCATACAGCAGGTGACGGCCCAGCGTGGTCATGTCACGCGCGGTCGACAAGTGGCCCGACTCGGTCAGGCCATGCGCGTTCTTAAAGGTTGTCCGGCTCATCCCCATCGCTTTGGCAGTGCGGGTCATGCGGCGCGCAAACGCCGCCTCGGAGCCGCTGAGTGTGATCCCGATGGCAGTTGCCGCGTCATTGGCCGATTTCACCGCCGCCGCCCGGATCAGATAACGGAACGCGATTCGCTGACCGGTGCGCAATCCCAGCTTGGATGGCGGTTCAGCCGCCGCTGCCTTGGTGATCCGCACCTGCGTGTCCAACGTGATCTCACCATTTCGCACCGCTTCGAACGCGATGTAGAGCGTCATCATTTTGGTCAGGGATGCCGGATGCAACCGCGTGTCAGCATTGCGCGAATGCAGCACCTCACCGGTGCGCGCGTCGATAACCATGGCCGCGTAAGGGGCCGCAATGCCCTGAAGTGGCGCAAAAGAAAGCAGCCACAGAAATGCTATAAGGAATAAGCCCATTCGGGCCGGAACTGTCCGCCGAATCTGCACGATCTTTGCCTCTGTCTGCCTCGCGCTGCCGGGTTTTCCCGGTCAGCAATTCTTATTTTGATATCCATCAGGCTAACACAGAGACCCGTTTAAAGAAACTGAAAGCTGTGTGAGGGCGGATCGGCTTATCACTCAAGTGCACGCTATATATGGTGGATATTGATCGAACAGGCACCATACCGGCGAATGTGCCGAAATTCGGACAAGCCGCGCTGCCGAATTTTTTGCAACTGATGTGAAACAGCAACAGGTCAGGAAATTCGGGCGACCAAAGCCGCCAGATCGCCCAGATCGCGCAGTTCGCAGTACCTTGGATTGTCGGTCGGCGTGTCCGCCTGCTCAATCTCCCACTCCAGACCATGGGGCACATGTACGCCCCAGCACCCCGCCTCGATCGAGGCCACCACATCTGATCGCATCGAGTTTCCAACCATCATCGACGCCTCAGGCCCGTCCCCGTGCTGGGCAAAAATCGCGGCATAGGTCGCTGCGGTTTTTTCGGACACGATCTCGACCCCGTCGAACAATTCGCCGAGACCAGATTGCGCCAATTTACGCTCCTGATCGATCAGATCGCCTTTGGTGATCAACAAAACCCGGTGCGTCCCGTTCACGGCCTCAATCGCTTCGCGGGCATGGGGAAGCAATTCAATCGGGTGCGCCAACATGTCTTGCCCTGCCTCGATCAGCTGGCGGATCACCTGCGCCGGAACCCGGTCCTCGGTTACTTCGATGGCGGTCTCGATCATCGACAGGGTGAACCCTTTGATCCCGTACCCATAGTGCCGAATATTGCGTTTTTCTGCGGCCAAGAGGCGTTCCATCAGATGGTCCCGCTCAGCATGGTCAGCCAGCAGCTCGGCAAAATGCGCCTGTGTCAGTTGGAAAAACCGCTCGTTGTGCCACAGCGTGTCATCGGCATCGAACCCGATTGTGGTCAATTGCTCCTGCATTGCGATTCCGACTCGTAGCTCTTTTCTCCGGGCACAGTGACGTTATATAAGCCGGGAAACAAACCGAAGTGTTAATCGAGATTCTCATACTGCCATGCACGAACGCCAGTGGATCATGTCGGATAAGGACGACCAGGACGACGACACCTCGATCCTTGTGCAAACACGCCCAAAAACCAAGCGTCCACCGATGTATAAGGTGTTGTTGCTGAATGATGATTACACACCGATGGAGTTTGTAGTGCATGTGCTGGAACGCTTCTTTGGCATGACCCACGCACAGGCATTCGAGATCATGCTGACGGTGCACAAGAAAGGCGTGGCCGTCGTTGGCGTGTTCAGCCACGAGATTGCCGAGACCAAGGTTGGGCAAGTTATGGATTTCGCGCGCAGGCATCAGCACCCGCTGCAATGCACCATGGAACGCGAAGAATAACGCGCGTCTGCTGCCGGTTTGCCCATGTCCCCTCGCCTTGATCTAGCCCTGAGCAGCGGGCTCAGCCTGTCGCAACCGCTAAGCGTTCTAGCCCCGACGCCGGAACATGATTTGTCAGCCCTGCCGCCTGAGACACAGGTGGTGCAGCCCTTCAAACCGTTTCACGACCATTTTGCTGCGCAGGGCTTTGGTGTGACACCTGAAAGCGATGCGCCTTGTCAGAATGCCATCATCTTTCTGCCCCGCGCCAAGGCTTTGGCCCGCGCGCTGGTTCATCAGGCCTGCGCTCGTGCCCGTGGAACCGTTGTGGTGGACGGGGCCAAAACCGATGGCGTCGACAGCCTGCTGAAGGACATCCGCAAGCGCGTTACGATCGAAGGGCCAATCTCAAAGGCGCATGGCAAGATTTTCTGGTTTCAATCCGACGCGGATGCTTTTGCCGACTGGGCCGCACCCAAAACCCAAATGGTCGATGGTTTCCAAACCGCGCCCGGCGTGTTTTCTGCCGACGGCATTGATCCGGCCTCCGCCCTACTGCTGAAATCTCTGCCCGCAAAACGCGGCGCGCGCATCGCAGATCTGGGCGCGGGGTGGGGTTATCTCGCGGCCAACCTAATCCACGACACACTGCACAGCCTACATCTGGTCGAGGCTGATCACACCGCCCTCACCTGCGCCCGCGCTAACGTGCCCGACCCACGCGCACAGTTTCATTGGGCCGATGCCACAAAATGGACCGCGCCCGAGCCGCTGGACATGGTGGTCATGAACCCGCCTTTTCACACTTCGCGCAGCGCCGACCCGGGCTTGGGTCAGGGGTTCATCACAAGCGCCGCGCGCAACCTCACACGCAACGGCCAACTTTGGATGGTCGCCAATCGTCACCTGCCCTACGAGGCCACATTGGCCGAGGCCTTTACCAAGGTCGAAGAGGTCGCAGGGAACAACCGGTTCAAGGTTTTCCATGCCTCTCGCCCTAACGGCTGAGGCCCGCTAACCTGCGCCAGAACTCAGGAGGATTCGCATGTCCTTTTCCATCGCGGGCAAGACCGCAATCGTCACCGGCGGCGCCAATGGCATCGGCCTGGCCATCGGGCGGCACTTTGCGGATGCAGGCGCCAATGTCATGTTCGCCGATATGGACGAAAAGCGCCTTGCCGACGAGCTGGGCGCGCAGGCCGATGACAGCAACATCCGCTATTTCGCAGGGGACCTGCGCGAAAAGCTGACCATCGCCAATCTGCTGTCGGCGACGCTGGATGCGTTTGATCAGGTCGACATCCTGATCAACGGTGCGCGGCAGGTGATTCAGTCGGACCCTCTGGATTCGGATGACGACTCGGTGCGCACATTGCTGAACCAGAACCTAATGCCCGCGCTGAGGCTAAGCCAGCTAGTCGCCAAGCGTTTGATCAAACAGGCGGATGGGGATGATGAAAACCCCGCTGGTTCGATCATCAATCTATCCTCGATCGCGGCGCGGCGCACGCATCCCGATCTGATGGCCTATTCCGTATCGACTGCTGCGCTGGATCAGATGACGCGTTCACTGGCCGTGGCTCTGGCTCCAAACCGCATCCGCGTGAACTCGATCGCATTAGGGTCGGTGATGAGCGCATCGCTACAATCCACACTGAAAGAAAACCGCGATTTTCGCGATGACATCGAGAAACACACGCCGCTTGCGCGTATCGCCGCCCCGAACGAGCTGGTCGAAACCGCGCAGTTCCTCGCCTCGGACGCGGCAGGGTTTATGACGGGTCAAATCCTGACCATCGACGGCGGTCGCACCCTGCTGGATCCCGTCGCAGCACCGGCCCATTGACCCACATGTTCGAAAACGAAAAGACCGCCGCCTCTGCCTGGTTCCGCCAATTGCGAGACCAGATCGTAACCGCCTTTGAAGCTTTGGAAGACAGCCACTCAATCGGCCCCTTTGCCGACGCTGAACCCGGCCGGTTTGAGGTGAAAGAAACGCAACGCCACTCTGACGATGGTTCTGACGCGGGCGGAGGTCTGATGTCCGTCATGCGCGGCGGCCGGGTGTTCGAGAAAGTCGGCGTTAACGTCTCGACCGTCTACGGCACACTGGGCGAGCGCGCTCAAAACGCGATGGCCGCGCGCAAAGGCATTCCCGGGATGAAGGACGACCCGCGGTTCTGGGCCTCGGGTATCAGCCTTGTGGCGCATATGCAGAACCCGCATGTGCCTGCCGTTCACATGAACACGCGGATGTTCTGGACCCCACATGCGTGGTGGTTCGGCGGTGGTTCTGACCTAAACCCCTGCATCGAATATGACGATGACACTGCTCATTTCCACGCCACCCAAAAGGCGCATCTGGACCCGCACGGGACAGGTCATTACCCGCGCCTGAAAGACTGGGCGGATGAGTATTTCTATATCCCCCACCGCAAACGCGCGCGTGGTGTCGGCGGGATTTTCATGGATGATTATTGCACCGGTGACTGGCAGGCCGACTTTGCCCTGACGCAGGATATCGGGCGGGCGTTCCTGCCTGCCTTTCTGCCTTTGGTCGAAAAGCGACGGGTTCAGCCTTGCTCAGACGCAGACAAGGATATTCAACTGATCCATCGCGGGCTCTATGCCGAATATAACCTGGTCTATGACCGGGGCACCAAGTTCGGCCTTGAGACCGGGCACGACCCCGATGCCGTTCTGATGAGCCTCCCGCCCCTGGCCAAATGGGTCTGACGCCTAGAAACCGAAATCGATGAAATTGTCGAAGCAGTAGTTTTGCGCCGAAGCCGCAGACAGGTTCTCACCGACCCGATTGACCGTCAGAGAATACCCCGGATTGGTGTCCGCACCGGGTGGCGGGGTCAGCGAAAACTGGACCGTCCGAACCCCTTTCTCGTAAGGCTTCGATACATATATCCGCTGCGAGTTCGATACGCCCAGCGTCCGGACCGCATAATCTCCGATACCGCACCAATAGGTAACCGGTGCCGAAGACCCGCCCACCGGTTTCACCTCATAGGTGCCATCCTTCAGCGGCGTGATCTGGGTGTTGAATTGTGGTCGCAGCTTATAGCCAAAACCAACACCTTGAGCCCCAGCTGTCGTCGCAACAAACATTGCCGCAGTCAAAATCAATCCAATTCGCATAGCCACATCCCGTTTTAGAAAATGGATCATCACATACATTTAAACCTAGGGCACGCAGCCTATCGGGGGAATAGTTGCGCCGATAAAACACGTGTTATGCACGCGGATATGAAAACACTTTATTTGAATATGAGGCACGCTATGATCCCTATAGCAGCAGTTTCCCGAGTGGCCCGTGCAGACGTCATTTCCCAAAGGCTGGTTTGACCTATCTCCCGAGAAATACGCCGATTTTGGTGCATTGTTCTATCTTGCCGCGCTGACCAAAACCCACCGGGATCGCAGTTTGGGTCAAGTGCTCTATGCCTTTGAAACGCCGTTGCGACTTGGGCAGTATCATATCTTTCGGCAAAATGGTTTTCCGCGCGGGTTCGTGACATTTGCAGGGCTGAGTTCTGAGGCCGAATATCGCTATGCGGTGAAAGAAGAACCGCTAAATGACGTCGATTTCACCAGCGGCACATCCTTCTGGATCATCGATATGGTCGCACCGTTCGGTCAGACCAACCAGATCGTCGATCTGCTGAAACGCGACATCCCGCATCCCCGGGTGCGCACCAATCGAATGGACAGCGACCTGACCCGTAATCGGATTGTCGAGTGGACGCGTGACGATGCCGGTGAGGTCCATATGCGTCTTTATAAGAAGCAGGAGTTTACGCAGACGCTCCGGCAGGAAGGGTCGTAACATGGTCTCGATCGTCGGCGATACAACAGGCTCGGTAACAGGTGACCCACCCAATGTTGCGACCGGTGATCTGGACATCACAAGCGGTGCGACGATCGTGTCGCAAGACTGGTCGATCCAGACACCTCCGGATCATGGCACCGCCAGTATCGATCCTGCGACTGGCGAATGGACATACACGGTTGACCCTGCATTTTTTGACAGTCTGGATAACGGCGAAATCGTCACAGATACTTTCACCGTCGAAGTGAATGCGGTCGTCAACGTTTTTGGCTTCGACATTAGCGTTGCCCCGCAAACAGCCGACGTGACAATCACCATCGAAGGGGTCTGCTTCACCGCTGGCACCCTGATCGAAACCCGCGATGGCGCTCAGACCATCGAATCCCTTCACGTCGGGGATGAGGTGCTGACAGCCGATCACGGGATGCAACCCATCCGCTGGATCGAAAGCAGCTGCCTCAGCCCTAAACGATTGCGCGCCAACCCGGCAATGCGCCCCGTGCGCCTCAGGGCGGGCAGCCTAGGGCCGGGTATCCCCTCTCGCGATCTGCTGGTCTCGCAACAGCATCGCATTCTGGTTTCTGGTCCCAAGGTCGAAATGCTATTTGGCGCGCCCGAAGCATTGGTCGCCGCCAAGCACCTGTGTGCATGGCCCGGCATCGACATTGATACCCGGGACGAACCCATCGAATATCTGCACATTCTTCTGGACCGGCACGAAATTCTGACCGCCGAAGGGGCACAGGCGGAAAGTCTGTTTCTGGGTGAAGAAACCCTCTATACGCTGTCCTCTGGCGCCTTGCAGGAACTCGCAGAAATATTCCCTGATCGTCCAACTGACGAACACGCAGGTTTCGGTCATGCCGCACGTCTGATCCTGCGCGAGCATGAGGCACGCGCGCTTGCCTAAAGGCTAAACGACCAGACCCCCAACATCCTGCGGTGCCAGTGCGACAGTCTTGATCACTGCATAACACGTGCCGCCCTGTTGCAATCCCAACGCAGCGACGGAGCGCCGCGTCACCCGCGCCAGAACAACTCCCGCAGTTGTCTTGACCGACACGATGGCGCCCGGGCCCTCACCGGCGCGGATTGCCTCAACCTGACCGGAAAGCACATTCAGAGCCGAAAGCCCCTCGGGCGGTTTGTTGGACAAGATCACCTCTTGCGCAGGAATGCGAATCCGCAGTTCTTCACCAATTTGATGAGAAATGCGCGGCAGGAATAACCGTGCTCCACCCGCGTCCAGCTCGGACAGACCATCATCGTGATGCACCGCGACACGAACCCGCAGCACAGCCCCCACAGCGCGCACCCCCGCAGGGGCAACCGACGGGTCCGCCAAAACGTCCGAAGCAGGGCCATGTCGTAGAACCCGACCATCCTGAAGGGCGACAACCGAGGTCGCCAACCGCGCGACCTCAGCCGCCGAATGGGTGACATAGAGGATCGGAACCGAAACCTCATCCCGCAGCCGTTCAAAATAGGGCAGGATTTCTGCCTTTCGCGCATCATCCAGCGCCGCCAAAGGCTCATCTGCAAGGATCAGGCGTGGACTGGCAAGCAATGCGCGACCAATCGCAACACGTTGCTTTTCACCCCCCGACAGAAGCGCAGGGCGGCGATCCAGCAGTTGGCCGATACCCAGCATGTCGATCACCCGTTCCGGATTCTCGCGCTGCGATCCACGTGGGGCGAACCAGCGGCCATAGTTCAGATTCTGGCGCACGGTCAGATGTGGGAACAAACGACCTTCCTGAAAGATATACCCCAGACGCCTGCGATGCGGCGGCAGCCATACGCCCTGTTCGGTATCGAACAAGGTCCAGTCGTCCACTGCGACGCGTCCGGCCTCGGGCCGCAGCAACCCGGCCACAGCGTTTACGACGGTTGTCTTGCCCGAGCCCGACCGCCCGAACAGCACTGTCACACCCGATGGGGCGTCAAAATCCAGATCCAACCCGATCCCGGGCAGTTGGTGTTGCAGGCGGACTGACAGGCTCATGACCCGGCCACCCGGCTGGCGACGCGGCGGCCCACATATTCCGACAGCAAAAGTGCGCCCATTGCGATGATGATCGAAATGATGACCAACCGTGTGGCCGCCGCCTCTCCGCCCGGCACCTGCAGAAACGCGTAAACGGCCGATGGCAGCGTCTGCGTCTGGCCGGGAATGTTCGAGACAAAGGTGATCGTCGCCCCGAACTCTCCCATCGCTTTGGCGAAAGCCAGGATCGCGCCAGCAATGACACCGGGCAGGATCATCGGCAATGTCACGGTCCCGAAGACCATCAAACGCGATGCACCCAGTGTGGCCCCGGCTTGCTCCAGCTTCGGGTCAACCGCTTCGATCGACAGCCGGATTGCACGCACCATCAGCGGAAAGGCCATGATCCCGGCGGCCAAGGCCGCCCCTGTCCAGCGAAACGCAAAGACGATGCCAAGCTCAGCCAAGGGCCCGCCCAACGGCCCCTGAATGCCAAAGGTCATCAGCAGCAGATAACCTGTCACCACCGGAGGCAGGATCAGCGGCAGATGCACCAGACCGTTCAGAACCTGCCACCCCGGAAATCGCCAGCGCGCCAACGCATAGGCAACAAATATCCCCAAGGGCAACGTGATCAGCGTCGCCCAGAACGAAACCCGCAGCGACAGGCGCAGCGCCTCAATCTCGGCGGGTCCCAACCAGCCCATGATGCTAACCTTCGGGCAGGGAAAACCCCTGCCTCAGGAATTCAGCCCGCGCCTTTTCGCCCTGTAGATAGGTCAGAAAATCCAGCGCCTCGGGGCTTGCCGATCTTGTTGCGGCTGCAGGATAGATAATGTCCGGATGGAACTCTGCCGGAATCGCCCCGACAACCGCGACGCTTGCCTCAGCCTCGGCATCCGATCGATACACAATTCCCAATGGCGCCGCACCTGTCGCAACCAAAGCCAATGCCGCCCGCACATTATCCGTTTGCGCAATCTGATCTTGTACGTTTTCCCAAAGGCCCATGCCTTGTAACGCCGCCTTGCCGTAGATACCCGCAGGCACCGCATCAACCAGCGCCATGGCCAGAAACCCTCCGTCCAGGCGCGCAGCTAGATCAAATCCCACCGCTATTTCAGACGTCTCGGCACCCTGAGCACCGATCAGAACCAATCCATTGCCCAGCAGATCGACGCGCGACTCTGCCTCGATCGCCCCCCCATCCTGCAACACATCCATCCAATCCACATTGGCCGAAATGAACAGGTCCGCAGGCGCCCCCGCCTGGATCTGCCGCGCCAATACCGACGACGCCGCATATGAGGCTGTAATCTCCTGCCCGGTCTCGGCCTCATACCCATCTGCAATCGCATCTAACGCGGATTTGAGGCTGGCGGCGGCAAACACCAGAACACCTTCGGCCCGAACCGGTGCCGCGAGTGTCGCGCAGAAGGCCAAAGCTGCGATTAGACAGCGATAGACGCCCGTCATTCTTTGCCTCCGGTTCAGTGGTTTGCAATCCCTTTGGGCATATCGGAGCCAACACATGGCAGGCAAGGCCCTTCGGCCTCGTCACCCAAGATAGCGCCACAATAGGGCAAACGAACATGCCCAGCCAAAGACCAAGCCCAACTGCTTACACGCAAATCAGGACCCGGGCGCAATTTTGCAAAAGAAATTGTGCCCTACCCTCTTGCACCCGCGCACGGCCTTGGCTACATGAGCCCTCACGGGTGATTAGCTCAGTTGGTAGAGCGCTTCGTTTACACCGAAGATGTCGGGAGTTCGAGTCTCTCATCACCCACCACCCCCACCCATTGAAATCAAACAATATTTTTGGAACCAGCGCGAATACTGTATGTGATTCACTGGCGGCCTGTATGTGACTCGGCTTGGTGCCACCGCTTCCTTTGAAGGCCGATTCCGAACATCTTCTGTGGCTAGGCACCCTATGTTACTCCGACAAGCAAGGTGTTCCGAACTGCCCAAGAGCCGCTGTCAGATACCAGACCGTGACCCGTCTGATTTTTGACATTTGAACGATTTTGTGGTAATTATATTCCATAAGACCGAGACACCGGGGGTGTCTCACATGCGCCGGGGGCGCTGTCTGTTCATCTATAAATTCAACTACTTGGAGGGCCAATGAGCTACGGACTCCATTCTATAAGTTCGGCTGCAATATGCCAATTGTATGCGGTAACGCCTCGTACGGTTCACCGCTGGCTGAATGAACCCTATCCCGCACCACGCCTCCGCGATGGTACTGAGCATTTCTACGCACTGGGCGACCTAATCTCGCGCGTATCTGACCCGATGCCCCTGCTTTCATATCAGCGTCAGACGCCTCTTACCGCTGCACCCGACATCGATCTGGGGTTGGAAGTAGCGGGGCGCGCAAGGCAATTGTGGGAGGCACTGGATGACGCCCAGCGCAACCGTGCAGCTAAGATACAGGCTACCTTTCGCGAGACTATTGCGCGCGCTTTTTGGGAGAAGTTACAGCACCTTGATGGTCAACACCTCGCCAATGCGTTGCTTCTCCATCCAGCAATCATCCAAGCAGTATTTGGTGATGATCTCCCTGAAAACTGGGAAGATTTCTGTATCTCGTTCACGATCAAGAACACTCCGACCAAGGCAATTTGGCGCTTGGCGATGACGCACACTTATCAAGAAGGAAAAAGAAATGTCGCATGAACCTGAATTTTCGATCACCGAAGAGATGATCTCATTTCACGAAGAGTCCTCCGGAGCGACCGAGGCGCTTCTAGAAAACTTGAATAGCGCAAGTGCTGGTGCTCGACTGTCGTCAGTTGTTGCGAAAGTAACTGCCATTATCGCACGCGAATTTGGAGTAGAAATTGAGCCTGATCAGGCGTTGACGCTGCCCGGAGTAAAGGCGGCTGTAATCGGGGGTGGTTCCTTGGATCGCGATACGATCATTGCAAGTGCACGCAACAAGGTTCCTTCCGTGGCTTACGCTGCAGGAAATTGGGCCCAAGAAACGGATGATGACCCCCAAAAGCCCGCAAACTGGAACGAACTCCCGCCCGCTGAAAGGATTAACTGGGCGCGCCGCCGCGGGCTTGCATGATGAACGCATGTAGACGAGCTTTTGCACGTTATCAGCGTCGTTGTCAGCTTTGGCATGCACATCGATTGCTTTGTCGGGACTACGCAGAGTTCCGCCAACACCTTTCCAGAATTGAACTGGCAGTCGCCGCTCAATTGCATACCGAATTCCCCGAGCTTGCGCAGGGTCGCTCCTAGCCCTGCGCAGCGCCGCCCCGGCGTGGTTGTTGCCACACCACGCCGGGGCGCATCAAACACCCCAATAAGAAAGATAAGTAATGACTATCGAGCTAACCCCCGTCGAAAAGTCACGTGTCTATCTCGCGCAGATCGATGCACTCGGGATCGAGAATTTTCCCAAGACTACCCGTGACCGCATACTTGAGCGCCGCGCGTGGCTGTCTACGCACCTTGACCCGCAGGACTACGCTGACGCGCTCCTGCTGGCTGAGGCCATCGACACCAAGCTAGTGGATATGGGGCACGGTCTTAACTTTGCTGTTTCTCTAAGCAATGTCCGCGAGGCGTCGAATTGTGATCTGACGGAGTGTGTCTGGGCGCTGGAATTGCTGGGTGCTTACGAGGTTCGAACCGGCATCTACGGCAACACTGATTCGCTTTCGGTTGTCGAAATCGGCAACCTTGGCGACTGGCGCGCGTCAATCTAGCTGACTGCTGAACGAGACAATTTCACTTCAAGTCAATCGGCGGCTTCAAGTGTCCTACTTGAAGTGAAGTTTAATCATTTCATCGCCCATTAAAACTCTACTTCAAGTCAATTTTTATGTGTAAAATCAGATACTTATTGACGATCTCCGTCAACATCTTCTAGCTTGCACACGTCGGCAGGACGGTTCTGCAAGACCTCAGCTAGAAGGAGATAACGGGTGTACGAAATTGAGCAGAAATTGGTGCAGATAACTGACGCAATCCGGGCGGCGGGGATTCGTCCGCTAACGCGGGGCAACGCAAAAGATTTGTCGCGGTTGGGCGACGAACTCACGAACCTGTTGGAACAGGCAGCGGACTTGTCAGCAGCACAGTAAAACGGTGGCAGCGCGCTGACGCGCGCACAACAAACAAAAATAGGAGACGAGCAAAAATGAAGAATAACCAGTCCGCGGTGGACGAAACCATTGTTCCGGATCGGTCTCGCCTGTCAGAAGGTGCGGCAAACATAAGGGACAAGTTCAACCAGTCTGATCGTAAGAAGATCAAGGCTGCTACCCCGCTCAGTGGTAGTGAGGCGACGGTGGCTCTTAACAAGTTCAACCACGTGCCGCCGCAAGATGCGGCTTTGGCGGAAATGGTCGCAGGTTTGGAGAAGAAGAAGGCTGGTGAGGCGGAGATCACGAACTTTCTGAATACCGTCCGTGTGCAGTTTCCCCAGCTCGACAAGAACTTTCTCAAGAATCTTCGTAAGGCTGTTCATAATATTCTGAAGTCTGATACTCGCGCGGCGGATCGTGGTCACCAGAGCAATGTCGTCAATGAGGACGGGTATCTAGAGGTTTGTAACTACACTGTCGCCGAACTTGAGAAGTGTCATAGCACGCGTCCCGAGATGTTCCTTTTCGAAACTGAGCTTGCTGAAATTCGGGTCAATCCGAAGAATGGTGTCGCTCAGATTTCCGTGCTGGACGAGAAGACCTTCAAGGCTCGGTTGGAGCGGTATGTGCCGTTCCGAAAGAGCTTAGGCGAAAACGGCTACATCGGTGTTTCCGCGCCCCAAGAAGTATCAAATTTCGTGTATAGAGAGGAGCTGGATTTACCGTTGCTCGAAGGCGTCGCCCGTACGCCTGTGTTCAGTTCAGATGGACAGTTGATCCAGACCAAGGGCTATCACGAGGGTTCGCGTCTGTTTTATTCACCTCCGCCCGAATTGAAGATTGATCCGCTCCCGAGCGACATTTCAGAAGCAGATTTGTGCGATGCAATCGAGGCCTTCACCGACATTCTGGGTGATTTTGAGATGGACGGCGTCAGCCGTCAGGAGTTGGAAAATGCGGTTCTGCACGGTAAGGGCGATGTGCCCGCCAGCTTCCTCAACGCCATTGGTTGGATGTTGGAGCAGATCGTGCGCCCGATGATCTCCGGGCCTGTAATGCCGTTACTGGTCTCCAAGACCGCGCCGGGGGCTGGCGGAGGCCTATTGGTTCAGGTGATGCAGACTATCGTTGAGGGGCGCTCTTCACCCCGTCCTATGGCCCGCAACGAAGATGAGCGCAGGAAGGCGATCCTTGCAGCATTGTCATCTGGTGCGGGTGCAATCTGCTGGGACAATCTTCCTCCTGTAGAACTGGATTCACCTACGCTTGCGATGCTCTTTACCGAACCCACTTGGACGGACCGTATATTGACCCGAAGTGTCGAACGGGAGTTCCCGGTCCGGTGCAGCTTTTCAATGGTTGGCAACCGCCCGCCGTTTTCAGATGAACTGCGCCGCCGGTTGGCCTTGATCGAATTGATCCCTCAGGTTGCGGAGCCTGAGAAGCGCACGGGGTTCAAGTTCCCTGATCTACTGGGTCATGTTCAGAAGAACCGGGGTAAGTATGTAAGGGCATTGCTGGTACTGGCTCAGCACTGGATTGATCAAGGGCAGCAGAGCCCCAAGCATGCTCCGATCATTGGTCGATATGAAAGCTACCGTCATGTTGTCGGCGGCATTATCGAAGCTGCATCGCCGATGTTCGTGAGTTGGCAGGCGAATAAGTACCGTCTTGATGAAATTGCCTCTGACGAGGAAGAAGAAGAAATCCAGAGCCTGTTGGAGGCATGGTACAAGGATGGTCATACCGGTGACTCTTCAATCATGACCGCTGACGCGGTTTGTGGTCTCGCAGCGATGCACAAGATCGTCTTGAGTGACGTAAGGAAGAAGCCGAATGGTGACGAATTTGACTACGCGAACAAGAGCATGGGCAGCTATCTTGGTACGTTTCAGGACCGTTTCTTTACCATGGATGACGGTTCGGTTGTTTCTGTGGTGAAGCACCCTAAGCGGGCCGCCAGCGGTACGCAGTGGATGCTCAAGGAGAAAGAGGCTCAGCGCAAGGCCGACGCCATCAAGGCGTCTGAGTCCGTTTCTCGAGCCGTTCAGGCTAACAGCAAGGTTGTTGAGATGCCTACGCCCGTGCCCAAGCCAGCACGCCGAGAGAACGCTTTAACTAAGCTGGCTGTGAACTCTGCATCATATCCGAATCCATTCGCCCGGTGATAAAGGCAGAGGAAAACGCATAGGGGCCGCGTCAGCGGCCTTTTGCATATGGCGGGCGCACTTGGTGGCGAGGGTGGCGAAGCCGTCTGATACAATCCTACACAACTAATACACCTCTGATGCACGGAAATAATCAATATATTTCTTGAGTTTAGATCGTTTTGTGCATTAGTGCAGTGAATCCAAGGTTCCACCTCAGGAGACTATTGATAATTAGCCGTAGGCCTTCAATCTAAATGGAGGCTGCTGTCGCTGTAAGCGTTGCATCAATGCAGATGTCGAGGAGAATTCCTTCTAAATCATTCAAAACGCTTGCGATTTATGTGACCAAGAAAATGAACTCGAAGTGCAGCGGTTGTGTATCGAACTCGCACGGCTGTCCAGCCACTCGCTCGCCTTAAAGTTTTGACGACACATAAAACACAACCGACCTTTAACTCGCCGCTTCGTCATGCTCATGTAGACGGACAGCGGAGATAGATTCAGTTAGGAGATTTTTATTTGCAAGCAGCAGACCTGACCTACCAGAACTTAGTTGGTAATGTGCTAAACGGATACCTTTTGAACGGACGAACGGAATCCGCGTCATTTCTTGCATGGTTCTTAGAGAACATATACCGCCTTGACGATGTGACCGCTGCAGATGCGATCTGCGATGGTCCGGGCGACCGGGGAGTGGACGCCATCTACATCGACGCCGATAACAGCGAGATCGTGTTTCTTCAGAGCAAAGTCCGTCAGAATGACAACCGCAGGGTGGGCGATCAACCAATAAGGGACTTCGCAGGTTCAATAGGTCAATTTCAGACACCAGAACAGATTGAAGCTGCGATCGAAGCCGAACCACAATCCGAATTGGCGAAACTGCTGGTGCGTACGGATTTGAGAAGTCGGTTGGCAGAAGGGTACGTAGTCAAGGCAGTATTTGTAACAAATGCCGAAGTTGAAGAAGCCGGTGCTACTGCTGCAAATGCATTGAACGTGACAATCTACGACAGAAATTCGATTGCTGAGGGATTTATCGAACTAGAAGCTCCGGACCGAGTACTGGGACAAGCAGTCTTCGACGTCAGCGACAATGGTTTTCTCGAGTTTGCAGCGGGTGGAGACGCAAGGCTCTTTTTGATAACGCCGAAGGCACACGATTTGATGCATCTCAGCGGGCTGGCGGATGGTACACTTTTTGCCCAAAATGTTAGGCTTGGCTTGGGAAATACAAAGGTCAATCGGGATATCGCCAAGACAGTTTCCGACCGAACTAAGCACCTAATATTTCCAATGTATCACAATGGGATAACCCTTGTCTGCCGCAACGTCGACACCGGGAATACCGAACAGTTGAGCGTAACTGATTATGTAGTAGTGAATGGGGCACAAAGCCTGTCTGTTCTCTACCGGAATCGGGATAAGATATCCGACGATTTGCGACTAATTGTTAAAGTGATCGAGATCGGAGACGACGATGGTTTCGTTAAAGACATAACGATTGCGAGTAACAACCAAAACTCGATCAAGCCGCGAGACATGCGATCGACCAACTTGCTGCAGACCCGGCTCCAAGAAGAATTTCAGCAAATCCGGCATGAGGATTACAGCTATGTCATCAAGCGTGGTGAAGAGGCCGAAGGCAATGTGATTAGCAACGAGGAAGCGGGCAGGATTTTGCTGGCATTCGACGTTGGAGAACCGTGGTCATGTCACCAGATATACAAGGTTTTCGACGAGAAATACTCGGAGATTTTTGGTCGTCCAATTGTAAATGCATGGAGAATAATCCTTCTTAGTAAAATTGCAGAAAGGGTTGAGGCAGCATTGCCGGAGATCAGGAATGAACCGCTCCAGAGATATCGATTGACGAGGTACTTTTTGCTGCACGCACTCTCCAATATTCTGAAAGAAGATGATGGAGCCAGAGCGTGGCTGGATAACCCTGAGGCACTGTTGAAAGATGAACAGCGTTTGGAAACATGCTTGAGCTCGATAGAAAGCATTGCAAGGCGTTTCTGCGTTGATTTGAGGTTCGAGTTTATCGAAGGGGACAGCCCTCCAGACTACAAGGCCGCGTTAAAGAGCCCGGTGCAGGTGACCGCGATTGAAGAACGACTTCGTAGGTCTTTTCTTCACGATGTTGCGCGTGGTCGGGAGACGTTACCAAGTGCGTTGAATTAGTAGCTGAACGGAGGCGCACCCGGGCTAAATCGATTGCACCTATTAATCTGGGCAGCGACCGCAAGTTCGCGCTTCCGATTGCTGACACCTCAGTTTGAGCAACCCAAACTTAAGTGCGTAGTTGTAGAGTATTGAAATGGACAGCGTCTTTCGAGAACGGAATTGGACGCTGCCCAATCGACTCTTATTCTCGTCCAAGGCCCCAGTTTCTGACGGGGTCATTGCGACGGTTCTTCGGGATGTCGATTGGCGTATCGCCGTGCCGCTTGCCTTCCGCATCGTACCAGTAGCAATAGACGGCACCGGGGTATCTCGTCTTCCCGCTATTGGACAATTGGTCGCTCGTTTTGCATTTATGGCAACTTAGGCCGGCGATCTTGAGTTCACCGAAATGCCCGTAGCCGAACCGCTCCAAGAAGACTTTGTCAATCAAGTTAGTAGTTATTTCCGAAGGAACCGCGCAGTCGGGGTTGCTCGCAATTTCGCTTATGCGCTTTTCGTACTCTGCCTTCTTTTCTGCCGCCAGTCGAACTTCCTCCCGGTAGTCGTTCTCTCCAGCGGCATACTGTCGAAGTGCGTCCAAATCCTCGGTTTCGAATTTTCCATTCTGAGGGATCAATCCAACTTCGAATAGTTCCAAGAGTATCCGCCCACCCACCGGTGAAATCCTGAGCACCCAACCATCATCCAAAGCAATATTGCGCTCATCGTGACTAAGTCCTTCATAACCGTGTTGTCCGTCGAATACTGCCTCCTTCAGCACGCGCATTGCCACGCGTGGCTTAACCTTCGGAATCAGGGCTATGATATCGCTTGCTCGCTCCATCGGGGTCCTCTCATAGGCGGTTCAATCGGTTGCCTGTTATGATCACTGTTATCAGGTGTCAAAGCGATAAGTGCCGACTGCCGAAACCTGACTCAATCTGCCTTCAGGGGCCGTACGGAACTAGCACTGCAACTTCCAAATTGCGAGTTGTAGTAATTGACTTGGAATTAACGTGGGCCTTGTGAAATCACACGATGCCAGCTCACCTAATTCGTCGTAACTATTTGATATGACTCGCGAATCAGGCACATATCGTGATACAAACTGCCTAGGGTTCCCTAGGCAAATTGTAAAACAAGGCGTTAAAATGAAGATTGTGGCATATACCCGAGTTTCGACGGACAAGCAGGGTCGAAGCGGTTTGGGCTTGGAAGCTCAAGAGGCCGCGATCTCCGCCTACAGCAAGACCGCTAATGCAACGACGGTGGCAGAATTCCAAGAAGTGGAATCCGGAAGGAACAACGAACGCCCAGAACTTGAGAAAGCCCTAAGAATGGCGCGGGTCATGGGGGCAAAACTGGTAATTGCAAAACTGGACAGATTGAGTCGCAACGCAGCCTTTCTCCTTAAATTGCAAGACTCAGGTGTCGATTTTGTTTGCTGCGACATGCCTGACGCGAACGCGCTGACCGTCGGCATAATGAGCGTGATTGCTCAAGCAGAGTCACGCTTGATTGGGGAGAGAACACGCGCCGCAATGCAAGCAGCGAAAGCACGTGGGCAGAAATTCGGCAACCCAAATGGCGCAGAGCCATTACGCCGTGCAGGTAATGGTAACTCGTCCGCATGTGCTGCTCTCCGAGAACGCGCTGACGCGCGCGCTCACGACCTAAAGGAGGTACTAGAAGACCTTCAAATCAAGGGGTTCAAAACCTTGCAGTCGCAGGCCGATGAATTGAACAATCGAGGGGTTAACACAGCACGTGGTGGGAGGTGGCACCCCAATACGGTAGCGCGTTTGCATCAAAGGATAGAAAAACTGACTTAACTTAGAACTACACCTTTGAGACAATTCCTCTCGCAGACCAATGCATGTCTTTTCGCCTGTCCGCGTTAGCGGATAGTCGAAAAATTGCCTTTTTTCATAGCTCTGAGGGACCCAAGGCATATACCCCATTGAGGTGAATGTAGGCTTTAGTAGCCGGGCACATGCCGGGTGAGTCCTCCCCAAAAATTGTTATATACTTTGTTCACATTCCCTAAGAGGTTACTGCAACACCGAGCCTGCCGACCCTTCTACCCCCGTACCGATTGAGGTGCCTTCACTGGTCTGTGCAGTACGTAGACGCCGCCCAAGGCTGTGATAAGCACTGCTGATCACATCCCGCCATCCGTCGGCAGCCAAGCTAAGGCAAACCGGATCGAGGGCGCGCTTAACGTCTTCTGGTGCCCACACCCGGTTCAATTGCTTAGCTTTCGCATAAACGACTGCATATCCGATACGACCGAGGAAAATTCTCTCAGACCATTCAGTCGCTAGATATCGGACCAATTCCGGATCTTCGTGGTTACCGTAACGCGCAGTCAGGTCGTCTTTTGTGTCAGCTATTGATGGGTAGAGCATATTTACAAATAGCTCATTTGTCGTATCCACGTAGACGGCGGCCTTGCCTGTGATCCCGTGGTCTTCAATGTCCTGTTCGTCTCTCAACTGAATGAACTCGGGTGGCTGTTCCATATTCTTAGATATCGACGCACGTTTTGCCCCTAAAGGATTAAAGATAAGTTCGTCGGGTTTCTCAGAATTAGTATGGTCGCTCTTGCCCTCACCTCCGTGACCGTCCGGCTGCGCCCCGCGAGCCCCACCATCCGATACGGGCTGCTCTCCAAAAAGTGTTTCTCGTGGGCTGCGAACTCTCAGACGTAAGTTGTTCAACATCTGCTGCAGTTCCTTTCGGAGCTCGCTAGTGTCGGTTGAGCTTTTTGGCGCAAATTCGTTGATTTTATCAATCAGCCACTGCGGCCGGTTTCGGTATACAAGCTCAGCAAAATCTTCCACGGTAACTTCCCTTTGCTCACCACCCTTCAACTGCAGGAAGCGACGATACGGTTCGTGACGAACAGGGAACTCATCCGGGATTTCTATGTGCACCGAAATGTGCTTTGCCCCAAACGGAATGCCGAACATTGGTGCATCGACCTTCCATTTTTGGGATTTCCTTACATCATACATTTCGCCTTTGTATACAATTGCGGCTGTACTGAGGTTTGAAGCGAACGACCCGCTGACAGACTGATTGTGAGAAGTATTTTTGTAAGGCGGGTCAAAGTAGAAGTGAATTGAAATACCGCCATCAACTTCAACTGCTTCATAACCCCCGAACACATCTTGACGATCCAAGATCGTCCTGAAAGGCCTGCGCCCGTCGCGTGGGTGGGTGCCCTCGTGAAGGCCGATCTCGACACATTCAGGGAGCCGGTATAGGCGGTGGTAGAGCCCTGTTGCAATCCATTGGCGGTCTGCTTCTGGGTCGCCGTCATAAGGGTCACTGACAGTGTCCTGAGCCGCGTGATTGCCGAGTAGAACGACCTCGGTCCAATCTTCGTTTGTTTCGTATTCACCCTCAGCGATCACTTGGTCTGTCACATCGACAACTTCGTCAAACTCATCCCCTACGGGCTGCGGAATTTTTCCATAAACGCCTTCACGATTTCCCATCAAGACTTGGCTCACAATGCCATCGCAGCAAGAGCGATATCGCATACCCAGTTTGTTGGAAGGTAACGAAGCTACCTTGGCTCCCATCCCAAAGTTTCCTTCCAGAGCCATGTCCTTACGAAGTGATGCCGCCAGATCGCAGATGTGGAGCAGATCACCAGCATCTAAACCGGGGCCAGTATTCCATATCGCCAACTTTCGCGTCGATCCCGTTAGGTCAACTGTCTTCCCGAGAACTTCAACTCTTCGACGTTCAGGGTCTTGAGCTCTTGATGCTGCCTCGATGGCATTTACTACAAGCTCCCGAAGCATCATGGTCTTCGGACACTGTTCGATTTGTCGCGCTACAGTAAAATCAATATCGTGAATCTTGAGCGGATGGATTTGATTGAAATCTACCACGGTTATCCTCTTACAATTTGAACTCGCCGCCGCGCGATGATGACGCGCCGAACCGGCTCTCTGCCTCGGAAACAGCATCCCTGAGGGCTTTAATAATTTTCTTCGTTTCTTCTGGCTCGTAGCTATAGGTGGCCGTGTTGGACAGATTGCCGACCAATCGGATGGCATCCAACGCTTTGTTGGTCCTCTTCTCGGCAAGCTCCCGGAACTTTTCGCGCTTCTTGTCCATTTTCACCCATCTTTCACAACCAATCTCACCTATACGCAATATGTATGCGGTATTTGAAATATCTTGGTGTTGAGGTCAAAATGTCAATGTTATTCTTGAAATATATATTAAATAGTTCTGAATTATTTACGATATATTGTATGAACTACTAGCTTTCACGCCCCAATTCGCTCACCCCATTTTCACCGCAACACACTGTATAGAATAGATAAATTTTCGCTGTATGGAATTTTGAAAGTCGCTGAGAAATTCTCGGGCGCACAACACTCGCGTCGGCTCAATACCCTGATCATCAAGCTTCTAAATGAACAGGGGGTTCGCTGATTCTCAATGCCATGAACAATCGGGCTTAGACATCATGCCTGCGGTTGATGGCTGCTGCGAACCCAAAAATGGACTTATGAGATCATAAAGTCTTTCAGACGTCGCCTTGCATTCAGCAGCATGGAGTATTCGGAATACTTGCTTTTGGGCATTGGCTTCAGCTCGATTTCGGGAAGCCCTCTTTCTTATTTGGCACTCCGTCAAGCAAGCTGAGCCAAGCTAAGTCTTCTTCTACGACAATGACAAATATCTGACGGAGACGTAGATTAGTTCACCTGCGTAAATCGCTGTCTCTCTCGCAGCGATTATCCGGCACAATGGGGCTAAGATTCCGGGTTTTGTCAGGTTTGTACGCGAAGCCAGCTTTGGCTTCGCGTAATAGCTTTAAGTCCTAATTTGGACGTTGCGTATCAATTGCGCCACTATGCCCCCTTGTTGAACCGCCTCGCAGCCTCTTCTACCCGTTTGCGTTCTTCCAGAGCCGCATCTTCCTCATTTTTCTTGGCCGCATGCGCCTGATCAGCAGCCATACGCTGCCTTTCGTTCACCTCCGCCACGATCTTATCCAGTTCGGCCTTGTGATCGGTTTCCAGTTCCTCAAGACGGCAGACAATGACGATACCACCACCAGAAACTTGCGCTCGACGCTTCATACCATAAATGTGCTCCATCCACGCCCTATCGAAGTCCTGAGACCAAGCCGCCGACGGTTTCTTCGAGAGATTGAGATGGACATGGTGAAGCACTGAAGTTTCATCCTTGCGGGTCCGGCTCGCATCCATTCCGACTATTGTTATGCTCTCATACGACGCAGCACTCATTCTAAATCCTCGCGTGACTATTCTTAACAATCCATATCCAACCCACAGTTGCGTCTCCGGCTAGGCAATTCAATCAAAGCAATTCTTGAAGGAACTCAATTGCGATTGTAATGGTCAATTAAACACACGCGAGGGTAGATATGGCAACGACAGTGTATTTCGAAGAAGAGATCAAAGATCAAGGTGGTGAACACACCATGCTCCTAGAATTTGGGCGGTCTTCCTACTATGCGGGCAGCCCTGTACCAGCCGGGACGGGAGCCGACAGCATCTACTTCACGGTGGACGGTAAAACGGTGATAATGGATCGCGAGACAGCCAAGCGGTTCGTGGACGCAGTAATGTCGGTTGGTCGCTATCACGGATTACTGGATTAGCGGAACGCCTGCTTCCAAACCTTTCCCCTCAACCACACAAAGATTGGCAATTTACAGTGAAACATCGCTACGAAATCAAGCGCTTTACTAACATCAAAGCCCCTGACGGAACGGATGCAACTTTTTTTGAAGTCTGGGACGTTATCGACGACGGCAGCGAGAAGCGTCTTCACAGGAATCATGAGCGGGCGTTCAAATCGGAGGCAGAGGCACAGGCTTGGATTGACGACCAAAGCACCTAGTTGAAGCAAGCTTTTCGGCCCAACAACAAAGGTTTACTCCCAAAAGTATAGCTTACCAATAGGTAACTGCATCCAGCACTTTCTTAACTTGTGCTCGCATAGCCGGATCGGCTCCGAGCGTTCCTCCGTAATGACGACCCATTTCCAACTTCTTCACGTGGCCTGTCACCACCACTTCAATGGGTGTGTTGTATCCTTCCAACGCCCGCATACGCTGCAAGAGGGTGTCTTTGGTCGAATACAGCACCTTGCGAGGTTCTGTGATTTTCGCCCGCTTACGTATTTTGGCGAATGATCGGCGCATCGCCTCGTGCAGTTTTTCAGCATTATATTTGCCGTAGGCATCCCCTCGATGCTTACCTTCGAAGATACAGGCATCGAAACCGCCACCAGCAATAAACGCAGGAAAGTCAGCTATGTGTTCCGAAATCGGAATCTTACGTTTGATCCCAGTCTTTGTACGCTGAACGTCAATGTAGTCTCCCTTCACGCCTCCGTGGTCCTGCAGCCAGAACGCCTCAACCGGACGTAGGCCGGACCACAACAGAACCCGAAACACCATCATAAATGCCCGGCGACGCCCTTGCGAAAGCTTGGATTTTCGATTGTCTGGGTCCCACTCTGCCTGAACCTCTGCCCATATCCGCTTAATTTCGTCATCGTCGAACGGCAAATACATCGTATCTTCGACGCTGTTTGCCTTCGGTAGTTCCAAATATTTGACCGGGTTCGCCACAACACCCGGAACCTTTCGCGTCTTGATCGCATGGTTGAAGACGCTGGTAATTCCGTCGAAGTATTTCCGGATCGAACCGTTCCCAACGCCCGGATCAGCCAGCAAGTAATCCAGATATTCCTGCAATAGCTCGGGAGTTATGGATGCTATCGAAGGCTCGTGCTCGATCCCCTTTCCCTCTCTGAGGAATTTCAAGAACTTCGCAGTAGTCACTTTGTGATTGCGTCGAGTGTTCTCTTTCGTGGCTCGCAGATCAGCTATGACATCATGCAAATGAGTGAGCGTATGTTTTGGGTTCACAATCTGCGCACCGCCGAGTTCTTCAATTCGGGCGTCCAGAGCTGTTTTCATGGCATCGAAAATAGCGGAGTCAACGGGATCGTCTGGACGGCGGGGTTTCAGCACTTCCACCATCGCGGCTGCAGTTTCACTAGATGGCAACCGATCAAACACAGTGCGATCACCGAAAGCATAGGCTGCGTGAGCGGCAAGGACTTCCAGTTCCTGTTTCGCGGGCAGCGGCCTGACCTCTTTCATCTTATCCGGAGTTTCCCGCCACAGTTCCGGGCTTAGGTTCATTGGCAAGACTTTTTGCAGCTTGCCTTCTGCACCGATACGCCCGTGCATACCGGGGCGCATCCTTATCAGCATTGCGTTGGCCTCATCTTCCATGTCCGCCTTATGCTTCTCCCGCCCTTCGGGCGTTGCAAGACGCGCCAACAGCTTATCGTACGTATCCGTGAGTTCTGCAGCCTGACTAATCGCTGGACCGACTCTCGATCCCAACGACACCTCCCAGATTTTTTTGCCTACCATCGACTGTGCATACGGAGGTACTCGCCGAGCGTACTTGTAGAAACCTCGTTTGGTCTTGGTTAGATGCGGAATCTTTAGTTCGTCTTCACCGTCGCCAAATTTCAACTTTCAAATCCAGTATTGTATGTGACTCTAAGCAGTTTTGTATGTGATTATTCGAACCGTTGACAAGCCGATATCCACGCAACACTCTATTTTTATGAATTTTTCACAATACTGGGGTTTATGAGTCTCTCATCACCCACCATTCTTACTCCGCAGTGTATTAGAAACTTTCCATACAACATCTTTGGATGTGCATGTTCCTGGCCTGTAATCGCCATATGGACCATGGTGGCTTCGATTCGTTTAGCGCGAATAGAACCCTTCGCTAAGCTCTTGTCTAAGGCGCAAGCGTTCGGGATATTCTTTCAAAAACTGCTCGGGAGGCTTGCCCTCCCAAACTTGCGCGAAAACCCGCATCTTGTTGCCGCCATAGATCTTAGCAAGGTCCTCATTGGAATAGCCACGCGCCCAAAGATCATCGGTAATCGCTGCAAGGATTTTGGCAAGTTCGCCATTGCCAGTAGCCCCCTTGTTGAACGCGTCGATCATATAGCCGCTGTCATCGTACATGCTCGCATTCGCAGTTGCGAACTGTACGACAAGTTCGGTCGAGAACATGTCGTCGGTCGCGATCCCGACGTGATCGACGCCTACCAGCTGGACATAATAGTCAATCATATCGGCGGCCTGCTTGGGTGAGATATCTTCGGGCCAAACGCCGTCCATCATCCATTCAGTGAAGGTCGGAGATATGTATCCGCCCGACTTGGCCGCGCGCAGCGCTTCGTCATCGGGGATGGCCCGATAACATCCACGCGGCGTGGCATTCGGTTCGTAAGTGTACAACCCGGCAGGGACAGAATGCGTATAGACATAAGGTACACCAGGATAGTTTTCGTCCATGTAATCCATGGCATCATTAGCCGTTTTAGAACCCGTATGGCTCAGGTCCAGCAGGATACCGAACCGCACCATTTCATCGATGACCGACTTCCCCCAAGGCGTCAGACCAATGTCGCGCCCGTTATAGGCCGCCAACTGCCCCGATCCGGTTCGGAAAATGTCATTGTAAGCCAGGATCATACTTTTGATCCCCATATCCTTTAGCAATGCCATTTTCTTAAGATCGCCGTTCAGGATTGTGGCGGTTTGGCTGTTCCAGATGACAGCCGTCTTGCCTTGTATATGGGCGGCTTCGATATCTCGGGTTTCATTGACGATCAGGTAGTTTTCCGGTTGCTGCGCCATGGCTGAGCGAAAGTGATAGTGCTGCTCTAGCAGGGTTTCAAACGACATATCCGCAGCTGCCAGCGTCATCTCGTGTCCCGTAATGCCGTTGTCCCGAGCGCTTGCGAAGTAAGTATGAAGCTGGTCGTAGTCGGTCCAACCAGTGCCGTAGGGGCTGGCCAACATGCCGAGGACTACGGTGTCTTGTACGAATTGCTTCGCCTCTTCTGATGCATCCCAAGTCTTGCTTTCCTCGCTAGCGTGTGTTGCGCAACCTAGAGTGATCGCGATAGCGCTTACGGCCAACATTGTCTTCATAACAGAACCTCCCTAACTGCTTTGTTTTTAGCGCCACATTCGAACCCGTCAGAAAACGATCCGGGTTCTTAGACCGAAGAGCGTAATGTTATCCTGAGCGGGGCTCAGCAGCGGGTCAGAAATGAACTGCAGTGATGGCGTGATCTGCAATCCGGGCGAGATTGAAAACCGGTAGAATGCTTCGAGCGTGAACTGGTCACCGTCTATGCCTCTTGCCTCGGCCCAGTTCAAGCCCAGCCCGGCCAAATCGGTATTGCGACCATAGTAGCCCAGACCTGCAGAGACGGACCGGTCATAAAGCGCTGCGGTCCCCTTTGAGGCCCCAGCCCGAAAGAACGGCATCCACTTATTGTCAACAAACCATGCGGCAGAGAACGCAGCGCCGTAATCTTCCGCTCGACTCCCATCGTCAGCCGCATCCGCATGCCAGAGGGTCAAATGGATATTGTCGAAGTAGATGCGATCAAAGCCGGAGGTGTAACCAAATTCGAGTGATTTGAAGAGATTGCCGTCGCTAAACACATCAAAGTTTGGATCAGACGGGTCGGCGTTTGCGTCTGAGACGCTGGCAACGGCGTAAAGGTTCTCGCTCAGCTTTACCCCACCGGCAACACCAAGGCCTTGGTTGGGCGTATTAATTGTCGGGTTGGTATTGAAAGACAGGTTTTGGAAGCCACTGTAGGGGCTTACCAACCCATAGATATCCACAAAGTCTGTTACATCAATCTGCCCGACTTGCAGCGTCCACGAACCGTTCTCCGCCCTTTGGGTCCAGAACAGGTTGGTCAGCAGCAGACCATTATCGTTGAATGCCGTTCCCGTGATTGAAAGGGCTCCACCATCCAGACCGAGGAACTGCGGAGCGACGTCCGTGTAACTGTGCCGGTCTTCGATCTTGAATGTCAGGGAACCCCGTTCAGTTGCCTGCCAACTACCGTAGAAGCGAGCAATTCCGCTTGCCGCTTCGCCAGTTCCAAGATCGGAATTCGTAGTTTGACCCAGCGCCAGATAATCAATGTTGAACCGAAACCCACCCTCAGCCAGTCGGTCCTTCCATTGAAACCAACCCGGTGCGATATTGCGCGGAAAATCGGAACTGTATTGCGGATCAGTCAACCCATCTCCGGGCTCTAGATCAGCTTCGACCGAAGAGGGCCCGGACAGTCCCTGAGCCGACGCTGCGCCAGCGAAGGCAATGATCACTGCGGCAACCAGAAGTCTTGTCATTCAGACGCCTTTGCCCCGCCGGTCTTGCGATTGCCCGCCGCGCGGATACGATCGGCGGCACGCTGCTTCCATTCCAGCCTTTCTGCTTCAGTCTCAAGAGTTTCGATACGCTCCGTCTCTAACTGGAAAGTCGCATTCATTGGCATGAGGCCGTCCACTACCATCATATTCTGAACAGAAGGATTGATCGTCAGCACGCCCGTCAGCCGAACGGGTTCGTGGAAATAGCTGGGCGTCCAGTCTCCATTCAACTGCACACGGATCATCTGGTTGGGCGGAGGTGGAGGAATGTGACTGCACATCCCGCGTTCTGGCACCAAATAGGCCACAGACCGACCGTCCGGATCACTCGGAGCAGGAATGGCAAAGCCTACGAGTGTGATTGTTTGACCGTCGAATTGTGGATTTCCGTTCGTTCCTGCTTTTCTTCGACGTTCCGTTACAACCTCGCGCTGATCGAGTAGCCAGTCGACATCAATTCCATCAGCTGCCAAGGCATCCTCAGTCTCGGTTAAAAGCATTTGCCACTTTTGCCGCTCTTCTTCGCTGCCACCATCCTGCTGCAGCCTTCCGCGCAATCTTACCACGTAGAGGACATCGTCAAATTGTTCAGGGGTAAGATCACGGTAGGGGTCCTCATAGACCTGAACGGACGGATCCGGCAGGTCGGACCAGTCGAGCGTCGCGCCTGGTGTCGCCATGGCAAAAGCACCGCACCAGACTAATCCGGCAAATACAGCGAAGAGCAGCGAATGGCGCATGATCCCCTCCGGTTGCTCCGTGCGCGTCAATCTAGCGTTTCTTTGTAGATGACACCGTCTTTCATTATGATGTCGATCGTGTCGATTGGCCTCCACTCAGGGTCGGCATCAAACCAAGCCGTGTTGCCACCGATCACTGTGATATCTTCAAGAGGGTTGCCATCCACGAGGATGATATCAGCATAAGCGCCTTCCTCGATTACGCCCAGTTTACCTTCTTTATAGGGGTTTCTGGGACCAGACAGCGCAAGCATTTCACCTGCTACCGATGTCATCTGCTTCAGCACTTCGTAATTGCTGTCAAACGTTTGAGTACGCCACCAGATTTCGTACCGGCGGGCACGTTCGGCATCTTCAAACTTACCTACGTAGTCAGATGCAAAGACGACTTTTACACCGTTTTTGAGAAGGTTTCTACCAAAGTCTGCATACTCTTTACCCAGCGCGCTTACTTCGGGAATCTTGTCTGGCGGCATAAGCGGATTTTTGGCTAGGTCAGGAGAAATCCCCCACATCTGCGGAACGACAAAAGCGCCAGCTTCTGCGATACGTTTCATGGTGGCTTCCGAAATGAAAAACCCATGCTCAAACGTTTTGACACCACAATCAAGAAGTCTGTTTACCGAGCGGTCATTGAACGTGTGTGCAGCAATATACGTACCCCAGTCAGCAGCGGACTCGACTGCGGCACAGATTTCATCCTCTGAGTATTGCGTCGTGTCTATCGGATCGAAACGCGACGATCCTCCGCCGCCACCCATGATCTTAATCTGGCTAGCCCCATTGCGAAGATTGAGGCGCACTGCCTTCAACACCTCGGGTATACCATCGGCGACTGTGCCAATACCCATGCGTTCAAAGTTGGATAAATCACCGGCATCATTGGGACTGTAACCCGGGTCTGCGCGATCGCGAAAATCACCATGGCCAGAGGTTTGCGAGATGAACGCGCCCGACGGAAATAGTCTTGGTCCAATAACTGTGCCGCTGTCGATAGCCCTAGCCAGACCGAAGGCTGGGCCTCCCATATCTCTTACGGATGTGAACCCGTCTTGTAAGAACCTATCCATTACAATCACCGAGTTGTACGCGATGTCGTAAGGCGTCATGTTGTGTTCAACGGGGCCAAAATCGTTGTTGATCATAACATGCGCGTGCCCATCAATGAGACCCGGCATTAACGTGCGCCCCTCTCCGTCAATAACCGTGGCATTGGGGGCATCAATCGCATCGGTTGAGACGGCCTTGATCAGGTTGCCCTCGACCAGAACGCTGGCATTTTCGATACGCTGTTCATTCACACCGTCGAAGACATGCACGTTGGTAAACAGCGTTTGGGGTTCTTCTTGTTCCTGAGCCTGCGCGGACGCTGAAAACGAAAGACCCGCAGCGAAAATTACTGTCGAGCAAAGCGACATTCGTAGACCGGACATAAGCACTCCCTTCATATTCATGTTTTGCCAACTGTAGTCCGGAAAATTTTGCCTCGGTTGCCAATTTTGAATTAGAATGTTCGAATGTGACTGTAAGAATGGCCACTGAACGCAGCATTTGATCCAGAAGGGGTGACGCGTTTGCCTTTCAACTCCACCTCTCAAGAGCATAGTGAGGGCTTTATTCGCCTCTCTTTAGCTGCGCCATTCTTACAGTATCTCGTCGACCGTGAGATCGATCCGCAACCGGCTTTGGATCAGGTCGGATTGAAGGCTGAACTGTTGTCTGACCCTTCTGTCTATGTCCACTCCGAGCTGGTATATGGTCTGTTAAATGCCTTCTCAAATTTGTCGGGGGATCGGTACCTTGGCCTGAATGTAGGAGAGACTTTTGACCTGCAGGAATGGCCTCCGTTTGCTCAGGCCTTGCAATCCACAAAGTCACTGTTCGAGTTTTTTGCCCGTTTCGTAGGGCTTGTTCCACAGGAATCCAATTCTGTGCGGCACAGCCTTGTCATTGAAGAAGACAAAGCGACTTATCGTATCGAGAGGCAACAAGAACCAACTGTCCCACCCGTTCAGGTAACCGGTTTTGGTGCCGCCATCTATGTACGCCTGTTGCAGACCGTCGTCGGCGATTCATGGGATTCTTCACGTGTGCGATGGGAGTGCAGATATATCAACGGCCTGCCAATCGACTACAAAGGGATTGAGGTTGGCCTTGGGACGGGTCCTGGAATGCAAATAAGTTTTCCTGTGGAATGGTTGTTTTTGCACCATGCCTCTGGGGGCTCCAACAGTCCCATCGCCCCGCCTCAACAAGATGAAGAAGTCACTGTTGTGGCAGCTTTACGATCTGTCTTACGTGACAAGCTCGATGAAATCGATTTGGGGCCAGAGGTGGTGGCCGGATTGCTGGGAATACAGCCGGAAAGGTTTCTTAAGGCGCTTCAGAAACAAGGCACAACGCTACCCCGCGAAATCAAACGGCTGCGTATCGATATCGCCAAGGAGCATCTCAAGGAAGACCAGATGACAATTGCGGAGATTGGTCTGATGCTGGGCTATTCTGACAAGTCTCATTTCACTCGCTTCTTCCGAGGTCAAACCGGAATGACACCGACCAAATTTCGCCTCAGTGCATAGTTATGTTACGAATACTTTAACTGCTTAAGCTTCACTAAGCAGGATTGGCTGCGGATGCATGAGCGGAGTGCATCAAACTCAAGGCAGCCTGCGGATTATGGTCGCCTTGATCTTATCCTATTTTTACATATTCTTTGCGCGCGTTAAAAATCAATAGCCAGACAAGGTCCGGGCGATTGCGCAGGCATGGGGTTTAGATGTATCTTGGGATCGATATCGGGACGTCAGCAGTCAAACTTGTTTGCGCAGACGCCGATCGAATTCTAGCCACCTCTTCAACAGAGATTTAGACCTCCTCTCCGCAGCCCGGCTGGTCAGAACAGCACCCGGACCTGTGGTGGCAGGCAACGCGTGATGCCCTGAAGCAGCTTGCCGGGCAAAACACGCTATCAGACGTAAAAACCATCGGCTTATCCGGTCAAATGCACGGTGCCGTATTGCTGGGTCGCGATTTGCGCCCGATCCGCCCGGCAATCCTTTGGAACGACAGCAGAGCCACACAAGAATGCGATGAACTGCGCGCGTCCCAGCCGCAAGTCGGACAAATCTCGGGCGTTCTCCCACTACCGGGATTTACAGCACCAAAAATTGCGTGGCTCAAAAAACATGAACTTGCAAACTATGACCGACTTGCCCATTTCCTGCTACCCAAAGACTATATCGGTCTATGCCTGCATGGAGAGTTGGCGACCGACACGTCTGATGCCGCCGGGACACTGTGGCTCGATAAAGCTTCGCGCACTTGGCACGGTGGCGTTGCAGAGGCCACTGACGTAGCGGCCGAATGGCTACCCAGCATTTTTGATGGCCACATCATCGTTGGAACCGTGACGGGACAAGCCGCAGCAAAGACCGGGCTGAAAACTGGCATCCCCGTCGTGGCAGGTGGAGGAGATGCAGCAACTGGTGCCGTATCTTTAGGCGCGACCGAACCGGGGCGGGGATTCATCTCTCTGGGAACATCCGGCCAGCTTTTCGTCGCAGATCGCGTGTATAAACCCAACCCGGAACGCTATGTGCACGCTTTTGCGCACACAGTACCAGACCGCTGGTATCAGATGGCAGCAATGCTGAACGGTGCCAGGCCAATTTCCTGGATCGGCGGCCAGCTGGGGCTCTCTGCCGCCGAAGTTGTTGCGCTGGCAGAAACGGTTAGCAGCGACCGAGTGCCGATTTTCTTGCCCTATCTGACAGGCGAGCGCAGCCCACTCGGAGACCCACATATCCGGGCCTGTTTTTTCGGCCTTGAGGATTCGACAACACGCGCAGATATCTGCCGGTCCGTGGTTGAGGCAATTGCATTTTGTTTTGCTGACGCAGCGCAAAGTTTCGGCGACACAATAGACAACTTGCCGGAACTCGCCGCAATTGGAGGTGGCAGCCAATCTGACCTGCTGCTGGGCCTTATCGCTTCGGTGACCAGAAAACCTGTTGTATGCTCAGCGAGCGCGGATTCCGGTCCGGCCTACGGAGCGGCCCGATTGGCGGCCTGTGGCCATGGTGCGTTGACCATTGCAGATCTTGCAAATCAGCCTCCAACTACTGACCGTTTCGATCCTGATGACTTGGCAGGATTATCCGAGCGATTGGACCGGTTTCGAAGGCTCTATCCAGCGGTGAGCGCTGTCGGTTGATTGCCAGAAACCAAATCATCACCCTCTGCCGCGATCGGGGCTATCGAACGTGCTCCTTGGCAAAGGGCGCATCAGGTCGCGATTAGTCTCTTTCACACAATTTGAACCGCCCTCAGTTTCCGAGGGCAATTCGCTTATTGATCGGCATTCGAAGACATGCATCGCGATGACGCATCCCAGAGTTATGGCTTGGCCAAGATGTTCGCCTGTCGCCCCGCGCTGGAACCGCTATTGGCCCGTGGTTTCCACACACGATCCTTTGCCCCACCCAGACTTGCTGCCTGAGGCCGAGAAATCAAACGTGCCCTTCTCGGGGTGTACATTGTAGCTCAGCGTGTAATCGTCGCCGACATACAGATAGGTCAGGGTGTCGAGGCCCGGGAACACATCGACGTCTTTGTCGATATCTCCGATCGTGATGTGGCCGCGTTGCTGGCCGTCATATTTGACAAGTTTCGCGGCCATTTCCGGATGTTCCGCGTCTGGCGCGTCGCACTCAAACACCCGCTCTTCAGCGAATGCGGTTATTGGTAAAAGAGCAAGAAGAAGAGCTGCCTTTTTCATCGTAGTCCAATCTGTATTCGATCTGTGGTACGGCGGCGGCTAGAGGCAATTCAGGGCGGAATTTTGTCCAAACTCGGGTCGTTCTGCGTTCTCGAATATGGGCGCATGCAAACGCCACCCGGCACCCAGGTCGCACCCTGACTTGGCGAAAGTAATTTATGATTTTCTGGTGCAACACACCGAAAAATCAGCAGGTCATAACCGAGGCGATGGAGGCAAACCCTCCCTTACGCTCGATGTTACGAGAGCGCCGCTGCGGCACACTCGCGAAAGATGCGAACTTGGGGTGCTGCGCCGTCTAACGGAAACTCGGTCAGTCGGTCCTGCGTAAACGCGTAAGCGGTCTGATTGTATTCCAACCCGTCCAGAACATTACCAAATCCGGTATCTGTCACGGTCAGAGCCAAGCCGTTCCCGGACAGAACATGGCGCGGCGTGGCGATTTCGATAGGCTTCAGGCCATCAAAGCGCATGGCAAACCACGGGGCCTGCGCCCAACCTTCGGTTTTGCGAGTGACGGTCAGCGTGTAAAGCGGCTGAGCCGCGTCGTAGGTCAGGAAAATCTCGGCCTGTTCGGTGTCATGCGAGAGCGTGCAGATCTGCCCGACTGTTGCCTCCCAAGCAGCGGCCGGGGTGGCGAGGATCAATGAGAGTAAAACGATGCGCATGCGCTGTAACTTAGCTGCCGATGGGCCTCGGGCAAGGATGGTGATCAGCTTTGACGAGTGGGGCGTGACGTGCGCGCGGCAGATTTATTGAAGGCGCCAACGGATTCTCTTGAAGGGCACATCAGATTCCCGGCCAGCACAACTCGGGCTAAGCCTATCCAGTGAATGGCGCTCTGGACCTCATGCGTGCTGGGCAGCATCCACTGGGCTACAACTTTGAAGTGACAACTGCCGCGCTAAGGTCAGGCGTTAGGTTGAAAATGCCTTGATTCTCCAAGTATCAATGCGAGATTTCAGGTCGCTGTGCTAGGTTACGCGCGGGGCGGCCGGACCGGTCACGCCTTATGGCAATTTCGCCGAACGAGGGAGGAAAGTCATGTTTGCACGTATTACTCAATTCAAGATGAAGCCCGGCACGCGCGAGGCGGCGACAGCGAAAATGAATGATCTGAAATCCGACATCATGGGCATGCCTGGCATGCACTGCTTTACCAACGTGATGAACGAGGACGGCTCGGGCTATGTGATCTCGGTGGTGGAAAGCGAGGAAACCTCGAACGCAAACGCGCCCAAAGTGGCCGAGCTATGGGGTCAGTTTGCGGAATTTCTGGAAGGTCCGCCGACGCCGGTTGGCTATGATGTGATTGCCCATTGGGATAAAGGTTAACTCAGAGGCAGAGGCTTTTCTGCCCTTTGGCTTTACCCCATTGCGGGACTTGTGGTCGCACTGGGGTGAAAATCGCTGCGCGCGATCCCATCTGGTCAGGACAGAAAAGGGAGAGCGTCTGATGCAATGTCCGATTGATGGAACTCAGCTGGTGATCACAGAGCGGAGCGGGGTCGAGATCGACTATTGTCCGCAATGTCGCGGCGTGTGGCTGGACCGCGGAGAGCTGGACAAAATCATCGAACGATCCGCCGCCCATACCCCGCCGCCGCCGCCGCAGCGGAGCTACGACGATCGGTCCGATCACGGGTATCGGAAAAAGAAGAAGCGCGGCGGGTTTCTGGACGAGCTGTTTGATTTCTGAGGCGTTGGCACCGTGATCTGAGAGGGTTTTATCGGTTGTTGTATGGTCACGGTGGGAGATGGGTACGAGCACCCATCCTACGCTTGCTGTAGATTGTGTGGCTGTGGATAACTTTGTCGATATGTTGTGTCCAAACACTGGTTATCCACAGGAAAGCACATTGACTGCCCCAATATATGGGGGTAACACTTGGAAAAACTACGATAGATTGTGTACCTTCCAGATCTGTAGCGGGATCCGGGGGAGATTTGTCATTTTGTAGTTGACGCTAATCCGATTCAGCGACACGCTTGTAGCACCACTGGAATCAGTACGCCGCCAAAGCTGGCGGGCTTTGGCGGCGCTTCACTCCGGTCCGCGTACCTTGGACGGTCGCAGCGGTAAGTCGAGTGCAATTTGAGTTATGCAACTCAAAACGACGAGGTCAAGCGACCGTTCTCATTTTTTGAGAAAGGGCGTGTAATGACGCTAACCAAACAAAACACAATCACGTGGCAAGGCCAATCAGGCAAATCCTATAAGTATTGGATTTATGAACTGCCTCCGAACTTTGTCGCCAAGCCAGGCAATTATATATTTGCCAAGGAAGTATCTCCTGGCAGATACAAGCCTATCTACACTGGTCAAACGTCGGATTTGAGCGAAAGGTTCGACAACCACCATAAGATGGATTGTATCCGCAGGAACGGTGCAACCCACATTCATGCTCATACAAACGAAAGTGGAGAGCAGGCCCGATTGGCGGAGGAAAGGGATTTAGTCGCCAAATGGAATCCTAGCTGCAACGGCTAAGAAAACGGGACTCTCGGAAGCATCCGTGACCGGGAGTCCTTTTCTACCGCTTCCTCCGCTTAACATTCCCACCCCGCTGCCCCGGCCTCCCAGCCGTTGAGCGTCCACGCGATTTCACCGCATCCTCGGACGCTTTCTCGACCGCCCATTGGCGCGCCATCGGATCGTCGGCGACGGCCAGATCGACCGCTTCCAGACGTTTGATCTCATCCCGGATGTTGGCGGCCTCTTCGAATTCCAGGTTCTCGGCAGCTTTGCGCATTTGCTCGCGCAGGCCGTCCAAGTGCGCTTCGAGATTTGCGCCGTGCATCGGTTTGTCGATGGTGGCGGTGACGCGGTTCATGTCGACGTCGCCTTCGTAAAGACCGGCCAGAACGTCCTCGACATTCTTTTTCACCGTTTCCGGCGTGATGCCGTGTTCCTCGTTATAGGCGATCTGCTTGGCGCGGCGGCGGTTGGTTTCGCCCAAAGCGCGCTCCATCGAGCCGGTGATCTTGTCGGCATACATGATCACCCGGCCATCTGCGTTCCGCGCGGCGCGACCGATGGTCTGGATCAGCGAGGTTTCCGAGCGCAGGAAGCCTTCCTTATCCGCGTCCAAAATGGCGACCAACCCGCATTCTGGGATGTCGAGCCCTTCGCGCAGAAGGTTGATGCCGACCAGAACGTCGAAGGCCCCCAACCGCAAATCACGCAGGATTTCGATCCGTTCCAGCGTGTCGATATCGGAGTGCATGTAGCGGACTTTTATTCCCTGTTCGTGCAGGTATTCGGTCAGGTCCTCGGCCATACGTTTGGTCAGTGTCGTGACCAGCGTGCGGAAGCCGTTGGCGGCGACCTTGCGCACCTCGTCCAGCAGGTCGTCCACCTGCATCGACACCGGGCGGATTTCGACCTCGGGGTCCAAGAGGCCGGTGGGGCGGATGACCTGTTCGGTGAAGACGCCTCCAGTCTGTTCGATTTCCCACTTCGCCGGCGTGGCCGAGACAAAGACGGATTGCGGGCGCATGGCGTCCCATTCCTCGAACTTCAGCGGGCGGTTGTCCATGCAGGACGGCAGGCGGAAGCCGTGTTCGGCCAGCGTGAACTTACGGCGATAGTCGCCCCGGTACATGCCGCCGATCTGCGGGACGCTGACATGGGATTCGTCAGCGAAGACGATGGCGTTGTCCGGGATGAATTCGAACAGGGTCGGGGGTGGTTCACCCGGCGCGCGTCCGGTCAGATAGCGCGAATAGTTCTCGATCCCATTGCAGACACCCGTGGCCTCAAGCATTTCCAGATCGAAGTTCGTACGCTGTTCCAGACGTTGCGCTTCCAGCAGCTTGCCCTCGCCTACCAGTTGGTCCAGCCGGATGCGCAGTTCCTTTTTGATCCCGATGATCGCCTGATTCATCGTCGGCTTCGGCGTGACGTAGTGCGAATTCGCATAGACCCGTACTTGCTCCATCGTGGCGGCACGTTCGCCGGTCAGAGGATCGAATTCCGTGATCTGCTCCAGCTCTTCGCCGAAGAACGAGAACTTCCAGGCGCGGTCCTCAAGGTGGGCAGGCCAGATCTCCAGTGAATCACCACGCACGCGGAAGGACCCACGCTGAAACGCCTGATCGTTGCGGCGGTATTGCTGGGCTACCAGATCGGCCATCACTTGGCGCTGGTCATATTCATTACCGACTTTCAAGTCCTGCGTCATCGCCCCGTATGTCTCAACCGAGCCGATACCGTAGATGCACGAAACCGAGGCCACGATGATCACATCGTCTCGCTCCAACAGCGCCCGCGTGGCCGAGTGGCGCATCCGGTCGATCTGTTCGTTGATCTGCGATTCCTTCTCGATATACGTATCCGAGCGCGGCACATAGGCCTCGGGCTGATAGTAGTCGTAATAGGATACGAAATACTCGACCGAGTTCTCGGGAAAGAACCCCTTGAACTCACCATAAAGCTGCGCGGCCAGCGTCTTATTCGGCGCAAGGATGATGGCGGGGCGCTGAGTTTCCTCAATCACCTTGGCCATGGTGAATGTTTTGCCTGTGCCCGTCGCGCCCAACAGAACCTGATCGCGTTCCCCATCATTCACACCGCCAGCCAGCTCTTTGATCGCCGTGGGCTGGTCGCCCGCTGGGGCAAATTCGGTGTGCATGACAAACTGCTTGCCGCCTTCCAGTTTCAGGCGCGCGCGCACGTCATCGGCGGTCAATTGGGTCTTGTCGGAATGGGCGTATGGCATAGGCAGGCTCCGGATCAGGCCCTTACATTTGTTCTTATTTTGTCCAGCTGCAAGGGCTGATCGATGTTTGGCGGGCTGCAATTGCGAATCCCTCCGCAATTTGACCTCATGGTTCTGAGGCCGCGCGCGGTCGGCCATCGCATTCACTGGTATATGCGCCACTGATGACAGTTTCCGACATCAGGCGTTCGACGCATCCGCGACATTTGTCATCTTGTCCCGGCGCGCGCTCTGACGCATAAACAGCCTCAGCCAAGTGAGTACGGAGAGGCGACATGCGCGCACGGATTTACCAGCCTTCGCGAAATGCGATGACCTCGGGGATGGCCAAGACCCGCAAGTGGGTTTTGGAATATGCCCCCGCTTCTGCGCGCGAGGTCGATCCGCTGATGGGCTGGACCTCATCCAATGACACTCAGACTCAGGTGCGCCTGAAATTCGACACCAAGGAAGAGGCGCTGGATTACGCCAAGGACAACGGTATCGACGCACAGGTGAGCGAACCGCATAAGCGTAAACCGAACCTGCGCGCGCGCGGCTATGGTGAGAACTTCGCCACCGACCGGCGCGGCCCCTGGACCCACTGAAACGGCTCTTTGAATGATCGAGATTCGCCCAGCGGACCCCGGCGCAAAGGATCTGCGCCCGATCATTCAAGCGCATCTCGCTCATAGCTGGGAGGCGACGCCTCAGACCTCGAACCATACAATGGATGTTGACGCCCTGCAGGGACCGGACATTCGTTTCTGGGCGCTTTACGAGGATGGCCAACCTCTGGGCTGTGGCGCCTTGAAGGCTCTGCCTGATGGCACGGCTGAGGTAAAATCGGTACATGTGATTGCGGCGGCGCGCGGGCGGGGTTTGGCGCGGGTGATCATGGCCCATCTGGCCGATCTGGCCCAAGCCGAGGGCATTTCCGCGCTGGTCCTCGAAACCGGTGCCGAACATCTTTCGGAATATGAGGCTGCGCGCAAGCTCTATGAGGCGCTGGGTTATTCCTATTGCGGGCCGATCTATGGCTACGCGCCCGATCCCAACAGCGCGTTCATGCGATTGGACCTAGGGCCCGACGCGTAGGAAATTAGGGCAACCTAAAAGCCACTTGGCGCAGTTTGACCCTATGGCCTGCACCCAGATGCGCAGGCCGCATCCATGCCCAAACTCGGAGAAAATCTGAAGAAGTGGCGAGCCGTGGAGGACTCGAACCCCCGACCTGAGAATTAGAAGTTCCCTGCTCTAATCCAGCTGAGCTAACGGCCCGGTCTTGTTCCGTTTGTATCAGTCAATCCATAAGGATTGTCAACTTGATAGAGGGTCAAAGCGGTCATCTGAAAATTGTATTAGTATCAGAGCATTGGCAGGGCTGGTCAGACCTTTTGGAAAAAGTCAACGAACCCGCCCGCAGTTCAAACTTGCAGCCCAGCGCGTGCTGCGTCACGTTTGAAATCACAGATTGTGATTCCAAACGGATGCGATGACAAACCCGGAAAACCTGCCCAGCCCGCATGAGGTCCAAGGCGCCATTCACAGGGTGCGCGGGCAGCGCGTGGTTTTGGCCGAAGACCTGGCGCAATTCTACGGCAAATCAGTCAGCGCCTTCAATCAGGCCGTCTCGCGCAATGCAGACCTGTTTGAAGGCTACCGCTTTCAGCTGACCGATGCCGAAGTCGCAGATTTGCAATCACAGAATGTGATTTCAAAACCCAAAGGCCGCGGCGGGCGGCGGGTCAATCCGTGGGTCTATACCGATTACGGTGTGGCCATCGCCTCGGCCCTGTTCAAAGACCCGCGCGCGATCAGGATCACGCGGATGATCACCGAAGCCTTCGTCGATGGCGCCAACGCACTGGCCGAAACCCCGCGCAACCCGCCGGAAGTCCTACCCGCGAAAGGTGCCGAGCCTGCGTTGCTCCCGAACGGAGATCAGTTGCGCGATCTGGCCGAAAACATCCTCGATTCCGGGCAGCAGAGCCTTGTCGACTACATCGCCAACCCGACCACCAAACGGCAGCAGGCGGTCGCCACGATCATGAAAACGCTGGCCGAAACCGCCGGCGAAGAGGTGCGCACGCAACAAGACCGCCTGCGCCTGCGCATCGCGGAACGTTTGGCGACCGGTGACTATGCCGACGACGATGACCGGAAACAACTGCTGGAATTGCTGCACGCCATGAAGGCCTAGAGGCCCAGTTCAGCGCGCTGCTTCTTGGTCAGCTTGGCGACAACCAGATCATACGAGATAACGATATGATCGCGAAGCGAGGCATCGCTCATGCCGCGTTCCTCATAAACCTGTAGCCACTTCATGCCGCGTGATGCCAGATAGGGCGCTGGGCGGATGCCGGGTTCATCACCCAAAACCTCAAAGGCAAGGTCGGTGGCCTTGAAGGTGAACGCATCCTTGCCCTCATTCCAGCCGCAGATTGCGAACACCTTGCCCCCCACTTTCCAGACATCGGCATTGCCCCATTGCACCACATGGCTTGTCGCTTTGAGGTCGGAACAAAAAGAGTTGAATTCATCACGTGTCATCGCCGGGACTGTGGCGCTCTGACCAAAGCAAGGCAAGTCCTGAATGGGTCTACAAACCCTTTACCCCGCATTAACCTTGTTGCGTCAAATCATCAGTGATGAATAGCCAAAACGCTCCCCTCTCGCCCGAAGTTTGGCTCAGCGATCTTTTCAGGTCCAAGGCCGTTCAGCAGGGTGGCGTGATCCGACGCAAGGCGCGTGATATCGAACGCTTTGCCGGGATGGAGCGCTTTATGGCCGAAATTCACCGCCGCGGGTATCAAGTGGTGGAAAACTCGGGCCAGATCGTAATCTTTTGCAATCGCGCGCCGGTGCGCTGGCTCACCTGAGCTGCGCACCGCTTTCTTATAAAGAAAGCGCCCCGAAATCTTTCAAAGATTTCGAAACCCACATTTCATGGCTTCAGAAACTTAGCAGTGCCAACGGTCCGCTGTTTGGGGGGCTCGATACTCTGAGACGTGGACTCGGTGTTTCTTCCCGGCATCGCAACGTTGCGCTGCTGTTGCAAGGCAAATGACCCACAGGCGACACCATCGCCATCGGGATCATTGCGCTTGTGATACCCGGGGCCACCTTCGCGGAATGGCCCAAAGCCCAACATCCCAACAGCATCGCAACCGGCCAGCGCCACCAGATGAACCACCGCTTCATGCCGCTCATAATCGGAGACACGCAGGTAAACACCGATGGCGATCATTCCGGTTGTTATCGGCAGAGCCAGAACCATAAGAAGAATACGCAACGGTGACAGAGCCTGCCTGCGCAGTGCATCTGCCTTCCGCTGTCGCCGTGTCAAACGTGGGCTTGGTTCAGCCTCTTTCGCCACTTTCCCGCTCGTCATGACCAAGCTGTTACATGACCTATGTGGCAAAGCCATGGCCATACGAGCGCCCTTATAAGAAAAAGACGGGTATTACCGCACCACATGCACTGCACATTTGGCGTGGCGCACCACATGGGTCGCCGTCGAGCCCAGCAGCAGATCCTGCATACCGGGGCGATGTGAGGCCATGATGATCAGATCAGGCTTGTTCGCTTCGGCCCAATCCAGAATTGTGCGCCCGGAATGCCCTTCGATCACCAAACCTTTGGCATTCGGCACACCCGCGGCCAATGTGTCCAACTCGGCCTGGATCGCCTTGCGCGCTTCCGAAAGATACTCGGCGGGCATGTAAGAGATCGCGTAATCCGGGATGTGTTCAACCACATGCAGCAGGGTGACCTCGGCCTCAGGCGTCGCCAGCAACTGTGCCAGCTTCAATGCGCCCGAGCTGTCCCGTTCAGCGTCAAAGGAAATCGGAACAAGGATATTGTGATACATGGCACGCGCCTCCGTTGTTGCGCCGTTATCCTGCGCCGTGCATCAAGGCTGCGCCTTGATACAGATCAGCTATCGCCGAATGTCTCGGCCACGTCATACATCACAGGCTCAAAACTTTTACACAGCTCGTTGAGCCTGCGATTGCGTTCTCGCATTTCCGGCGTCCGCAACATCGCCAGAAAGTCCTCGCGCCGCTCCCATTGCGAATAGTTGGCGATCCGGGTCTGGGCGTCATTCACATGCAGCCCGGCGGAAATGAACCCCGGCTGTTTTGAAATGAACTCGGCATAGGCGGCCGTCAGCGCTTCAAGAAGATCCTGGCAGGTTCCGGGGGTCATCTCGAATGTGGTGATGACGGTCTGATAACTGTTGGTCTTGGAAATCTGCGGCATCTGGCTTCTCCTTAACTAGCTCCCCCAAGCCTATCACAGCTTTTGAAAACGCCACCCTTTTCCTGCACATACAAGGCGGCAAGGGTCAAAAAACTTTCTCGAAGATGAACAAGAAACTAACCATCCGTTAACCAAGTCTACCGATGCTGCAGCCATGGCGCGTCTGGTTCTTATCTATCTGCTGCTCGCTTTGTTGAGCACTCCGGCCTTCGCTGGGGCTTGGCTGCGCGAAAAAGGCTCAAGCTTCACCGCGCTCTCAGTAACCGCCTTCAAAAAAGAAGACGGGATCTACAAATACAAATCCGCGCTTTATGCTGAATGGGGGCTGAGACCAAAACTGACCATTGGCCTTGATGTCGAGGAACATCAGGATCTCTATGGGCATGCGATGGTCTTCGCCCGTATTCCGGTTGCGGATTTCGGGCAAGCAGGCCGATTTGCCGCCGAATTCGGCATCGGTGCGCACCACCGCCAATACGGCGCCTGGGCCATGTACAAGGCAACGCTTTCATATGGCAAAGGCATTCAAACCGGGATTGGCGGAGGTTGGATCAATGTGGACGCCGCGGTTGAAAATCGCACGCATGAGGCGCTGATCCACAAGCTGGACTTCACGGCTGGCCTATCCTCGGGTCGGCGTATTGATCCGCTTTTGCAGGTCGAAACTTCATATATTTCAGATCGCCCCTGGTATTGGCGGGTGCGACCCTCGCTGATGTATCGTCCGAAGACAGGAAAACTCACCTGGATTCTGGGCGCAGAACGCAATTCGAATGATAAGAATATCGGGATCAAATTTGCCCTTTGGCGCAGCTATTAAGAATGGGCCGCCCAAGGGAAGGCGGCCCACATCTCAATCAGGTATCGATCCGCAGGATTGTCGAGACTGCCCCGCGCAACCCTTCAGACCAGCGCAGGCGAATATCACTTTGGCTCGCCCCCTGACGCAGTTCGACATATGGCGCGACATAGCGTATCGCGTTCAGCGCAGTCCTGAGGCTTCCCAGCGCCACGACCGAGTCGCACCCGCGCGCCCTGCCCCCAAAAGGCAATTGCCCTTGCGAGCTGACAGTCCAGGCCGAGGATGGAGAGCTTTGCGTGTGCTGCACCCGCAACGGGTTGGCGCAAGGGGTGTCAATGCCGTGGAACGTGTTATTCTCGAAACAAACCCTCTTGTGCCGTTCCGGATCTAGATCGGCAAAACTGGTATCGACCCGATCCACCCGGTCGATCCGCACATTGTTGACGCGGAATTTGTTGCCGGTCACGGTCAGCCCGTTCAGGAAATGACCCGTGCCATGGGGCCGGATCACCAGATAGCTGAACCAGGGCGCGACATCGCTGGCGTAGAAGATGTTATCCGTGATGCTCAGCGCGCTGAACGAGAAGCTGGTAAAGTAATCCGGGTTCGCATCGTGCTCGTTGGTCCACTCGATAAAACAGTTATCGACATAGTTCTCGGCGATGGACGAACTGTTATAGCCACCGATGATCACCAAGCCAGCATTGCGCACCCCATTGGCAACATTGTCGCCCTGAAAGAAGTGGTTGCCCAGCACCAGATTGTTGTCGCCGCTCAGCACCGCAAAATGATGGAACCGGGTGGCCCGGTTGTGGCGCAGCTTGACGTCGTTGGCATTCGCGTTCAACGCGATTGAGCTTCGATCCGGCACATCCAGACTTTCCTCGGTCGACAGGAACTGACAGCCATCGATCAACATTCCCTGGCATCCGCGCCCGATAGAGGTGACACCGCGATCCTTCGGGCGACTGATGAAACAGTCCTTCAGCACAAAGGTGTTCCCGCCCGGAGACAGCCGGATCGCGCTGCATCGACCGTTACACTGGAACTCGATCCCTTCCATGTTGAATTTCTGCAGCGCGCTGAATCCGCTGAAATCCAGCAGGTATTTGAACGAGGTAAAGGTAAAAGTCTGCGTACCCGCCGCATCATAGGTCGGCGCGCTCAGCGTGATCTCACCCGTGCTTTCGTTTTTCGACTGCACATAAACCTCGCGCCCGACGCCACTGCCGGTGACCAGCGACCCCACCGGGATATTGGCCACATTGGCCACATTGGTCAGCGTATCGGGATCAGACGGGCTGTATGTCGCGATTGAGGTGAAGGTCTCGGTATCCCAGTTCGAACTGCTTTTGACGTCAAACTGTCCGTTGCGCACCACCCGACGGGTGGCATACCCCGTCCGGTTCGGCACAGCCGCCGCCATATCGATGGGTTCGGTCACCGCAATCTTGCGCCCGCCCAGATCCAGCGATTCATGGTCCGAGCTATTTAACAGCGCCTGAAACGCCTTTTTAAACGCCAGCATCTCGTCACCAAAGGCGGTGATATAGGTCGGCAGATCGAAATTCTTGGTCAGCAGCAGCATCTTGTCGACCGGCATAGTAACGGTGCCGTCGAATGAGACCTCGGATGCCATATTAGTGTTCTCTTCCAGCCGGAACTCACCTTGCGGAATATAAACCTTGCGCCCGTTCGCCGCCTGATCCGCCGCCTCAAACGCCGCCGAGTCATCGGTAACGCCGTCGCCCACCGCCCCAAAATCGCGCACGTCGACCAAACCGATCATGTCCCGCAGGAAGACCGAGGTCACATCTGAGATCTCGATATCATCGACCCGCACCACCGCACCGTTCATGCCTTCGATATCCAGACCAAAGTGACCGTAAAGCGCCGCATTGCCCCACGGCATATCCACACCGGGGCGCAGCCCTGTGCCCACGATGGCCGTCACCTCATGCACTGTGCCATAGCCGGTCAGTTGCACCGCGGGGCCCTGCTCGACCAACCCGTCCACATGCGCATCTCCTGCACCACCGACCCAGCCCGCGATCCGCACCTCGGGCAGCGGCCCACTGATCGCCTTCACCCGCGCCTTGATCTGCAGATAGCAGCCGGGCAACAAAGGCGTTTGCCCCATATAGCGCAGCCGCTGAGGCTCTGCCGTCTTGTAAATCTCCAGACAGCCCGCAAAATCCGCGTCCGCTGGAACGAACACCCCCGTACCCGACCCCTCATAGGTCGGAGAGCCCGGCGTGCCGTCGCCGCTGGACCAGACCCCAAGACCAGCCGCATAGGCGGGCGGCATGAACACGATGCCGTCGGTGATTGCCTTGTTCATGTAAAATCCCTTTCCCAATCGCGCCAAGCACGCGCGCCAAAACCCGATACCGCCCGGGCCCTGAGCCCAAGCGCATGGGTCTGAGTATCGAAAAGGGATTAATCGCGGCTCTTACCACCGTGACGGTGGTGTTGCCTCACGCCGCCGGGTCAGAATTACCCAGCAACTGCACGCCATTGATCTTCCAACGGCCCTCTTGCTGGATCATCTGGTAATCCAGCAAATGCACGCGACCCTCGCCATCGGTGATCATGACCTTCTGCCACAGGTTCCCGGCGACCTCGCGCAGTTCCAGAAACCGCACCTCCGCTGGCCGCCAGACCATCGGATAACCGCGCCGAACCATGACCCCGAAATTATCCGGGTCGCCAAACATGCGCTGGATATTGGGGCTGGCAAAAGTGAAAGCGGTGGCAAAGTCATCCGCCTTGAACGCCTGTATCTGGGCCGAGATATTGGCCTCGATCTCGTCACTCTGAGCAAAAGCTCCGGATGCCAGTCCGGCACTCAGGGATAGGGCAAGCAATAATCGACGCATGGGGCCACCTCCTGAATCAAGAGTAGCCCCACGCGAGGTCAGGTCAAATCAGGCCAGTTCTCCGGCCAGCGCCTTGTCGATCAGGGCTGTCGTCTCCGGCACGCCATAAAGTGCGATGAACCCACCGAAGCGCGGGCCCTGCGATGCCCCCAGCAGCACCTCATAAAGCGCCGTGAACCAGCCGCGCATCGGATCAAACCGCTCGCGCCCGATGGAATAGACCACCGATTGCAGTGCCTCGTCTTCCATCGGCCCGTCATAGGCCTCCAACGCCGCCTTCAACGCCTCCAGCGCTTCGCGTTCCTGATCCGTCGGCGCGCGGTGCTTGCGCGTCGGTTTGACAAAATCGTTGAAGTAACGCACCGCAAAGCCCGCCGCCTCATCCAGATCGGGATGGGTCTCGGCGGTCGCCTCAGGCGCATACCGGCGAATGAAACCCCACAGCGCCTCTTTATCCTCGGCTCCCGAAACCGACGCCAGGTTAAGAAGCATCGCAAAGGGCACCATCAGCGTGGATTCAGGTACATTCCCACCGTGGATATGCCACACAGGATTGTTCAACTGCGCCTTCAGGTCCTGCCCCGGGTAGGCCCGCAACTGCTGATGATACTCATCATAAGCTTTCGGGATCACATCGAAATGCATCCGCTTTGCCGTCTTGGGCTTCTGGTACATGAAATAGGCCAGCGACTCGGTCGGCGCATAGGTCAGCCATTCGTCAATCGACACGCCATTGCCCGACGACTTGGAAATCTTCTGACCGTTTTCGTCCAGAAACAGCTCATAGCTGAAATGCTCTGGCGCACGACCGCCCAAGGCCCGGCAGATCGCGTCATAGATCTTTTCGTTGGTGGCATGTTCCTTGCCATACATCTCGAAATCAACGCCCAACGCGGCCCAGCGCGCGCCGAAATCCGGCTTCCACTGCAGCTTGACGTTTCCACCGGTCACGGGCAGCGTCCATTCCTTGCCATCCTCGTCATCGAAAGTGACAGTGTAGGTCTCGGCACAAACCTTCTTCATCGGCACATACAGAACCCGCCCGGTCTCGGGGTGGATCGGCAGGAAGATCGAATAGGTCTGCTGACGCTCTTCGCGCAGGCTTTTCAGCATGATCGCCATCACGTCGTCATATTTCTCAACGGCGCGCTTGAGGATCTCGTCAAACTGGCCCGAGCGATAAAACTCACGCGCCGAATAGAATTCGTACTCGAACCCGAAGGTATCGAGGAACCGGCGCAGCATGGCGTTGTTATGTTCACCAAAGCTGTCATGCGTGCCAAACGGATCGGGCACCGAGGTCAGCGGGCATTGCAGATAATCCTGCAGCGCCTCAGGATTCGGCACATTGCTCGGCACCTTCCGCATCCCATCCAGGTCGTCCGAGAAACAGATCAGCTTGGTCGGAATATCCGACAGCGCCTCAAACGCGCGCTTGACCATTGTGGTCCGCGCAACCTCGCCAAAGGTGCCAATATGCGGCAGACCCGAGGGGCCATAGCCCGTCTCAAACAGCACATATCCCTTCTCCGGAGCACCCTGCTTATACCGTTTGAGCAACCGCCGCGCCTCTTCAAACGGCCACGCCTTGGACGTCATCGCGGTTTCACGCAGGTCAGACATTTGGATACTCCATCGGGAAACGTGCCAGACACCCCATGCGCCCGGACCGGCCCCTGTTATTGTGCAGGTGCAGTATGAGTCAATAAAGGGTGAGGATTTTCATGCCTTCAGTCGCCTGCACGCCATCCAATCGATGTTTGCTTTGGATTGCGAATGTCCGCTTTGCGGACTAAGCCTTCGCAGGCCTATCAGGCAGAGATCATGACTTCGCCCTCAATTTCCATTGCGAAACCGAGCGGTAGTCCAGACACACCGATAGCAGAACGCGCATGGCGACCGATGTCTGGGCCAAACACCTCAATGATCAAATCGCTAAAGCCATTTACCACAATATGTTGATCCGAGTATCCGGGCGCAGATGTGACCATACCAAAGACGCGGACCCATCCAACAATTCTTGATAGCTCGCCTATTTCTGCTTTCAGGTTAGCCAGTACCGTTAGTGCCACTTCGCGGGCCTCAGCATACGCTTGATCCGTAGTAATTTCGGCTCCGACAACTCCAAAGGGCCCGGCCAGACTACCATCCATTGCGTTTTTTGGGTGACCTGAGAAAAGTGCTCGGTCACCTCTGACATTAACAAATTCGAAGGGTATGTGCAGGCCATCCGGTAACTTGGTAGGCGCAGGCAATTTCAAGCCCAATTCTTCAAGCCTGCTTTCTGGCGTGGACATAATAATCTCTCCGACTATTGCATGACCTGCAAGCTAGACCGAAAGGATAACATTGTCATCTTCGGGCTCCCTGCGGACCTTCACATCGTCCCCGGAATAACACCACGCCTCGGTCACATGCTTCACCCGCCATAAACTACCAGTTGAACCTCCCCGCCCCCGCTCCTATCGTGCAGCAACCGACGTATCAATCAGGACGATCCCATGACCGAGCAAACCCCTCATCCCATGTCCCCGCAGGATTGCCTTGTGGCGATCATGGTGGCGATCTCCGCCTCGGATGAGACCATTCGCACTGCCGAGCTGGTCAAGATCGAAGGCGCGGTCAACATGCTGCCGGTTTTTGCCGGTTACGATATCGACCGCATGCGCCGTGTCTCGCAGATCGTGTTTGACCTGTTTGAACAAGAGGATGGGTTGGATGCCCTGTTTGGCCTGATCCGCGAGAACCTACCCGAGCGTTTGAATGAAACGGCCTATGCACTGGCCTGCGACGTCGCAGCCGCTGACGGTTCGCTGGCTGAAACCGAACTGCGCCTGCTGGAAGAAATCCGGTACGAACTCAGCATTGACCGACTGCACGCCGCCGCAATCGAACGCGGTGCACGGGCGCGCCACACCACTTAACTGCCGTAGATCGTTCCCCACCGCTCGATCAGAGTGCGCTGCAAGCTGCGTGATCGCCGGTTCCAGGCGCGGGCGCCATCCGGACGTTCGCGCAACGCGCGCGGGATGGTGGCCCGATGCGCCGTATCCGCCGTGAAGATCGCAAAGGCCAAATCAATCCCGTCAGGCGTGGTCAGATAGCCCCCCAGACCAGACACAAAGTTAAGCGTCCCGGTCTTCGCATCCACCTTGATGGGATGATCCTTGACCGGCCGCCCGTTTTTGTCAGCCAAAGTGAACGAGCGCAAAAGGGGCCGCAATTCCTTGGACTGCCCCGCCGCAACCAGCGCCTTGACCAGTCCCGCAGGGGCCATGCGCGACGCGCCATTGAGACCGGAATGGTCAAGCATCGCGATCCCCTCCGCGCCAAAACGCTCTGCCGCCCAAAGGTTCATCTCGGCGGCCGAGTCCTCGAGGTTCTGCGGTTCAACCCCGCGCGCCTTCGTGGCCGCCAGACCAACCATTTCAGCGGTCAGATTGGTCGAATATCTCAGCATCCCCTTCAGAATGCTCTCTAACGGGTCGCTCTGATGCACGACCAGAGCGGTCCCTTGCGGCACCTGCCGCGTCACCTGCACCCGGCCCAGGACGATGCCGTTCACCCGCGCCAGAGTGCGGAACACATCCCCGGCATAAAGCGCGGGCTTGCGCACCGGCAACCACCGCGCCCCTTCATTGCCCAGCGCGCCTTTGGCAACGGTCCAGCGATCCTGCCGCGCGCTTGGCTGATAGGTATAGATCGGCAGGCTGCGGTTCTCGACCTGCATCCGGGCCATCTCGACCGACGGTTTATAGTTCGAACTGCGCGCATCCATGGTCACGCCATAGCCAGATCCTTCGCGTTTCCACTCGAAATGCACGCGGTTGAAATTCAGGGAAATCCCGCTGATCGACGGGCTATAGCCCAGATGATCCGGCTGCCCGGGGTCGATACTGAACACATACGGCAAGGCACCGTCATAGACTTTGAACGCACCCTGCACCTCGACAATCCCGGCCTTGCGCAAATTGGCTGCCATGCTCGCCAGCGCATCAGTGTCCAGCAGCGGGTCACCGCCACCCGCAAGGATCAGGTCACCTTTCAGAATGCCGTTCTCAATGGGCCCATCCGCGATCAGGCGCGTTTCGAACCGATGCTCTGACCCCAAAACATCCAGCGCATAAAGCGCCGTCAGCGCCTTGGCGACGCTGGCTGGTGGTAGGCTTTGGCCCTCGCCGAACACCTCCAGCGGCGTTCCGGTTTCCACGTCGGCCACGGCAAAAACAACCTCGCCCCTCAGCCCCGCCGCCTTAACCAGCCGCTCAGCCCCGCTGGGTTGCGGCCCACGTAGAACAGGGCGCAGAGACACCAAAGGCGCCTCGGCCAGACCCGTGCCCGGAACCAGAGACGCCCCCAATCCACCCAGAAATAAACGACGCGAAATACGATCAACCATGGGTCTATTAGAATCCCAGAGCTTTAATGCAGACAATCACTTGATTAAGATTATGCGCCGATAGGAGTCATTCGGGCAACACCCCATCGCCCCAGATGCCGCGATTGCGAAGATCAGTTGAACTCAGATCAACCATCGGCACGTTCACGAAACACCAGGCCGGAGCGTCCGCTCGCCCCAGCAAATGCCGCGCCTGCCCATCAATGCGGTACCTGGCATAAAGCCGCGCCGCCGGGGACATCCGGGCCGAAATCCGATCGCCGGGCCGCGCCACCACGCCCACCGGGATACTGTCCATGATCAGCCGCCAGTCTTTCCAGCGATGAAACTGCGCCAGATTATCCGCGCCCATCAGCCAGACGAATCGGACGCCTGGATAAAGCCGTCTGAGCGCCGCCAACGTATCCGCCGTCGCCCGCGTCCCGGTCAGTGCTTCGATATCCGTGACCTCGACCCGCGGATGCCGCATCACATCGCGCGCCGCCGCGACCCGTTGTGCCAAGGGTGCAGGTCCGCGTTCTTTCAACGGATTGCCCGGTGACGCCAGCCACCACACCCGATCCAGCCCAAAGGCTTTCATCGCCTCTCGCGTCACATGCACATGGCCTTGATGCGGAGGGTCAAACGACCCCCCGAACAAACCCACGACCTGCCCGGGCCGCGCATATGGAATGGCATATCGCTCCATCCCCCGCTGATGTTCAGAACTGAGGCGGCTTGTCAATCAATCGGCTGCACCGCATCGCCTACCTTGACCCGTCCGGGCCGCACAAGCTCGGCGCACCATCCCCCATGCCCCCGCACAGCGGAATAGCCCCCCTCGCCCAGCGCTTCCTCCATCCGGCTGCACGGCGCACAGATCACAGTAAAACGCAAAATCGCTTCGCCCACCTGTACTTCACGCCCCTTGAGCGCCGCCAGATTGATCCCCGAAACCACCAGATTGCGCCGCAGGATTTCCGGCGCAACCGCCCCCTGCCCCAGATAAGACCCAATTACCGCCAGATGTTCTTGCTGGATCAAAGTCACCGCCCGCTTGCCTGCACGGCTGCGGTCTCCGTCGAGGCCGTCGGCTGAGATCATGACCTTATCCACCGCAATCATCTCTGCGCGTCGGTCTGGTCGAAGACCGATCCAATCAACCCGTCCCGGCTGCGCCCAACCGGCAATCAGTTCTGCAAGTTCTGCCAAAACCCCACCACTCCTTGTCGTGTCGGTTCTAGCGCATCAATCGACCATGGAAAATTCACAAAACCATCAGCTTGCCCCGCCCGCTCGCCTCGGATATCCAGCGTTTCAACCAAATTTCTCCGACCCAGAGGACGCGACATGGCCGCCTATCAATATGTCTACCACATGCAGGGTGTCTCCAAGACCTATCCCGGTGGCAAGAAGTGCTTTGAAAACATCCACCTGAGCTTTCTGCCCGGTGTGAAAATCGGTGTCGTCGGCGTCAACGGCGCGGGTAAGTCGACGCTGATGAAGATCATGGCGGGCCTCGACACCGATTTCACCGGTGAGGCATGGGCCGCCGAGGGCGCCAAGGTCGGCTATCTGCCGCAGGAACCGCAGCTAGATGAATCGCTCACCGTCCGCGAAAACGTCATGCTGGGCGTGGCCGCGAAAAAGGCCAAGGTCGACCGCTTCAACGAAATCGCCATGGAAATCGCCGAGAACTACTCGGACGAGCTGATGGAGGAAATGACCACCCTGCAGGACGCGATCGACGCCGAAAACCTGTGGGACCTCGACAGCCAGATCGACGTCTCGATGGAGGCGCTGCGCTGCCCGCCGGATGACGCCAACATCGCCAACCTCTCTGGTGGTGAGAAACGCCGCGTGGCGCTGTGCAAGCTGCTGCTGGAAGCGCCCGACATGCTTCTGCTCGACGAACCGACCAACCACCTGGACGCCGAGACCATCGCCTGGCTGCAACAGCACCTGATCGACTACAAAGGCACCATCCTGATCGTCACTCACGACCGTTACTTCCTGGATGACATCACCGGCTGGATCCTCGAACTCGACCGGGGCCGCGGCATTCCTTACGAGGGCAACTATTCCGCATGGCTGGAACAAAAAGCCAAACGGCTGGAGCAGGAAGCCCGCGAGGACAAGTCCAAGCAGAAGACCCTGCAACGCGAGTTGGAGTGGATGCGTCAGGGCCAAAAGGCCCGTCAGGCCAAATCCAAGGCCCGGATCAACGCCTATAACGAACTGGCCGAACAGTCCGAGCGTGAAAAGCTGACCCGTGCCCAGATCGTCATCCCCAACGGCCAGCGCCTTGGCGGCAAGGTGATCGAGGTTGAGGGCCTGTCGAAGCACATGGGCGACAAGCAACTGATCGAAGGGCTGGACTTTGCCCTGCCCCCCGGCGGCATCGTCGGCGTCATCGGCCCCAATGGCGCCGGTAAATCAACCCTGTTCAAGATGCTCACCGGTCAGGAACAGCCCGACAGCGGCACCATCACGCTGGGCGACACGGTCGAACTGTCCTATGTCGACCAGTCCCGCGACGACCTCAAAGACAATGACACCGTGTGGGAGGCGATCACCGGCGGCGCCGAGATCATTCAGTTGGGCGACGCACAGGTCAATTCCCGCGCCTATTGCTCGTCGTTCAATTTCAAGGGCGGAGATCAGCAGAAAAAGGTCTCGCTGCTGTCAGGCGGTGAACGCAACCGCGTCCACATGGCCCGCCTGCTGAAAGAGGGTGGCAACGTCCTGCTGCTCGACGAACCGACCAACGATCTGGACGTCGAAACCCTGCGCGCACTGGAAGACGCGCTGGTCGATTTCGCCGGCTGCGCCGTCGTCATCTCGCACGACCGCTTCTTCCTCGACCGGATTTGCACGCATATTCTGGCGTTCGAGGGTGATGCCCATGTGGAGTGGTTCGAGGGCAACTTCGAGGATTACGAAGAGGACAAAAAGCGCCGTTTGGGCCCAGACGCGCTGGAGCCCAAGCGGTTGAAGCATAAGAAGTTTGCGCGGTGAACACAGACCACAACTGAAAAATCAAAAAATGAACGAGGCCAATCCTGGGATACCGGGATGGCCTTTTTTCACGCGTCATTTTCAAAATTCTCAGAATTCTGATAACTTCACAGAAGTTTCTTTGTTTGAGAATGTTATGGCTGATCCGATTACAGCTCTCGCGGCTCCACTGATGCCTTTTCTGGACTATCTGAGGCCAAACAAATCGCCCTATGTCCTAGTATCTGTTGCAATTCTGGCATGCTTGCTGCTGCCCGATAACGCCTTGTTCGAAAACCCATTTGGATGGATGTACCATGTGCCTATCTATTTGGTGATTGCCTGCACAGTGGTCTTGTCATTTTTATACCGACCACCTGAAATCGGAAAACTTGGACCTTCAGCTTCTGGGCTTTCAGATGCCGGGCAAGATATCTCCGAGGAAACCACAATAGAGATGGATCACCAGCTAAAGTTTTCGCGGTCTTTTTGCCTTATTTGTGGAATTGCTTCGCTTTATATTCTTTTTAAGTCAGACAGCAGGGCGATTATTGAGCTGTTCATCATTCTATACCTAGCGATTGTTTTTCATATTGCGTTGTTCATGGGCTATCTTCTTTTTCGATCACTACGCGAAGAAAGTATAAACAAATTTGCGGTTTTCCAGATTGGATTCATCACGGGTATCAGCCTGCTTGGGACTTCATTGTCATATGATCAGATCAAAAAGAATGATCATTCCGTCCTTATTAATTGCTCGCAAAGATACCTGTTAGATATCGACAACAATGAAAACATTGAGAAATTCGAGAGCGAAGGGTTGTGGCCAGTCGACTTCGAAAATTTGGATTTCCCACTAACAGAGGCATTTGACAATAATTGCGCGACACAAGACACGATGTATCTCTCTGATTACGTTTATAAAATCGATCCTGAGGGGCTCACTCGAAAATTTGATTGGAAGGCGTCAAACACAGTAATTTTTGCGATCGCGTGGTTCGCCTTTGTGTCGTTTTGGGTCTTACGTTTAAGAAAATTTGTTCGCGTCGTATTTATTGATTAGCGAGAGCAGGATGGGCGCACGAACCTATCACTCCATCTTGTAGGCCAGGCTTCAGCGCGGCACCCCATCGCGTCGAATAATCCGTATCCCCCGGCGGCAAGGTCCAAACCGCGTGCAGGTGATCCGGCAACACCACAAATACATCGCACCAGAACGGCCGCTCTCTCTGCGTTGCCGCAAAGGCCGCCCGCAAATGCGCCACCTCACGCACCAGCAAATCTGACGACCGGTCGGCCAGAGACACGGTAAAAAAGTATTTGGCTCCGGGAATGCGTATCCGTCGATAATCGCTCATGCCGTGAGAGGATCATGGGCTTGGTTAACGGGCTCTAAAGGGCCGGCGTACGCGCCCACAAGATAACTTAAGCTTATCAATGTCCCGCCATTCAATAACCAAACTCATCGGCGGATTTTTGTACAAGACGGACGATTCCCCCTCAAACCCTTGTACAATCCATACAATCCGCCCTTGCCACACCGTCTGACCGATGCCATATCCAAGAGGCTTACGTTTTTCTATTTCGACCTACTGTCTCCTTCTACGGCGTTCAGTCACTCGATCCAGACAACGACGCCGGGCTGCCGCAACTCCGTGGGCAGCACCAAACAGGAGACAACGGATATGCCAGCAGGCACCGTAAAATGGTTCAACACCACCAAAGGCTACGGCTTTATTGCACCCGAAGATGGCGGCAAAGACATCTTCGTACACATCTCGGCGGTCGAGCGTTCGGGCCTTACCGGTCTGGCCGACAACCAGAAAGTCACGTACGAGCTGCGCGCTGGTCGTGACGGCCGCGAAAGTGCGGACGACATCCAGCTGGCCTAAGCCGCTGAAAGGGCAGGGTTTTTCTCCTGCCCTTACATACTGTGATCAAACTGCCTCATGTGACAGGGCATAGCTTCACAAATCGGTGTAGACGCCCCAAGTTTGCCCAAATCGGTTATCATACTGATCCGTAAGTATGATTTCTTTGCTCATTTGAGGGGTGTCACCATGTTCACACGCCGTGTCTTTCTGGCCGGTACCGCTGCAAGCCTGCTGCCGGGTGTCGCCAGCGCCAAGAAGGCGGTCGAGTATGATCCGACGCCGCAATTCGTGCGCGTTAAAAAGCAGTTCCAACCGGGGCAGCTACTGGTCGTTCCGCGGTCATTCTACCTTTATTATATAACCGAACCCCGCAAGGCGGTCCGCTATGGCTGCGGTGTCGGCAAGGCCGGTCTGGAGTTCACCGGGACAGCAACGATCGATGTTAAAAAGGAATGGCCCACTTGGCGGCCAACCGATGAGATGATCGAGCGCGACCCAGTGGCTTATGGCCGGTTCAAGGACAACGACTATGTTCAGCCCGGCGGCGGCGATAACCCCTTGGGTGCTCGGGCTTTGTATCTGTTCCAGAACGGGATCGACACCTATTTCCGCATCCACGGCACAACGCAACCGCAGACGATCGGCCGGGCGGCCTCAAACGGCTGCATCCGAATGCTGAACGAGCATGTGATCGATCTGTATAACAGAGTGCCAATCGGAACGGTCGTTACCGTGGTCTAGGCCGCCGACCAATCGACGTCGTCAGCCTCTTCAATCGTCAATCGACCTTCGGGCCAAGGGCGAGCCAAACTCTGCGCTTCTTCTTCAGCCCCATGCAACCAGCGCTGCACGTCCTGCGCCTTCAGCAGCACGCCCATCCGATGATGGATCGGCTTAACATCGGCATTGGGCGCGCAGGTCACTGCGGCAACCTGATCCACGCGCAACCCGCCCGGCGCCTCCCAAGTATCGGTGATCGCTGCAAACAGCAGCGGTGATCCGTCTTTGGCCGCGATGCGCCACGCTGTTTTGCGCCGCTTTTCTCCTGTCCATTCGTACCAGCCATCCACCGGAATGACCGCGCGCCCGACACCCTCAAATGCGCTTTTGTCAAAAACCGTCTCGGAACGGGCATTGATGATGGTCTCCATAACGGGACGTCCGCGCGCATTGACCCTGCCAACGGGGATCATGCCCCAACGCATGGTCGTCAGCCCATCGCGGGCGAGAACAACAACCTCCTGACCCGGTTGAATATTTCTGCGTGGGGGCTGCGGCCCAAGGTTGTTTTCAACGTTCAGAAAACTCGCGATTTCTGCCATTGATCGCGTCAGGAAGAACCGGCCCGGCATCGCCCCCTCCTATTCAACTGCGCGTTCTGTAAGCGCCAAGACAGAGGGGCCCAGAGACTCGACAATCCTCGTTACACCTTCAGCGTTCGGATGGATGCCATCTGGCTGCATGAACTGACGCGCAGCTTCTGGGTCGCCCTCGGTTGTGAGCCCATCAAAGAAGCTTTCCGCATAGAGCGCGCCAAATTGCTGGGCCAGCTCGGGATACATGGCATCAAAACTCTGCTTGTAGTCAGCGCCGTAGTTTCCAGGCGCCTGCATCCCGATCAGCAGCACTTGAACATCCGATGCCGCTGCAGCGTTCAGGATCGTCTCAAGATTTCCGCGTGACACGTCCGGATCGATCCCACGCAACAAATCATTGCCTCCAAGGGCCACGATCATGCCATCGACATCAGGTGTCAGGGTCCAGTCAACGCGGGCCGCACCGCCCGCAGTGGTGTCTCCGGAAACACCTGCGTTGATCAATTGAACATCCGCCCCTTCCGCCTGCAACCAGCGCTGCAATTGTGGCACAAAACCGTCCCGTTCCGGCAGCCCGTAGCCTTGCGTCAGGGAATCCCCGAGCGCTGCGATCACCACCGGCTCTGCCGTCGCTGCAAATCCGCAACAGATGAACACACACGACATCAAACCCTTGCGCAGTTTCTGTTTCGCGCCATATCCCAATGGACTGTACCCCTCTTGATGGCCTGATAGATGACGACACCTGTTCTCACCCTCCAAGATGCCGCATTATCGCTGGATGGCAATGCCGGAAGAGTGGATATCCTGCACGACATCTCACTGACAGTGAACAAGGGCGAGACACTGGGGCTGGTCGGCCCCTCCGGTTCGGGCAAGTCTTCCCTGCTGATGCTGATGGGCGGGCTGGAGCAGGCCACCGCTGGTCGCGTTAGCGCATTAGGTCAAGATTTGAACGACATGGGCGAAGATGCGCTGGCGCGGTTCCGGCGCGATGCGATGGGAGTTGTGTTTCAGAACTTCCACCTGATCCCGACGATGACGGCGCTTGAAAACGTGGCAACTCCGCTTGAGCTGGCAGGGCACAAGGATGCTTTTCAGCGCGCTGAGGCTGAATTGGATGCCGTGGGCCTGTCGCACCGACGCGATCACTACTCCGCGCAAATGTCAGGTGGTGAGCAGCAGCGCGTGGCACTGGCCCGCGCCTCGGCCCCGCGTCCACAGATTTTGCTGGCGGATGAGCCGACCGGCAATCTGGACGAAGCCAATGGATCGGCAATCATTGACCTGTTGTTCGGACTGCGTGATCGCCACGGCGCGACCCTGGTTCTGGTAACGCACAGCCATACTTTGGCACAAAAATGCGACCGCGTCGTACGCTTGCGGGATGGACGTATCGCCGAAGAATCCCAGCGCGAGGCCGCCGAATGAGCCTGCGTCTGGCCGGTCGTCTGGCGCGACGCGAACTGCGCGGAGGATTGCGCGGGTTTCGTGTTTTTCTGGCCTGTTTGGCTTTGGGCGTTGCGGCAATTGCAGCGGTCGGCATGGTGCGTCAGGCCATCCAGACCGGTTTGCAGCAAGAGGGCGCGTCGCTTCTGGGCGGGGATGCCCAGCTGGAATTCACCTATCGCTTTGCCAATCATCAGGAACGCGCGTGGATGGCCGAAACCGCGCAAGCGGTCTCTGAGGTCGTTGATTTCAGGTCCATGGCCGTGACGCGTGATGGCGCTGAAGTGCAGCGAGGGTTAACCCAAGTCAAATCGGTGGACGAAGCCTATCCACTATTAGGATCGGCCGTTTTGGAACCCGAGCTATCTTTGGCTGACGCCTTGGCTGGCACCGGTGGGCTACCCGGTGCGGTGATGGCTCCGTCTTTGATTGACCGTTTGAACCTTTCGGTGGGCGACCAGTTCGACCTTGGCACGCAGACCTTTGTTCTGATGGCTGCGCTGGAGCACGAGCCGGACGGTGCAGCAGATGGCTTTTCGCTGGGACCACGCACCTTGGTTCGAACCGAGGACTTGCAATCCTCGGGCCTGCTGGCGCCGGGCACTTTGTTCTCAACGAAATACAGAATGGATTTGCCAGCAGCAGCCCAATTGGATGCGCTGTCGTCAGAGGCAAGACAGGCCTTTGAAGGCACCGGCATGCGCTGGACTGATGCTCGCAATGGCGCGCCGGGCATATCCGAATTCGTCGGCCGCCTGAGCGCATTTCTGGTGCTGGTGGGCCTGTCCGGGTTGGCGGTCGGCGGGATTGGTGTATCGGCTGCCGTGCGCGCTTATCTTTCCCAGAAGACCGAGACCATCGCGACCCTGCGCACCTTGGGCGCGGACCGGGCGACGATTTTTCAAACCTATATGATTCAGATCGCTGTTCTGTCCGGCGTTGGTATTGTCCTGGGCTTGTTCCTCGGCGGAGCGCTGCCCATGCTTCTGGCCCCGGTTATCGAATCTCAACTCCCGATTCCGGCAGTGTTTTCGATCTATCCACAACCATTGGCGGAGGCTGCACTTTATGGCGTGCTGACGGCGTTCCTGTTTACACTCTGGCCGTTGGCCAGAACGGAAGAAGTGCGCGCCGCCACCTTGTTCCGCGATGCGCTGTCTTCAGCCCGCAGCTTTCCGCGCTTGATCTACGTCGGCGCAACAGCCCTTGGCCTTGCTGTGTTGATCGGATCCGCCGCTTGGTTCAGCGGTTCAACCCGTTTGACCTTGTGGACCAGCGCAGGACTTGCGGGGGCGCTGGCCCTGTTGGCGCTTGCCGCGTTCGCCATTCGAAAACTGGCGCGCACCGGGACACCATGGGTGCGAGGTCACCCGGCCGTGAGGTGGGCATTGTCGGCTATCTCTGACCCACGCGAAGGGGCCGCTTCGGTAGTTCTGTCATTAGGCCTCGGCCTTTCAGTCCTTGCAGCCGTGGGGCAGATCGACGGTACCTTGCGCAACGCGATCTCAGGGAACCTGCCAGAAGTTGCACCCTCGTATTTCTTCGTCGATATCCAAAAGGATCAGATGCCCGGGTTCAGCGAACGTCTGAATAATGACCCCGCCGTCAGCCGCGTTGAAAGCGCACCGATGCTGCGCGGGATTATCACCAAGATCAACGGGCAATCCGCACGCGAAGTCGCAGGTGATCACTGGGTGCTGGACGGCGATCGGGGCGTGACCTATTCGGCTCAACCGCCACAGAACGCCCGTGTCACCGACGGTGAGTGGTGGCCCGAGGACTACAGCGGCCCGCCTCAGGTCAGCTTTGCCGCAGAAGAGGCCGCCGAGATGGGGCTGAAACTGGGCGATGAGCTGACCGTAAATATTCTGGGGCGCGACATCACCGCCGAGATCACATCACTACGCGAGGTTGATTTCTCGACCGCGGGGATTGGGTTTATCATGTCGATTAACCCCTCAGCATTGGCGGGTGCACCGCATAGCTTTATCGCGACAGTTTATGCAGAAGAAGAGGCCGAGGCTGCCATCCTGCGCGATCTGGCCGGGCAATTTCCCAACATCACCGCGGTGAGAGTCAGGGACGCCATCGACCGGGTTTCGGGCCTTCTGGCGGGGCTGGCGGCAGCCACCTCATACGGCGCGGGCGTATCCCTGTTGACCGGTTTTCTGGTGCTGATCGGCGCTGCTGCCGCAGGAGAACCGGCGCGCAGATATGAGGCCGCGATCCTCAAAACTCTGGGTGCAAACCGGGGACGCATACTGCGCAGCTTTGCGCTGCGCGCGATCCTGTTGGGGGCAGCCGCTGGTTGCGTTGCCCTATTAACCGGTATCTTGGGCGGCTGGGCCGTGGCCACGTATATATTCGACACGGATTTCGCGGTTATCTGGTCGTCCGCGCTGGGGATCGTCTTCGCCGGGGTCGGCGTCACGCTGGGCGCGGGGATGGTTTTCGCCCTCAGGCCGCTGTCTGTACGACCGGCGCGCATTCTGCGCGCCAGCGACTGAGGTCAGCGCATACAGGCGACCGGCTGTAATATCTTCAGTAATTGATCATTGTCACACACCAGCGCGTCCAGCGTGATTTCATCGAGCGAGGCATAGAACACCTCAGCTGCATCCTGCAGCGCCAACCGCAACCGGCAGGCATCCGTCAGCGGGCAGGTGTTGTCAGCATCCGCAAAACACTCGGCAATCGGCAAACCGCCTTCAACATGGCGGAACACCGATCCGACACGGATCTGATCCGCCGGGCGCGCCAACGTCATACCGCCATTGCGGCCCCGTTGGGTGCTGAGATAGTCCAACTGGCTGAGCTGGTTGATCACCTGCGCCAGATGGTTTTCCGAGATGTTGCAGACTTCAGCGATCTCAGCCTTGGTGACCAGTCGATCCTGATGTGCGGCGCAATACATCAAAACCCGCACTGCAATGTTTGTCCGTTTGGTAATCCGCATGAGGACCTCCCGAATCTCACGATGAAGCCTTATTGCATGTCCCGTGAAAAGACTGTTTGACATACATCAATCGTCAAAGAAGGACGCGACGCACATGGCAGACCCCTATTTTTTCGGTTATGGCAGCCTCGTGAACCTGTCGACACACGACTTTCCCGATCCGCGCCCTGCGCGGCTGAAGGGGTGGCGGCGGGCGTGGCGGCACACCGATCTGCGCCCGGTGGCCTTTCTGACAGCAATTCCCGACCCGGATTCAGAAATCGAGGGCATGATCGCCCATGTGCCAAAAAACGACTGGGCTGCGCTGGATGAACGGGAATGGGCCTATGACCGGGTATTGGCCACGCATTCCGTAACCCATACCCTGACGCAAGAAGCAGAAATCGCAGTCTATGCGGTTCCCCATGACCGCCACACCGCGCCCAACAATCGCCATCCGCTGCTGCTGAGCTATATCGATGTGGTCGTACAGGGTTACCTGCGGGCATTTGGACCAGATGGCGCGGATCGTTTCTTTGCCACAACTGATGGCTGGGACGCACCGATTTTGAACGATCGGGCCGAGCCGCGTTATCCCCGACATCAACAGTTAAAGCCCGTTGAAACTGAATTCGTGAATGACCGGTTGCAACGCGTTTCAGCCCGGGTCTTGCAGCCCGAAGAACAAAGAAAGGCAGGCGATTTGCCTGCCTCCTTCGTTTTTTAAGGTCAACCCGGTAGGCTAGCCGCGCGCGCGGATAACCTGCAGAAGCGGCAGCAAGGAAGCCATCTCTGGCCCTCGCTCCATCCCGGTCAGCGCTTTGCGCAGTGGCATGAACAGGCCTTTGCCTTTGCGGCCCGTTGCCTCTTTCACGGCTTTGGTCCATGTCCCCCATGTCTCCGCATCGAACGGACCTTCGGGCAACAGGGCAATCGCCTCGGCAATGAATTCACGGTCTTCATCCGCGATCAATGGCTCAGCCCCTTCGCGGCACAGGTCCCACCATCCTTTGAGATCGCTCAAGGTGGTGATGTTCTCGCGCGCCATTGCCCAGAACGGTTCGGCCAGTTCTGCCGGAACGCCTGCGTCGGCCACGGCATCAGCCACATCGGCCAGCGGCAGCGATTGCAAGTGCTTCGCGGTTAGCGGGAACAGGTCCTGCACGTCAAACTTGGTCGGCGCCGCGCCAAAACGATTGATGTCAAACCCGTCGATCAGCTCGGACATATCCGAGCGCAGTTCGACCGGGTCAGACGACCCCAACCGCGCCATCAGGCTCAGCAGGGCCATCGGCTGTACACCCTGTTCGCGCAGATCGCGCAGGGCCAGAGTACCCAGACGTTTCGACAGCGCCTCGCCCTGTGGGCCGGTCAGCAGTGAATGGTGCGCGAAACGCGGACAGGTGCCGCCCAGGGCTTCGATGATCTGAATCTGCGTTGCAGTATTGGTGACATGATCCGAGCCGCGCACGACATCGGTTACGCCCATTTCGGTGTCATCGACCACAGAAGCAATCGTATACAGAACCTGACCATCTCCCCGGATCAGCACCGGATCAGAGACCGAGGCCGCATCAATCGAGATGTCGCCCAGAATGCCATCGTTCCATTCGATCCGCTCGTGGTTCAGTTTGAACCGCCAGACGCCATTGCCGCGTTCGGCACGCAGGGCTTCTTTCTCGGCATCCGACAGATTCAACGCCGCACGGTCATAGACCGGCGGCTTGCCCATGTTCAGCTGTTTCTTGCGCTTCAGGTCCAGCTCGGTCGGCGTTTCGAACGCCTCATAAAACCGGCCCATCTCGCGCAGCTTGTCCGCAGCCTCGGCATAGCGGTCCAGCCGCTCTGACTGACGCTCGACCCGATCCCAATGCAGGCCCAGCCATTCCAGATCCTGTTTGATCGCATCGACATATTCTTCCTTCGACCGCTCAGGATCGGTGTCATCGATACGCAGAATGAATGTACCGCCAGCCTTGCGAGCGATCAGATAGTTCATCAGGGCGGTGCGCAGGTTGCCCACATGGATGTAACCGGTGGGCGACGGGGCAAAACGGGTCGTGGTCATGGAGTTCTCCTGTTGGCGCGGCTCATCTCACATGGGCGCGTTTTTGTCCAGCAGGGGCTTTCAGGTAGGCTCGACCGGCCACATTGCATCCAGACGTTCAAGCCCGGCTTTGATCAGTTCACGCAGCACGTCGAGATCGATATCCGGCAGCTTGTTCACATAAAGGCAGGATTTACCCAGCTTGTGCTTGCCCAGCCTCGACAAGATGTCGCTGAAATCAGCATATCCCGGCATGATGTAAATGGAATGCGCAGCCTTGCGCGGAGAAAACCCGGTTGCCAGAAAATCCCCCTCGCGCCCTGACGTATAGCGATAGTGATATCGGCCATAGCCGATAATCGACGGCCCCCACATCGTTGGAGCATATCCGGTGATTTCTCGAAACAGCCTGTCCAGCACCTGCGCCTCTTCCGCTTTGCGCGCAGGCTGTACTGCCGCCAGAAAATCGGCGACGTTCTGCCCAGTGGGAACCGTTTTGTTCTGAGTTTGCGGCATGAACAAAAATTAACACGTAATGTTCATCCACGCAGCCCATGTAATGCGTCTATAACTGGCAAGCGACCCACGCCGAGCTAATTCCAATACTGGCGTTCTGACAGGGAGACATCGACATGACCATCAAATTGACACGCAGAGCTACTCTGGGTGCAGCAGCGGCATTGCCTTTTGCATCAGCAGCAGCCCCGGTTCTGGCGGCAGGTGAGGCGGCCAAGGCAAATTCGACCATCGCCAAATCCTTCAAGCTGGGTGATTTCACCGTTACAACTTTGCTGGACGGCAGCGTCCCCCGCGACGATCCAAAGGCGCTTTTTGCCGCCGAAGTGGCCGATGATGAATTTGCGGCTGTCTCGGCCGAAAACTTCATCCCCACTAACGTCGCACAATTCTTCTTTACCCCCACGCTGGTCCATACCGGTTCGGAACTGGTATTGTTCGACACAGGTCTGGGGCAAGGTGGAATACAGGCCGCGCTGGCTGATGCAGGCGTAACACCCGATCAAGTTGATGTGGTGGTGATTACCCACATGCATCCCGACCATATCGGCGGCATGACGACAAATGACGCGCCGACATTCGCCAACGCGCGATTTGTGACCGCCGCTCCGGAATATGATTTCTGGTCGGCCCTGGAAGCAGGGAACCGCGTCGGAGATATGGTAGCTGCGAAGGTCACACCTCAGGTCGAGAAGATGACTTTCCTGGAAGATGGCGGAGAGGTGGCGTCGGGGATCACGGCCGTCGCTGCCTACGGGCATACGCCCGGCCACACGGTCTACCATCTTGAAAGCAACGGCCAACGACTGGTGCTGACGGCGGATCTGGCAAACCACTATGTCTGGTCTTTTGCACACCCTGAATGGCCGTTCAGCTTTGACATGGATGCCGCCGCCGCAACCGCATCTCGCCGAAATGTGCTGGGAATGCTGGCTGCGGACAAAGTGCCGATGATCGGCTATCACATGCCCTTCCCGGCAGCCGGATATGTTGAAACCCGAGGCGACGGGTTCCGGTTCGTTCCGGTCAGCTATCAGATGATGGGCTAAGCTCTAATATCCAGGGTCCGGCCGCACTTTTGAGCCATCCGTGAAACGGGACAGGCGAAAGGCGGCCGGATCAACACAAGGTGCAGCTCCGGTAACCAGATCAGCCGTCAGGCGTCCAGCACCGGGGCCAATGCCAAACCCATGGCCGGAAAATCCGGTCGCAAAATGCAGGCCGGGGATTTCATCAACCTGTGAGATGACTGGGATTGCATCCGGGGTCACATCGATCATTCCGGCCCAGCTTTGGACGATTTCTGCCCCGTCCAACGCAGGTAGCGCCCTTCGGGCGCTGGCCCAAGCCCGCCGCAACACTCTTTGCGACGGTTCGGGGTCCAGAACACGGCAATGCTCGAACGGAGTCACATCGGTTGGTACCCAGGCCTTGTCCTGTTTAGCCTCGGTCACCCAGCGACCGGACAATCGAAACCTCAGCGAGCGCCATTCTTGCCGAAAGGCGGGCAGAAACTGTTTCGCAAGGCGAAAGCTATCAGGGACGATATCCACAGTGTTTTCGTGCCCCGAAGCGATGGTATATCCCCCGTCCGCGCGTTTCCGGATGGCAAACGCATCGCTCCACAGCGACACGTCGGGCCCTGCCTCTACCGGTGAGGTGCGCATGACGGTGTTCAGCACCTTGAGCTGGGGCAAATCGATCCCTGCGTTGCCTGCAAACAGACGCGACCATGCCCCGCCTGCAAGCACGACTTGGCTGCAACTTACGCGCCCACGCTCAGTGAAAACGCCAGAGATCCGACCGGCCTCAAGATCAACACTCCGGACTGCACATTGCGTCATGATTGCGGCGCCGCGTTCACGGGCCGCCTCAGTGATGGCGGGTGCCGCCCACTGCGGCTCGGCCCGACCATCCTGCGGCATGTAGAGACCCGCACGCAGCTTCATAGCGCTGTTTGGTAATAGCATTTCCAGTTCAGGCCCGGACACCATGCGTGCACCAGTTTGCAGCCCTTCAACATGCTGCAACCATCGCGCCAGATTTGCCTCATCCCTTGAACCCGATGCTCCGAACACGATCCCCGATTGGGTGTACCCCGTCGCCCGACCAAGCCGTGCATCCAGCCCTTTCCAAGCCCCGATCGCCTCTTGCATCAGGGGAATTTCGCGCGGATCACGTGTGCCCAACCGAACCCAGCCCCAATTGCGTGAACTTTGTTCGCCCGCTATTCGGCCTTTCTCGCACAACAGAACGGAAACACCACGCTCAGCCAGTTCAAGGGCTGTCGAGGTTCCAATGATTCCGCCGCCAATTACGACAACATCTACGTGTTTAGGGAGTAAAAGATCAGATTCGACGGGTGTCGGAGTAGGGCCAGGCATCAACCGCTCGGTGCTAATTCGTCAGAGCGTCATCCAGCCTGAAGACGATTGCACTGGCAATGTGCAAACGCCGTTATTCCCGCCAATTGCAGGAACCTGTGGCCAATCGGCCAACGCGCGGCGATTCCCGCCGCACATAACCTTCTGATCAGGCCGCCCCGGACAATTGCGCCCACTTTTGACGCAGCACCGAGCTTAGCCCGTGTTCAGTTTTCGTCGCGATCGATTCCTGCGACTGCAGAACCGGGAATTCCGGTCGCAAAAGCGATGTGCCGGATGCCGTCTGCGACGCAGGCGCCTCTTGGCTCAAGATATCCGCAATCGCTGCATCAACGGCTGCTTCATCAAGTTCGCGAGGACGAGATTCCATCGGCTTCAACAGCGACGGAGAATGAAGAGGTTTATCGTACCCATTCGTCATTTTACCACCAATACCTTTACTGACATCCCAAACACGGATGCCCTTTCCAGCTTAACAATCCAGATCGTTGGGTCTGAAAATGGCAGGCCAACCTACCGGATTGCGTCACACCCGCCCCATATGAGGCGAACCCCTGTCACAAATGTGGCAAAAAAGGGACCCGCGTACAAGTCAAACCTGAGTTTTCATCGCACAAACAACGGCATAGCAGTTACAATGGAATTCTGATCGTACCATTGGTTCGCAAATCGCAACAATATCGACGCTGGCACCGAGAACAGCGCTTAGTTCCGATCTCGCCAGCGATTCACGATGGGGTATCGACGATCCAGCCAGAAGGCCCTTGGCGTCAGTCGAGTACCCGGCGCAGATTGGAAGCGCTTGTATTCACTGATATAAATTAGATGCTCAACGCGCCGCGCTTCAGCCTCATCGAAGCCAGCGGCGACGCAATCGGCTATCGAGCCGTCCTGATCCACCAAAATATCAAGAATTGCGTCGAGAACCGGGTAATCCGGCAGGCTGTCGCTATCTTTCTGATCCTCACGCAGTTCGGCACTCGGCGGCTTGTCGATGACCGAAGGACGAATGACCTCTCCTTGCGGGCCCATCATCCAATCGCGGTGATTGGCGTTGCGCCAACGGCAGGTTTCAAACACACGGGTCTTGTACAGGTCTTTGATCGGGTTATAGCCACCGTTCATATCTCCATAGATGGTGGCATACCCCACCGCGACCTCGGATTTATTGCCAGTGGTCAGCAGCATCTCGCCAAACTTGTTCGAGATCGCCATCAGCAATAAGCCACGCAGGCGCGACTGAACGTTTTCTTCGGTCAAATCCTCATCGCGCCCGGCAAACAGCGGCGCAAGCGAGTTGGTCACCGCGGTCCGGCCTTCGGAAATCGGCACGAAATCATAGTGAACACCCAGCGCCTTGGCGACGGCTTCGGCATCATCCAAAGAGCTTTGGCTGGTATATTCCGAAGGCAACATCACGCAGCGCACATTGTCCGCGCCGATGGCATCAACTGCAATCGTTGCAACCAGTGCCGAGTCGACGCCCCCTGACAGGCCAAGCACCGCCTTTTTGAAGCCGGTTTTATCCATGTAGTCACGCAGGGACTGGACCATCGCGCGATAGTCCTGCTCCCACTCATCCGGCTGCGGAACCACCTCTGCAAGATCGATCTGCCAGCCGTCTTTTGTGCGCAACAGGTCGATATTTTGCACCGCCTCATCAAAGACGGGCATGCGAAACGCAAGCTCTCCGCCGGGGTTCAGACCAAAGGTGGCACCGTCAAAAACCTGATCATCCTGACCGCCGACCATGTTCAGATAGATCACCGGCAGACCGGTCTCGACCGTGCGGGCCACCATATGGTTCAGCCGGATATCGTATTTGTTTCGGAAATAGGGCGAGCCGTTGGGGATCAGCAGAAACTCGGCCCCGGTTTCCTCAAGCGTTTCGGCGACATCCTCGTGCCAGCCATCCTCGCAAATCGGGCTCCCGATGCGGACATTGCCCACAGCATAAGGCCCACCCATCGGACCGGCGTCATACAAGCGCACTTCGTCAAAGACGGTTTCGTTCGGCAAGTGGTGCTTGAGGACCTTGCTGACAATCTTCCCGCCCCGAAGGATGAGATAGGCGTTATAAAGCTTTTCGTCTTCGACCCAAGGGCCACCGATTGCCAGAGCAGGGCCATCGGCGCAGTCTTCCGCCAGTGCCTGCACGGCCCGCATGGCAGCCCGGTGAAATACCGGCTTCATCACCAGATCCTGAGTGTTATAGCCGGTGATGAACATTTCAGGCAGTGCTACCAGATCGGCCTGTGCTTCGCGCCCCTTCTGCCAAGCTGCTGTAGCCTTTGCGGCATTGCCTTCGATATCCCCAACAGTTGGGTTCAATTGCGCCAGAGTGATGCGGAAACGGTCGGCCATTTTGCCCTCTTGCCCTCGTCAGTCCTTCAGGGATTTAACAGATCACAGCGCGAGTGAAAGGCAAATGCGGCAAAACCCGTTGCTCTGCCCCCGACGGTATCCTAGTTTTGCGCCAACACGTCATAAGAGCCGCAGGCAGGTACAAATATGAAAGCGATCCGCACATCCATTACCGCTGCTACATTTGCCATGCTGGTACAATTTGCGTCAGCGCAACAAAACGATCAGGTCAGAATAGCTGACGACGACGTCGGAGGTGTCTATGAAGGCACATTCGAAAACGGCCTGAGGCACGGCACCGGGACTTATCGGTTGCCAAGCGGGTTCGAATACTCCGGGCAATGGATCGAAGGTGAAATCCAGGGGCAAGGCGTTGCGCGCTACACCAATGGCTCAATCTACGAAGGCGAGTTCGTCAAGGGCCAACCAGAGGGTCGCGGCAAGATTACATATGCCGATGGGCAAACCTATGAAGGCGAATGGTCCAATGGCGCGATCAATGGCGCGGGCATTGCAGAATACATCAATGGCATGCGGTATGAAGGCACGTTCAAAGAGGCTCAGCGCCACGGTCAAGGTGTCCTAACCGGCCCTGACGGATACGTCTATGATGGCGACTGGGTCGATGGCCGCAAGGAAGGCAAGGCCAAGATCACCTATGCCGATGGCAGTACTTATGAGGGCGACGTCAAGGCAGGCAAGCGCAATGGCACCGGCAATCTGAACCTCGCTGGCGGGATGTCCTATTCCGGCGAATGGGTCGACGATCAAATGACCGGTAACGGGCGGTTGGCCCTGCCTAATGGGGATGTCTATGAGGGTGCTTTGGTCAGCGGGCGGCGTCAGGGCGAAGGCAAGGTTACCTATGCCAGCGGTGCGGTGTACGTGGGCAATTTCGCGGATGACCTACGCGACGGGCAAGGGACCTTTACCGGCCCTGATGGCTTTCGCTATTCCGGCGAATGGTCAGATGGTCAGATCGCCGGTCTGGGCGAAGTAACCTATGCGGATGGGTCCGTGTATGTAGGCGATTTTTTGGACGATCTGCAGCACGGCAAAGGCCGCACGACCTATCCAAACGGCACTGTCTATGATGGTGATTGGGTCGCTGGCGTGTTTGAAGGCACAGGAACCGCGACATATCCCAATGGCACGGTCTACACGGGCCAATTCAAAAATGCGCGCAGCCATGGCAAAGGCGTTCTGACCTTCGCCAACGGCTATCGCTATGATGGGGATTGGGTAGATGGCGTCCGACAAGGCAAAGGCAAAGCCACATTTCCTGATGGAACCATCTACGATGGCGATTTTCTGGATGGTCAACGCCACGGCGTAGGCACGCTGACTCGCCCCGGTGGCTTCAGCTATTCGGGCGAATGGTCCGGAGGGAAAATCAACGGCGCAGGGACGGCCACCTATGAAACCGGCGACGTTTATGAGGGCAATTTCCTGGACAACAAACGCCACGGAGAAGGCACAATGCGCTTCGCCGGTGGTGAGGTCGAAACGGGCACCTGGGAGAACGATACACTCGCGCGTGAAGCCGAGACTGCAATCGAAACGCCAGAACCAGAGCCTGCGCCTGCGCCTGCGCCGTCAGATCCCGAATCCAACGCGGATACCACGGATACAAGCGACGGCTAGGCGCGACCTACCAGGGCACACGTTTCCCAGCCCAATCGTAGAACCCACCCGTATCGGCAGGTGAAAGCCCCGCGATCACAGCAAGCAAATTCTGCGCCGCCGCCTCAGGCTCGACCGCTGGATGGCGTCCAAGATATTTCTGCGTGAATGCCGTCTTGACCGTGCCGGGATGCAACGCGACACAGGCCGCTTGTCTGTGGGTGCGCGCCAGTTCAATTGCCGCCGTATGGACGATCTGGTTCACCGCGGCCTTTGCTGCGCGATAACTTACCCAGCCTCCCAACCGGTTATCTGCAATTGACCCAACGCGCGCCGATAAGACGACGATTGCCGATCGCCGGTCTCGCGGTAATAGTCTGTATGCCTGTTTAAGAACCAACGCCGGACCAACCGCATTCAGGGCAAACTGATCCATCATCGCGTGGGCAGAAACCGCACGCATCGACTTTTCAGGTGTTGCCCCGTCAATCTCAAGCGCTCCGGTTGCGACAATAACTGCGTCGAACGGCCCGGGGAGAGACTCCAATATCTGTTCGGCCTTATCTGGGACACTCAGATCAAACCCATCCACAGATCGGGACAGACGCGCAACCTCAACACCCTGCACCTGCAATTGCGCACTCAGCGCGCGTCCAATTCCGCCAGAGGCGCCAATAATCAATGCAGTTTCCATGGTTTCAGAGCTAGACGAAATCCCGGCACCTTCAACTGATTACTCAAATTCCACCCCTATTCATTTTCCCGCTTTTCATTCACGACCTGCGCTGTATAAGCTGGATGCATGATCAACCGCGCAGATATCGCTTTTGCTGACGCCGCCCAATGCGGTGCGTCGCTGCGTGGTCTACTGATCCTAATCCGCCTCTGAGCGTGCCATCCGGCGCGCCCGCTCAGAGGAGGACGCCAGCGCGCCAAGAGGCTTAGGACAGAAGAAGAAAGAGTACCCCATGACCAATGTAACCGACCAAGACCGCGTCTTGATCTTCGATACCACCTTGCGCGACGGCGAGCAGAGCCCCGGCGCGACCATGACCCATAACGAAAAGCTGGAAATTGCCGAGCTTCTCGATGAGATGGGGGTCGATATCATCGAGGCAGGTTTCCCGATCGCATCAGAAGGCGACTTCAAGGCGGTGTCCGAGATCGCTGAGCGGTCGAAAAACAGCCGCATCTGCGGCCTTGCGCGGGCGAATTTCGCTGATATCGATCGGTGTTGGGAGGCGGTGAAACACACCGAGAAGAACCGGATCCACACCTTTATCGGAACTTCCCCGCTGCACCGCGCCATCCCGAACCTAACGATGGACGAGATGGCCGACAAAATCCACGAAACGGTCAGCCATGCGCGCAACCTGTGCGAAAACGTGCAGTGGTCGCCGATGGATGCGACCCGGACTGAGTGGGATTACCTGTGCCGCGTGATCGAGATTGCGATCAAGGCGGGTGCTACCACGATCAACATCCCCGATACGGTTGGCTACACCGCCCCGGTCGAAAGCGCGGATTTGATCAAACGCCTGATCGAGACGGTGCCGGGCGCGGATGAGGTGGTTTTTGCCACCCATTGCCACAACGATCTTGGCATGGCGACTGCGAACTCGCTGGCTGCGGTCGCAGGGGGCGCACGGCAGATCGAATGCACGATCAACGGCCTGGGTGAGCGCGCAGGAAACACCGCGCTGGAAGAGGTCGTGATGGCCCTGCGCACGCGTAATGACATCATGCCATGGCATACCGGCATCGATACGACCAAGATCATGCACATCTCGCGGCGGGTGGCGACGGTTGCAGGCTTCCCGGTCCAGTTCAACAAGGCCATTGTCGGTAAGAACGCCTTTGCCCACGAAAGCGGCATCCATCAGGATGGAATGCTGAAGAACCGCGAAAACTTCGAGATTATGCGGCCCGAAGATATCGGGCTGTCGGGCACATCTTTGCCTTTGGGCAAACACTCGGGCCGCGCCGCATTGCGGGACAAGCTGGAAACGCTGGGTTATGAGGTCGGAGACAACCAGCTTAAGGACATTTTCGTCCGGTTCAAGGACCTTGCCGACCGCAAGAAAGAGGTCTTTGACGATGACCTGATCGCCTTGATGTCGCTGGACGACGACGATGATCGCCTGCAACTGGTGTCGATGAAAGTGACCTGCGGCACCGGCGGGCAGGCTGAATCGACGGTCGAATTGGAGTTCGATGGAAAAGACGTCATCGCGACCGAGCACGGCGATGGTCCGGTTGACGCGACCTTCAAAGCGATCCGCGCAATCTATCCGAACAAGGCGCATCTGCAGCTGTATCAGGTGCATGCGGTCACCGAAGGCACGGACGCTCAGGCGACGGTTTCGGTGCGGTTGGAAGAGGATGGAATGATCGCGACTGGTCAATCCGCCAACACTGACACGGTTGTTGCTTCGGCCAAAGCCTATATTCACGCGCTGAATCGCCTGATCATGCGGCGCGAAAAGGCAGGCCCCGGGGCCGACGCACGTGAGATCAGCTATAAAGACCTGACCTGATCAAAAGGCGAAACGCTCCCGCACCCGCGGCGGCCCGGCTTCGCCGACCCTTCTTGGGTTTTGAGCCCGGCGGCGCGCCTCTGGCGCGCCGCCGGGCTCAACGCGTTTGACGGCATCTTTGATGCAGGCAAACGGAGCGGGAGCATTTACACTGCGCTCAAAGTGTTCAGAGTTCCGGGAACATTTGGGACAGACGATGTGTTTCCTCTTCGATCCCAAAGGGCGCATTCAGTATAAACATTCCCGATCCCACCATGCGATGGCCTTCACGCGCCGGAGGAAATGTAACGTCGTGGCAAATCGTTTTCGGATATCCAGCGGATTTCAGCGACGAGATCATCGCCTTGTGTCGCGCATCCGTCAGGATTGGATACCAAAGTGCGATCACCCCAACATTCCACTTGCGATGCAGCTTGGCTATAAGCCCGGGCATGCGATCATACTCGGCCTTTACTTCATAGCTGGGATCAATCAGCAACATCCCCCGCCTTGGCGTTGGCGGCAGCAGGGAATGCGCCAAGTCAAAGCCATCCTGCTGATAGACCTTGGCTCCGAACGGAGACAGCGTCAGCGACAGCGCCGCATGCTCTTGCGGATGCAACTCGGCAAAGTGCAGGCTATCCTGAACGCGTAGCAAATTGGCCGCGATCAGTGGTGATCCGGGATAGGCCTGCGCCCCATGGCGAGCCTGCACGGCCTTCAACACCTGTGCCAGCGGGTGACCCGGGTCAAACCACTCCTCTCGCTGCGCCCGCGCGATACCGGCGGCTGCTTCACCCGTCCGAACCGCTTCGGCCGCATCAAGCTGATATAACCCACGCCCCGAATGTGTTTCGATATAGCTGAGTGGTTTGTCCTTTTGGGTCAGATACTGCAGCGTCCACGCCAATAATGTGTGCTTTTGTACATCAGCCAGATTTCCTGCGTGGTAAATGTGTTGATATGAGAGCATCTTGCCTTCTAAAGTCCCCATCAATAAGGCGGAAAGGTGCTGACTGTCGCGGAATCAGCCCTTTAACCGGGCGAGTTGGCACCCTATAAGGCATCCGTCCCGGAACCGTCGAGTCGCGGGCAGTGGAAATTCTGATAAACGGGATCAGTGAAAATATGGGCATCTTTGGCAATCTGGGCGGCCTGTTCTCAGCAGACATGGCAATTGACCTCGGGACGGCGAACACGCTGGTTTATGTCAAAGGGCGCGGCGTGATCCTGTCGGAACCTTCGGTTGTGGCGTATCACGTCAAGGATGGTGTGAAGAAAGTTCTGGCCGTCGGGGAAGATGCCAAGCTGATGCTGGGGCGGACCCCGGGTTCGATCGAAGCGATCCGTCCAATGCGCGAAGGTGTCATCGCCGATTTTGACACCGCCGAAGAGATGATCAAGCATTTTATCCGCAAGGTGCACAAACGCTCGACCTTCTCGAAGCCGAAAATCATCGTCTGCGTCCCTCATGGTGCAACGCCAGTAGAAAAACGCGCGATCCGCCAGTCGGTTCTGTCTGCAGGTGCGCGGCGCGCGGGCCTGATTGCTGAACCGATTGCCGCAGCAATTGGCGCGGGCATGCCGATTACCGATCCGACCGGTAACATGGTCGTCGATATCGGCGGCGGCACCACCGAAGTGGCTGTTCTGTCGCTGGGTGACATCGTTTATGCCCGTTCGGTCCGCGTTGGTGGAGACCGGATGGACGAAGCCATCATCTCGTACCTGCGTCGCCAGCAGAACCTGCTGGTCGGTGAATCCACCGCCGAACGCATCAAGACCACCATCGGCACCGCCCGCATGCCCGACGATGGGCGCGGCCAGTCGATGCATATCCGGGGCCGTGATCTGCTGAATGGTGTGCCGAAAGAAATCGAGATCAGTCAGGCCCAAGTGGCCGAGGCGCTCTCGGAACCGGTTCAGGCAATTTGCGAAGCCGTAATGACCGCGCTGGAAACTACGCCACCGGATCTGGCCGCAGACATTGTGGACCGGGGCGTGATGCTGACCGGCGGTGGCGCTTTGCTGGGTGATCTTGACCTGGCATTGCGGGAACAGACCGGTCTGGCCGTGTCGATTGCCGATGAAAGCCTGAATTGTGTGGCTTTAGGCACCGGAAAGGCGCTGGAATACGAAAAACAACTGCGCCACGCGATTGACTACGAAAGCTAAGGCGCGCACCCTATTGGGGTGAGAACTCGGGCACGAGCAGCACGGGAAGGTAACCTGTGGCAAAGGACCGATCACAGCGCGATGAATACACGACACCCCTGCGCCGGTTGTTGCTGGGGATCGTCGTTCTGTGCCTGCTTGGTATTTTCCTTGTCTGGCGCATTGACAGCCCGCGTGTCGAACGTTTCCGGGCTCAGGTGCTGGACACGGTTGTACCCTCCATGGAGTGGGCAATGGTGCCTGTTACGGCGCTGGTGAACCTGTCTCGTGATTTTCAAAGCTACCAACGCCTCAGCGAGCAGAACCAGGAGTTGCGCAGCGAATTGCGTCTGATGCGCGCGTGGAAAGAGGCCGCGCTGCAGTTGGAACAGGAAAACGCCCGGCTGCTGGATTTGAACAACGTGCGACTTGATCCGCGCCTGACCTACGTAACCGGTGTGGTGATGGCAGATAGCGGTTCGCCGTTCCGGCAATCGGTTCTTCTGAACGTGGGTGAACGGGACGGCATCAAGGATGGTTGGGCGACCATGGACGGAATTGGCGTTGTCGGACGCATTTCGGGCGTTGGGGCGGATACAGCCCGCGTCATACTGATGACAGATGCCTCAAGCGCGATCCCTGCGACCATCCAGCCCTCGGGCCAGACAGCTCTGATAACCGGCGACAACAGTGCCGCGCCCACAGTCGAATTTCTTGAGAACCGAGAGCTTGTGCGCCCAGGTGACCGTGTTGTGACTTCAGGCGATGGCGGCGTGTTTCCCGGCGGGCTGCTGATTGGACAAATCGCCGTTGATCCAGGCGGCCGGTTGCGCGTGCGTTTGTCGGCGGATTTCGAGCGGCTGGAATTTCTGCGTGTGCTGCGGTTCCAATCTGCCCCACCAATCACCGATTCAGGGGATATTGTCGGCCCGCGCCGACCCGAGGCATCATTGACCCCGGCTGAGGTCAGCGATGGATAGGGCGGTTACTCACCTTTGGGCCAAACGCGGTCTCTATGTCGCTTTGGCAATACTCGTGGTGTTCTTGCATCTGCTTCCGCTGGATGCAAAACCAGATCGCTTGCCGTTTCCCGATGTATTGATCGCGCTCACCTACGCATGGGTGTTGCGGCGATCCGAATATGTCCCGGTCCTGATCATCGCCATCGTCATGTTCATGGCAGATTTGCTGCTACAACGCCCGCCGGGCCTGTTGGCCGCGCTGGTGGTGCTCGGCGCGGCTTACCTGCACACCGCAGCGCCAGGCATGCGGGATGCAGGATTTGTCAGCGAATGGACAACTGTCGGAGCGGTCATCGCTACCGTCTTCGTGCTCGATCGTATGATTCTTGCGATCCTGTCCGTGCAGCAAGCGACGCTGGGACCGGTGATCATTCAAGTGCTCATGACGATTGCTATTTATCCACTGATGGTTTTGCTTAGCCAGACAGCATTTGGCGTGCGGCGTAAATCAGTCGCAGACAACGGAACGGCAAGGGTGCGGCCATGAAGCAGCGCAAACCCAAACCACAAGGTCTTGCATATAAGCGGCTGCCGCGCCGCGCCCTGATCCTTGGCGGGCTACAGACCGCCTTTATCGGAGGACTGGCGGCCCGCATGCGTTTCATGCAGGTCGATCAGGCGGACGAATACCGTCTGTTGGCCGAAGAAAACCGGATCAATATTCGCCTGATCCCACCCACCCGAGGCCGGATCTATGATCGCAACGGGCAGATAATCGGCCAGAACTCACCATCCTATCGCATCGTCATCGTGCGCGAAGATGCGGGGGATATCGATGAAGTCTTCGCCAAGCTGTCTAATCTGATCCCACTGACCGAGGATGAGATCGAGCGCGCCAAAACCGAGATGCGCAGATCAGCCCCTTTCCTGCCCGTCACGCTGGCCGATCAGGTGACGTGGGAAGATATCTCAAAGGTCGCAGTCAACGCCCCTGCCCTGCCCGGCGTCACGCCCGAGGTGGGTCAAACCCGGCAATACCCCAGATATGAGGATTTCGCGCATATTGTCGGGTATGTCGGCCCGGTCAGCGACTATGACCTGAGCCAGATCGAAGACCCGGAACCTGTGCTGCGCATCCCCCGGTTCCAAATCGGCAAGGTTGGTCTGGAAGCCAAGCAGGAATTCGAGTTGCGCGGCAGGGCCGGATCAAAAAGGGTTGAGGTCAACGCCACCGGGCGCGTCATGCGTGAACTGGACCGTCAAGAGGGCCAGCCGGGCGCAGATCTGCAGCTTTCCGTGGACGCGGATCTGCAGCAATATGCTCAGGCGAGGCTGGCCGGGGAAAGTGCGGCTGCCGTAGTCATTGACTGCGAAACCGGCGATCTGCGGGCAATGGCCTCGGCGCCCAGTTTCGACCCGAACCTGTTTGTGCGTGGTATCTCAGTTGCGGATTACCAGTTTCTGACACAGGATAAATATCGCCCGCTGGCCAACAAGACGGTTCAAGGAACTTATCCGCCCGGTTCGACCTTCAAGATGGTCACGGCCTTGGCTGCACTTGAAGCAGGCGTTATTGGCCCCGGCAACACAGTCTACTGCCCCGGCCACCTGAAGGTTGGCAGCCGCCGCTTCCACTGCTGGAAACGCGGCGGGCACGGGATGGTGGACCTAAATACGTCGCTCAAGCGGAGCTGCGATGTTTATTACTACGATGTGGCGATAAAGGTCGGCATCGACAAAATCTCTGAGATGGCGCGCACCCTTGGTCTGGGTGTCAAGCACGATATCCCCATGTCCGCCGTGCGCGCGGGTTTGGCCCCCAATCAGGAATGGAAACAACGGACCCATGGCGAGGACTGGTTGATCGGTGATACGGCCAACGCATCGATCGGGCAGGGCTTTATGCTGGCCTCGCCAATGCAATTGGCCGTAATGACTGCGCGGATCGCCACCGGGCGCGCTGTTGCACCCCGTTTGGTGCGATCAATCGACAGCGTGGAACAGCCAACGGGCGCCGGTGATCCGCTAGAGATCAACCGTACAAACCTTCGGTATATTCGCGAGGCGATGTGGTCAGTGTCGAACGACCGGCGCGGCACAGCCTATCGCAGCCGCATCATCGCCGATGATTTCCGTATGGCGGGCAAAACGGGCACCAGCCAGGTGCGCAATATCACCAAGGCGGAACGCGCGGCAGGCGTGATCCGCAATGAGGACCTTCCTTGGGAACGGCGCGACCATGCTCTGTTCGTCAGCTTTGCGCCTTATGACAATCCCAAATTTGCAATCGCGGTTGTGGTCGAGCATGGGGGCGGTGGCTCTAAGGCGGCGGCCCCCGTCGCGCGGGACATCATGCTTCAGGCGCTATACAACGGCACCCCGCCGCTTGAGGCCTACCCTGTCGCTGATCGAGAGCGCATCAAGGAACAACAAAAACGGCTTGAGGGCGACCGCCGCCCCAAAGCGCGGCCCGACGCAAAGGATCGCGCATGAGCTATCTTGAATACGCCGTCAAATCCACGCCATCAGGCTTCCGCAAATTCCTGTATATGAATTGGCCGCTGACGCTGTTGCTGATCAGCGTCGCCAGTGCTGGCTTCCTGATGCTCTACTCGGTCGCTGGTGGATCCTGGACGCCATGGGCTGAACCGCAGATGGAAAGGTTCGGGCTGGGTCTGGCGGCCATGTTCATCATCGCCTTGGTACCGATCTGGTTCTGGCGCAACATGTCGGTTGTGGCCTATCTGGGCTCGATCGGTCTACTGATTGTCGTCGAGTTGTTTGGCACCATTGGCATGGGAGCACAGCGCTGGATTGACTTGGGGTTCATGCGGCTCCAACCTTCAGAGGTGATGAAAGTCGCGCTGGTGATGGTGCTGGCCGCTTATTACGATTGGTTGCCCGCGCATAAAACCTCGCGCCCGATTTGGGTGATAATCCCTGTCCTGCTGATCCTGATCCCCACCTTCATGGTGCTGCGGCAGCCCGATCTTGGCACGTCGATCCTGTTGCTTGCGGCGGGTGGTGGCCTGATGTTCCTAGCTGGTGTTCACTGGGCCTATTTCGCTGCGGTGATCGCGGCTGGGGTTGGTCTGATCGCAACCGTGTTCAACAGCCGTGGAACGGAATGGCAGCTTCTCAAGGACTACCAGTTCAGGCGCATCGATACCTTTCTTGACCCCTCAACCGACCCGCTTGGGGCGGGGTATCATATCACCCAGTCCAAGATTGCACTGGGTTCGGGCGGCTGGAACGGGCGCGGCTTCATGGAAGGCACGCAATCGCGTCTGAACTTTCTGCCCGAGAAACACACTGATTTCATCTTCACCACTCTGGCTGAAGAGTTCGGCTTTGTTGGTGGCATCACCCTGCTGATCCTATACGGCATGATCCTGATCTTCTGCATGGTCACGGCATTGTCGACCAAGGATCGGTTCTCATCTCTGGTGACACTGGGCATCGCGCTCAATTTCTTCCTCTTCTTTGCGGTCAATATGTCGATGGTGATGGGTCTGGCACCGGTTGTCGGAGTACCACTGCCCATGGTCAGCTATGGTGGTTCGGCAATGCTTGTGCTGATGGCTGCTTTCGGTATCGTGCAAAGCGCCCATATCCACCGCCCCCGCTGAAAGGTTCTTTATGCCCGTGAACATCCTGTTTTCTGCGCGCCCCGGATTGTGGCCGGAGTATGAGCCTTTCATGCGCCAACACTTGGCCAATTCGGGACTGGACTACCACCTTGCCACGGACATCCCTGCCGATCAGGTTGATTACGTGGTCTACGGCCCAACCGGACCGCTGCAGGATTTTACCCCTTTCACACGTCTCAAAGCAGTGCTGTGCCTCTGGGCCGGGGTCGAGAAAATCTCGGGCAATAAAACCCTGACGGTTCCACTGACGCGGATGGTTGACGAGGGGCTGACGCAGGGCATGACCGAATGGGTGGTCGGGCACGTGCTGCGCCATCATCTTGAGATGGACCAACATATCACGCAGCAGGATGGCACATGGGCACCAAATGCGCCGCCGTTGGCGTCGCAACGCACGGTCTGCATCCTGGGGTTGGGCGCGTTGGGAGAGGCCGCTGCCCGCGCATTAGTGGCGTTGAATTTCAATGTCACAGGATGGAGCCGCACCGCAAAAGATATACCCGGCGTGACCTGCCTGCATGGTGCTAACGGGCTGCGCGATGCACTTTCGCAAGCCGAGATCGTGGTACTGCTGTTGCCCGACACCCCGGCGACCGAGAATACGCTCAACGCTGAAACGCTCGCCCTATTGCCGACAGGGGCCAAGATCATCAATCCGGGGCGCGGGCCGCTAATCGATGACGATGCCATGCTGGCGGCGTTAGATTCCGGTCAGGTTGGGCATGCCACGCTGGACGTGTTTCGCACTGAACCATTGCCGTCCGAACACCCGTACTGGGCGCATCCCAACGTCACTGTAACCCCGCATATCGCCTCGGAAACCCGCCCCATCACCACAGCAAAGGTGGTTTGCGAAAACATCCGCCGAGGCGAGGCAGGAGAGCCCTACCTGCACCTCGTAGATCGGGACCTGGGCTACTAGGTCGCAATCAGGCCGCGACCTTTCAGCAGGGCTTCGACGCCAGGCAGGCGACCGCGGAATGCCAAATACAGGTCTTCGGCCTCGCGCGATCCTCCGGTGGATAAGATGTTGTCCTCCAACGCTTTGGCCCGTTCCGGATCAAACGCACCGCCTGCTTCCTCGAAGGCGGCGAACGCATCGGCATCCATGACCTCGGACCACATGTAGCTGTAATAGCCAGAGCTATAGCCGTCGCCTGCAAACACATGCGCGAAATGCGGTGTTGCATGGCGCATGCCGATCGCCGGGGGCATGCCGATCTCAGCCAAAACTTCGGCCTGTCTCGCCATCGGGTCAGCAGGTGCCGTACCATTGTGGAATGCCAGATCGACAAGTGCCGAGGCGACATATTCCACCGTCTGAAATCCCTGATCGAAATTAGCGGCCTTCAGCACTTTCTCAAGCATCTCCTGCGGCATCGGCTCACCGGTTTCGGCGTGGGTTGCAAACTCGGCCAAAACCTCAGGCACTTCAAGCCAGTGTTCATAAAGTTGGCTAGGCAGTTCCACGAAATCACGCGCGACGGATGTGCCCGAGATGCTTTCATAGGTCACGTTGGACAGCATTTGGTGCAGGGCGTGGCCGAATTCATGGAACAGCGTTCTCGCATCGTCATATGACAGCAGCGCTGGGTCACCTTTGGCGAAGTTGCAGACATTGATCACGACCGGGGCTTGAATGTTCGGGAACTTCGCCTGCCCACGCATCGCGCTGCACCATGCACCCGAACGCTTCGATCCGCGTGCGAAATAATCTCCGATGAAGACGGCAATGTGCTGGCCGTTCCGCGTGACCTCCCACGCACGACAGTCCGGATGATAGAGCGGCACGTCCAACGGCGTAAACTCCAGCCCGAACAGACGGTTGGCGCAGGCAAACGAGGCCTCGATCATCCGGTCCAGTTGCAAGTACGGCTTCAGCGCGGCCTCATCCAGATCATGCTCGGCCTTGCGCCGTTTTTCGGCATAGTAGCGCCAGTCCCAGGTCTCCAACGGGCCATTAACACCGTCTTCCTGCATCATCTGCGTTAGCAGATCGGCATCCGCATCCGCGCGGGCTTTTGCGGGCTCCCAGACTTGCATCAATAGCTCGCGAACGCGATCTGGAGTCCGCGCCATTTCGGTTTCCAACTTGTAGTCGGCAAAGCTGTCATAGCCGAGCAACTTGGCCCGTTCCTCTCGCAAGGCCAGAATCTCAGCCGCGATATCGCGGTTGTCAGTCTCTCCGCCATTCGCGCCGCGCGCCACCCAGGCACGATAGGCTTTTTCCCTAAGATCGCGGCGTGGCGAGAATTGCAAGAACGGTACGATCAACGAGCGCGACAATGTCACGACGGGACCATCCGCGCCCTTTTCCTGACCAGCTGCGTGGGCTGCATCAACGACGAACCCCGGCAGTCCTTCCAGGTCTTCTTCGGTCAGGTCCATGAACCAATCGCGTTCATCCGCCAACAGGTTCTGTGTGAAGGACGTGCCCAATGATGCCAAGCGCGCCTTGATCTCTTGCATCCGCGCATCGTCATCGCCGGTCAGTGCAGCACCTGCGCGCACGAACCCGCGATGCGACAGCATCAATACGCGCGCCTGTTCGTCCGTCAGTTCCATATCGCTCCGTCGATCCCACAGATCCGCCACCCGCTGAAACAGGGCTTTGTTCGAGGAGATCCGCGAGTAGTGCGACGCAAGTTTCGGGGAAAACGCGCGCTGCAGTTCCTCGCGCTTGGGGTTGCTGTCGGCACCCGCTTCTGTGAAGAAGACCGACAGAACCTTGTCCATCTGTTCCCCAGCGGCCTCAAGTGCCTCAATCGTGTTGGCGAAGGTGGGCGTATCCGAGTTTGCTGAAATCGCCGCGATCTCGGCATCATGCGCTTGCATCGCCTGTTCCAGTGCAGGGGCAAAATCATCGTCCGAAATCGCAGCGAACGGCGCGATTTCGAAGGGCGTATTCCAGTCGGACAGGATCGGGTTGGTCATTGAGGTCTCCTTTGACCTCATAGCTAAGACCGCGTGGCAGAATGATCCAGTGCTAGCCCGGAATTTGATCCCCTGAACCGCAAACCGGGCAGTCTGTGCGGCGCGCCAAGGTGATCTTGCGGCTTTCACCATAGAGCGCATCGTAGATCAGCATCTCACCCCGCAACGCCTGCCCGGCACCAGTGATCACCTTGATCGCCTCAACGGCCATCATCGAGCCAACTACGCCGGGCAGTGGCCCGACCACACCCGCCTCGGCGCATGAGGGCGCAAGACCGGGGGCTGGCGCTTCGGGGAATATGCATTGATAACAGGGGCCCGAGGTGGCGGGATCGAACATGCTCAGCTGTCCTTCCCATTGCGACAGCGCGCCCGAGATCAGCGGTTTGCCCAGCGCCGCAGCGGTTCGATTGGCGAGATAACGGGTCTCGAAATTGTCGGTGCCATCAAGGATGAGATCAAAGTCAGCGAATAAATCTGCGGCAATCTCTTCGGTCAGACGACGGTGATAGGGCAGGACCACCACATTGGGGTTTTGCGCCACCATGGCCTGCTGGGCAGAAAACACCTTGGGCATGCCGATATCCGCATCACGATGGATCACTTGCCGTTGCAGATTGGCATTCTCGACCTCATCATCATCAATCACACCAATGGTGCCTACTCCGGCCGCGGCCAGATATTGCAGCGCGGGCGCGCCAAGGCCCCCGGCCCCGATCACCAGCACACGCGCCTGTTTCATCCGCTTTTGACCCGGGCCGCCAAGTTCGCGCAACACGATATGGCGGGCATAGCGTTCAAGTTCGGTTTCGCTGAATTGATCGGATGGCATGGTGGGCTCCGTTGTTGGGCTGGACGCCGCGCGATTGCGCAACGCCTTGATGCCCCGCCCATAAAGCAGAACCATAACGGCCACGCCAGCGAGGATCAGCCACATCGCCGCAGACCCACCAGTCGCTTGGCGCAATGGATTGCCCTCGGGCAACACGAGTTGAGCAATGATCACGCCCGTCAGCAATGCGCCAACAGAAACCATCCGCGCGTTGCGCGACACGCCAGCCATATAGCCGACGCCCCAAAGCCCGGCGGCCAAGATCAGAACCAGCAGCATCAGCCCTGCCCGGTTGACCCGAACCCGCCCGCGCCGCGGTCGGTTTCACTGAGAGCCTCAACACCTTCAAAAGTGGCCTGCACAACAGGCGCAACAATCAACTGCGCGATACGCTCGCCATGTTTGATCTCGAACGGTTCCTGACCTGCATTCATCACGATCACACCCAGCGGGCCACGATAATCGCTGTCTATAGTACCCGGAGTGTTGGGCAAGGTAATCCCGTGCTTCAAAGCGAGGCCCGAACGTGGTCGCACCTGAACTTCATAGCCTTGCGGTATTTCGATCCGGAGGCCCGTGGGCACCAGCGCACGATGGCCCGGCTCTAGGATAATTGATGCGCCATCCGGCAGGTTGGCACGCACATCTGCCCCAGCAGCGCCCGATGTTTCATAAGACGGCAATGGCACCGACGGATCTGCCCCTTCCTCGCGGATCACACGAATTGCCACCATCACTGCACCTCTAGTCTTTTGGTTCTTGTTCGCTCAGCGCCTCAGCGATCCTGTTCGCCAACCGCTTTGCCACATCGTCTTTTCCCATGCGCGGCCATTCCTCGACCCCTTTGTCCGAGATCAGGATCACAGCATTCTCGGACCCGCCCATGATGCCTGTCGCAGGGCTGACATCGTTCGCAACAATCCAGTCACACCCCTTACGGGCGCGTTTTGCGGTGGCGTGTTCGATCACATTGTCCGTCTCAGCCGCAAAGCCCACAACCAAACCGGGCCGGTCCATTTCCAGATGCGCAATGCGCTTGAGAATGTCCGGGTTCTCGGCAAAGTTTAGCGCGGGCAATCCATCGCGGCTTTTCTTCAGCTTTTTGTCTGATGCGCGAGACACCCGCCAATCGGCCACGGCGGCCGCGAATATGCCTGCATCTACGGGGAGTGCCGCATCTACCGCATCCGACATCTGTTGTGCTGTTTCGACCCGCACAATTTTCACCCCGTCAGGGGGTGGCACGTCAGCCGGGCCAGTAACAAAGGTAACTTCGGCCCCCAGCGCAGCCAGCGCACGCGCCACAGCCGTTCCCTGCGCGCCTGAGGACCGGTTGGCGATGTAGCGTACCGGGTCAATCGGCTCATGCGTGGGGCCGGATGTCACCAGAATGCGCTTGCCTGCCAAGGGACCCGCCGCAAGTTGTGCTTCGATCGCAGCGACGATCTCAAGCGGTTCAGACATGCGGCCCGGACCGTATTCACCGCAGGCCATATCACCCTCGTTCGGGCCGACAAACCGTACTCCATCCGCTTCTAGCTGCACTTGGTTGCGTCCGGTCGCTGGATGCTCCCACATACGAACGTTCATCGCGGGTGCGCACAGAACCGGCGTGTCGGTCGCCATCAGCAGGGTTGAGGCCAGATCATTCGCCAATCCGCCTGCCATCTTGCCCATCAGATCGGCGGTTGCGGGCGCAACCACGATTAGATCAGCCGAACGGGACAGTTGGATATGCCCCATCTCGGCTTCGTCGGTCAGGTCAAAGAGGTCTCGATAGACCTTCTCTCCAGCCAAGGCAGACACGGATAGCGGAGTCACAAACTCTTCGGCAGCGCGGGTCAGAACCGGCGTGACTGCCGCCCCGCGTTCCCGCAAGCGACGGATCAGGTCCAGCGACTTATAGGCCGCGATCCCGCCGCCGATGATCAGCAGAATGCGTTTGGATGACAGCATGTTTCGCCCTTCCCGTCCCGGTCGGCCCTGACATTAGGCAACGCTGCCGGGCAGTTCCAGCAGTTAATTCTGCACCTCAAAGGCTTTGCAGGGGTCCTCACGCTCAGCCGCGGGGCTATCGATCACAGCGTCAAACTCTCCGTCCACTATCCCATCTTCGGATTGGCCCAGCACAAAGACCCTAAGACCCGGGCGCAGACGTGACAGAAAAGTTGGAATCCCGCGATCCTTTCGCGCGTGGCCGTTGCCGGTGATTACCGCAATCGGCCCGCCAGTCTCATCTGCGGCCTTCAAAATGGCACGGGCCAATACAGCATCGCGCAGCCGCTGAATCGCGACCATCTGCGGCAGCGCTTCGGCGGGCAAGGCATCACAATGCGCCGCCAGTTGCTCAGCCTCTCGTGCGGATTGCTCTTCAGCCGACAGCGGCACGGTCAGTCCGTATCTGGCCGCATCCGCACCCAATGCGGTGGCCGCCCCACGCTCCATCGCAGCGCGCGCGGCTGCTCTGGGGACCATCGCGCCGTAAACCGGCACGTTCGCCGCCTGAAAAACAGGGTAATACATACTGAGCGGAGGCCAGCCGGATTCGGCCCAACGCAGTATTCTGGACAGCTCATCTGGATTGGTTGCCGCTTTCTGCGCTAACCGCTGAGCCCCTTCTTCGGTCACCATTTCCCAGACAACCGCTGAAGGCTCTATCTCTCCAACCGCTTCGGCCTGAACAAGGTGATGCTGCGGATTGTCATGAATCTCGCCCAGAATAACGACATCCGCCAAACGCATGTCGTCCAGTACATCCTGAGGAATGAGTTCATCCGCGCGGCTTGTTCCTGGCAAAGCCAAGAACACTACGAAAGCTGCAAGAATCGCAATTGGTCTCATGCGAAGAAGTGTTGCACCTCGCGCGATTGCGCTTCAAGGTTCTTGCGCATCTTGATGAACGCCGCCGCCTCAAGCTGACGCACGCGTTCTTTCGACAGGCCAAGCTCCTGACCGAGGCTTTCCAGCGTTCTTGCGGGTTCACGCAACTTGCGTTCTCGCACGATAAATTGCTCACGATCGTTCAAGGCTTTCATCGCGGCCACCAGCCATTCGCGCAATTGCTGATTGTCATGGCTGTTCTCGACGGTTTCGGCGGCCTGTTCGCTTTCATCTTCCAGTGCATCGATCCATTCGCGCCCATCCTCGTCCGCCGATTGCACCGCGTTCAGCGAAAAATCCGATCCGGCAAGCCGACCCTCCATCATTTCCACATCCCGCAACGGAACACCGATTTCAGTGGCGATCATCTGATGTAACTGATGACGGTCCAAATCCAGACCCTCAGTCGCTGCTTCGCGCTCGAGCCGCGCCTGCACGCGGCGCATATTGAAGAACAGAGACTTCTGGGAAGAGGTCGAACCGGTACGAACCATCGACCAGTTGCGCATGACATAGTCCTGTATGCTGGCCTTGATCCACCAAACCGCATAGGTCGAAAACCGCACGCCCCGATCCGGGTCAAACTTGTCGGCGGCTTTCATCAAGCCAAGGCCGGCTTCCTGAATCAGGTCGTTCATCGGCGCTCCATAGCGTTTGAACTTCGCCGCCATAGAGATTGCCAACCGCATATAGGCGGTAATCAAACGATGCAGCGCTTGCTCATCCCGATCATCGCGCCACGCATATGCCAGCCTTAACTCAGTCTCGGCATCCAGCAATTCCGCCTTCATTGCCTGCCGGGACATCGAAAAATCATGTGCGTTGTCCAGTGCCATGCAATTCTCCCCTTAATCACAGACTATGCGCCGGGCTTGCTTTGCCGACTCAGGGTCGATACGCAGAGCAAAACCGGGTGGATCACCAGAAAGGTAATAAAAGTGCATCCCAATTTAACCTTTGTCTTGGGCGGCGCGGCATCCGGAAAGTCCTTTTTTGCGGAGCAACTTGTTGTTACGACTGGGAAAAGGCGTGTTTATCTGGCGACTTCACAAGTGTTTGATGACGAAATGCGCCTAAAAATCAGGCAACATATTGCACAACGCGGCAGCGGATGGACGACTATCGAAGCGCCATTCGATCTCTTACCGGAACTTTCAAAGCTGACGGCTGATCAGGTTTGTCTGATCGATTGTGCAACCATGTGGCTGACAAATCACTTACTTGCAGAGAATGATCTTGAGGGCGTGCAGGCCAGACTTCTGAATGCGTTGACAACCTGCGCCGCGCAGATCGTCATTGTCTCAAACGAGGTGGGTCATGGGATTGTGCCAGACAACGCGCTGTCCCGCCGCTTCCGCGAAGCGCAGGGTCGGCTAAATATTGCACTGGCCGCGCATGCCGATCGTGTTGTGCAGGTTACGGCGGGGCTGCCATTGGTTCTGAAAGGCGCGCCGCTGTGACTCGTCTGCATTTGGTGCGGCACGGCCCAACCCACGCAAAAACCATGGTGGGGTGGTCAGATATCCCCGCTGATCTAAGCGACCACGCGGCAATCGCCCGTCTCGATGAACATCTGCCATCGAGCGCCTTCGTTGTCTCATCAGACCTATCGCGCGCTGTTGACACAGCAACTGCAATTCAAGCCAAGCGCCACCGCCTGCCACATCAAAGTGAACTGCGCGAAATCAATTTCGGCACGTGGGAGATGCGCCCCTTTGCCGAGATTGAAGCCGAAGACCCCGAACTGAGTTTTGCCTATTGGGACAACCCCGGCGACGTCAGGCCACCGGGTGGTGAAAGCTGGAACGAGGTGCGCAGTCGCATCGACGCGGCCATTGATGCCTTGATCGCAACCCATATCGGACAAGACCTGATTGTGGTCGCCCATTTTGGTGTGATCCTGACACAAGTCCAACGGGCGCTAGACGTCGAAGCACAAGAAGCCTTCGGCCACCGCATCGATAATCTCTCGGTCACAGAGATCTTGAGACACGACGCGGGGTGGTCCGTCGAGCGGATCAATCACCGACCGTGATCGGGTTGCGCACAAATCACTGATTTACGGACGCGCATCGACCCGCCATCGTTCGCTCATGACTTATGAACTTTTTATCGGTGACCGTTTGTTTTCAAGCTGGTCGTTGCGCGGATGGTTGATGCTTGAGAAATTCGGCCTGCCATACCGCACCAAGATGATTGGCCTCTATTCCGGGACGATGGCCGCAGATATGGAAGCACTGGCGCCAGCGCGTCTGGTTCCCGCGCTGCGTCTACCGGACGGCACGGTGGTTGGCGAGAGCCTTGCCATGGCCGAGACCTTGGCGGAACGCCACCCCGCAGCAGCACTTTGGCCCACAGACGCAGCTGCCCGCGCGACAGCACGATGGCTTTGCGCCGAAATGGTCGCGGGTTTTACCGCATTGAGGGGGCAATGCCCGATGCAATTGAGATATCGCTGGGAAGGGTTCAAGCCATCTCCTGACACGCTTGCAGACCTCCACCGGATCGAAACCCTGTGGGCCCACGCCCGGAATATTTCGGGCGCCGCGTCGGGTCCATTGTTCGGCGCTTATTCATTGGCTGATGTCTTCTATACGCCGGTTGCGGCCCGGATCGTCGGCTACGATCTGCCCGTATCGGATGCCAATCACGCTTACTGTGTCGAGCTGCTTTCAGACACATCCGTTCGGCAATGGCGCGCCATGGGCCTGACAGTCGCTTATGAACCATTTCCCTATGCGCAGGACCTTCCCGCCCAAAACTGGCCGATTGGCGGGGACTCAAAGGCGTTAGCGATCAATACTGGCCCATCGATAAACGCCACGTGTCCCTATTCGGGCAAACCAGTGAACGATTATCTGGAACTCGACGGCAAGATCTGGGGTTTATGCAATCCATTTTGCCGAGACAAAACTGTTGCCGATCCCGACGCCTGGCCGAAATTCACCGCGATAATCAGCGGCGTTAACGATTCCTAAACCGCAGCCATGGCAGCAACGTCCTGTTAACCAAGAACAGGATTGCCATGGTCGCCCGCGCCCACACCGTTGCTTTTCAGGGAGTCGATGCTCGCCCGGTCGAGGTGCAATGCGCCGTTTCTCCGGGCCTACCAGCGTTTTCCATCGTCGGCTTACCAGACAAGGCTGTGTCCGAGGCGCGTGACCGCGTGCGCAGCGCGCTAAGCTCCATGGCCATCGCGCTGCCGTCCAAACGGATTACCATCAATCTGTCTCCGGCTGATTTACCCAAAGAAGGCAGCCATTTTGATCTGCCCATTGCGGTCGCCTTGTTGACCGCTTTGGAAATTATTCCAGCGGATGCCGCTGAGGGCGCGGTTGCGTTGGGCGAATTGTCATTGGATGGCTCTCTGGTTCCGGTCGTCGGCGCTTTGCCCGCTGCCATGACCGCAGCCGCCGAGGATCGCAGCCTGCTTTGCCCCAGCGCCTCCAGCGCCGAAGCTGCGTGGGTGGATGCCACTCAGGTGATTGGAGCCGGGTCCTTGGGGGATGTGGTGCGCCACTTTACTGGCCAAGCCGCCCTGCCCGCCGCCACACCGGGCGAAGTGAACCTTTCGCCCAGCGCGCGAGACCTACGGGATGTGAAAGGACAGGAACGCGCCAAACGGGCGTTGGAAATCGCTGCAGCCGGGCGGCACCATTTGATCATGATCGGCACTCCGGGGTCTGGCAAATCCATGCTGGCTGCTCGCTTACCTGGAATATTGCCACCTTTGACACCGGTCGAAGCGCTGGAAACATCCATGATCCAATCGCTATGCGGCCTGCTGGACGAAGGCGGCATCTGCCGCGCAAGACCGTTTCGCGAGCCACATCACACGGCTTCGATGGCCGCCATCGTGGGCGGTGGTAAAGGCGCAAAGCCGGGTGAAATCTCATTGGCGCATAACGGCGTTTTGTTCATGGATGAATTCCCCGAGTTCCCTCGCACCGTTCTTGAAACCCTGCGCCAGCCGATTGAAACCGGCGAGGTGATGGTCGCGCGCGCAAACGCCCATGTGAAATATCCCTGCCGGTTCATGCTGGTGGCCGCCGCCAACCCATGCAAATGCGGATATCTGACAGACCCATCCCGCGCGTGTTCTCGCGCTCCGGCCTGTGGAGAGGACTATTTGGGCCGTATCTCAGGGCCGCTGATGGATCGGTTCGATCTGCGGATCGAAGTTCCCCCGGTCGGCTTTACCGATCTCGACCTACCGCCTTCTGGCGACAGCTCGGCCACAGTCGCGGCACGGGTTGAAGCGGCGCGCGCTATCCAGGCAGATCGCTTTTGCGACACGCCGGAAACCCGACAAAATGCGGACGTCGAAGGGAAGTTGCTAGAAGAAATCGCCGCCCCTGACGCAGAGGGCAAAGAGTTGTTGCTGAAGGCCGCCGAACGTTTCGGTCTGTCGGCCCGCGCCTTTCACCGCATCCTGCGGGTGGCACGAACCATCGCCGATCTCGACGCAGAACCCGATGTGCGCCGCCCGCATGTGGCCGAGGCGCTAAGCTTTCGCATCAGCGCCAAGGCAGGTGCTTAAAGCTTGGCCTCAATCGCCTGCCAAATCTTCTCGGCAATGTTCACGCCGTTGAACCGCTCAAGTTCTTGAATGCCGGTAGGCGAGGTTACGTTGATCTCGGTCAGATAGTCGCCAATCACGTCGATCCCGACAAAGACCTGCCCACGCTCTTTCAACAGCGGCCCGATCGCGGCGCAGATTTCCATGTCGCGCTCGGTCAGACCGATCTTCTCGGGGCGTCCGCCCACATGCATGTTTGAACGAGTTTCACCCTCGGCCGGAACACGGTTGATGGCACCGACAGGCTCGCCATCAACCAAAATCACACGCTTATCGCCATTGCGCACGTCCGGCAGGAATTTTTGCGCAATCAAGGGCTCACGCGAGAAGCCTGTGAACAGCTCATGTAGCGATGTCAGATTGCGGTCATTCGCGTCCAGACGGAACACGCCAGCCCCGCCATTGCCATAAAGCGGCTTGAGGATGATATCGCCGTGCTTTTCCTTGAACGCCTTGATGGTCTGTAAATCCCGCGCAATCGTGGTGGGCGGGGTCAATTCAGGGAAATCCAGAACCAGCAGTTTTTCGGGATAGTTCCGCACCCAGAACGGATCGTTCACCACCAGAGCCTGTCCCTTAAGGCGGTCCAGCAAATGGGTCGACGTGATGTAATGCATATCAAACGGCGGGTCCTGCCGCAGCCAGATGACATCAAAGTCAGCCAGATCCACTTCACGCTCAGGGCCCAGCACAGCCGGGTCGCCAGCGACTCGTTGCACCGTCATGTCATGCCCGCGCGCAGTGATCTTGCCTTCCTGATACGCAAGGTGATCCGGGCCATAAAAAAACAGCTGATGGCCGCGCGCCTGCGCCTCTTCTGCCAGACGGAACGAGCTGTCGGCGTTGATATCCACGGCCCCGATCGGGTCCATCTGAAAGGCGATCTTCATGGTGTATCCCTCAATTCCACGCCCGATACATGGCGCAGAGGCTTGTCGGGTTCAATGGGGATCAGGGCAAACCAAAGGCGTTTTCGATGATTTGAACAGCGCCAGCGTCATCAACCAGCGCCGCGTCAAACCGCATATTCGTCAATTGACCGTTAGGCTCATGCTCAAGATACTGGGCAGCGGATGCGCAAATCCGATCCATCTGTCGGCGGCTGATCCGGGCGGCGGCGCGTTCAAAACTGCGGCTTTTCTTGACCTCAACAAAGACCAGCCCATCCGCGTTGCGTGCGATCAGATCAATCTCACCGCCAGCTCCACGCCACCTGCGATTGGCGATTGAATAGCCACGGCGCTCGTATTCGGCGGCGGCGCAAAGTTCAGCGGATTGCCCGGCGTGATACGAAACCGAACCCCGGACAGATCTATGCGCCATGTCATCCCTTTCCCAGCTTCAGAGCCATTTGATAGATCGGGCGACGCGGCAGGCTGAACATTTCTGATACCAGATCCGCCGCATCCCGCACCGAGTGCGTTTCCAAGGCTCTTATCAAGGCCTCTTCTAGTTCGGAATCCTTAACAGATTGCGAATGGGCGCGATCCACGAGCAGTACCACCTCACCCTTCACCGACACGCCCTCATACTCTGTTGCAAGATCGGCGAGCGTGCCACGGCGCGTTTCTTCGAACTTCTTCGTCAGTTCGCGGCACAGCGCCGCCTGACGGTCTCCGCCCAAAACATCCGCTAGATCTGAAAGACATGCAGCCACACGCTTGGGTGATTCGTAGAAAACAAGCGTTCCGGGCACATTCCGCAGCGCCTCGATCCGGGATCGTCTGGCACCAGAGGCGTTGGGCAGGAACCCCGCAAAAAAGAATGAATCAGTCGGAAGCCCGGCCAATGTCAGTGCAGTTAGCACAGCTGAAGGACCCGGTGCACAGGTCACGTTATACCCGGCCTCCGCCGCCTGACGGCCCAGATCATAACCTGGATCGGCGATCAGCGGCATTCCGGCCTCGGACGCGTAAGCCACCGATTGCCCTTGCTCCAGCGCCTCAAGTATCTTGCCGCGTGCGCCTGCGCCGCTGTGATCGTGATAGGCCAAAATGCGGCGTCCTTCGAGCGGCACGCCATGGATTTCCATCAACCGACGCAAGCTGCGGGTGTCTTCGGCGGCGATCATGTTGGCCGAGGCCAACACATCCAGCGCTCTGAGCGTAATGTCGCGCGCAGTCCCGATCGGAGTGGCAACAAAGTACAGCCCAGCGGCCAATCTGATCTTTTGGAAATTCAAAGCTGGACCCTCACAGCGTGACGTTTATTATCGCGGGTCGATAGACCAAGGTGCCCTCAGACGCCGGATCAGGGAGTTTTCTTTTAGATGTTTACCGTTTGCAAGCCCGCACGCAAACTGGCGAAATCCGCCATTGTTCTGGCCACCGCCGCTTTTTTGGCCGCCTGTGATGTTGGTGGTATCGGCGGAGGGCCTTCGATTGATACCTCTGACCCGGTGCCGGTGGCCCTGTTGGTCCCAAGTGGATCGCCTCAATCCGGTGACGCGGCCCTTGCCCGCAGCCTTGAAAACGCGGCGCGGCTGGCCATCGCGGATTTGCCGAACGTTAAGATTGATCTGCGCGTGTATGACACGGCTGGCAATGCCGGGACGGCCTCGGCGGTTGCGCAACAGGCTGTTGCAGACGGGGCCAAGATCATTCTTGGACCGGTTTACGCCCAGGCCGCCAATGCGGCGGGCCTTGCGGTATTGAACAATAACGTCAACGTGCTGTCCTTCTCAAACAACACCAGCATTGCGGGCGGAAATGTCTATGTGCTTGGACCCACCTTCCAGAACACTGCCAATCGGCTGGTGAACTACGCCGGACAGCAGGGCAAAAACACCACAGTCATTGTACACAGCAACGATTCTGCGGGTCAGCTCGGCCAGTCCGCGATTGCCACCGCGCTTAGCAACAGCCGCGTCAACAATGCGGGAACGGTCGGGTATGACCGGTCTCAGCAAGGCGTGATCGACTCGGTTCCTGCGATCAAGGCAACGGTCGATTCGACCGGTGCGGATTCGATTTTCCTGACTGCAACCACGGCGGGCGCGCTGCCGCTCTATAGCCAATTGCTGCCCGAGGCAGGCGTATCCCCTGCAACAACCCAGTATATCGGCCTGACACGTTGGGACATCCCGGCTCAGACGCTGGAATTGCCTGGTGTTCAGGGCGGGTGGTTTGCGCTGCCTGATCCGGCTAAGGCACAGGCCTATCGCCAGCGGTACAACAACACGTATGGCGAGGCGCCACACCCGATCTCTGGGCTGGCCTATGACGGGATCGCAGCAATCGGAGCGCTGGTCAGCCAAGGCAAATCCGATGCTCTGACAGGGGCAGCACTGACCCAAAACGCCGGATTTCAGGGTGTCGGCGGAATCTTCCGCCTACGACCAAACGGTACGAATGAACGCGGTCTGGCTGTTGCCACGATCCAGAACAAACAGGTGGTTGTGATTGACCCTGCCCCACAAAGCTTCTCTGGCGCCGGATTCTGAGCGACCGGCGCAGAATTCTGCGCTCGAAGCCAAACTGATCTGTCCGGCTGACGAGATTTTTGACAGTGCCAAGGTCAACGCCAGCCTGACCGATGCGGTTAAAAACACTTCGGACAATGCCGCCCTGCGTGCCGAAACGGTGCGTATACTGCGCGACGCCCAAAAAGACGGACGCAAAGCGATTGCTGATGCTTTTGCCCAACGCCCGTTCGACGCGAGGCCGCTGACACATTCCTACACCTTTCTGACTGATCAGATGGTTTGCACCGCGATGCGCGTCGCGAGCGAGCATTTGCACCCCCTCGCAAACCCCACCCAAGGCGAGAAGATCGCTGTGCTGGCCGTGGGTGGATATGGGCGCGGCGAGATGGCGCCTTCGTCTGATGTCGACCTGCTGTTCCTGACCCCGTACAAGATCACTGCATGGGCTGAGAGCGTGATCGAATCCATGCTCTACATCCTGTGGGATTTGCGCTTGAAGGTCGGGCATTCATCGCGAACGATCAAAGACTGCCTGCGTCTGGGGGCCGATGATTTTACCATCCGGACTGCCATGCTGGAGCAGCGCTACCTGGTCGGGGATCAGGCATTGGCGCTTGAGCTTGAGGCGCGTCTGAAAACTGACCTTTTCAAAGGCAGCGAACGCGAATTCATCGAAGCCAAACTGAAAGAACGGGATGAGCGGCATCTAAAGCAGGGTGAACGCTACATGGTTGAGCCCAATGTCAAAGAGGGCAAAGGCGGCCTGCGCGATCTGCAATCGCTCTATTGGATCGCCAAGTACATCTATGGCGTGAAAGATGTGGCTGAGCTGGTCCCGATGGGCCTGTTCACTCCGGAAGAGTTTGACGAGTTCGTTCAGGCCGAAGATTTTATATGGGCTGTTCGGTCTCATCTACACCTGGTGACAGGCCGCGCGACCGAACAGCTTACCTTCGATCTGCAGGTCGAGGTGGCCGAGCGCATGGGTTATGAAGACCGCGCCGGGCGGCGTGCCGTCGAAGTGTTCATGCAACGCTATTTCCGTGAAGCAACCCGCGTGGGCGAGCTGACCCGCATCTTTTTGACCAAGCTAGAAGCCTCGCACATGAAGGGTGCGGCTTTGTTGGAACGCATCTTCCGCCGTCGTCCTCGGGTCAAGGCCGGGTACAGAGTTGTCCACGGTCGACTGGATATTGCTGAGCCAGACAAATTTCTGCAAGACAAGCTCAATCTGCTGAGGCTGTTCGAAGAAGGCCTGCGCACAGGGATGCTGATCCACCCGGACGCGATGCGACTGGTCACGGCAAACCTGAACCTCATCGACGAAGAGATGCGCAACGACAAAGAGGCGCGGCGCATCTTCCTTGATCTGATGCTAAAACACGGCAACCCCGAACGCGCTCTGCGTCGGATGAACGAATTGGGTGTTTTGTCGGCCTTTTTGCCCGAGTTCGAGCCGATCGTGGCGATGATGCAGTTCAATATGTATCACAGCTATACGGTGGATGAGCACACGATCCAGTGCATTGTCAATCTGGCCCAGATCGAGCGCGGAGAGCTGATCGAAGCACTGCCGCTGGCGTCATCGATCCTTGAAGGAGGCGTCAATCGCAAGGTTCTGTACGTGGCCCTGCTGCTGCACGATATCGGCAAGGGGCGGCCCGAAGATCACTCAATCCTTGGCGCGCAAATCGCCCGCAAGGTTGCGCCCCGCCTTGGGCTGAATAAGTCCGATGCGGAAACCGTGGAATGGCTGGTGCGCTATCACCTGTTGATGTCCGATATGGCGCAAAAGCGCGATATCTCGGACCCGCGCACAATCCGCGATTTCGCCAAAGCCGTTGGCACCGTCAAACGGCTGGATTTGTTGACGGTGCTGACAGTTTGCGACATTCGCGGGGTTGGGCCAAACACGTGGAACAACTGGAAAGCCACATTGCTGCGCGCCCTGCACGCCGACACCAAGCGCGCGCTGGAATCGGGGATGGAAATCCTCAACCGCGCCAATCGCGGGGCCGAGGCGAAAAAACGGTTGCGCGCTGCGTTGGAGAGCTGGTCCAAAACCGATCTGAAGACCGAAACAGGGCGGCATTATGATCCCTATTGGCAAGGTCTGAACCTTTCAACCCATGTCGAATTTGCGCAGATGTTGAAATCGCTGGAAGATAGCGGCGATCCCGGTGCCGTCGAAATCTGCCTTCATCCGGATGAAGATCGCGACGCGACCCGCGCCTGTTTCGCGATGGGGGATCACCCAGGTATTTTTGCACGGATCGCCGGGGCGCTGGCCCTTGTCGGGGCCAATGTGGTGGATGCTCGCAGCTATACGACCAAAGACGGCTATGTGACTGATGCGTTCTGGATTCAGGACGCCGAAGGCCATCCGTTTGAGGCTTCGCGATTGCCGCGTCTGACCCAGATGATCCACAAGACCCTCAAGGGTGAAGTGGTCGCGCGGGATGCCTTGAAATCACGCGACAAGATCAAGAAACGTGAACGTGCCTTTAACGTTCCAACCCATATCACCTTCGACAACGAAGGATCCGAGATTTACACGATCATCGAGGTTGATACCCGCGACCGGCCCGGTTTGCTCTATGACCTGGCCCGTACGCTTGCGGCGGCGAATGTCTATGTCGCTAATGCCGTCATCGCGACCTATGGCGAACAGGTGGTCGATACCTTCTATGTCAAAGACATGTTCGGCTTGAAGTACCACTCCGAGGCCAAGCAGCGCGGGCTGGAAGCCAAGCTGCGCACGGCCATCACCGAAGGCGCCGAGCGGGCGGCCTCATGAAGCCGATCCGCCTGATTTCGGGCTTTTTCACCGTTGGTTTCTGGACCTTGGCAAGCCGCATTCTGGGCTTCTTGCGAGAGATTCTGCTGACCGCCTATATTGGTCCCGGCCCGGTGATGGACGCGTTCGTTGCTGCGTTCCGTCTGCCCAATATGTTCCGCCGCTTTTTCGCCGAGGGTGCGTTTAATGCAGCATTTGTGCCGATGTTCTCAAAGCGCCTGGAGGGAGGCGAAAACGCCGAAGGTTTTGCACAAGATGCGTTCAACCTGTTGGCGGTGGCCGTGCTGGCCCTTGTCGGTCTGGCGATGGTCTTCATGCCTGCACTGGTCTGGGTGACCGCCGAAGGGTTCTATGGCGATGAACGTTTCGATCTTGCGGTCGACTACGGCTATGTCGTGTTTCCTTACATTCTGTTCATGTCTCTCGCCGCTTTGTTTTCAGGCGTCTTGAACGCAACCGGGCGCTTTGCCGCCGCAGCTGCTGCTCCGGTATTGCTGAACATCTTCGCTTGTTCCGCCTTGATCTTCGGCGCGCTATCCGGCGGAGAGGTGATCCGCTGGCTGATCGCGGTCATTCCGGTTGCGGGCGTCGCGCAATTGGCGCTGGTCTGGGTTGCAACCGAACGCGCGGGCATTCGCATTCGACCCGGCCGGCCAAAGCTAAGCCCGGAAATGCGGCGCATGGTGCGGATCGCGGTGCCGGCGGCGCTGGCCATGGGGGTGACGCAGATCAATTTGGTGGTCGGGCAGCTTGTCGCCTCGAAAACCGAAAAGGCCGTCAGCTGGTTGTTTGCCGCAGATCGCCTGTATCAATTGCCGCTTGGTGTGGTTGGCATCGCTGTCGGCATCGTGCTGTTGCCGGACCTGTCACGCCGCCTGCGTGCTGATGACAAGGATGGTGCACGCAACGCCTTTTCGCGGGCTGGTGAGTTCACACTGCTGCTGACCCTGCCTTCAACGGTTGCCTTCATGATCATCCCCGGCCCGCTCGTGTCCGTCCTGTTTCAACGCGGCCAGTTCAGCGCCGAGGATACAGCGGCCACCGCGTTGGCCGTGGCCATATACGGGGTCGGACTGCCCGCATTCATGCTGCAAAAGCTACTGCAGCCGCTGTTCTTTGCGCGCGAGGATACCAAATCACCGTTTCGATACGCTGTGGTTGCAATGGTGGTGAATGCCGGGCTTGCCTTTGGCCTCTACCCTATTATCGGGTGGATTGCGCCCGCAATCGCGGCATCGACGGCTGGTTGGGCGATGGTAGCGCTGCTTGCAATCGGTGCGCGCAGAATGGGTGATGAGGCCCGGTTTGATGACCGTTTCAAACAACGGATTTGGCGGATCGTTGCGGCCTCAGCAGGCATGGGCGTGGTGTTGTTCGCGGCGATCCAGCTATTCGGATGGGCGTTTGCCCTGCCGGGTTGGCGTTATCTTGCACTGCTGATGCTCATTATGTCTGCGGCGGCGGCGTACTTCCTTTTGGGACACGTCTTCGGCGCCTTCCGGATTTCAGAGTTCCGAACAGCGCTGCGTCGCAGCTAATGCCTATTAATCGCGCCGTGTTTTGCTGAGAATGCGCGCCCAGCCACCCGGGGCCAGAAAGAACGACAAGCCAAAGCCTGTGGCGAACCCACCCAGATCAGCAACCCAATCAGAGGTGCCTCCAAAAATCAGGCCGAACAGCAGCTGTATCCCCATCAGAACCGCAATCAGGCTGAAGGCGCGGGATTGGTTTTCCCCGACCAGTGAAAGCTTACGCCACAATAACCAGGTAAACGCGCCGATCAGCCCGTAGACCGGAGGGAACCCACCGACCAGCGGATAAGGAGGGTTCAGCAGCAAGGCATGGGCCAGCGCGCCGCCGACACCTGACAGCACAAATATGATCAACATGGCGACGCTGCCAAAGACCTCGGCCACCATTTTCCCCATAGCCAAAACAAACACGCAGACAAACACGGCTTGCGTGAAATTTGCTTGGACAAAGGGATAAGTGACAAAGCGGATCAAATGCTCGAACGGCCAACGCCCGTTCTGAACCATCCAGTCGAAAATATCGGGCGAGAACGTATATTGCTGCAGCGCATCCAGCCGCCACCCGACAGCGGTCGGCCCACCGATCAAGCCCCGGCTACCCAGCATGAAGGCCAGTTCGATCCCGATGATGAACAGAACCAACGCCACCACGACCGGCGGCAAAGGGTTCACGGGCGGTGTATAATGCTCACTGCTCATTGGGCTGGCCTTTCGCGGCTGTTGACGTCCCTTTGCCTCATGGGTAAGCGACGGGGGCTGATTTTTCCAGACAGGAGTTTCCTTTGATAACCGAGACCCAATTCACGCCCCGCGTGTTTTCCGGCATCCAGCCTTCAGGAAACCTGCACTTGGGCAACTACCTGGGTGCACTCAAACGTTTCGTGGATATGCAAGGACCGGATTTCGAGACCGTCTATTGCATGGTTGACCTCCACGCGATCACTGTCTGGCAAGACCCCGATCGCCTGCGTGAAAAGACCCGCGAAGTCTGTGCGGGGTTCATCGCTGCAGGTCTGGACCCCGAAAAGTCCATTCTGTTCAACCAGAGCCAGGTGCCCGAGCACACTCAGCTGGCTTGGATTTTCAACTGCATCGCCCGGATTGGCTGGATGCAGCGGATGACTCAGTTCAAGGACAAGGCGGGCAAGAATGCTCAGAACGCCTCGTTGGGTTTGTTTGCATATCCTGCGCTGATGGCAGCCGACATTCTGGTGTATCACGCGACCCATGTGCCGGTTGGTGAGGATCAGAAACAGCATCTGGAACTGACCCGCGATATCGCGATCAAGTTCAACCACGATTATGGCGTGGACTTCTTCCCTGTGACCGAGCCCGTCATCGGTGGCCCAGCGCCGCGTGTGATGAACCTGCGCGACGGATCGCGTAAGATGTCGTCGTCGGACCCGTCTGATATGACGCGGATCAATATGACCGACGACGCCGACGCCATCGCCAAGAAAATCCGCAAGGCCAAAACCGACCCGGATGCATTGCCTTCGGAAATCAAAGGGCTTGAAGAGCGTCCCGAGGCGCGCAATCTGGTGAATATCTACGCCGCGCTCAGCGATCAGACAGCCGAGCAGGTTCTGGCAGAGGTTGGCGGCAAGCAGTTCGGTGAATTCAAGCCAATGCTGGCTGAATTGGCGGTTGAAAAGCTGTCGCCCATCTCGTCCGAGATGGCGCGCCTGATGGGAGAAGAGGCTGAGATCGATCAGATTCTTGCTCGTGGTGCTGAACGCGCTCGAGCCATCGCATCACCGATCTTGCAGAAAACCTACGAGATTGTCGGCATGGTTGGCGCAGGGAAGTCGTAACCGCAGATTAGAAAAACTAAACGCCGTCCTATCACGGGCGGCGTTTTTCGATTTGTCGTCTCTCAGGCGGCCTGCGGGCGCAGCATCTCATGCACGATAGATTCGGCAACCTCATGCGGGCTGACCCCTTCGATACTGGCTCTGGTCAGAATTCGATCCATCGTCTGTTCAAGCGCCTGCAATCGATCAGCAACCCAGGCCTCGCTCTCGGCGATACGCAAGATTTCTGTCGCCACATTCACGATGCCTCCACCATTGGCGACGAAATCAGGCGCATACAGAATGCCGCGCTGGTGAAGCAATTGCGCATCCGCGTCGCTGGCCAATTGGTTATTCGCGCCCCCTGCCACTGCACCAACCTGTAAGAGAGGAATGCTCGTTTCGTTCAGGATACCTCCGATCGCGCAGGGGGCGAAAATATCTGCTTCGACGCCGTAGATCGCATCTGGTGCAACCGCCTGTGCTGCAAACCGTTCGGCCACGCGCGCCGACTGCCGGGCATCGATATCTGTCACGATCAGCTGTGCGCCTTCATCGTGCAACAATTGGCAAAGATGCTCACCCACGTGACCAAGGCCCTGAACGGACACGGTCAGGCCACCAAGACTGGATTGCCCAAACCGATGCTGCGCCGTAACGCGGATGGCATTGAAGATCCCACGCGCAGTGATCGGTGATGGATCCCCGCTGGCAAACGCGCCCTCTGCCAAACCGGCCACATATGTGGTCCCCGACCCGATATGCACCATGTCAGCCGGTGTCATGCCCATGTCCTCTGCGGTCCAATACTGGCCACTCAGGCTTTCGATCACTTGCCCAAAAGCCCGCAAAAGCTCGGGCGATTTATCGACCTGCGGGTCACCAATAATAACGGCTTTGCCACCCCCAAGTGGAAGGTCAGCCGCAGCGTTTTTGAAAGTCATGCCTCTCGCCAATCGCAGGGCATCGTGCAACGCCTCAGCCGCATGCCCATAGGGGCGCATCCGCACACCACCAGCCGCAGGACCGCGTTGGGTCGAGTGAATAGCGATATAGCCCAAAAGACCAAGTGCGCTGTCTTTGAATTCAACCACGCACTCGTGCTCTGGCGCGTCTATGACGGTGATGTCCATTCTTCTCCTCCGGGCTATCCCGTGGAGTTTGCCACCTGTTAGCGAGCGATTTTCACCTAAATGTCGCTATCTTCGGCGGTATTTTAGTGATATTCTACACTCAGACTAGTTCTGATAGCACTTTCCACCATGGACGATATAGATTCCAAGATAATTCGCGCCCTGCAAAACGACGGCCGCATGACCGTTATCAATCTGGCTGATCATGTTGGATTGTCTCCCACACCCTGCGCGCGCCGTCTGGATCGGTTGCAGCGAGACGGAATAATAACGGGATATACTGCGCGGATTGATCCCGAGCGGCTTGGGTTCGGCGTTACGATCTTTGTATCTGTCGAATTGGAGAAGCAGGATCGGAATGCCATTGATTCTTTCGAAAAGGCCATTCGCCGCTGTGACGAGGTGATGGAGTGTTACCTTATGACCGGATCGCGGGATATCCTGCTGCGTGTTGTGGCCAAAGACCTCAACGCGTTTGATGCGTTTTTGGAGAACCGTCTGATGAAAATCCAAGGGATCCGAAATCTGCGATCGAACTTTGCCTTGCGCACCATGGTCAAGCGTGAGGCGTTGCCCATGCCACGTGGATAATCTGCTGGACCTTACGCCAACCCCAACCTAGGTTTCCCGAAGCTTGAGGGAGGGCGCAATGGCAGTCGGCAAAAACATCCGCACCTATTTCGATGGGCAATGGCATGACGGGGACGCCCCGATCATGCGCGCAGCTGACCATGGCGCATGGCTGGGCTCATCCGTGTTTGACGGTGCCCGGTTCTTCAACGGGCTCACCCCGGATTTGGATGCTCATTGCGCGCGGGTCAATCGCTCGGCCGAGGCGTTGATGCTGACGCCTATGGTGAGTACCGAACAAATGGTCGAACTGGTGCATGAAGGACTTCAAAGCTATGCGTCGGACACCGCAGTTTATATCCGACCGATGTATTGGGGAATCGATGGGGATCAGACCGCGATTGTGCCACAGGAAGACAGCACCGGATTTGCCATCTGCCTCGAAGAAATTCCTATGGCGCCCGAGACCGTCTCGGCGACGCTGACGACCACCCGCTTTCGTCGTCCTGTGCTTGAATCGGCTGTCGTTAACGCCAAGGCCGGGTGTCTCTACCCCAACAACGCAAGAATGCTGCGTGAGGCGCGCAACAAGGGGTTTTCAAATGCGCTGGTCGCTGATGCGATGGGGCACGTGGCGGAAACTGCGACCGCGAATATTTTCATGGTCCGCGATGGTGAGGTTTTCACCCCGATCCCTAACGGAACCTTCCTGGCCGGGATCACCCGCGCGCGCCACATCAAAAACCTGCGCGATGGTGGCGTGACCGTACACGAAACAGTCCTCAGCTTTGATGATTTTCACCAGGCCGACGAAGTCTTCATGAGCGGTAACATGAGTAAGATAACCCCGGTCACCGCGTTGGATGATACGCAGTATCAGGTCGGCCCAATTGCTCGCCGCGCACGCGAAATGTACTGGGATTGGGCGGCGGGCAATCGTTGACCCGATCCTGCCTGTTTCGGTTGCCTCAGTGCCTGCGGTCAGGCATGATCCTGAAAACAAACGAGGACAAAAATGCGTAAGTTCCTAGTCGTTCTGGATGACAGCCGCGAGTGCCTGAACGCCATGCGCTTTGCTGCCATGCGCGCGGCCCATACCGGCGGCGGAGTTACGGTTCTTTCGGTTATTCCACCAGACGAATTCAACCATTGGATCGGCGTGGCTGAAGTGATGCGCGAAGAAGCGCGCGAACGCATTCACGCGCATTTTGAAGTTTTCGCAAAGTGGATGCGCGACAAGCAAGGGGTCGAACCCGAATTGGCCATCCGCGAAGGCGATCCGGTCCCCCAGATCATCGAACATGTCCAATCCGACACCGAAATAGGGGTGCTAGTGCTGGGTGCTGGGACCGACAAGAAAGGCCCCGGACCGCTGGTCACGCAGTTGACCCGGAACTCCGGCAGCCTTCCCATTCCGATCACCATTGTTCCCGGCGACCTGAGCAAGGAAAAGCTGGAAGCCATTACCTGAGGCCAGCCCATGTCTGCCAAGCTGCAGTTCTGGTTCGATTTCGCATCAACCTATTCTTACCTCAGCGCGATGCGGATCGAACAGGCGGCGTCCGCAAAAGGGGTTGTGGTGGAATGGCAACCCTTTCTTCTTGGGCCGATCTTTGCGGAACAGGGCTGGAACACCTCGCCATTCAATCTCTATCCCGCAAAAGGACGGTACATGTGGCGCGATATGGAGCGGCTCTGCACAGCTCGCAAACTGCCCCTTAAACAACCAGAGCCGTTTCCGCAGAATAGTCTGAAAGCAGCGCGTCTGGCGTTGGCGGTTGAGCAAGGGCATCAGAGAGCCGCTTTCACAAGGGAGGTCTACTCAGCACAATTTGGGGCTGGGCAGAACATCTCGGACCCTTCGGCTTTAGCCGATTGCCTTGTTGCAGCGGATGTTTCACCTGAAACTTTGGAACGGACGGGTGATCCACAGATCAAAACGGCCCTGTTTGATCAGGTCGATCAGGCCAAAGCGCTGCACATATTCGGCGCGCCAAGTTTTATCGCTGGGGGTGAGTTGTTTTGGGGCGACGACCGCCTGGATGACGCAATTTCTCATGCGAGCGCAATTTAGAACGGTTCCAAATCTTGACTTCCCCCGCCTGGACGCGCATATCAGAGGCACCTTAGACGGAGCCGCGACATGTTCATTCAAACCGAATCCACACCTAACCCGGCAACATTAAAGTTCCTGCCCGGCCAGACGGTTCTGGAAGCGGGCACCGCAGATTTTCCAAGCGCAGAAGCCGCCGAAAAATCACCGCTGGCGCAGCGTATTTTCGGCGTGAACGGCGTGACAGGCGTGTTCTTCGGCAATGATTTCGTCACTGTTACCAAATCCGAGGACGTGCAATGGGATCACATCAAGCCAGCCATCCTTGGCGCTGTGATGGAACATTACCAGTCTGGCCAACCGGTCATGGGCGCGGATGTAGAAACGGCCTCGGGTCACGCTGAACATACGGGTGAAGATGCCGAGGTCGTCAACCAGATCAAAGATCTGCTGGACAGCCGGGTGCGCCCCGCTGTGGCGCAAGACGGTGGCGACATCACGTTCCACGGATTTGATCGGGGCGTAGTCTACCTGCACATGCAGGGCGCTTGCGCGGGCTGCCCCTCCTCGACCCTGACGCTGAAAATGGGGATCGAGAATCTGCTGCGTCACTACATTCCCGAAGTGACCGAGGTTCGCCCTGTTGCGGTCTGACCCGACAATCCTTGCATTTGACACATCGGCCGCGCATTGCGCGGCCGCTTTGTTGCAAGACGGCCAAATTATCGCGACTCATGCTGAAGCGATGACCCGAGGGCAGGCCGAACGGTTGATGCCATTGCTCGAAGAGCTGTTGACTCGGAACAGCTGCACGTGGAAGTCGCTTGACGCGATTGGCGTTGGAATAGGCCCCGGCAACTTTACCGGCATTCGTATTTCGGTATCCGCAGCGCGCGGTTTGGCGCTTGGGCTGGGTGTTCCCGCCGTCGGTGTGTCCGGCTTTGACGCTCTGGCAGAGTTGGCGCCCTCTGGTCATCTGCCAGCGATTCCTGCCCCGCGTGATCAGGTTTATGTGCAGCCCGCGGGTGAAGCGGCTCGATTGACCTCACGTCAGTTGTCAGAAGAAATGGGCCCCCTGTATTTCTGTAGCAGCCCGGAACAGCAGGCAAACGCGATCGCGCTGATTGCTGCGCGCCGTTGGACTGATGTGCAAGCCCCACCAGCCCCATTCTATGTTCGTCCCGCAGATGCCGCGCCTTCCAGCGATATCCCACCGGTGCTGTTGGACGAATGACACCGCAGGAAATGGCGGATATCCACGCAGCCGCGTTCAACCAGTCTCGCCCATGGGGCGCTGATGAATTCGCCGAATTGTTGGCCAGTCGCTTTACCTATGTCATTGGGGACGCTCGGTCTTTTGCTCTGATCCAAATCATCGCTGATGAGGCTGAGCTTTTGACAATCGCGACTCACCCTGACCATCAAAGGCAAGGGCTGGCTCGGACCATCATGTCAGAGTGGCACGCCAAAGCACGGGTTCTTGGCGCAACGCGCGCCTTTCTGGAGGTCGCCGAAGACAACCAACAGGCTATCGCCCTGTACCAATCCTGTGGATACACGCCATGCGGTAGGCGCAGTGCGTATTATCAACGCAAAACCGACCAAAACGTCGATGCAATTGTCATGGAATGCCTTCTAAACGGCAAATAATCACTTTTTTAGACCATATGGTCAAAAATCAGTTGACCGAAGCTGTTGCAAACAGCCTTAATTCCCGCCATCACAACAGGTATGCTCGCTCTGAGTGGGTACCGGGGGATTGAGCCCCGGACCGATAATAGCCAACGGGAGTAACAAATGACATTTATGAAATCCTTGATGGGCGCAGCCGCGGCGGTTGCACTAACCGCAGGCGCTGCAATGGCGGAACCGGCCCTTATCTTTGATCTGGGTGGCAAGTTCGACAAATCGTTCAACGAAGCCGCGCATAATGGCGCTCAGCGTTGGGCGGAACAGACCGGCAAAACCTATCGCGAGATCGAGCTTCAGTCGGAAGCCCAGCGCGAACAAGCGCTTCGCCGCTTTGCCGAAGCGGGCGCAAACCCGATTATCACAATGGGCTTCGCCATGGCCGATCCATTGGCGGCGGTCGCAAGTGACTATCCGGATACCAAATTCGTTGCGGTTGACGTGACCTGGCTGGAAGCCCCGAACATTCGCCAGATCGGATTTGCCGAACATGAAGGATCATACTTGGTCGGCATGATGGCGGCGATGGCGTCCCAGTCCGGCACGGTAGGCTTTATCGGTGGCATGGATATCCCATTGATCCGCCACTTTGGTTGTGGATACGCACAAGGCGCGAAATCCGTGAACCCGGACATCAACGTTGTTGCCAATATGACAGGTACCACCCCTGCAGCATGGAACGACCCGGTGAAGGGCTCGGAGCTGACCAAAGCACAGATCAGCCAGGGTGCTGACGTGATTTACGCCGCTGCGGGCGGTACCGGTGTTGGCGTTCTGCAAACCGCGGCCGACGAAGGCATCCTGTCAATCGGTGTCGACAGCAACCAGAACCACCTGCACCCGGGCAAGGTCCTGACCTCGATGCTCAAGCGTGTGGACGTTGCTGTATATGACGCCATGAAAGCTGGCGAAGACGTCCAGACCGGTGTCTACACCATGGGTCTTGCACAAGATGGCGTTGGCGTTGCGATGGATGAAAACAACGCGGAACTGGTGAGCGAAGAAATGAACTCGGCCATTGAAAGTGCCCGTCGCGATATCATCGACGGCAACGTAAGCGTTGTTAGCTACTACGAGAACGACAGCTGCCCTGCACTGCAGTTCTGATGTAACTGGGGGCGGGGGCCATGGCCTCCGCCCTGCGCCACTCTGCCGCATGCGGCCCTTTCGGCAACCCAAGGACAAGATATGACCGTCCCCGCCATTGAGCTCAAAGGGATTTCCAAAGCCTTTGGGCCGGTTCAGGCCAATAAAGATATTTCCATCAGCGTCGCCCCCGGAACGATCCATGGGATCATCGGTGAAAACGGAGCGGGCAAATCCACGCTGATGAGCATCCTCTACGGATTTTACAAAGCCGACAAAGGCGAAATCTGGATCAACGGCACCAAGACCGACATCCCTGACAGCCAGGCGGCGATCGCCTCGGGAATCGGAATGGTGTTTCAGCATTTCAAACTGGTCGAGAATTTCACCGTTCTGGAAAACATCGTTCTTGGAGCCGAAGACGGTGGGCTGTTGGCCCCGTCGCTGGCGAAGGCTCGCAAAGAGTTGAAAGACCTAGAGGAAGAATACGAACTTTTCGTCGATCCTGATAAGCGCATCGACGAGATTGGCGTGGGTATGCAGCAGCGGGTCGAAATCCTCAAAGCGCTGTATCGCAAGGCTGAGATTCTGATCCTCGACGAACCCACCGGGGTTTTGACGCCCGCCGAGGCGGATCAATTGTTCCGCATCCTTGACCGGCTCCGGTCCGAAGGGAAAACGATCATCGTGATCACGCACAAGCTGCGCGAAATTATGGAAAACACCGACACCGTCTCGGTGATGCGGCGTGGTGAAATGACGGCGACCGTAAAAACCGCCGACACCAACCCGCAGGAACTGGCCGAGCTGATGGTAGGCCGCAAGGTCCTGCTGCAGGTTGACAAGGTACCGGCGAAACCGGGCAAACCGGTTCTGGAAATCGAAAACCTCAGCGTCACCGACTCGTCTGGGGTTGAGCGTGTCAAAGGCATCAATCTGACGGTCCGCGCAGGTGAGATCGTTGGCATTGCCGGGGTCGCCGGAAATGGGCAATCCGAATTGCTCGAAGTTCTGGGCGGGATGCGTTCTGGTCAAGGATCGATCAAGTTGAATGGTGAACCTTTGGCCCTCAGCGGTGCCGGATCTGACGGGCAGGCGCGGCGCGCAAAGCACATCGCTCATGTGCCCGAAGACCGCCAGCGCGAAGGCCTGATCATGGATTTCCACGCGTGGGAAAACGTGGCCTTCGGTTACCATCGCGACCCGGCCTACAAGCGCGGTATCTTCATGGATAACGCTGCCCTGCGTGCCGATACCGAAGCCAAGATCGAGAAATTCGATGTGCGCCCACCCAATGGCTGGCTAACCGCCAAAAGCTTTTCGGGCGGCAACCAGCAAAAGATCGTCGTAGCACGCGAGATTGAGCGCAACCCCGACCTGTTGTTGGTCGGACAGCCCACGCGTGGCGTTGATATTGGTGCGATCGAATTCATTCACAAACAGATTGTCGCCCTGCGCGATCAGGGTAAGGCGATCTTGCTGGTGTCAGTTGAGCTGGAAGAGATCTTCTCGCTATCAGACCGGATCGCGGTGATGTTTGATGGGCATATCATGGGCGAGCGCCTGCCCGCCGACACGGATGAAAAAGAACTGGGCCTGCTAATGGCCGGTGTTGCAGGAGAGGCCGCCTGAACCATGGAAAAAATGCCCAAATGGGCCGATGTGGTGCTGATCCCGATCATCAGCCTGCTCTTGGCCACAATCCTCTCGGCAATCGTCATCCTCGCGATCGGAGAAGACCCGATTGCAGCGGTCAACCTGATGGTCACAGGCGCCCTCGGGTCGACTTATGGCTGGGGCTATACGCTCTATTACGCGACCAACTTTATGTTCACAGGCCTTGCTGTTGCCGTCGCCTTCCACGCACGTCTGTTCAATATCGGGGGTGAGGGCCAAGCGATGCTGGGCGGGCTTGGCGTTGCCATGGTCTGTCTTTACATTCCTTGGCCGCATTGGAGCATCGCATTGGTCGCTGCTGCACTGGGTGCGGCACTGTTTGGTGCCGCCTGGGCAGCGATCCCGGCCTATCTGCAGGCCAAACGGGGCAGCCATATCGTGATCACCACGATCATGTTCAATTTCATCGCGGCCGCCTTCCTGAACTATATGCTGGTCAACGTGATGCGGCCGCAAGGTTCGCAAGACCCGGCAACCGCGCGGTTCCCCGAGGCGGTACACCTGCCGACCTTCCAGTCAATGTTTTCGAGCGCTGAGAACATCGTCTTTCGGGGGGCCCCTGCAAACATTTCGTTTTTCGTCGCGATCCTAGCTTGCATCGTTGTTTGGGCCCTGATCTGGCGCACGCGGCTGGGATATGAAATCCGCGCGTATGGTCATTCGGAAACCGGTGCGGTCTATGCGGGTATCTCGCCCGTGCGCATCACGATCATCGCGATGCTTATCTCAGGCGCGTTGGCCGGTCTGATGGCGATCAACAACGTCATGGGCGAGGCAGAGCGGCTGGTTCTGAATTCGACCGAAGGCGCGGGGTTCATCGGCATCGCCGTGGCCCTGATGGGCCGATCACATCCGTTTGGCGTTTTTCTGGCCGCGATTCTGTTTGGCTTCCTGTATCAAGGCGGCGCTGAATTGGCGCTTTGGACATCAATCCCGCGTGAGCTGATCGTCGTCATCCAGGCGCTCGTCATCCTGTTCACCGGTGCGCTGGACAACATGGTGCGCATACCGCTTGAAAAAATCTTTCTCAGCTTGCGGAAGGGGGCAAAGTGATGGAGTTCTTCGTTACGCTCATCCAGGTCCTCGATTCCACAGTGCGGCTGGCCACACCGCTGCTGCTGGCCTGTCTGGCGGGTCTCTATTCCGAGCGCGCAGGCATCTTTGATATCGGTCTCGAAGGCAAGATGCTGATGTCAGCCTTCTTCTCGGCAGCTGTCGCTGCAGTGACCGGTTCTGTCTGGTTGGGGTTGTTCGCGGGGATCGCGGCGTCTCTGGTTCTTTCAGCACTGCATGGCTTTGCATCAATCACGTTCCGGGGCAATCAACTCATCTCGGGCGTTGCCATCAACTTCCTTGCCTCAGGCCTGACCGTTTTGATCGCCCAAAGCTGGTTCCAACAAGGTGGCCGCACCCCATCGCTTTTCGGACAAGGACGGTTTGAATCCGCCGAGTTCCCTTACGCAATCGGTCCAGCTGACGCAGAACTGACAGGCCGCCCGGTTTCCGAGCTTATGTCTGAAACCAATGCTCTGCATATGGCCTATTCCGAGCTTCTGTCCGGTCATTCCATTCTGGTCTATGTGGCCTTCCTCATGGTGCCTCTGACCTGGTGGATTCTGTTCCGAACACGCTTTGGTCTGCGCCTGCGCGCCGTGGGTGAAAACCCGGCCGCGGTCGATACTGCAGGGGTCTCGGTTGTGGGTCTGCGCTATGCGGCTGTTGCAATCTGCGGCGTTCTCTGCGGAATTGCGGGCGCTTATCTGGCTACAGCGCTGCAGGCCGGGTTCGTCAAAGAGATGACGGCGGGGCGCGGCTTTATCGCGCTCGCCGCACTGATCTTTGCAAAATGGCGACCCTGGCACGCGATGTGGGCGTGTCTGTTGTTCGGGCTGCTGCAGGCTATCGCTTTGCGATTCCAGAACATCGATCTGGGCGGGGTCGTGATCCCGGTGCAGGTCATGGACGCGCTGCCTTATATCCTGACCGTGGTGATTCTTGCGGGCTTCGTCGGCAAAGCGATTCCACCGCGCGCGGGCGGTGAACCCTACGTAAAAGAACGTTGATAGAGCCAGTTTAGGACTGCCCCTCAGTCCTGTTTGCTGCAAAGCGGCATACAGAGTTGATTTTGTATGACGCAACCGCTCTAAGGGGGTATGGACGTGTCCCGCACGAGTTCCGCAGCCATGCTCTCGACTAATTTCAGGTTGAGCCACGGAAACACACGGATGGCCCCACCTGGCGCGCGCGCTTCGTCTATTGAGAGTTACGTTACTAACGGCTTTGTCACGTCACGTGGCACGGCCTGTCCTGTCTAGAAGAAGCCATGCAGATTTACCTCCCGATTGCCGAAGTTTCTGTAAACGCCTTTCTGTTGCTGGGTTTGGGCGGAATGGTGGGCATCCTTTCGGGGATGTTCGGTGTGGGCGGCGGGTTCCTGATGACCCCGCTGCTGTTCTTTATCGGCATTCCACCCGCTGTTGCCGTTGCTACCGAGGCAAACCAGATCGTCGCCTCATCATTTTCAGGGGTGCTGGCGCATTTCAGGCGTCGAACGGTGGACCTGAAAATGGGCACGGTCCTGCTGATCGGAGGATTGGTAGGGGCGGCACTGGGTGTCGTCATTTTCAACTATCTCAAAAGTCTCGGGCAGGTCGATCTGCTGGTCACGCTGTGTTACGTCGTCTTCCTGGGCGTCATTGGCAGCTTGATGTTTATCGAAAGCCTCAATGCGCTCCGCAAATCTCGCAAGGGCGGGGCGCAAGCTCCGAAACGACGTCAGCGTGGATGGGTCCACGCCATGCCGTTCAAGATGCGTTTCCGGACCTCCGGACTATATATCTCGGTTATCCCGCCGGTGATTGTCGGCCTCTTCGTCGGCATCTTGTCAGCAATCATGGGTGTCGGCGGCGGGTTCATCATGGTGCCTGCGATGATCTATCTTCTGGGCATGCCGACTAAAGTAGTTGTTGGAACCTCGCTGTTTCAGATCATCTTTGTGACAGCCTTCACCACCATGCTGCACGCAACAACCAACTATACCGTGGACGTTGTGCTGGCGGTTCTGTTGCTGGTTGGCGGTGTTGTAGGTGCCCAGATCGGAACAGTAATAGGCGCGCGGATGCCTGCTGAACAACTGCGCGTCCTGCTGGCAGCCTTAGTGCTTGCCGTTTGTGGCAAGCTTGCGCTTGATCTGTTGTTGCAGCCTTCTGAGCTGTACTCGCTCGGCGCTGCGGGAGGGCACTGAGATGTTGCGCCTGATCGCCCTTATGTGCCTGATTTGCCTGCCTGTGCATGCAGCCGAAGAACAGGTTGTGCTCGGCCTCAGCCAGGATCGCGTTTCGATCACCGCCAATTTCGACGGCTCTGAAATCTTGGTGTTTGGCGCCGTAAAACGTGAAGCACCTGTGCCATCGGGGCCACCGCTTGAGGTCATCGTATCCATTGTTGGACCATCAGAGCCTGTCACCGTGCGGCGCAAGGAAAAGCGGTTTGGCATCTGGGTGAACACCGATAGCCTTGTCGTTGATCTGGCGCCAAGCTTTTACGCCGTCGCCACCAGCGCCCCGTTTGAGGAAGTTCTAACCCATACCGAAGACCTGCGGTACAAAGTCTCGATCGAACGCGCCATCCGTTCGGTCGGCGCCGATATGAACATTCAGGGTGCTCAAGATTTTTCCGAAGCCGTCATCCGCATTCGTGAAGATGACGGGCTTTATTCGATCCGGGAAAATACGGTTGCGGTGGACGAGCAAACCCTGTTTCGCACGTCAATCGAGATGCCCGCCGACCTTACCGAAGGGGACTATGCAGCCCGCATATTTCTGACGCGGGGTGGTGAGGTTGTGTCGACCTTTGAAACAACCATCGATGTGCGCAAAGTTGGGCTTGAGAGGTTCCTCTACAACATGTCCCGCGAGCAACCGATCTGGTACGGCCTCATGTCGCTGGCCATCGCGATTGCGGCTGGTTGGGGTGCCTCAACAGCGTTCCGCATGTTGCGGGAAAACTGATCTTTAGCCGCGTCCGATATAGGGCATGGTCGTGGCCATAACCGTCATGAACTGAACATTCGCTTCAGGCGGCAATTCGGCCATGTGCAGAACCGATCGGGCGGCATCGCCAACATCCATGGTCGGATCAGGGGTCTGCCCATCCGCAATCGCCTTGTCGACCAGATCCTGAACCATTTGTGTCCGCGCATTGCCGATATCGATTTGCCCACAGGCGATGCTGAGCTCACGCCCGTCCAGTGACAAGCTGCGCGTCAGTCCGGTGATCGCGTGTTTCGTCGCCGAATAGTGCACCGAATTGGGGCGCGGCACATGGGCTGCAATTGAGCCGTTATTGATAATCCGACCGCCTTGCGGTGATTGTGCCCGCATCGCCGCAAATGCCGCGCGTGCACACAGGAACATACCATTCAGGTTAACGTTTACCGAGTTGTACCAATCCTCCAGCGCGATCTCGTCAATCGTGCCTCCGGGAGCAAATATACCTGCATTGTTAAACAAGACATCCAACCGGTCCGTGCGATTCGAGAAGGTCCGGAAAGCCCGCGTAACAGCGACGGGATCTGTGACGTCCGCGACCAGCGGTATGGCTCTTTCGAACGTGTCGGCCATCGCGTCCAGCGCATCAGCGCTGCGCGCAAGTAAACCGACGGTCCAACCCTTTTCAAGAAACAACTCCGCTGTCGCCCGGCCTATCCCCGAACTGGCACCGGTTACAATGATGGTCTTCATGTCTCTTCCGCCTCCAATGTCAGTGATGGTGCAGCAATCGCCCGCAAATCATCCACGCGCAACGGATGGGTTGGTTTTGACAACCGGTTCCGCACCACCCAGATCAGCCTCTCTTGCGCGCGCGTGATGGCCACATAAGCCAGACGCTTCCACAAGGGTTGCCCCGCCTCGGTGCGCCCCATACGGGCCGCGGCATAGATGTCGGGTGCAAAGACTTGCACCGTGTCCCATTGTGAGCCTTGTGCCTTGTGGATCGTCACCGCCGCGCCGTGCAGAAAGGTGGCGCCCATACGTGCGGCATAGGGAATAAACGGCTCTTCTTCATCGGGCTTCTCGATCTGCACGATCGACGCCGCCGAAACCTGTGGGTCTTCAGCCCCCATCACATGCAGGCGCGAGAACCCCGGCTTACGGCCGGGGCCGAGATAAATAACCTGAGCCCCCTTGATCAGTCCGCGTGCCTCAAGATCCAACCGTTTCTTCCGATGCTTCAGCGGCAGTTCAATACCGTCGCAAATCAGCGGCTCTCCTTCCAGCAACTCGGTCTCCGGTGCCCCATGGACGGTGCGAAACGCCTGAATCAAACGGATACGGGTTGCATTTCGCCAAACCAGAACGGGGCTGCGCGCCATCAGATCAACCTCGACCCGCTGGCCCCACACAACACGATCATCCTTGCGGGCAGTGTCTTCGACCAATCGCTCGAAATCCTCAAAGCCCATGGCGGGATCGGACAGAGCGTGGGCCAGATCAAGGATAGGGTTGTCTGCCGTCTGCCTATGCACCCGATGCAGGATCTGCTTGCGCGGTTCAGGCAAAGCGTCAAACACCATCGAACCCGACTGATTGACAGGTGCCAGCTGCGCCGGGTCACCGAACAGTAGAAGCGTCGGAAAGATTTCTTTCAAATCCTCGAACTGCCGATCATCCAGCATCGAGGCTTCGTCCACAAAACCAATGTCCAGCGGCTCATCCCTGCGTTTCCAGCCGGTTATAAAGTCGGACCCGCGCAAACCGGCAGCGGCCAGTGCACCGGGGATGGATTTGTTGTTGGCATAAAATGCTGCTGCCCGATCCAGCGCCTCATCCGTCAACCCTTCGATCTCGGGACGCTCATCATTGCCCGCCAACCACTCGGCAATGCGCTCATATTCCGGGTCGTAGACGGGCGTGTAAAGGATGCGGTGGATCGTCGTCGCAGGTACCCCACGCAGCCGCAGCACACTTGCGGCCTTGTTGGTTGGTGCAAGGATCGCGAGGCTGCGCTTGTCGCGGGATTTGCGGCTTTCGAAATCGCCCGAGATCAAGTTGACCCCAGACTCGGCCAAGGCCTTGTAAAGCTCTGCCAGCAATAGGGTTTTACCTGATCCAGCCTTGCCAACAACGGCCATGACGCCGGACTTGCCATTGCCGGGCAATTTCAGCAGCGCATCGTCTTCAAGGTCAACACCAGCCGCGCGCAACATCTCGGCAATATTGTCGAAGGCGGCGGCCTGATCTTCAGAAAAGGTGACTTGGGGCAAGGACATGGCGCGACCCTACAGGGACGCGCCGCCCCCCACCAGATGCGGAATACGATTTCCGCACATTCAGGCAGACAGCGCAAACCGATGCTGCACGCTGTTACCAAAAGCCGTTCTGAACCACAGCCGCGACAACTCTCGCGGGATACCTGCGCGGGCAGCGACCCGGTTGCAATCTTCCGCCGAATAAGGCCACAGACCAACCGAAATCTGATCGCGGCCCGCCCCTTCGGTGCCCAGCACGGCGGGCGAAGAACCAATCAGTCGATAAATCCGGATCATGCGCGCATCAAAAACGCCCGCGATATGAGTAAGACCAAAGCCCTCCATCACTTCACCACCGCTGAGCATGATGGCCCCAGCGGTATGAGCGCTCGCGTTGCGCGAAAGACAAAAGCGGGTGACCTCCCAGATCAGCGGGCTGTTGATGGGACTGCCGCCAGTGAGATGCCCGAACACATCATTAACCATAACCGGCCCGGTTGTTGGCAAAATACGCATCGACCCGCCGTGGCTGCCATCCGCCTCTTCCCAAATCACATAGAGCGGGTTGAGATCATCATACTGGTCCCGCTCTTCCCCCTTGTCATTAACCTTAACGTCCCAGCCAAGGCGGGTTTTGAACTGATCCGCACGGTCCCTGAACATCCCCTTGGCCAAATCCGGAAATTTATGCAGCTCATCCGCATACAAATAACGCAACATGACGTATTCCCCTTGTCGTCCACAGTTGGAACAAAGGGGGTACGAACACGTGGTTAATTTAAGATGAGACCACCGTACGGTCGTTAAACGACTATTAATCCTCTACTTAGTGCGGTGGCGATTGCATGAGTCGTATTTTGCGCTCCGAGTTTTGAGCGCGCGCTTTCGATATAAGCCCTCAGCGTATGTTCGGAAATCGAGAGCGAATGGGCCACCTGCGCCCGGCTATAGCCCAACGCCAGCAACGTCATCGCATCAATTTCGCGGGGCGAGAGACCGCGCGTGGTTTCCGGCTGCCGGTTTTTGGCAAACTCCAACGCTTTGCGATTGAGAAAATGTGCCACAAGGATCAGATCGCGGCCATAAGACTGTATGAATGCCTGCCACGCGGCGTCATCACAGGTGTTGTTAACAGTAAACAGTGCGAACTGCCCGCTGGGTCCCCGCAGCGGGATCGAATATCCCTGATTTCCGACTCCATGCACTTGTGCGTCTTGCAAGAAAGCCCGCACTGCTTTGCCGGACCAGTTTAACTGCTTCCAGTCCACTGCGTGAAAACGCTGGAAACATCCCAGAATAACCGGATCGATACGATGGTAATTTTTGTCTCGATAGCGCTCATCCCAGGCGTCTGAATAGGTCGTAAACCCGTATTGATCCCCGGCGCCGTCAACCCAGTGATAGGTCATGTGATCAATTTGCAGTGGTTCTCGTAACTGGACCGTTACATCGGTCAGTTCTTCAAGCGTGCTGGTGTTTTCCAAATCCTCGAGGATCTGGCTCAAATCGAACTTTGTTCCCATTCGCAGGCGCGCAAGCCTCATCCTTCAAGGACGCAATCTCGGCCGCGGCGATCAGTCTTGTGTCGTCAAGCTGCTCGGCAAGCGCGCTCAAACCATTCGCTATCGCAAAGGCGTTGAGGTCCGACAGAACGTCCAAAATCCACTCATTTTGCGCCATCAGGGTGTCCCCGAAATAGTTAACGAAGGGTTAACACAACCATAACATGTGCAGACTAATTCGGCCTACTCGCTGCTTTCTACTCCCCAAAAATAGCGGGGAGATATTTCGTAAGTTGTTGAAAATGCAGAACCACTGACCGAAATAGCAAACACCCGCAAGGCGGATGCGTGCCCTACGGGTGTTGTAGCTGCTGATTGCCTGAGACCGTTAGTCGCGGGCCGCTAATACTTCCTCAAGTGTCCGCATGCCCGTATGCGGGGCCTGCACCAGCACAGACATGTTGCCTGGCTTGTGCTCATTGCGCATCATCTTCATGTGCGCCTCGGGCAGATCCTGCCAGGTGAAGACTTCGGACATGCAAGGGTCCAGACGTCGCTCAACCATCAACTGGTTCGCAGCCGAGGCCTGTTTGAGATGCGCAAAATGCGAACCTTGCAGACGTTTCTGGTGCATCCACATGTAACGCACATCAAAGGTCAGGTTGTAACCGGTGGTACCTGCGCAAATCACAACCATTCCGCCCTTTTTCACAACAAAGGTCGAAACCGGGAACGTGCTTTCGCCGGGATGCTCAAACACCATATCGACGTTCACACCTTTGCCGGTGATATCCCAGATGGCCTTGCCAAACTTGCGGGCCTCTTTGAACCATTCGGCATATTCCGGCGTGTTCACAGTGGGCAACTGGCCCCAGCAATTGAAATCCTTGCGGTTAATGACACCTTTGGCACCCAGATCCATAACGAAGTCACGTTTGCTTTCGTCCGAGATCACACCAATCGCATTTGCACCAGCCGTATTGATCAACTGGATGGCGTATGAGCCCAAGCCACCCGAGGCCCCCCAGACCAGAACGTTTTGGCCGGGTTTCAGATCATGCGGCTCGTGCCCGAACAGCATCCGATAGGCGGTCGCAAGCGTCAGGGTATAGCAGGCACTTTCTTCCCAGGTCAGGTGCTTGGGGCGTGGCATCAATTGCTGAGCTTGTACATTGGTGAACTGCGCGAACGAGCCGTCCGGTGTCTCATAGCCCCAGATGCGCTGGCTGGGCGAATACATCGGATCGCCGCCATTGCAGTGCTCATCGTCGCCATCGTCTTGATTGCAGTGGATCACAACCTCATCGCCGACTTTCCAGCGCTTAACCTTGTCACCGACGGCCCAAACGATGCCTGAAGCATCCGATCCCGCGATATGGAACGGTTGGCCGTGGCCATCAAACGGGCTGATTGGTTTGCCAAGTGACGCCCAGACGCCATTGTAGTTCACACCTGCCGCCATAACGAGGACCAGAACTTCGTGGCTGTCCAGCTTTGGGACATCGACGACCTCAAGCTGCATCGCGGTGTCGGGTTCGCCATGACGCTCTTTCCGAATGGCCCAGGCATACATCTGCTTGGGAACATACCCCATCGGAGGGATTTCACCCATTTCATAGAGGTCCTTCTCCGGCGCCTCATACGACGCGATACCGCTATCGACATCCAAAGCCATGCTGGCCTCCTTGTTTTCAAATGTTGCCGCGCCGCAGAATCGCGGGCTTCCAAAGACGGAATATTATCCTCTTGGTAATATTGCAACCGTTTTGGCGTCTATTTTGTAATTTTATGACCCAGCAGTCGCAGAAATACTTTCTGCACTCGCATCATTACTGCCCTGAACGGTAGGCTCCGATGCGGCGGCATAATAGGTAAGCAACTCAGACCGCTGACCCGACGGGCTTAGAACCCCGTTCTCACGTTGCAATATCCGGCGCTCGACCAGTTGATTGATCGCATCGTCAATCGCCTTGCCGCCATCCTCGGCAACGGCCTCACCGCCCAGAGCCAATAGCCGCTCCTTCACCTCATGCTCCGACATCTGGCCCTCTTCCTGTATCAGCCGACACGCTGCAGGAACCGGAACAAAGGGGATGGCGGCACCGATCCTGCGCATCAACTCACGCGCTAGGTCAGTCGTGAGGTCCCGTTCATGCGAGGCCCGGAATTCCTTAAGTGATATCGGGGTCGCATATCGTACCGAGGCAATACCAAACCTCTTGTAGCGTCCAACAAGCCTGCGCCAGATCTGTTTGAGCGTCCAACGGGTAATCACTCCGATCCGTGCACGGAAACGGCGCTCGCTGTCTTTCGCAGCTGCCGTTAGAACAGTATCTTCAAGCACCCGATCGTAGTTCAGGGCCACAGGAACAAATACAACATCCCGACCCTCCGGCTCGGCACCATCAAGGATGTATTTCAGCAAACCTAGCTTGGGGCGGCCCAGCTTGCCAGTCAGGCTCAGCCCGCCTTCGGGGAACATCGCCTGTGTCACGCCCGCTTCGGTCGCGTGGCGCACATAGCTTGCAAGCACCTGGCGATACAAATCGCTGCCTGACTTGCGGCGGATAAAGTAGGCGCCCATCGCGCGAATTAATCGGCTTAACGGCCAGACACGCGCCCATTCGCCGACGGCATAGGACAGAGTAGAATGATCCGCGGCCAGATATGTGACCAGCACGTAATCCATGTTGCTACGGTGGTTCATGACGTAAACCACCGTAGCGTCCGGATCGATATTGTCCAGCGCGGCCTTGTCTTCATATCCCAGTTGAACTTTGTAGAACGCATTGCTCAGCATACGCGCAAATCGGATCGCGATACTGAAATACGCTACTGTCGAGAAGGACGGTGCGATCTCGCGCGCATAGCGACGGGCCTGTTCCGATGCCACTGCGTCCGGAACGCCCTCCTTCTTGGCATGCTGCTGCACCGCACGGCTGACCTGCGGGTCATAGATGAGCCGCTGGATCATGTCATGCCGCCCAGCCAGCTTGAATGGCTGGATTGGGCGTTGCAGGCGCTTGTTCAACCGCGCGACAGCCCGTTCAAGACGGCGGCGGAAAAACCAACGCACCGAAGGGAACAAAAAATGCGAGGCAAATGTGACCGCGGCAAACAGCACGATCAGCACAAACAGCCAAAGCGGAATTTCCACAGTCTGCATCATTTGGGCACAGTGCCATCAATCGAGGCCACCCACAATCTGCAGAAACCAGTGATGCCGCGATGCAGCGAATTGACATGGGTTTAAAATTACTATTTACCGTCAAGGAAAGTAATTTTATTGCTCAAAGATCCGCGAGGCATGACCCATGACGCAGTTGCAGAAAGATCGCCCCTGGCTCATCCGTACCTATGCCGGTCACTCGACGGCCAAGGCGTCAAACGCGCTTTATCGTGCGAACCTGGCAAAAGGGCAGACGGGCCTGTCTGTCGCGTTCGATCTGCCGACCCAAACCGGATATGACAGTGATCACACCTTGGCGCGTGGTGAGGTTGGCAAAGTTGGTGTTCCCATCTGCCATCTGGGGGATATGCGGGTTCTGTTCGATCAAATCCCGCTTGAGCAGATGAACACCTCAATGACGATCAATGCCACGGCTCCATGGTTGTTGGCGTTGTATATCGCGGTGGCCGAGGAACAGGGCGCGGATGTCTCGAAACTACAGGGCACCGTTCAGAACGACCTGATCAAAGAATACCTCAGCCGCGGCACTTATGTGTGCCCGCCCAAGCCTTCGCTGAAGATGATCGCGGATGTGGCCGAGTATTGCTATGACAACGTGCCCAAATGGAACCCGATGAACGTGTGTTCCTATCATTTGCAAGAGGCCGGAGCGACACCCGAGCAAGAGCTGGCCTATGCACTGGCAACTGCCATTGCCGTGCTGGATGAATTGCGCCCCCGCGTTCCGGCCGAAGACTTTCCCGCATTGTGCGGTCGGATTTCATTCTTTGTGAATGCAGGCATTCGCTTTGTTACCGAAATGTGCAAAATGCGCGCATTCGTCGATCTTTGGGATGAGATCCTGCACGAGCGCTATGGCGTAGAAGACCCCAAGTTCCGCCGATTCCGCTACGGCGTTCAAGTGAACTCGCTGGGACTGACCGAACAGCAGCCAGAAAACAACGTCTATCGCATTTTGATCGAAATGCTGGCAGTTACATTGTCGAAACGCGCCCGTGCACGCGCCGTCCAGTTGCCTGCGTGGAACGAAGCGCTTGGCCTGCCCCGCCCTTGGGATCAGCAATGGTCGATGCGAATGCAACAAATCCTCGCCTATGAAACTGACTTGCTGGAATATGGCGATCTGTTTGACGGCAATCCGGTTGTCGATGCCAAGGTCGAAGAGCTCAAGAATGGGGCACGGGCCGAGCTTGCCAACCTTGAGTCGATGGGCGGCGCGGTCGCCTCGATCGAATATATGAAATCCCGGTTGGTCGAATCAAATGCCGAGCGCCTGAACCGGATTGAGCGCAACGAAACTGTTGTCGTCGGCGTGAACAAATGGACAGAGGGCGAAACATCGCCTCTGCAGTCCGAAGATGGTGGCATCATGGTGGTCGACCCGGCGGTCGAGCAGGAACAAATCGGGCGCTTGAACGATTGGCGTGCGGACCGGGATGACGCTGCCGTGGCTGCGGCGTTACAAGCCCTGCGCGAAGCAGCGAAATCTGGCGCCAACGTGATGGCACCTTCCATCGCTGCGGCTAAGGCTGGTGTGACAACCGGTGAATGGGCTGAAGAAATGCGCAAAGCATACGGTACCTATCGTGGACCAACCGGCGTATCGGGGTCAGTATCGAACAAAACCGAAGGGCTGGAGGACCTGCGCGCAGCCGTAGACGCAGTCAGCGATCGACTGGGGCGCAGGCTGAAGTTTCTTGTTGGCAAACCCGGTCTGGACGGACACTCAAACGGGGCCGAACAGATCGCCTTTCGCGCGCGAGACTGTGGTATGGATATCAGCTATGAAGGTATCCGCCTGACGCCCGAAGAAATCGTAACCGCGGCACAAGAAGACAAAGCGCATGTGATCGGCTTGTCTATTCTGTCTGGCAGCCACCTGCCTTTGGTGAAGGACGTGATGACGCGGCTGAAAGCAGCAGGGCTAAGTGATATCCCAGTTATCGTAGGCGGCATCATCCCCGATGAAGACGCCGAGCATTTGCGCTCCATGGGAGTTTCAAAAATCTACACACCCAAGAATTTTGAACTAAATGCGATCATGGGAGATATCGTCACTTTGGTTGACCCCAAGGAAATCGCAGCCGAATAAAAAGGAATTCCTGAAATCTCCAATTTTATTTCCCCTAAAATGGGAATAATTAAAGCCAGACTAATTCAATTTCCCCGTCAATAAGCTGGGGATTCGCTGGAATGGAGAATAAAATGGCAATCGATCTGGAAAAAATGTCGCGTAAAGAATTGCGCGAATTGCGCGATCGGATCGAAAAAGCGCTAAAAACCGCTGAAGCGCGTGAGCGTAAGGAGGCTTTGAAAGCCGCAGAAACGGCAGCAGCCGAGTTCGGGTTTTCGCTGTCCGAATTGTCAGGGGATGGTGCCAAATCGGTAAAAACGGCCAAGCCGAAATACCGAAACCCTAACAATCCCGATCAAACCTGGACCGGACGGGGCCGCAAACCGCAATGGGTTCATGATGCAATCAAAACCGGAATCGATATTTCCGATCTCGAAATCTAGGCGAAGGTGTCTCCCAAATGACGATTCATATCGGAGCTGAAAAAGACCAGATCGCAGAAACCGTTCTTTTGCCCGGCGACCCTTATCGCGCCAAATGGGCGGCCGAAACGTTTCTAGACGATGTCCACCTGGTCAACGAGGTGCGCGGAATGCTGGGGTTCACCGGCACCTGGAAAGGCAACCGGGTCACGATTCAAGGCAGCGGCATGGGAATGCCGTCCCTGTCGATCTACGTGAACGAACTGATCCGTGATTACGGCGCTAAAACCCTGATCCGGATCGGGTCTTGTGGCGGGATGCAGGACAGCGTGAATGTGCGCGACGTCATTCTGGCAATGACCTCGACAACGCTCAGCACCCCTTCGCGCGGGATCATGAAGGAGCTGAACTTTGCACCCTGTGCCGATTGGGGCCTGTTGCAAGCTGCCGCGCAGGCCGCGAACGCAAAAGGCACGCCGACACATGTAGGTGGCATCTACTCCTCCGATATCTTCTATGACGAACGCCCGGACCTGAACGAACAAATGGTTCGGCACGGGATTCTGGGCGTCGAGATGGAAGCGGCAGAGCTTTACATCCTTGCGGCGCGTCATAAATGTCGGGCTCTAGCGGTCCTCACTGTTTCCGACCATCTGCTGACTGGCGAGGCCCTGCCCTCCTCGGACCGAGAGAGCAGCTTTGGTGACATGGTCGAAATCGCCTTGCAAGCCGCCTTCCCCGACAGCTGAGCCACAAGAAACCTTAGCGCCCGTGCGTGCGGTCATATCCGTTGCGCACGGGGCTGCTCCACCCGGTCAATGCACCGTCAGCTGGGGCAAATGTTTCGACCAGCAAGGGATGACACGCCGCGGTATCTGATGAGTGTTCGGACGAACAATCACCGCCGGGGCACGCGCTGAGATTTCCAAGCAGATCAATCTCGGCAAAGAACTCAAGGTAATCCCCCGGACGGACGGGTGAAGCTTTCATGAAATACTGCCCAGTATCACGCGTGAAACCGGTGCACATGAACACGTTCAATACATCATGTACGGCAGGCTCCGCCTCGGCCAAGGAAATGCCCAAGTGATCCGCCAACGCGCGCGTCAGGTTCGAATGGCAACAGTAATGGTACTGGGACCCAGCTAGCAGATTACCGGTATAGGGATCGCACCGGGTCCCGATCACATCGTGCACAGACCCTCCGAACTCATCAATCCCGTACCATCCCAACGTATCTGCGATGATCGTCGCCATGGGGCGCATATGCGGGAAACTCGACCACATGCGCTCACCCGTGGTGATGTGGGTACCGTGCAACGCGCGCGTCTTCCCGGAGTAAAACCTCTCAGACAGATCGTTGAGGCTCCAAAGGTTCAGGTCACCGACCTGCGGGCCCTCGACCGAGGTAATCCGAAAGAAATGCCCCGCAGGCACTTCAAAGCAACGTGCATCTCGCGGTGGCACCAACACCTCACCCGTTTTGTGCGCTGTATCACGCGCAGCTTGATACAGCCCGAGGTCGGGTTGTGGCAGCCCGTCATTTGGGTAGCAGATAACTGGAGCTACAGCGCGGCGTGTATCTGCATCGGCGGGTGGGCGGGGCGTGTTCCGAGATTCTGTCATGGGGCGGAGAGTGGCTCAGTTCGTCCGGACGTAAAACCCCAAACCGTCCTTATTGCCCTTTCAGGCATTGGGTGGGTTCGGCATCAGACTTTGAGACCGCGCCACAATAGGCGCAACGCCACTGGCCCTCACTTCGGTGTTGCCGCCATCTGCAGTCGCGCGTCAGTGAAGACGTGCGGGATCGCCAAAAGAAATAGGCAAACACACCGGCGGCAAGCAGAAGCAGCAAAATAGGCATGCAACTGCTTCGCCGATTGTGTCGCGTTTTTCAAGCCCAGCAGATCAGGCAGCGTTGGAGTATTCAAAGAGTTCAGGAGTTTCGTTTTTGGCTGGAACGACCGGCTCGGGCGTTTAGTAGGCCTATGCCTGTTCCAACAATTCCATCGCTTTGGCAGCGTCAATCTTGTGGTTTTGCGTGCTCATCGGAGTACCCTCGATTTTTGTGCTCTCCCCCCCGATCAAGAACTAGGCGAGCGTGTACCTAACTTCACCAAGTCTTTTTTCAGTATCGCTATGCACATGGAGCATGTGAGGCCGACAATTACCTGTGCCGGCCTTAAGAGACTTATGGACTAGGCGGCAGTCATACAGGCGTTCGCCTTGGCAGCCTGAGCTTCGCTCACGCCGTTTCCGGGAACAAACACTTCGGTTTGCTTGCCATTCCGAAGCTCATATTGCGTGGTAAAAGAACCGGAAATGCCTGCCTGCTCTGCGCATTCCACCTGCTTGAACACAAGATTTGCTCGACTGCTCGATGATCCGCCACATGCTGAGAGCGCGGCAATCGAAACGATGGCCAAGGTTTTGTAAAGTGCTGAGGTCACTGATGTTCTCCGATATATCAATGCCCTCATAACACGAAAAAACCCGAGACGTTTCCATCCCGGGTTTCATTCTTACGATCGACTGTGTTCAAACTGCACGATCGACCATCATCTTCTTGATCTCGGCGATCGCTTTGGCCGGGTTCAAACCTTTGGGACAGGTCTTGGCGCAGTTCATGATGGTATGGCAGCGATACAGCTTGAAGGGGTCTTCAAGCTCATCCAGACGCTCGCCTGTGGCCTCATCCCGGCTGTCGATGATCCAGCGATACGCGTGCAGCAGCGCGGCGGGGCCAAGGTAGCGGTCGCCGTTCCACCAGTAGCTGGGGCACGAGGTCGAGCAGCTGGCACACATCACGCATTCATACAGACCATCCAGCTTTTTGCGGTCTTCGATGGACTGCTTCCACTCTTTCGCTGGACGGTTGGTCTTGGTTTCCAGCCACGGCATGATCGAGGCGTGCTGCGCGTAGAAATGCGTCAGGTCCGGGATCAGGTCCTTGACCACCGGCATATGCGGCAATGGGTAGATCTTCACGTCGCCCTTGATCTCATCCATGCCGTATATACAGGCCAGCGTGTTGATCCCGTCGATATTCATTGCGCAGGATCCGCAGATGCCTTCGCGGCACGACCGGCGGAAGGTCAGGGTCGGATCAATCTCGTTCTTGATCTTGATCAGCGCGTCCAGAACCATGGGACCGCAGGTATCCATGTCGACGAAATAGGTGTCAACGCGTGGGTTCTGGCCATCATCGGGATTCCAGCGATAAATCTGAAACTTGCGCACATTGGTCGCGCCATCGGGCTTGGGCCAAGTCTTGCCCGTCGTGATGCGCGAATTCTTGGGGAGGGTCAGTTGTACCATAAGTTCCTCTCCTTAGAACGTCCGCGCTTTGGGCGCGATTCGTTTCAGACTGATGCCGCCTTCGTCTTCGTTTGTCAGCGGATCGACGATGACCGGGCGATAGCTAAGCTCAACCTTGTTGCCTTCGACGCGGCTGACGGTGTGAACGCGCCAGTTTTCGTCGTCACGCTCGGTGAAATCCTCGTGCGCGTGGGCGCCGCGGGATTCCTTGCGGGCCTCGGCCCCTACAATGGTGGCCAGCGCGCTTGGCATCAGGTTCGTCAGCTCCAGCGATTCCATCAGGTCGCTGTTCCAGACAAGCGAACGGTCCGAGACCTTCAGATCGTCCATCTTGGCTGCAATCGCTGTCATTTTCTCGACGCCTTCCGCCATTGTCTTGGCGGTGCGGAACACGGCCGCGTCTTCCTGCATGGTGCGCTGCATCTCAAGCCGCAGATCGGCGGTCGGGATCAAGCCACTTGCGTTGCGCACAGCATCGAAGCGGTCAAATGCCTTGTCGACCGATGCCTGGTTCAGAACCGGGTTCGGCGCTTCGGCATCCACAACCTTACCCGCCCGGATCGCCGCCGCGCGGCCAAAGACCACAAGGTCAATTAGCGAGTTCGATCCCAGACGATTGGCCCCATGAACCGAGGCGCAGCCGGCCTCTCCGACGGCCATCAGCCCCGGAACCACGGCCGTTGGGTTGTCGGCAGTCGGGTTCAAAACCTCTCCCCAATAGTTGGTCGGGATACCGCCCATGTTGTAGTGCACCGTTGGTAGAACCGGGATCGGCTCCTTGGTCACATCGACTCCCGCAAACACACGTGCCGATTCCGAGATCCCCGGCAAACGTTCCGCCAGAGCCTCGGCCGGCAGGTGACTGAGGTTCAGGTGAATATGATCGCCATTGTCGCCATGACCACGGCCTTCGCGGATTTCCATGGTCATCGAACGGCTGACATAATCGCGCGGCGCAAGGTCCTTATACTGGGGTGCGTAACGCTCCATGAACCGTTCGCCCTCCGAGTTGGTCAGATACCCGCCCTCACCACGCGCACCTTCGGTAATCAGGCAGCCTGATCCGTAGATGCCGGTTGGGTGGAACTGAACGAACTCCATATCCTGCAGCGCAAGACCCGCACGGGCCACCATACCACCGCCATCACCGGTGCAGGTATGGGCAGAGGTCGCGCTGAAATAGGCGCGGCCATAGCCGCCGGTTGCCAGAACAACCATCTTGGCGTTGAAGACATGCATCGTGCCATCGTCCAACTTCCAGCAGACAACACCCTGACATTGCCCGTCGTCGGACATGACCAGATCGATGGCGAAATATTCGATGTAGAACTCGGCATTGTTCTTCAGCGACTGACCATAGAGGGTGTGCAGGATCGCGTGGCCGGTCCGGTCGGCAGCTGCACAGGTGCGCTGCACGGCGGGACCTTCACCAAACTCGGTCGTGTGGCCGCCGAACGGACGCTGATAGATCTTGCCTTCCTCGGTCCGGCTGAATGGTACGCCGTAGTGTTCCAGCTCATAAACGGCTTTGGGCGCTTCGCGCGCCAAGTATTCCATCGCATCGGTGTCACCCAGCCAGTCAGAGCCTTTTACGGTGTCATACATATGCCACTGCCAATGGTCCGGCCCCATGTTAGACAAGGACGCGGCGATACCGCCCTGTGCCGCCACCGTATGCGAACGGGTCGGGAAAACCTTGGTCACACAGGCCGTGCGCAGTCCCTGTTCCGCCATACCCAATGTGGCCCGCAGACCCGCGCCGCCGGCCCCAACAACAACCACGTCATATTCGTGGGTTTCGTATTCATATGCTGCTGTCATCGTTCTTGTTCCTTACTGCGCATATCCGAGGGCCAGACGCGCGAGCGCAAAAAGACCCGCAGCAATCAATGTGTATGCAAAGGCCCGTGCGACCATCAGCGCCAGCTTTTCGGCAACGCCATGCACATAGTCCTCAATCGCTTCCTGCGCTTCACGCAACAGGTGCGGGACGACGACGACAAGTGTCAGACCCATGACAATCGCCGGGAACGGGCGGCTGTAATAGGCCAAAGCCTCTTCATAGGTTCCACCCAGGGCGCGCCCGAAGGTAAATACAAACAGCGGAACAAGGATGACCAGCGCCGCCGAGCTGAGCATCATTTGCCAGTGGTGATGCGTTCCTGCGCGTCCAGCTCCCATGCCCTGCGCGCGTTTACGGTCTGTCAGAAACTGCATAGCCAACCTCCTCTCAAAGCGCCACGGCGGTGATCAGGGCCAGCACCGTAGCCAACACGAACATGCCAATGCCCATCTTCTCGGACACTTCAACCTCCACGCAATATCCCAGATCCCAGATGACGTGCCGCAAACGGCCCAACATGTGATAGAAAATAGCCCACGCCGCGCAGAACATGACCAGATCACCCAAGAAACTGGTCATCAATCCATTGATTTGTTCAAAGGCGCTTTGCGATGTGGCCGCTGCAAGCAGCCACCAAACGACCAACAAAGCCAAGCCAAAAGACGCAAGACCCGTGATGCGCACCATAATCGAAGAGATGGAGGTCATCTGCGGACGATAAATCGTCAAATGAGGTGAGAGCGGGCGGTTGCCTCGATTTACATCGGCCATGTTGGCTCCTTTTCGGTTGGCTACCGAACGTTTTACTGTTTTTTGCGACTCTGTCACGCGCTGCAGGTGCAAAATCCAGTAATTTTGCCGCAAAATTGACGATAAGACGCATTTGTGATCACGCAAAATAATCTCGTGATCACAAAATACATTCGACACCTCCAATGTTAGCGTTTTCAATGGAAAAGCAATGTGATCACGAATCTATGGTTGCGCCGCCGTTAACCCAGCAGTCTGCTGCGTCACCTCGCGCAACAGCTTCTTGCGAATACGTTCCGGGTAGTCGTCAAATCCTGCTGCAGAGACGACAAAGGCCCCTTCCCCCACGATAACATTCTCAAAGAAATAGGCTGTAAGATCAGGTTCGCTTTCTTCAATTGCGATCGCATTCACGGTGATCCCACGATCACGCAGTTTGGTATGGATCGTCGACGGCTCAATACCTTCATTCGAGATTCCATCACCCGAAAGATCAATCAGATGTCTTTTACATTCAGACACTTCGCCAAAGCTAGCAACGGTCATATCGAGCGCCTCACCAATTGCAGTTGAGAAGTTTCGCCAGACACGAGGATCGGCTGCGACCTGTTCGGCAAAATTGTCCAATGTGGGAAAGCTGTCGATCCGGGTCCAGGGGATTGTGATCCGTTGGCGTGAGCTGCCTGTCCATTGTACCAACATCAGTCGGGCTTGCCCGCGCACCAAGGCCTCGGACACAATCGGATCGCGCAACCCTGCGGCAAGGCCGTCCATTTGGATACGGTATTCCTGGGAATCGACCGAGCCCGAAACGTCAACAGCCAAGGCCAGAGCCAAATCACAGGCATAAGCCTGAGGGGCCAGACACAAGCTGGCGACGATCGCACGCAACATCATCATGCACCAAGCGTAGCATGGTTTTCGCAGAGCGCGATCACTTCAATGTTAGCCGCCGGATGGCGAAACTCACATCGGCATCAGTGCCCAATAATCCAAATCTAACAGCACGTTAGGAAGATATTTGCCTGCGTCATTACGCAGAGCGAAGGGCTCGCCGCCTTTGGTCGCAACAAGGCGTAGGCGGATGGCGCCGATTCCGGGGGTTCCGGTTTCGGCCTTGTCCAGAACCTCGGACCAGGCCTTGATCGTGTCGCCCGCGAAACAGGGGTTGGCATGGGCGCCTGCGTTCAGACCAACGATCATCTGCGCATTCGCCAAGCCATTAAACGACAAAGCACGCGCCACTGAGATGACGTGGCCGCCATAGATCAGCCGACCGTCGGGGCGGACCGTCAGGTCGAAATGCACTTTGGCGGTGTTTTGCCAGAGGCGGGTGGCGAGCATGTGCTCGGCCTCTTCAACGGTCACGCCATCGACGTGATCAATCGTTTCTTCCGTGTTGTACGCATCCCAGCGGTGGTTTTCACCGGATTGTACAAAATCATATCTTGAGAAATCGAGGCCCTGCGGCACCACAAGATCGCTGGCGTCCAGAGCTTTCTTCAACTCGGGCACCACCGTTTCAGGCGCGGGCGCGTCGAGGTCGGATTTGCGCACCATGACCCAGCGAACATACTCGATCACCACTTCGTCGCGCTGGTTCATCCCGCGGGTGCGGACCCAGACGACACCGGTTTTGCAGTTCGAGTTCTGCTTGAGGCCGATCACCTCAGATTCAGCGCGCAGCGTATCACCGGGGTAGACCGGTTGCAGCCAGCGCCCTTCGGCATAACCCAGATTGGCGACTGCATTCAGCGAGATATCGGGAACCGTTTTACCGAACACCACATGGAAGGCCGCCAGATCGTCAATCGGACTTTGCGGCAGGCCACAATTCCGGGCGAACTCATCCGAGGAATAGAGTGCGTGCCGCGCGGGATAGAGCGCGTGATAAAGTGCGCGCTCGCCATCCGTCACCGTGCGCGGCACGGCGTGATGCAGGACCTGCCCGATAGAATAATCCTCGAAGAAATTACCCGGATTGGTTTTTGCCATTATTGCTGTCCCAGTTTCATGTCGGGGGAATAGTCGGCGTCGACCTCTTTGGTCACAGCCTGCGCACAGCGCATCACGTTGTTGGCCGCGTCAAAGGCATAGGAGGGATCACCATATAGGTCCCACCCTTTCGCCAAAGCGTCCGAGACCTTGTGGCAGAAGGCCGAGGTGTCTTCTTCGGTCAGCAGACGATAAATTTTTGCCATTGAAAAAGCCCCTTAACCACCGAACGGAGATGGGCCGACCAGCCCGTGAATATAGCCCACAACGCCCAACAGCACGATGGAGCCCACAAAGAACATCGCGTCCTTGCCATAGGTGCCGGGTTCGCCCGGTGTCCATTCAGGTTCGGACTTGTTGATCACGATCACTTCGACAATTGCCCAGGCCAGCAGTCCACCAAACAGCACGATCGAGGCCAGATCGCCGTTCACCAGCAAATGCGCGAAGGCCCAGAGTTTAAATCCGCCCAGCATTGGATGGCGGACCTTGTTCAGCAGTCGGCCTTTGGTTCCGGCCGGGCTGGCAAAGTAAAACGCGAACAACACCAACAGGTTGTTGACGTGGATCAGGAAGGTTGGCGGCGCCCAGACATAGATGAAATCGGTCATGCGATAGCCGAAAATCATCAGCAATATCGAGACCACCAAAGCAAGCGCCACAACGCCCTTGCCCGCATCGCCCATGGCGGCCCGGCGGTCTGGCATCGCGCGCTTGAACAGATGTGCGGCCCACCACAGCGCCACACCAAGGATCAGAAGAACAAAGCCCATCGCTGGCTTACCCCGCTTGCAAAGCTACTATCGCCTCTGCTTTTGCCAGAGTTTCGCGGGCAGATACAACGTGTAGGTTTTCAACAATCTTGCCATCGACAACGGCAACGCCCTGTCCTTGGGCCTCGGTCTCTTCAAAGGCGGCGATCTGACGGCGGGCCAGTTCAATCTCATCTTCCGAGGGTGCAAAGGCCGTATTCGCGATGTCGACCTGCGCGGGATGGATCAGCGTTTTACCGTCAAAACCCATGTCGCGGCCTTGGGCACATTCAGCCTGCAGGCCATCGGCGTCCTTGAACGCATTGTAAACGCCATCGACGATGAGCAGCCCTTCGGATTTAGCCGCCAGCAGGCACAGGCCGAGCGAGGTCATCATCGGCAGGCGGTCGGGGCGGAAGCGGGTTTGAAGCTCTTTCGCCAGATCATTCGTGCCCATGACAAAGCCCGCCATCAGCGGATGGGCCGCGATTTCCGCTGCGTTTAACATACCGCGCGGCGTTTCCATCATAGCCCAGATCGGCAGATCGCCGGTGATTGCGGAGAGCGCATCCACATCAGCAGCCGAGGTGACCTTGGGCAGAAGCACCGCGTCGGCGTCCATCTCACGCACGGCCTCGGCATCCGCACGCCCCCATTCGGTATCGAGCCCGTTGATGCGCACGATCTTGACCCGCGCGCCATAACCTCCGGTGGCCAGAGCCGCCTTGAGCGTTTCGCGTGCATTCTCTTTTTCGTCCGCTGACACCGCGTCTTCGAGATCAAAAATGATCGCATCCACCGGCAGCGTGCGCGCCTTGTCCAATGCCCGCTCGCGTGAGCCGGGGATATAGAGAACTGAGCGATAGGGGCGTTGGCGCGGGTCCACAGGACTCTCCCATTGAAATAATGTTGCGCGGAATGGGGCATTTTTTGACGGAAAGTTCAAGAACAAAATCGCCGCAGCGCAGCATTTCCAGCGCTGCGCAACGTGCGTTGCCTTAACGCGATGTCCGTCTGCCTGCGGCACGCTGCTTTGAGGAAGAACACGAAAGGGGTGACCAATGAAGGCGATATTGCTGAAAATGACGATTGGTTTGGGGATCATGGCGCTGGCGGCACAGCAGGTCAGCGCCCAGAACTGCGCGCCACGGGAGGATGTGATCATGCGATTGGCGCAGACCTATGGCGAAACCCGGCGTGGCATCGGGATAGCGCGTCAGGGTGCCGTGATGGAGGTTTTTGCCTCGGACGCGACAGGCAGCTGGACCATTGTTGTGACCTTGCCGGAAGGCGTGACCTGTCTCATCGCCTCGGGTCAATCTTATGAAACACTAGCCGAAGCGCTGCCGCCTAACACCTAAACCAGCGCATCCCAGATCAGCTTGCATCCTGTCAGGGTCAGCAGGACGTAGGCAATGTTGAAGAACAAACGTTCGGAGAGCATGAAATGCGCCCGAACACCCAGCCAGGCCCCGAGGATCGCAAACGGGGTGAGCAACAGGTCAGCCAAGGCTGTGTGCCAGGTAAACAGGCCCAGATAGGCAAACGGGACAAATTTGACAGCGTTGATCACCCAGAAGACCAGTACGGTCGATGCCTGAAACTCGGTCTTCGACAGGCGTTGGGACAACAGGTAAACGGCGGCGGGCGGGCCGCCCGCATGGCTGACAAAGCTGGTAAACCCGGCGATCAGCCCGGCAAACAAACCCGCCGAAGGGGGCAGGCGATTGGCAAAGCCGCGCACCCAGCCTCGGGTCTGGGCGATATGCCAGATCACGAAGCCGACCGATATCCCGCCGATCAGCAGACGCAGCAGATCATCATCGGTGGCGCGATAAAGCCACGCGCCCAGTGCGACGCCGGGTATTGCACCCAGGATCAGAAGGCGGGAATCCGGCCAGCTCCAGCGTTTCCAATAGGGTTTCAGGGTGGCCAGATCGATGACCATCAGGAGCGGCAACATCAACGCCAGCGCCTGCCCGGGTGTCAGGATCAATGCCAGAATCGACGACGACGCAAAGGCCACCCCCGAGCCGAACCCGCCCTTCGAGATACCCGCGAAGATCACCGCCGGGATCGCCACGGCAAAAAACATCAGGTTCATCTCGAACATCGGGCGCCCCGGAAATATGCATGTGTCACAGGCGGTTTAGCGCAATCGGTGCGGGGCATGCAAACGGTATGCGATAGCATGCCGCGGCGCAGAAGGCTTGCGCGACGTCGCATTTACGACTAGCAAAACCGCGATTTTAAAACCCATCGGAGATATTCCAAATGGCCAGACCCAAGATCGCGCTGATCGGCGCAGGTCAGATCGGCGGCACGCTCGCCCACCTCGCTGCAATGAAGGAACTCGGTGACGTTGTCCTGTTCGACATCGCCGAAGGCACCCCGGAAGGCAAGGCGCTGGATATCGCCGAGTCCGGCCCCTCGGAAGGCTTTGACGCCAAGCTGAAGGGCACCCAGTCCTACGAGGATATCGCGGGCGCCGACGTCTGCATCGTCACCGCTGGCGTGCCGCGCAAGCCGGGCATGAGCCGCGATGATCTGCTGGGCATTAACCTGAAGGTCATGAAATCGGTCGGCGAAGGTATTGCCGCCAATGCGCCAGATGCGTTTGTAATCTGCATCACCAACCCGCTGGACGCGATGGTCTGGGCTCTGCGCGAATTCTCAGGCCTGCCGCACAACAAGGTTTGCGGTATGGCGGGTGTTCTGGATTCGGGCCGGTTCGCGCACTTCCTGTCGGAAGAGTTCAACGTCTCGATGCGCGACGTCACCGCCTTTGTTCTGGGTGGTCACGGCGACACGATGGTGCCTTCTGTTCGCTATTCGACCGTCGCAGGTATCCCGCTGCCCGACCTGGTTGAAATGGGTTGGACCACACAAGAGAAACTGGACGCCATCGTTCAGCGTACCCGCGATGGCGGAGCCGAAATCGTTGGTCTTCTGAAAACCGGCTCGGCCTTCTACGCGCCTGCCACTTCGGCGATCGAAATGGCCGAAGCCTATCTGAAAGACCAGAAACGCGTTCTGCCCTGTGCCGCTTATTGCGATGGAGAGCTGGGCGTTGAAGGCATGTATGTCGGCGTCCCGACCGTGATTGGTGCCGGTGGTGTCGAGCGGGTCGTGAACATCAAGCTGAACGAGGAAGAGCAGGCCGGTTTCGACAACTCCGTGAATGCTGTGAAAGGCCTGATCGAGGCATGTAAAGGCATCGACAGCTCGCTGGCGTAAACGTACACGCCCAGGACTTCAGAACCGGCCCCTTAGTGGGCCGGTTTTCTTTTGAGCTGATCATTTGGCTCAGAAATGTTGGCGCAAACGTCGCAAATCCGAAACATGAATGTGTTTTCCCAGTACAAACCCATCTAATCGAATCAAGCTCGTGCGCCTTTTGCACTTTGTGATCACACCCCAAAAACCTGTGATCACAAATACTGAAAATCTTCGGCAAATTCCAGTGACACGTCAAAAAACTCTTTAATTTTGGCGCTTAGACACCCCTATAACAGGGTAATCGTAGTCAGACGGGACAGTTTCGATGAATATTCACGAATATCAGGCCAAAGCGCTTCTTCGCAGCTATGGCGCTCCGGTCTCCGATGGTCGCGCCGTGTTGCGCGCCGAGGAAGCCAAAACCGCAGCCGGTGAACTGGATGGGCCGCTTTGGGTTGTCAAAGCGCAGATCCACGCGGGCGGGCGCGGCAAGGGCTCGTTCAAAGAGACCGACGCGGGCGAAAAAGGCGGTGTCCGTCTGACCAAATCGGTGGAAGAAGCCGCCGAAGAAGCCAAGAAGATGTTGGGCCGCACGCTGGTCACGCACCAGACTGGCCCCGCAGGCAAGCAGGTCAACCGCATCTATATCGAGGCCGGTTCGGGCATCGAACGCGAACTTTACCTGGCTCTGCTGGTGGATCGCCAGACCAGCCGGATTTCGTTCGTGTGCTCGACCGAAGGCGGCATGGATATCGAGGAAGTGGCCGCCGCCACGCCCGAGAAAATCCTTTCGTTCTCGGTGGACCCCGCGACAGGCTATCAGCCTTACCACGGTCGCCGCATCGCGTTTTCGCTGGGCCTGCAAGGTGCGCAGGTCAAGCAATGCGTCAAGCTGATGAACCAGCTTTATAATGCCTTCGTCGAGAAGGATATGGAGATGCTGGAGATCAACCCGCTGATCGTCTCGGACAGCGGTGATCTAAAGGTGCTGGACGCCAAGGTCGGCTTTGACGGCAACGCGGTCTACCGCCACCCCGATATCGCCGAGCTGCGCGACACGACCGAGGAAGACCCCAAGGAACTGGAAGCCAGCAAATACGACCTGAACTACATCGCGCTGGACGGTGAGATCGGGTGCATGGTCAACGGTGCGGGCCTCGCGATGGCGACGATGGACATCATCAAACTCTATGGGGCCGAGCCTGCCAACTTCCTCGACGTGGGTGGCGGTGCCACCAAAGAGAAAGTGACCGAAGCATTCAAGATCATCACCTCGGACCCGAACGTCAAAGGCATTCTGGTCAACATCTTCGGTGGCATCATGCGCTGTGATGTGATTGCCGAAGGCGTTGTTGCTGCGGTGAAAGAAGTCGGCCTGCAGGTTCCTCTGGTCGTGCGTCTGGAAGGCACGAATGTCGAGAAAGGTAAAGAGATCATCAACACCTCTGGCCTCGACGTGATCGCGGCGGACAACCTGAAAGATGGTGCCGAGAAGATCGTGAAGGCGGTTAAAGGCTAGCCGTTGCTCATCGAACTTTGAAACGAACGGAGAACCGCTATGCGCAGTGGTTTGAGAGACACTTTTGAAACGCTGAGCTGGTCCGGGCGCCAGAACGGACCGCGTTCGGGGCAAGGGTCGACCCTTGCGGCGACCCGGCCGCTGCGTGATGCGCTTCCCCGAATTTTCGACGCGTACAACGTCAAAACGTTTCTTGATGCGCCATGTGGTGACTGGACCTGGATGCAGCAGGTGGACCTGACCGGCATTCAGTATATCGGCGGCGATATTTCGCGGGAGGTTCTGGAAGAGGTTGAACAGCAACATGCTGCTCCGGGGCGTGAGTTCATGCACCTCGACATCACGTCGGACGCTCTGCCAAAGGCAGACATGATGATGTGCCGCGACTGCCTCTTTCATCTAAAATGGTGGTTGCGGTGGGCCTTCTTTGAAAACTTCGTCGGAAGCGAAATCCCGTATTTGCTGACGACAAGGCATTACATCCCGCGAAATCCCAAACTGCCGAGAAACGGGGGTTTCAAACGGTTCAACCCATGCGTTGCACCTTTCAACTTTTCAGAACCGATCGAGACCGTAAGTGAAACGGGCGAAATTAGCCTGGACCCCGAGTTTATGCTGACACGAGAAGGTCAAAAACACCGGTCTTTGGGGATTTGGTCCAGAGACCAAGTCATCGACGCCTTGGCGCGTCGCGGTTCTGAGCCAGACCAAAACAAGATCCGCAGCGCTGGTGAACAAAACAGCTAGCGCGCTAACATTAATCACTATGGAGGCCACGAAATGGCAGTCCTCATCGATGAAAATACCAAAGTGATCTGTCAGGGCTTTACCGGCTCGCAGGGCACATTCCACAGCGAACAGGCCATTGCGTATGGCACCAAGATGGTCGGTGGCGTGACCCCCGGCAAAGGCGGGATGGAGCATCTGGGCCTGCCCGTGTTCAACTCGGTCCACGAGGCCAAGCATGTGACCGAAGCCAATGCCAGCGTGATCTATGTGCCGCCGCCCTTTGCGGCAGACTCGATCCTCGAAGCGATTGATGCCGAGATGGAAGTGATCGTCTGCATCACCGAAGGTATCCCGGTTCTGGACATGATGAAGGTCAAGCGCGCGCTGGAAGGCTCAAACTCGCGTCTGATCGGCCCGAACTGCCCAGGTGTTATCACTCCGGATGCCTGCAAGATCGGCATCATGCCCGGCCACATCCACAAGCGCGGCTCGGTCGGCGTTGTATCCCGCTCAGGCACGCTGACCTATGAGGCCGTCAAGCAGACCACCGATGTGGGTCTGGGCCAGTCCACCTGTGTGGGCATCGGCGGCGACCCGATCAAAGGGACCGAGCATATCGACGTGCTGGAATGGTTCCTGGCCGATGACGAGACTCACTCGATCATCATGATCGGTGAGATCGGTGGCTCGGCCGAGGAAGAAGCCGCCCAGTTCCTGGCGGATGAGGCCAAGAAGGGTCGCAAAAAGCCGACCGCTGGTTTCATCGCAGGCCGCACAGCCCCTCCGGGCCGCCGCATGGGCCACGCGGGCGCAATTGTCGCCGGTGGCAAAGGCGGAGCCGAGGACAAGATCGAAGCCATGCGCTCGGCCGGTATCGTCGTAGCCGAAAGCCCGGCGCAGCTGGGTGAGGCTGTACTGGAAGCGATTGGTTGACCAGAATTTGACTGCTTTGGGAGGAGCGGTAAACATGACTTTCGGCGAAGCCGTTAAAACCTGTTTCTCCAAGTTTTTCACCTTCTCGGGCCGTGCCTCACGGCCCGAATACTGGTTCTTTTTCCTGTTCATCGTGATCTGGAACATCATCGCCGGGATCATCGACTGGCAGTTCTTCACTCAGGTCGCAGTGACTGAAACCGAAACATCCAAATCCGTCACGGCCACCTCAACAGGCCCGGTACAAAGCATCGTCAGCCTGATCGTCTTTTTCCCGCATCTGGCCGTTGCATGGCGGCGGATGCATGATACCGGGCGCAGCGGGCTTTATGCTCTGCTGCCGATCCTGCTGATACTTGGTGCGCTTGCCGTCCTGATCTTTGGCATCGGCCTTGCCAGCCAGTTCCATGGCGGCACGTTGGATATCCTGTTCACCCGCGCAACTCTTCTTATTGTCATTCCGACACTTCTTGTCCTGTTTGTGTCGCCCCTCCTGGTTCTGTGGTGGCTGACCCGCCCCAGCGAACCAGGCACTAACCAATACGGTCCCAACCCATATGAGGTAGCCCAATGACCGAACACTCGCCCAACACCGCCTTTCATGCCTCAAGCTTCATGCAGGGGCATAATGCCGAATATCTGGAGCAGCTTTATGCCCAGTACACCAAGAACCCCGGTGCGGTCGACGCAGCCTGGGTCGAGTTCTTCAAGGCCATGGGCGATGACGCGCCGGATGTGCAGCGCGAGGCCGAGGGGCCTTCGTGGGCGCGCAGCGATTGGCCTCCGATGCCTGCGGATGATCTGACCGGTGCGTTGACTGGCGAGTGGGCCGAGATCGACGCCAAAGCAGCGGGCAACAAAATCAAGGACAAGGCGGCGGCCAAGGGTGTTGAGGTCAGCGATGACCAGATCAAGCGCGCGGTGCTGGACAGCCTTCGGGCGCTGATGCTGATCCGGGCCTATCGCATCCGGGGCCATCTGGCCGCGGATCTGGACCCGCTGGGTATGCGCGCCGCAAGTACGCATCCAGAGCTGGACCCGAAGACTTACGGCTTTACCGATGCCGATATGGATCGCCCGATCTTCATCGACAACGTGCTGGGCCTGCAGATGGCCAGTATGCGGCAGATCGTCGAGATCGTGAAGCGGACCTATTGTGGCACCTTCGCGCTGCAATACATGCATATCTCGAACCCGGAAGAGGCCGCATGGCTAAAGGAACGGATCGAAGGCTATGGCAAGGAGATCGCCTTCACACAGCCGGGCCGGAAAGCGATCCTGAACAAGATGGTCGAGGCCGAGGGGTTCGAGAAGTTCCTGCACGTCAAATACATGGGCACCAAGCGATTTGGCTTGGATGGTGGCGAAGCGCTGATCCCCGCAATGGAGCAGATCATCAAGCGCGGCGGCGCCTTGGGCCTCAGCGATATCGTGATCGGCATGCCCCATCGGGGCCGATTGAACATTCTGGCCAACGTGATGGGCAAGCCCTATCGCGCGATCTTCAACGAGTTTCAGGGCGGTAGCTTCAAGCCTGAGGACGTAGATGGGTCAGGCGATGTGAAATATCACCTCGGTGCCTCCAGCGACCGCGAGTTTGATGGCAATTCGGTGCACCTGTCGCTGACGGCGAACCCTAGCCATCTTGAGGCGGTGAACCCCGTCGTTCTGGGCAAGGTCCGCGCCAAGCAGGACCAGTTGAACGACGAGGACCGTACCAAGGTCATGGGCATCCTGCTGCACGGTGATGCGGCCTTTGCCGGTCAGGGCGTTGTCGCAGAAGGCTTTGGCCTGTCGGGCCTGAAGGGGCACAAGACCGGCGGCACCATGCATATCGTGGTAAACAACCAGATCGGCTTTACCACCGCGCCGCATTTCAGCCGTTCCAGCCCTTATCCCACGGATATCGCGCTGATGGTTGAGGCTCCGATCTTCCACGTGAATGGCGACGACCCCGAGGCGGTGGTGCATGCCGCCAAAGTGGCGACCGAGTTCCGCCAGAAGTTCCACAAGGACGTGGTGCTGGATATCTTCTGCTACCGCCGGTTTGGTCATAACGAGGGTGACGAACCCATGTTCACCAACCCGATCATGTACAAGAAGATCAAGACGCATAAGACTACGCTGTCGCTGTACACCGAACGTCTGGTCAAGGATGGCCTGATCCCCGAGGGCGAGATCGAGGATATGAAGGCCGCATTCCAGGCGCATCTGAACGAAGAGTTCGATGCCGGGAAGGATTACAAACCCAACAAGGCTGATTGGCTGGATGGGCGCTGGTCGCATCTGGACAAGCACAAAGATGAGTATATGCGGGGTGAGACCGCGATTACTCCGGAAACGTTTGCTGAGATTGGTACCGCGTTGACCAGTGCTCCGGAGGGGTTTGCGCTGCACAAGACTGTTGGTCGTCTTCTGGATCACAAGAAACAGATGTTCGAATCGGGTGCCGGCTTTGACTGGGCTACCGGTGAAGCGCTGGCTTTCGGCTCGTTGCTGACCGAAGGCTACCCGGTGCGTCTAGCCGGACAGGATGCGACGCGCGGCACGTTCAGCCAACGTCATTCTGGACTGGTCAACCAGGAGACCGAAGAACGTTATTACCCACTGAATAACATCCGTGCCGGGCAATCGCAGTATGACGTAATCGACTCGATGCTGTCGGAATATGCGGTGCTGGGTTTTGAATACGGCTATTCGCTGGCCGAGCCCAACGCACTGGTTCTGTGGGAGGCGCAGTTTGGCGATTTCGCCAACGGGGCGCAGATCATGTTCGATCAGTTCATCAGTTCGGGTGAATCGAAGTGGCTGCGGATGTCCGGTCTGGTCACGCTGCTGCCGCATGGGTTCGAAGGGCAAGGCCCAGAACACTCGTCCGCACGGCTTGAGCGGTTCCTGCAGATGTGCGGTCAGGACAACTGGATCGTTGCGAACTGCACGACACCTGCGAACTATTTCCACATCCTGCGCCGTCAATTGCACCGGACTTTCCGCAAGCCGCTTATCCTGGTGACGCCGAAGTCGCTGCTGCGCCATAAGCTGGCGGTCAGCAAGGCCGAGGAATTCACCACAGGCTCGAGCTTCCACAGGGTGCTTTGGGATGATGCTCAGCAGGGCAACTCGGACACTAAGCTGGTGGCAGATGACAAGATCAAGCGGGTCGTCATGTGTTCGGGCAAGGTCTATTTTGATCTGCTTGAAGAACGCGACGCGCGTGGCATCGACGACATCTACCTGATGCGGATCGAACAGTATTATCCCTTCCCCGCGCATTCGCTGATCAACGAGCTTGAGCGTTTCAAGGGGGCCGAGATGGTCTGGTGTCAGGAAGAACCCAAGAACCAGGGGGCCTGGACCTTTATCGAACCCAATATCGAATGGGTTCTGACCCGCATCGGCGCTAAGAACACACGCCCGGTTTATGCGGGCCGCGCAACCTCGGCCTCGCCCGCGACGGGTCTGGCCAGCCAACACAAAGCCCAACAAGAAGCGCTGGTGAACGAAGCGCTGACTATTGAAGGAAAGTAACCGATGACGATTGAAGTTCGTGTTCCCACGCTGGGCGAGTCTGTCACCGAAGCCACTGTTGCAACCTGGTTCAAAAAGCCGGGCGATGCGGTCGCCGTGGATGAAATGTTGTGTGAGCTGGAGACCGACAAGGTCACGGTCGAAGTCCCGTCTCCTGCTGCAGGAACCATGGGAGAGATCGTCGCTGGCGAAGGTGAGACCGTTGGTGTCAACGCCCTGTTGGCGACGATAACCGCTGGCGAAGGCGCAGCCCCCGCTCCGGCTGCGGCTGCACCGGCCCCTGCTGCGGCAGCTCCGGCGGCGTCAGGAGGCAGCGTGGACGTCATGGTGCCAACGCTGGGTGAATCCGTGACCGAGGCAACCGTTTCAACATGGTTCAAGCAGGTCGGCGACAGCGTGGCGCAGGACGAGATGCTGTGTGAGTTGGAAACCGACAAGGTTTCGGTCGAAGTTCCCGCCCCGGCAGGAGGCGTATTGGCTGAGATCGTAGCGCCCGAGGGAGCGACCGTGGATGCCACCGCCAAGCTGGCAGTGATTTCCGGCGCGGCGGCGGGTGCTGCACCCGCTCCGGTGGCAGCGGCAGCAGCCCCGGCTGCCGCAGCAAGCACCGGCAAGGATGTGGCAAACGCACCGTCAGCCGAAAAAGCGATGGCCGAAGCCGGTCTGTCTGCGGATCAGGTCACAGGCACCGGGCGCGATGGCCGCATCATGAAAGAAGACGTAGCAAAAGCAGTTGCCGCGGCAGCGACGGCCCCAGCTCCTGCGGCGGCCGTGCCCGCCCCCGCTGCCCAGGCAACGCGCGCCCCGGTCGCCGCAGATGATGCAGCCCGCGAGGAACGCGTGCGCATGACCCGTCTGCGCCAGACCATCGCCAAACGCCTGAAGGATGCACAGAACACCGCCGCCATCCTGACCACCTATAACGAGGTGGACATGACCGAGGTGATGGCCCTGCGCAACGAGTACAAAGAGCTGTTTCAGAAGAAGCATGGCGTGAAACTGGGCTTTATGTCTTTCTTCACCAAGGCCTGCTGCCACGCGCTGAAAGAAGTGCCCGAAGTGAATGCCGAGATTGATGGCAATGACATCGTCTACAAGAACTTCGTGCATATGGGTGTTGCCGCCGGTACGCCTCAGGGTCTGGTGGTTCCGGTCATCCGGGACGCGGACTCGATGTCGTTTGCGGCCATCGAAAAGGCGATTGCCGAGAAAGGTAAGCGCGCCCGTGACGGCAAGCTTTCGATGGCGGAAATGCAGGGCGGCACGTTCACGATCTCGAACGGTGGTGTCTATGGCTCGCTGATGTCTTCACCGATCCTGAACCCGCCGCAATCGGGCATTCTGGGGATGCACAAGATCCAAGACCGCCCAATGGTCATCAATGGCGAGATCAAGATCCGCCCGATGATGTATCTGGCCCTGTCTTATGATCACCGTATTGTTGACGGCAAAGGCGCGGTCACGTTCCTTGTTCGCGTGAAAGAGGCGCTGGAAGATCCGCGCCGTCTGCTGATGGACTTGTAATCATGGCGACACATGTACTCTGGCAGGCTGATGTGGCCGATTTCGATGTCTGGCTGAAAGTGTTCCGCGAGGATCAACCGATGCGCAAGGCCGCGGGCATCCGCGACCTCCACATCTGGCAAGATCCGGCGCAAAAGGACCATGCGGTTGCTTTGTTCGAAATTACGGATCTGGATCGTGCACAAGACTTTATTGAATCCGAACAACTGGCCATGCATCACGAACGTGGTGGCGTTGCACATATTCAGGTCAAGGTGCTGACCCCGGTCTCATGAGTTATCAAGCGGACCAAGGGAACGGGCCGCTTCTTTCACAATTCACTCCTCAAGTTTTAGGAGAATAAAATGGCAAATTATGACGTCATCGTAATCGGAGCAGGCCCGGGCGGCTATGTCTGCGCCATCCGCTGTGCCCAGCTGGGGCTGAAAACTGCCGTGGTCGAAGGACGCGAGACACTGGGCGGCACCTGTCTGAATGTGGGCTGTATCCCATCCAAGGCGCTGCTGCATGCCTCGCATCAGTTGCACGAGGCCGAGCATAACTTTGCCAAGATGGGTCTGAAGGGCAAATCGCCTTCGGTCGATTGGAAGCAGATGCAGGCCTATAAGGACGAGGTGATCGAAGGCAACACAAAGGGCATCGAGTTCCTGTTCAAGAAAAACAAGATTGACTGGCTGAAAGGTTGGGGCTCGATCCCCGCTGCGGGCAAGGTCAAGGTTGGTGATGAGGTGCATGAGACCAAGAACATCATCATCGCGTCGGGTTCCGAGCCATCGGCGCTTCCGGGTGTTGAGGTCGACGAAAAGGTTGTCGTGACGTCGACCGGGGCGCTGTCGCTGGGCAAGATTCCCAAAAAGATGGTGGTGATCGGGGCCGGTGTGATCGGGCTTGAGCTGGGCTCGGTCTACAGCCGTTTGGGCGCCGAGGTGACGGTGATCGAATTCCTCAAGGAAATCACGCCGGGCATGGACCCTGAGGTGCAGAAGACCTTCCAGCGTATCCTTAAGAAACAGGGTTTGAAATTTGTCATGGGCGCAGCGGTGCAAAAAACCGAGGCCACCAAGACCAAGGCCAAGGTGACGTACAAGCTGCTGAAAGATGACAGTGAGCATGTGATCGATGCCGATACCGTATTGGTCGCCACAGGGCGCAAGCCGTACTCAGACGGGCTGGGGCTTGACGCTCTGGGCGTTGAAATGACCCCGCGCGGCCAGATCAAGGTTGGGGCCGATTGGCAGACCAATGTTTCAGGCATCTACGCCATCGGCGACGTGACCGAAGGACCGATGCTGGCCCACAAGGCCGAAGACGAGGGCATGGCCGCCGCCGAGCAGGTCGCGGGCAAGCATGGCCACGTGAACTATGGCGTCATTCCGGGCGTGATCTACACATGGCCCGAGGTGGCCAATGTGGGTGAAACCGAAACAACGCTGAAGGAACAGGGCCGCGCCTATAAGGTCGGAAAGTTCATGTTCATGGGCAATGGCCGCGCCAAGGCGAACATGATGACGGACGGGTTCGTTAAGATTCTGGCCGACAAAGAAACCGACCGTATTCTGGGCGCGCATATCATTGGCCCAGCAGCAGGGGATTTGATCCACGAGGTTTGCGTGGCGATGGAATTCGGCGCGTCAGCCGAAGATTTGGCGCTGACCTGCCACGCCCACCCGACCTATTCCGAAGCGGTCCGCGAGGCCGCTTTGGCCTGCGGTGACGGGCCTATTCATAGCTGACGATCAGACCCCGGCGACTATCTCGCCGGGGTCAACCACGCCTCAAGATAGGTTTCGAGCCGGTCCTCAAAACGGGTCGATGCGTGAAGCGCACAGAAGCGCAACGACATGGCCTGAATGGCAAAGGCCTGCACCCCTTCGGCCAAAAGCTCAGCAGGTACGTCTTTGCGGACATCCGCTTTTTCAAGCCACATCATTACGACGCGAAAATACCGTTCAAAGAAATAGGCGATCGGACCGATTTCGGTGATCGCTGTCGCACCTGAATATCGGATGAGCAGGTCGAATACATAGCGTTCAACCGTCATGAAACCGTGCACAGAATCCAACGTGGCGATAAGTTCGGATACCGTTTTTGGAGAAGGCCCGGCCTCGGCCTGATCAAAGTAAGCGTTCAGCTTTTCCGCCAGAAGGATTTCCATCAGAGCATCTTTGTCACGGAAATGGGCAAAGAACGTTCCTTTGGCGACGCCAGCGGCCTGAACCACCTCTTCTACGCGCAAGGCCTCGTATCCATTCACCTGGATCACGCCCTCTGCTGCGGAGATTAGGCGCGCACGCGTTTTGAGCGTTCGTTTTTGAATCGGCTGTTTCATGACGCTTGCTCGCACATTTATTGACCGCGGTCAAATTTATTATTGACCACGGTCATTTTTTACATCTAGAAAGTGACCACGGTCATTTTTGGAGAATCACAATGCAAACGAAGAAGATACTTGTCCTCGATGGGCACCCCGGAAAAAGCAGTCTTTCGCGAACCTTTGCACAAACTTATGCAGATGCGGCCCTTGCGCAGGGGCATGAGGTACGGATGGTACATCTGAGTGATCTGCAGTTCGATCACGACTTTGGGCAGGGAAACTATGAAGATTACAAACCGCTTGAACCCGTGCTTGAACAGGTGTTGCAGGATTTCGAGTGGAGCGATCACCTTGTCCTTGCAACGCCGATGTGGTGGGGAGGATTGCCTGCCAAACTGAAAGGGCTAATCGACCGGGCCTTCATCCCGGGGCGCACATTCGATACGCGAAACACAACGAAGATCGGTTTTCCTGCGCCGATGCTGACCGGCCGGACTGCACGAGTGATCCTGACATCGGACACGCCGGGCTGGTTCATGCGTCTGATTTATCGCCAGGCGTTGCTGCGGCAACTACGCGATCAGATTTTGGGCTTTGTCGGATTCAAACCCACGCGGTTTACTTATTTTGCCGGAGCGAGCTATCCCAAACCCGGAGATGTTGATCGTTGGATCAGTAAGGTGGCCAAAATGGGTGCCGCCGCGCTTTGAGCGCAAGCCCCAAGGGTGCTCTACCACATGGTTTTAGCGGCGCGGGCACCCCATTCCTGATCATATTGCGCGCCGCCTTCTTCACCCGACGTCATTTCCGACAGGATCTCACCTACCGTTGGCAGGCCTCCGCTTTCGTCGCGCCCTTGCCAGGTTCCGGCCCGGATCAGGGCGCGGGCGCATTGCGTGTAGATTTCGGAAATCTCGATCACGATGACGGTTGCGGGGCGCTTATCGTGTTTCTCGAACCGTGCGCGCAGGCCTTCGTCAGCGGTCAGCTGGGCCGCCCCGTTCACCCGCACAACATTGTTCGAACCGGGGACCATGAACATCAGCGACACACGGGGGTCACGTACGATGTTTCGCAATGAATCCAAACGGTTGTTTCCGCGCCAATCCGGCAGGGCCAGGGTGCCCGGATCGAGTTCAAGCACAACCGGACCGTCATCCCCGCGCGGGCTACCATCAACGCCTTCGGGGCCGACAGTGCTGAGAATACACAGGCGCGAGGCCATGATCCATTGGCGGTAGAGAGGCGTCAGTCTTCGCGCCACTTTGCGCGTGGCCGCTGCTCCGGGCGTGCCATAGAGCGCCTCAAGCGCGGTGATATCCTTAACGAACTCCATCCGGGTCAAACCCCACTTCTCGCATCAATTCGTTAGACCGTGTCTCAATCACGTTTTCCAGCCGTCCCAGAAAGTCATTGCGCGCCACGCCGGGTTCGATCGGGTCGAGGAAATCGACAATCGCGGTGCCGGGTTTGCGCATGACGCCCGTTCTGGGCCAGAAGACCCCCGCATTGGTGGCCACCGGCACGCAGGGAAACCCGAGACCTTCATACAGAACTGCCGTCCCGACCTTATAGGGTTTATGCACCCCCGGTGCGACGCGCGTGCCTTGGGGGTAAATCACCAACTGGCCGGGTTCGCTGAACTCGCGGGCAACGTCCTTGACCATCTTGGCAACTGCTGCACCGCGTTTGCCACGATTGACAGGGATACAACCCAAGCGACGCGCGTACATTCCGATGATCGGCGTCCACAGCAATTCACGTTTCATGATGAACTTGCCATGAGGCACCGCGTTGAAAATGATGATGATGTCGAGGAAGGACTGGTGCTTGGCCCCCACGACCACCTCGCCATGGGGCACGTCACCGCGTACTTCGCAGCGAATGCCTACCATCCAGCGGGCCAGCCACATGGTCGTGCGCGCATAGGTTTTGCAGGCCCGCAATGCACCGCGTTTGGCAAACAGAGCGTAAGGGGCGAAGACAATGCCCAGCACGAGCATCCAGGCATAGATGACGATCATGAAGATCAGCGATCGGACCCATTGAATGGCCATGAACATCACGAAAGCTCCTTCAATTTGCGCTGCGCGGCGGACCATGTGGCCAAAAAGGCGACGGCGGCGCCCAGTATCGGAATCAGCGCAGGCAACAGCCATCCGATCCCTTGAAACCCAAGCCCGGTCAAAAATCCACCCGTATCCGAAGCCTCGGGCAATAGTAAAACACCAGACATTCCCAACAGGGTGCCGACTGTGGCGCCAAAAAGCGCGCGGAAAGTGAAACGGCGCACGAAAGCTCCGGCGATGAAACGGTCGCGTGCACCGACCTGCCGCAACACCTCGATAATCTGCGCGTTGGCAGCGAGTGAGGCGTTGGCAGCGAGCGTGATCATGGCGGCGGTGGCGCCGCCGATCAGCAGGATCGAAATCCAGCCCAGACGCCGCAACGAATTGGCCGCATCCACCAGCGGTTCGCGCCAGCGGGTATGATCGTCCAAAACCGCGCCGGGCACTTCGGCGCCCAATCGCAGGCGCAGGCCTGCCGCATCCAAACCGGGTTCACCTTCGATGATCTCGATCAGCTGCGGGATTGGCAGGGCGCCCAGCGGCAAGTCCGGCCCGAACCAGGGCGCAAGCAGTGCGGCCTGTTCTTCGCTGGTCAACGCGCGGGCTGATGCAACCCCCGGCGTCTGCTGCAGGACCGTCAACGCGGCCTCAGTCTGTGCCGCGCGCTGGTCGGCAGGTGCATTGATCCGCAAGGTCGCGGCGCCCGCCAGTTCGGATGCCCAGCGATCTGCCAAACGGCCCGAGGCCAGCGACAAGGCCAGCGCAAACACTGCCAGAAACGCCATCGCGCCCGAGACAAAAAGGGTCAGCTGCGCGGTGAAGCCCGTGGGTGGCACCACCCGATCGGCGCGGGTATCTCGGCGCAGCAGGTTGCGGATTGTGCCCGTACTCATAGATCCGCCCCCGCGAGTTGAAGCCGGCGTTGGGCAATACGCAGAACACGGGCCTGAACCTGGCTTTTGGCCGCGCGGATCAGGCTTAGGTCATGGGTGGCGATCAGCACGGTCTTGCCCATGCGGTTCAGTTCGACCAGCAGGCGCAGCAGTCGTTGCGACATCTCCCAATCCACATTGCCGGTGGGTTCATCCGCAAGCACGACATCGGGCGAGAGAATAACCGCACGGGCCAATGCGGCGCGTTGGCGTTCACCCCCTGACAATTCGGGCGGGTGTGCTTCTAGTCTGCTGCCAAGCCCGACCCAGCCCAACAGCTCGGTCAGATCATCCTGCTGCCCATTTTCGGCGCGCCCTGAGACCATCAACGGCAGCGCGACATTCTCGGCCAGCGTCATGTGATCCAAAAAGCGACAATCTTGATGCACCACACCAATCCGTCGACGCAGCAGAGCCATCTGATCGCGATCCATGCGGGCGATATCCTCACCAAAGGCCATCAACCTGCCCGAGGTCGGCAGCAACGCGCCATAGCAGAGCTTGAGCAACGTGGTCTTGCCCGCGCCCGACGGGCCCGTCAGAAAGTGGAACGATCCGGGCTGTAATTGCAGCGACACATCGCTCAGCAATTCGCCGCCGCCGTAGGTATAGCTGAGATTTTCCAGCTCGATCACGCCTGCCCCCATTGTTCTGCGCTTCTCTTGCCCGAGCGCAGCGGTGGATTCAATGCCTCGGGCGGGGCCAATTGGCGACACTTGGCCCGCGAAACCGAAAACACGCTTTGCTGTTGGGTCTTAACGGAATATCATCCCTGAAAAAACTACTATCAGGCCAGCCTTGACGGCCAGGAGGCAGAATGCGTTTAACGTGTCCGAATTGCAGCGCCCAGTACGAAGTCCCGGACGAGGTGATCCCGGAAGACGGGCGCGAAGTTCAGTGCTCGAACTGCGAAGAGACCTGGTTTCAGGACAAACACCCCGCCGCGAGCGACGCAGAGCCGGAAGCTTTGGCTGAAAAGCCTTCGGTCGAGCTGGAAAACGTCAAGGCAAGGGACGCTCTAGAATTCGAAGCGGCCGAGACCGAGCCCGAACCGACAGAAGAGGAAGCCGTTGGAAATGTGGACCCTGCGGTATCCAGCATCCTGCGAGAAGAGGCTGCGCGCGAGGCGGAACTTCGTGAACGCGAAGGGAGCAGTCTGGAAAGCCAGCCCGATCTGGCGCTGGACCCGCCCGAAGAAGCCAAAGTCAAACCCAAACGTCCCGCAGCCACGGAAACGGCCACCGATGCCGGTCAGAAAGATGAGTTACCGGATGTCGAGGCGATCAATTCGGGACTGCGCAGCGAATTGACATCGGACGAGGCCGAGGCGGCCGCCCCGGCGCGCAAGTCCGGCGGTTTCCTACGCGGCTTTGCGCTGATCGTCATCATCGGGGTCATTCTGTTTCTGATCTATGGCAATGCCAATCAGATCAGCGAAGCGGTACCGCAAGCTGATCCAGTGCTGAAATCATACGTTTCATTGGTCGATCAGGCGCGCCTGTGGCTGGAAGCGCAAACGGGTGGCGCAGGGCAGAACTAGAACCGTTCGAGCAAGCGCTTGAGATATTCCAGCTCAAGCTGAGGCCGATCCTGTTCGCCCGTCCGGCGACGGATTTCATCCAGCAACTCGCGCGCGCGTCGGTAGACGTCTTCACCTTGCAACAGGTTGTCATCGGTCGAGATTGATCCTGCCGATCCCGGTGCACGGCCCAATGGGTCGCGGTTGTTGGCCTGCATATCACCGGCCTCGGTGCCTTGCCCGGGTTGGTTTTGCTGGTTCTGCGCCAGCGCTTCTCCGAGTGAGCGCATGCCTTCGCGCAGGGCTTCCATCGCCTCTGACTGACGATCAATCGCTTCGGCCAGATCATTGCCGCGCAGCGCATCCTCGGCCTCGTCCATTGCGCGCCCGGCGCGACCCAGTGATTCGCGTGCAGCATCGCCTTCGGGCGTGCCACCGCCGGGCAGACCCTGTTCCTGCCGTCTGAGTTCGTTTCGCAGCGCCTGCTGCCGATCTGCGAGCGAACCTTGACCCTGCTGGCCTTCGCCCGCCTCATCCTGTCCTTCGCCCTGGCCGCCTTGGCCTTCGTGGCTCTGGCCTCGACCAAGACCACCGTTGCGGCCTTCGTTCCCTTGGCTTTCACCAGATTGGGTGCCGGGGCTGAACTGTTCCTGAAGATCGCGGAACGCCTGATCACTGAGCCCTTGCTGTTCGCGCAGAGTTTCCGCCAAGCCTTCCATGGCCTGTTGCCCCTCGGATTGGCCACCTTGGCCCTGCCCTTGCGTGACGCGCATGTTTTCCATCATCTGCTGGAACTCTTCCAGCGCCTGCTGCGCCTCGGCCATGCGGCCCTGTTCCATCAGTTCCTGAATGCGATCCATCATGCGCTGCAGATCATCCTGCGTCATCTGCATAGTCTCGCCATTTTGACCCTGCTGGCCTTGTTGGGTTTCACCGTTTTCTTGCGCTAGGCGCTGCAACTGGCGCATGTAGTCCTCGGTCGCTTCACGCAGTTCCTGCATCAGCTCGGCGATTTCCTCGTCGCTGGCACCGTTTTGCATGGCCTCGGTCAGACGCTCCTGCGCGCGGCGCATCCGCTCGAGCGCATCGGCCAGCGTTCCGTCTTCGATCAGAACGGCAAGTTCCCAAAGGGCCTGAGCAATCTCTTCCTGTTGTTCGACATTCAGCGCGCCATATTGGTCAAACGCCTCCAGCCGGCGCAGGATTACGCGCAGGCGCAGATAGGCTGTATCTGATCGAAACAGGTCTTCGGGCAAATGCGAAACAGCGCGCAGCAATTGCGCCACGCGCAGTGCATTTTCGCGTGACCAGAGCAGATCGCGGCGCTGTTCTGCCACCGCCGCGGCCAGCGGGTCAAAGAACCGCCGCGCGGGCAGTTCGGTCGAATAGGGTTCCGCCACTGACTCCTGATCTGCCGCATCAAGGGCCATGAGGGTGATCTTTACAGGCAGATGCGCCCATGGGTGCTGCGAGAAATCTTCGATCAGGTCTTCGGTAAACTCAGACCGGTCGCCGGTGATCGGCATCGGCAGCTCGACCGTGATGGTCTCACGCGGCTCCGGTTCGGTCGCCAGACCAAATTCGCGGTTCACTGAAGCAAGATCCAGTTCGATCCGGGCCGTGCCAGAAACGATTCCATAGTCATCCGCTGCGGTAAAGGGCAGCTTCATCTGGCCGCCAGCTTCGGATTCAGCATTCCCCGCCACTTCGATCTCAGGCGCGGTGTCCGCAAGGATTTCCAGCGCCCAATCGCGCCCCGCTGGGCCTTCAATCCGCAACTGGCCAGAGCGGTCGGCGACAAAGTCCTGCTCGGGCTCTGTCGCGGCTTCGGTTCCAAGCGGCGTTGTTGTCTCGGTCAGACTGTGTGCACCAATCTCACCGTAAAAGCGCAACGTGATGCGGCTACCTTGGGGCACCGTCAGCGTGGGATCGGTCTGATCCGCCAGATAGAGCGTTGGCAAGCCGGTATAGCGCGGAGGCTCGACCCAACCTTCCCATGTCGGGCCCTGCGCGGCCTGCGCTGTCCCCGGTGTCATGTCAGCGACGGATCCGATCCGCCAGAATGACCCGAACAGCGCTGCAACAACCAATGCCAGCAATGCAGCATAGCGCAGGGCGTAGGGGTCGCGAGAGGCCAACCTTAAATCGGGTTTGACCGGATCAGCCTTGGATACGCGGTCCGCCATACGAGATTGGTGCGCCTGCCACAAAGCAACCGAATCCGCATCCATGGCACCAACGGCCTGATCGTCCATCAGCGCCTGGATCGGACGCCCCGGCAGGGTTTCATCCAACCGGATCAGCGCCTCAGCCCGCGTCGGCAAATGAAACCGCCGAACGCCAAGAATCGCCGTTACAAGCAGCGCAATCAGCCCAATGGCGGCAGAAACCCAAACGGTTTCGATGCGCACAAGGTCTTGTAACCCCAGCATTAAAGCCGCCATTAGGGTCATTAAGATCGAGAAAAAAGGCCAGAAGGCGCGCATGACCTGCTCGGCCAGCATACCCCCGTGCGTCAGCCACAGGGACAGTCTTGGAATTGGCAGGGTCTGGTTATCGCGCAAGCGGGCCTCCTGATCGGCCCGCGCGCCTATCGCGTCAGAGCCACGAAGGTATGGTATCGCGGTTTATGATTTCGTCAAAGCTTGGGCGTTCACGAATTACGGCAAATTGATCCCCATTCACCAGAACTTCGGGGATCAGGGGCCGTGTATTGTATTCGCTGGACATGACGGCGCCATAGGCACCCGCACTGCGGAAGGCGATCAGATCACCTGATTCCAAGGGCGGCATGTTGCGTTGTTTGGCAAAAGTATCGCTGGACTCGCAAACCGGGCCGACGATGTCATAAGGGCGTTGTTCCACACCGGGCGCAGGTTCCTGCACTGCAACAATGTCATGATGCGCCTCGTACATCGCGGGGCGGATCAGATCGTTCATCGCGCCGTCGAGGATCAGGAAATCGCGGTCTTCGCCGGATTTGACATAGATGACCTTGGAAACCATGAGACCCGCATTGCCTGCGATCAGGCGACCGGGCTCGATCTCGATCTCGCAGCCCAGATGGCCCAGTGTTTTCTTGATCATCGCGCCATATTCGACCGGCAGCGGCGGCGCGTCGTTCGAGCGGGTATAGGGGATGCCCAGACCACCACCCAGATCGAGGCGGCGGATCGTGTGACCCTCGGCGCGCAAACGCTCGGTCAGTTCGGCGACCTTATTGTACGCCAATTCAAACGGCTCCAACTCGGTGAGTTGTGAGCCGATATGGACATCGATCCCAATGACCTCCAGCCCTGGCAGGCTGGAGGCCAATGCATAAACTTCGGAGGCGCGCGAGATCGGGATGCCGAACTTGTTCTCGGACTTGCCGGTTGCGATCTTGGCGTGGGTCTTGGCGTCCACGTCCGGGTTCACCCGAACGGTGATCGGCGCGATGACGCCCAATTCCATTGCGACCGCATTGATCACCTGCATCTCGGGTTCAGATTCGACGTTGAACTGGCGGATGCCACCGGTCAGGGCAGTACGAATCTCATCCGCTGTTTTACCGACGCCCGAAAAGACGATCTTTTCACCCGGCACCCCTGCCGCCTTGGCACGCATATATTCCCCGCCAGAAACCACATCCATCCCCGCGCCCGCCTGCGCCAGCGTCTTCAGGATCGCCTGATTGCTGGCCGCTTTCATCGCATAACAGACAAGGTGATCGGTTCCTTCCAGCGCGTCATCAAACAGCTTGAAATGCCGCTGTAGCGTCGCTGTCGAATAAACATAGAACGGGGTTCCGACCGCGGCAGCGATTTCGGAGATTGGGACATCCTCGGCGTAAAGCGCGCCGTCGCGGTAGAGAAAATGATCCATACCGCGCGCTTAGACCAAAAGCGTCCTGCGGATCAATGGATTCTGCGCAGTTAGCTGACCCGCGTCATCTGCGTGTTGAGATTCCGACCCGGCCATAGCCAGACACCAAGATGCCCGAGCCGCTGCTGGTTGACGTTGATGGCTCTGATCGGGGTGGGCCCGATGGGTCGCAAGCCGCAAGCAGGGCGAGGCAAAGGATCAGGCCGACAGGTCTCATGCGTGTTCTCATTTCATTGAAACGTGTAGATGGCAGATGGGGCGCATTCGGCAAATTGCAATCGCAGGGCGTCAGAGCCCCAAATACACGCCCAATCCGCCGCGTCTGAGGCCAAGACCAACGCCGCCATAGGTGCCACTGCTGCCGACGCCCACGCTGGCGCTCATTGTGGGCTGGATCGGCTCGCCATCTGCACCGCAGCCAGCCAAAGCTGCACCGGCAGCAATCAACAGCACCACACGTATCATTCGCATCACACCAGCGCCTTCCACCGCTTGATCTGGGCCCGCACCTGATCGGGTGCCGTGCCACCATAAGATTGGCGCGAGTTTACCGAATTTTCGACGGTAAGAACAGAATAGACGTCATCGGTGATGTCCGAGTGGACCGATTGCATGTCTTCGAGCGTCAGATCGGGCAGGTCGCAACCTTTGGTTTCAGCCATGGCCACCAGAGATCCAGTGACGTGGTGCGCATCACGGAACGGCAAGCCCAGCACGCGGACTAGCCAGTCAGCCAGGTCGGTCGCCGTCGAGAACCCGGAACCCGCTGCCGCGGCAAGGCTGTCACGATTGGCTGTCATGTCCTTGACCATGCCCTCCATCGCGGCCAGCGCCAGCATCCAGTTGTCGGCGGCGTCAAAGACCTGTTCCTTGTCTTCCTGCATGTCCTTGGAATAGGCCAGCGGCAAGCCCTTCATCACCATCATCAACGCGGTGTTGGCACCGTATATGCGGCCCACCTTGGCACGGATCAGTTCGGCGGCATCCGGGTTCTTCTTTTGCGGCATGATTGATGAGCCGGTCGAGAACCGATCGGACAGCGTCACAAAGCGGAACTGGGCCGAAGACCAGATCACCAGCTCTTCGGCAAAGCGCGACAGGTGGACGGCGCAGATTGAGGCCGTTGACAGGAACTCAAGCGCGAAATCGCGGTCACTGACGGCATCCAGCGAGTTGGCAGCTGGGCGGTCGAAGCCCAGCGCCTCAGCCGTCATGTGGCGGTCGATCGGGAAGGAGGTTCCGGCCAGTGCGGCGGCACCCAAGGGGGATTCGTTCATCCGATTGCGTGCATCGCGGACGCGAGACAAATCGCGCCCGAACATCTCGACATAGGCCATCATGTGGTGGCCCCAAGTTACCGGCTGCGCGGTTTGCAGATGAGTGAAACCGGGCATGACCCAATCCGCTCCGGCCTCGGCCTGCGCCAAAAGCGCGCGGATCAGGGCCAGCAGGCCCGTCTCGGCGGCGTCCAACTGATCGCGAACCCAGAGCTTGAAGTCGGTCGCCACTTGGTCATTACGCGACCGGCCCGTGTGCAAACGGCCTGCGGGCTCACCGATCACCTCTTTCAGGCGCGCCTCGACATTCATGTGAATGTCTTCCAGCGCGGTCGAGAACTGAAATTCTCCGTTCTGGATTTCTGACAAAACGGTGAGCAGCCCTTCCCGAATAGCCTGCGCATCCCTATCAGTAATAACGCCTGTGGCAGCCAGCATGGCGGCATGGGCGCGCGAGCCAGCAATGTCCTGGGCTGCCATCCGCTGATCGAACCCGATCGAGGCGTTGATCGCCTCCATGATCGCGTCTGGACCGGCGGCAAAGCGGCCGCCCCACATCTGGTTCGAAGATTGATCGGTCATGAAAGAAAACCCGGAGTTGATATGCGCCTGTTACGTCTGATCCCCCTTTATATGGCCCTCGCGCTGGGTGCAAACGCCGCTTTGGCAACGGATGCCGAGACCTTGGCCCCATTGCGTGACGGCACGCTGAAACGGCTGATCCTGCACAAGGAACCGAAAGAAGCAAAAACGATCGAGTTTCAATTGGAAGATGATGGCGGTGTCGGCACGCTCGAGGATTATGCGGGCAAATACGTGCTTGTGAACTTCTGGGCCACCTGGTGCGCGCCTTGCCGCAAAGAGATGCCGCAGATCGCGGAGTTGCAGGACGAATTCGGCGGTGACAAATTCGAGGTGCTGACCCTGGCGACGGGACGCAACACCCCTGCCGGGATCAAGAAGTTCTTTGACGAGAACGGCATCGCAAACCTGCCGCGCCATCAGGACCCCAAACAGACCGCCGCGCGCGAGTTTGGCGTAATCGCGCTGCCTATCACGGTCATCCTGGACCCGGAAGGCAGGGAAATCGCGCGCCTGATTGGCGATGCCGAGTGGAACTCGGATAGCGCGAAGGCGATTATCTCGGCCCTAGTTGAAGGCAACAGCTGATCTCTCTCGCGCTCTTGTCGTAAAATTGTGGTAAGATGTGACCGGCCCCAATGGGCCGGTTTTTGTTTATGGCCGGATAGGGGGAGGACACCGATGAAACCGGTAGTACTGTTAATTGGGCGACTTCCAAATGTGATCGGCGACGTGGCCCGCCAGCTGGACCATCTGCCGATCCAATGGCTGGGTGCGCATGATCAGGATGAGGTCCGTCGGCAGCTGGACGCGGAACCGCGCATCGTCTGCGCGATCATGGGCGCAGGTCTCGATGACAAGATACGCGGGGAAATCGTGGGCATAATTGCGGCGCGCAGGCCCGATATCTGCATTCACCTCAAAGACAGGGCTTCGGGGCCCGATGGCCTGATGCCGTTTGTCCAGCGCATCGTTCAACACGAAATTCTGGAAGGCCTCGAAAACACCTGACGCCACGCCACCTTTGACAGCACATCACCTCCCCTACAGTTTGCCTGTAGGAGGATGGAATGCCGCTTGAAATTCTGTTGATTCTGGTGGTGGGCGGTATCGTCGGGATCACATTGCTGCTGCATGTGACAGGCAAATCGCGCCTGCGTCAGCTGACACCCGACAGCGCCCGCTCGGAGTGGCTGCGGCATTTCCCAGACGATACCGTCATCGACGTGACCGTGGCGCATGACGGCCACGCAGCCCTTGTGCGAACCGAGACCGGCGCCGGGCTGCTCTGGTCATTTGGGGCTGATACCGTGGCGCGGCATCTGCTGGATTTCGATCGGATCGACCACCCGGAAGGGATCGAGGTTCAGTTTCGCGATTTCGGCACTCCGCGTGTGATCCTGCATCTAGACCAAACCGAGCGCCGCCACTGGCAATATCTGATGGATCCCACATGACCGATCACGTGAGTTTTCCCGACGCGGTGCAATGGGCCGTGCCCTTCTTCATCGCAGCCATTCTGGCCGAGTTCCTGTGGATCGCCGTCAAAGGCCGGGGCGGGCGGTATGAGACGCGCGATGCGGTGACCTCGCTGATTATGGGGGCGGGCAATATCGCCTCGGGCTTTTTGCTGGGCTTCATCGCTTACGCGTTCTTCATGTGGCTGTGGCAGATCACGCCGTTGAACCTGGGGACTTCGATTCCGGTTATCATCCTGTGCTTTGTGCTGGATGATCTGCGCTATTACTGGGTGCATCGCTTCGGGCACCGCATCCGCTGGGTCTGGGCCAGTCATGTGAACCACCACAGCTCGCAACACTATAACCTGACTACGGCGCTGCGGCAGACCTGGACCTACACCTTTACCTTCATGATGGTGGTGCGCGCTCCGCTAATTTTGCTGGGGTTCCACCCGGCGATGGTGCTGTTCGTCGGAGGCCTGAATCTGATCTACCAGTTCTGGATCCACACCGAGGCCATTGGGAAAATGCCTCGCTGGTTCGAGGCGGTGATGAATACCCCCAGCCACCACCGTGCCCATCACGGGCGAAATGCGCGGTATCTGGATTGCAATTATGCCGGGGTCTTCATCATTTGGGACAAGTTGTTCGGCACATTTGTTCCCGAGCAAGAGGACGATAAGGTCGACTACGGTCTGGTCCACAATATCGGCACCTTCAACCCGCTACGCGTGGCCTTTCATGAGTGGGTCGGAATTTGGAACGACGCCACTCAGCCCGGGCTGAGTATGCGCCAGCGTCTGGCCTATTGTTTCGCGCCTCCGGGCTATAGCCATGATGGCAGTCGAGACAATTCCGAGCAGATCAAGGCCAAGCATCTGACCCGCCATCCCGAAGATCGTGGCACGCCCGGGTTTGAGCGGTTTGATGCGGAACATTCCGCCCCTGCGGCAAAACAGACCTAGTCTCAAAAAGACCTTTTATCTGCTTGAATTTTGGCACAGGGGCTCCATATCCGGGGGATGATTTAAGTTATCGGTTTCCGGGGGTCTCATGCCAAAGCTTCTGAAAATTTCGACAGTCACGGGCTTGCTGGGACTGGTCGTAACCATGACCGCCGCACTGAACGGAGCTGCGCCAACGTTGCTTGCACTGGGTTTCGTCATGGCGACACTTGGGCTTTTCGGGGCACTTGTTGGGGCCGCAGCCACGCTTCGTCACGCCTGGCAATCAACGCATTAAGTTTCTGTTCGAACGTCCACATTAATCCTGCATCCGTTAACCCCAGTTTTACCTGCTTTCGCCGAAACTGATTTCTGACCCACATCATCGGGATCAGGGATTCGGAACATTATGGGAAACAGGAAACGCGCAGACCTGCCCGAGGGATCGGATGACCCGCTGAGCGCCGCAATAAACGCTCGGGATCAATCGGTGCTGCAAATGGCGACTGAGGCGGTGAAACACAAGCAATGCAGGCTGGCGTTTCAACCCGTGATTCAAGCGCACCCCCCGCAAGGCATCGCGTTTTATGAAGGGTTCATCCGGGTTTTGGACGAAACCGGCCGGGTGATCCCCGCGCGCGAGTTCATGCCGCAGGTCGAAAACACGCCCATCGGCCGGGATCTGGATTGTATCGCGCTTGAGATGGGCCTGCGCACGCTGATCCGAAATCCAGGCATTCGCTTGTCCATCAACATGTCGGCCCGGTCTATCGGATATGCCAGTTGGTCGCGTGTGCTGGACCGGTTCCTTAAGAAAGATGCAAGTCTGGGCGAGAGGCTGATCCTGGAGATTTCCGAAGGATCAGCCATGCAGGTGCCCGAACTTGTGGTCGATTTCATGGATCGCCAACAGGCCCGTGGCATTGCCTTTGCGCTGGACGATTTCGGGGCCAGTAACTTTGGCTTTCGCCATTTCCGCGAGTTTCTGTTTGATGCCGCCAAGATTGACGGGCAGTTCATTCGCGGTATCAGCGGCAGCCCTGACAATCAGGCACTGGTGCGGGCATTGATCGCCGCAGCGCGCGAATTTGAAATGCTGGTCACAGCCGAATCGGTTGAAAGTGCCGAGGATGCCAATTTTCTGATCGCCAATGGAGTCGATTGCCTGCAGGGGTACCTATACGGCGCGCCATCGGTCACTCCGCCATGGAGTCGAGAAAAGGTCGAAAAAACGGGCAGTTGATTACAAGAGGCCACGCAATTCTTCGCCGCTGCCTACTCTGAGACAAGCTGTCCGTTGCTGCAGATGCAGCATTGCGGTATTGCAGAAGATGCTGGAGCGGGGGATCACGAGGCGCTCTTGCTTTTGGAGATTGCTTCTCCGTGACCTGCGCCGTCAGATTTCCCGCAAGACCATGACGGTAAAGGATTGACTGTATGACCAACGTAGTAATCGCATCCGCCGCACGTACGGGCGTCGGTAGCTTTAGCGGTTCGTTTGCGAACACCCCCGCACATGATCTGGGCGCTGCTGTCCTTGAGGCCGTTGTAGAACGCGCCGGGATCGACAAGGGCGAGGTAAGCGAAACCATCATGGGTCAAGTTCTGACCGCCGCTCAGGGCCAGAACCCCGCCCGTCAGGCGCATATCAACGCGGGTCTGCCGCAAGAAAGCGCCGCCTGGGGCATCAACCAGGTATGCGGCTCGGGCCTGCGCGCTGTCGCTCTGGGCGCACAGCACATCCAGTTGGGCGATGCCGAGATCGTGGCCGCCGGTGGGCAGGAAAACATGACCCTTTCCCCCCACGCCGCTGCCTTGCGCGCCGGTCACAAGATGGGTGACATGAAATACATAGACACCATGATCCGCGACGGCCTGTGGGATGCCTTCAACGGCTATCACATGGGTCAGACCGCCGAGAACGTGGCCGAGAAATGGCAGATCAGCCGCGACATGCAGGACGAATTCGCCGTTGCCTCGCAGAACAAGGCCGAAGCGGCGCAGAACGCGGGCAAATTCGCAGATGAGATCGTGCCGTTCACCATCAAGACCCGCAAGGGCGACATCGTGATGGACAAGGACGAATACATCCGCCACGGCGCAACGATGGAGGCAATGGCTAAATTGCGCCCGGCCTTCACCAAGGATGGCTCAGTGACGGCGGCCAACGCCTCGGGCCTGAACGACGGTGCCGCAGCCACCCTGCTGATGTCGGCCGAGAATGCCGAAAAGCGCGGGATTGAGCCTCTGGCCCGTATCGCATCCTACGCGACCGCCGGTTTGGACCCGTCGATCATGGGTGTCGGTCCGATCTACGCCTCGCGCAAGGCGTTGGAAAAAGCAGGCTGGTCGGTTGACGATCTTGATTTGGTCGAAGCCAACGAAGCCTTCGCCGCGCAGGCCTGCGCAGTGAACAAGGACATGGGCTGGGACCCGTCGATCGTGAACGTCAATGGCGGCGCGATTGCCATCGGTCACCCGATCGGCGCATCCGGTTGCCGAGTTTTGAACACCCTTTTGTTCGAAATGAAACGCCGCGACGCGAAGAAAGGTCTGGCGACCCTTTGCATCGGTGGCGGCATGGGCGTCGCCCTGTGCGTGGAGCGCGACTGAGTGCGTTGACAACTCAATAGAAAAGGGCGTCCAAGAGGCGCCCTTTTTTGTTACAATCGGATCATATCCCTTGGATGCGACACTATCGCCGGACAGAAAGACAAAATCGATCGCGAAACGATATTGCGCATCTACATATCTCAGAGTAACAGAATTACCAAGACGACTATATTTGGAGGAGTCCTAAATGGCACGTACAGCACTCGTAACCGGCGGTTCCCGCGGCATCGGCGCAGCAATTTCCAAGGCGCTGAAGGCCGAAGGATACAATGTTGCCGCCACTTATGCAGGCAATGACGAAGCCGCCGCAAAGTTCACCGAAGAGACCGGTATCAAGACCTACAAATGGAATGTTGCGGATTACGACGAATCCAAAGCGGGTATCGAGAAGGTCGAAGCCGAGGTCGGTCCAATCGACATCGTGGTCGCCAACGCAGGGATCACCCGCGACGCGCCGTTCCACAAGATGACGCCCGAACAATGGCATCAGGTGATCGACACCAACCTGACGGGTGTCTTCAATACCGTCCATCCGGTATGGCCTGGCATGCGTGAGCGCAAGTTTGGCCGCATCATCGTGATCAGCTCGATCAACGGTCAGAAGGGTCAGTTTGCGCAGGTCAACTATGCCGCCACCAAAGCTGGCGATCTGGGGATTGTGAAGTCACTGGCGCAAGAGGGCGCGCGGGCCGGTATCACCGCCAACGCAATCTGCCCGGGTTACATCGCGACCGAGATGGTGATGGCGGTGCCGGAAAAAGTGCGTGAATCGATCATTGGCCAGATTCCGGCCGGTCGTCTGGGTGAGCCGGAAGAAATCGCGCGCTGCGTGGCCTTCCTGGCGTCGGATGATTCGCAGTTCATCAACGGCTCGACCATCTCAGCCAATGGGGCGCAGTTCTTCGTCTGAATTGGAGCCATTGAAACGAAAACGGGCCGGTCCACCAAGGACCGGCCCTTCTTTTATCCCGTAAGATCGCGCGCGCTGCGATCAGCGGGAACCGAATAGCCAGGTCCAGAACGCTACAACGACCTTGCTGCGCTCTTCATGGGCACGGTGAATGGCGTTTTGGATGGCCGGGTTTGATGTCATCTCGATCATGTTGATGCCCTCTCTATCAAGGTGAATTTGTCTTGCCATCAACATGGCCTTTGATTTTAAACTGTACAAACGAGAGTTTTCGCCGCTTCAGTTCAGAGAATCTTAACCGATATGTCCGACCGCCTGCCTCCGCTCACCGCTTTGCGTGCCTTCGATGCCGCTGCGCGACACATGTCATTTGCCAAGGCGGCGGATGAGTTGAACGTGACGCCGGCGGCCCTGTCCTTTCAGATCAAATCGCTGGAAGAGCATCTGGGGCACCCACTGTTTCGCCGCCTCAACCGCGCCGTGGAGCTAACTGAGGCCGGACGTACGCTGGCACCCGGAACGGCTGATGGTTTTGCCGCCTTGCAAGCTGCGTGGCAGGCGACGCGGCGCTTGCAGGACGAAACGAGCTTGACGGTTACCGCCGGCCCTGCCCTGACGGCGAAATGGCTAGCTCCGCGTCTGTACGAATTTGCCCGGGCAAACCCCGGGATTGACCTTAAGTTCTCGGCCACATTGCGCAACATGGACCTTGAGCGCGATGATGTGGATGTGGCGATCCGCTTTGGCTATGGGCCGGATGAGGGTCTTTATTCCGTTCCCGTCCGCAGGGAATGGCTAACACCGGTGATGACGCCTGAATTGGCGGAACAATTCCCAACGCCTGAAGCACTGCGTGAGGCACCTTTAATTCATGATGACTCGATCAATTTTCTAAAGCCGCGCTGCGACTGGCCAGCGTGGTTTCGGGCAATCGGATTGGATTTCACGCCAACACACGGGGCGCATTTTTCGAATGCCGATCACGCCATCGACGCAGCCGTGGCCGGAGTTGGTGTCGTGCTGGGGCGGCGTGCAATGATCCTGAAGGACCTGACCGAGGGACGCCTGGTCGCGCCCTTCAAAGTCGCGCTGGAAACCGCAGGACGTTTCCGTTTTCTATGCCTACAGGGCGCGGAGACTCGGCCCCAGATCGCAGCCTTTCGCGACTGGTTCATATCCGAGATTGAAAAAACCGCTCACATATCGGATGAATTCGAAATTATCCCTGTCGAGAAAGTGGCCTCAGAATGAGCAAAATGGGTGCGACGGCAATCGGTTTTATCGCCGTTTTGCTTTGGTCATTGCTGGCCTTGTTTACAGTCGGATCATCCCCGACACCGCCCCTGTTGCTGAACGCGATTTGCTTTACGATTGGCGGCACTTTGGGTCTGATCTGGACCATGACAAGCGGTGGTCTGGGGCAATTGCGCAAAGTCGCCTGGACGACCTATCTGTTTGGCGCTATTGGGCTTTTTGGCTATCACGCGCTCTATTTCTCGGCCCTGCGAATGGCCCCTGCAGCGGAGGCCGGGTTGATCGCCTATCTCTGGCCTTTACTGATTGTATTGCTGTCAGGCCTGCTACCCGGTGAGCATCTGAAACCCGGCCATCTGATCGGCGCATGCCTTGGCTTTGCAGGGGCCGCAGTCATCATCACCGGGGGTGGCAGCGCAGGGTTCCAGATTCAGCACTTGCCCGGCTATGGGTTGGCGCTGTTATGCGCGCTGACTTGGTCAAGCTACTCGGTTCTGTCGCGGAGGTTGGGGGACGTGCCCACAAGCTCGGTCGCCGTGTTCTGCGTATTGACTGCAATCGCCTCGTGGGTGCTGCATTTCGCGGTCGAAGAAACGGTTTGGCCGCGAGGCGCCGTCAGCTGGGCCTCGACCCTGGCATTGGGGTTAGGGCCTGTGGGGCTGGCCTTTTATGTCTGGGATATCGGGGTCAAGCGTGGCGATATTCAAATTCTCGGCACCGCCTCATATGCAGCTCCGTTATTGTCCACGCTGGTTCTGGTTCTGGCCGGGATCGCCGCCCCGTCCTGGGGTTTGGCGATCGCGGCCTTGTTAGTCACCGGTGGCGCGGCCATTGCAGCACGCGCCAGTCTTAAAGCCTAAGTCGACAATCGCTCGATCTCTTCTTTCAGCTTCAGCTTTTGCTTTTTAAGTTGCGCGATATGGAGATCGTCGATGCCAGGCGAGCGTTGGGCTTCTTCCACTTCAAGACCGAGAGTTTCGTGTTTTTTCTTCAGCTCCGTCAGATGTGCGCTCACGCTCATGGCGATCCTCCTTGGTTGGGTTATACTATCCACCTAGGAAGTTGATCATATCATTTCCAGCCTGTCACGCTGCAGACGCACAGAATCTGTAATAAATCCGACAAATTCGGCTGGTCATTGCCGATCAGGCAAAAAGCCCGGTCAAATCCGCCCCATCGCGCAGGACAGCAGAGACCTGCGGCGTATAGCTTTCGCCATCCTCGACGTGCCTATCGCCCGTGTGCAGAACCAGGGGGGCATGCAGCCTGAATGCGGCGCGCCCACCTTTTCTGGCGCGCAAGATCACTAGCTCAGCGGCGCGATCTGTGCGCGGTGACAATGGCAGTATTTCGACCGAGCCTAACCGGCCCGTACATCCTGCCAGCATATCCGGCAGGCGGTCGGCTTTCTGGATCATGTGCAGGTAACCGCGCGGTGCCAAACGTCGGGCAGCGACATCGATCCAATCCGACAGCGGTGTGTTTTCACCCAACGCCATCCGCCGCCCCGTATCACTGGCCGGACTATGCGCCCCTGCCCGATAGTACGGAGGGTTGGCGATCACATGATCAAACTGCATTTGGCGCAGATCATCCGGCAGGGCGTTCAAATCCGCCTCAACCACCGTAATCTCGACATTCTCGATCGCATTGCGGCGGGCTAGATCCGCATAGGCAGGCTGTAGCTCAACCCCTGTTGACTGCAGATCAGGCACGCGTGCCAACAGACACTGGATCGCAGCCCCTGCCCCGCACCCCAGTTCTAGCACCGTCTGGCCTTGGCGTGCCGGGACACAAGCCGCCAGCAAAACCGGATCGACCCCTGCGCGATATCCTGAGCGCGGCTGCCACAGGCGCACCCGACCACCTAGAAAATCATTGCAGGTTAGGTCACAGTCGGAGAAACGGCTCATCGCCCTAGCGGTATTTCATTATCGCGCATGACACGTTCGGCACGGGTCAGATCATCGGCGCGCACCATCAGGCGGCGCGGGAAGATTCCGATGCCGCCTTCGAGGATGCTCATATTTACGTCCATCTGAAAGCAGTCTATATCCTCGCCTTCAAGAAGGGCGGTTGCAAAAGCCAAGATTGTCGGATCGGTGCTGCGCAATAGTTCTTTCATGGGGATGGATGTAAGGGCAAGGTGAGTGGGATGTCGAGCCTTGTATCAGGAGTGTGATGAACGTCAGCACGATCTCGAAACCGCATGAGCGTCTGGCAGAGATGCTGGCGGGCGAAATGGCAGCCGTAAATACGCTGATTCGGTCGCGCATGGCATCAGAACATGCCCCTCGCATTCCTGAAGTGACAGCGCATCTGGTTGAAGCGGGTGGCAAACGCCTGCGCCCGATGCTGACTTTGGCAGCGGCGCAGCTGTTTGGCTATTCCGGCGACCATCACATCAAGCTGGCGGCTACGGTCGAGTTCATTCACACCGCAACCCTACTACATGACGACGTCGTGGACGAAAGCGGGCAACGGCGGGGCCGGCCCACGGCGAACTTGCTGTGGGATAATAAATCCAGTGTTCTGGTTGGGGATTACCTGTTTTCCCGTAGCTTCCAGTTGATGGTTGAAACCGGATCATTGCGGGTTCTGGACATTCTGGCCAACGCCTCGGCAACCATCGCCGAGGGTGAAGTATTGCAAATGACCGCAGCGACAGATCTGGGCACGGACGAAGGCATCTATCTGCAGGTCGTACGCGGCAAGACGGCGGCGTTGTTCTCGGCTGCGACCGAAGTTGGGGGCGTCATAGCGGGCGCATCTGAGGCGCAGGTCAAGGCGTTGTATGATTACGGCGACGCGCTGGGAATAGCGTTCCAGATCGCTGACGATTTGCTGGACTATCAAGGGGACAGCAAAGCGACCGGCAAGAATGTCGGCGATGATTTCCGCGAACGCAAACTGACCCTGCCGGTGATCAAGGCCGTGGCACAAGCCACCGCCGATGAACACGCGTTCTGGGAGCGCACAATCGGGCGCGGTCGGCAGGAAGAGGGTGATCTGGATAATGCTCTATCGCTGATGGCTAAATACCAAACGCTAGAGGCCACCCGTGCGGATGCTTTCGGATGGGCATCCAAGGCCAAGGCCGCTCTGACCGCGCTGCCAGATCATGAAATCCGTACTCTGCTCAGTGATCTGGCCGATTACGTTGTATCGCGCCTCAACTAAGCTGCACAGCGCGGCACCACCATTCTGGGTGGGCCGCTCCGATATCATAGGCTGCGAAATGAGCGGCCTTCATGGTCGGATAGAGCGCGAAACAGGTTGAACCTGAACCCGACATACGGGCCAGCATTGCTCGATTGGTCAGCCGTAGCTCGTCCAGCGCAAATTCGATTTCTCGTGCAACGCCCATTGCCGGCACTTCGAGATCGTTGCGCTGATCACCCAACCAATCGGCACAGTCTTCGGGCGATTCAAATTCAGGGATCTGATCCGGCATGGGTGCATTGTTACGCATTGCAATCGCGCGAAAGACCGACGCGGTTGGCACAGGCACACCCGGATTGACCAGAAGGGCAGGCAGATGAGGCAATTGGACCGGCGAAAGTCGCTCGCCAATCCCCTGCATCCGAGTTGCTTGTGCTTTCATGCAAACCGGTACATCGGCTCCCAATGACAATGGCAGATCATCCGGGATATCGATCCCCTGACCGGACAATGCCCACAACGTCGCTGCAGCGTCGGACGAGCCACCACCAATGCCCGCGCCGTGGGGCAATGCTTTGGTCAATTCGATATGTCCGGCCCAGCCGATCGCCTCCGCCGCCTGCCAGACAAGATTCCGTTGGTCGGTGGGTACACCCTTGGAAAATTCGCCGTTTACCGACAGGGACAGATCATGGCCGCGCGTAAAGGTCAGCTTGTCCCCGACATCTGCGAAGGCAACCAGCGAATCCAGCAGGTGATAGCCATCGTCTCGCTGGCCGGTTACGTGCAGGGTCAGGTTGATCTTGGCGGGGGCAAATGCCTCAGCCTTCATTGGCGACCTTCAGGGGTTCGGCGCCTTCTTCCTGCAGAACGGCGTCCAGCCCAACCTCGATCTTGCGGCGGATGCGCTCGGGGTCGGCCTCGCCATCCCTATCTTCGGGATCAATGAACGAGAGCGCACGTTTCCACTGGAACTCGGCCTCGCGGGCGCGGCCCACAGCCCAATAGACATCACCCAGGTGGTCATTCACAACCGGATCAACCGGCATCAGCTCAACCGCGCGTTCCATATGATCGACCGCTTCGTCATAGCGGCCGAGACGGAACAGAACCCAGCCCAGACTGTCGACGATATACCCGCTGTCCGGACGTGCGGCGACGGCGCGTTCGATCATCTCAAGCGCCTCATCCAGCTTTTCCTGCCGTTCAACCAGCGAATATCCCAGATAATTCAGCACCTGCGGCTGGTCCGGATTCAGCTCGAGCGCGCGACGAAAATCGGCCTCGGCCTGGTCCCAGTTCTTAAGGCGCTCGTGCGAAATCCCGCGGGCGTAATGCAAGAACCAATTGCTGCCTGAACCTTCTTCGGTCAGGCCAATCGCTGTGTCGTAAGACGTGACAGCGGCGGCGTAGTCTTCTTGTTGGCGTCGCAGATCAGCCAAAGCCACATGCACGCCGGGCAATTCCGGGCTTTGCGCGGCAAGGTTTTGCAGCACTTCAGCGGCAGCATCTTTCCTGTCTGAACGGCTCAGCACTTCGGCACGGCCAAGCTCGGCGGCGTGGTAGTCGCTGCTGTCCGGCGGAACCTGACGATACACATCAACGGCCAAATCATATTGCTCCAGTCCATCCAGCAACTCGGCGCTCAGCAGGATTGCGTCGATATGATCGGGGCGCAAGAAGGTCGCCGCGCGGGCATAGAGCAGAACATAGTCCTGTGCGGCCTCAGCGCTCAGCGCGGCACCAACGGAAAAGAACACCTCGGCCATACCATCCCGGGCCGAGCGGACATGGGTAAACGGCAGTGTTTCGCCATCGGACAGACGTTCGACATATCCTTCGATGGTCGGGTCGCTGCCTGCCGCGAAGACGTTTTCAAGAAACTCCAACGCCTCATCATTGCGATCGAGTTGCGACAGCACTTCGGTATGCGCCAACGCAGCACGACGCGAGAACCGGGCGACCGCGCCATCATCAGCAGCAAGGATTTCCTCGGCACCTTCGAAATCTCCGACCGAGGCCAAAGCCATCGCTTTGTGAAAAAGCGCAAATTCTTTCAGGCCGTCCTGCGTGGAAACAACATCAAATTGCTCCATGGCCTTGGTCATTGCGCCTTGACCCATATGGGCCCAGGCGATCATCAAACCATCAACCAGCGGACCAATGCCCTGCGTTTCTGGATCACGCGCCAGAAATTCATCCAACTTATCCTCAGCCACCAGATTGGCCGCGATCACCATGCGTGCAGCCTGGCTGGGCAGTTCGTTATCTTCGATGACCTTTGCGACGGACAGCGCACGCTCGACCTGACCCAGTGCCAGCCGGGCGACGACGACATTCTCCAGCAGCTTCGGGTTCCTGGGATCAGCTTGCAAAGCCCGTGTATAATAGCGCTCGGCAGCGGGGTAGTCGCTTTGGTAAATGGCCTGACGCCCGGCCAGATACGAGCCCGATCCGGTATCAGAAACCGCCGGAAGCGCGAAGGAGGTGCTGAGGATCACGGCCAGAGCCGCGCGTCGAACCAGGGAAACCACTGATAATCTGCCTTGCTGTCGTTGACTGAACGACAAGCTAGGGCTTTGCTGGTCCAGAGGCAATGGCAGAGCCTTCACGACCCTGCCAGTGCCCGGGTTATTGCCTACATATTGGGGTAGTTCGGCCCGTCGCCGCCTTGCGGCGTGGTCCAGGTGATGTTCTGACTGGGATCTTTGATGTCGCAGGTCTTGCAGTGCACGCAGTTCTGGAAGTTGATCACGAATCGCGGGCCGTTTTCATCCTCGACCATTTCGTAAACCCCTGCTGGGCAATAGCGCTGCGCCGGTTCGTCGAACTTGGGCAGGTTGACCTTTACCGGGATCTCGGGGTCGGCCAGACGCAGGTGGCAGGGCTGGCTTTCTTCGTGATTGGTTGCCGCGAAGGACACATTGGTCAGGCGGTCGAACGAGAGAACACCATCGGGTTTGGGATAGTCGATCGGCTGGTGCTTGCTGGCATCCTCGGTCGATTCAGCATCGTTCTTGCCGTGGCCCACAGTGCCAAACAGCGAAAAGCCCAACGTGTTGGTCCACATGTCCAGACCACCCAGCATCAACGATGCGGTCAGGCCCCATTTCGACCAGATCGGTTTGACGTTGCGCACCTTCTTCAGGTCGCTGCCGATGGCGCCGTCACGCACTTCAGTCTCATAGGCGGTCAGTTCATCGCCCGAACGCTCGGCCTTGATGGCATCGAACGCAGCCTCGGCCGCCGCCTTGCCTGACAGCATCGCGTTGTGGTTGCCCTTGATGCGCGGCACGTTGACCATGCCCGCCGAACACCCCAACAGCGCCACGCCCGGTGCCACCAGCTTCGGCATCGACTGATAGCCGCCTTCGGTGATGGCCCGCGCGCCATAAGCCACGCGCTTGCCGCCTTTCAGCAAGTCCGCCACCATCGGGTGATGCTTGAAGCGCTGGAATTCCATGTACGGGTACAGGTGCGGGTTCTTATAGTTCAGGTGGACCACGAAACCGACATAGACCTGATTGTTTTCAAGGTGATAGATGAACGACCCGCCACCTGCATTGCTGCCCAAAGGCCAGCCCATCGTGTGTGTGACGCTGCCTTCTTTGTGCTTGGCCGGATCGATCTCCCAGATCTCTTTCATGCCGACGCCGTATTTCTGCGGTTCTTTACCCGCAGACAGGTCGTATTTGTTGATGACCTCTTTGGACAACGAGCCGCGAACGCCTTCCGACAGGAATACGTATTTGCCGTGCAGCTCCATGCCCGGCTCTGTGTTGGGGCCGTATGACCCGTCAGGCTCCAGACCGAAGACACCGGCCACAACGCCTTTGACTTCGCCATTCTCGCCATAGACCATTTCGGAACAGGCCATGCCGGGGAAGATTTCAACGCCCAGCTCTTCGGCCTGCTCGGCCATCCAGCGGCAGACATTGCCCATCGAGACGATGTAATTGCCGTGGTTGTTCATCAGCGGTGGCATCGGGAAGTTGGGGATGCGGATTTTGCCCGCCTCACCCAGCATATAGAAATTGTCTTCGTGCACCGGCACGTTCAGCGGCGCCCCTTTTTCCTTCCAATCCGGGATCAGCGCATCCAGACCGCACGGGTCCAGCACAGCACCCGACAGGATATGCGCACCCACTTCCGAGCCCTTTTCCAGAACGACGACATTCAGGTCGGCATCCAGTTGTTTCAGTCGGATGGCCGCCGACAGGCCCGCAGGACCTGCGCCCACGATAACCACATCGTATTCCATTGCTTCGCGTTCAATCTCGGCCATCGTTGGCTCCTTAGCTGTCTTTCCGAATTGGCGCTATCACTGCATGGTCTGCGCAATTTTGTTTCACGCGTGATTACATGTTCTGAAAGACCTTGGTCAATCAAAACACGGCGTAACATTGCTGCAATGCGGCAGTTATGCCTCGGGAGCGTCGCCCATCAGGTATCTGGGACCGCTACCATTCGATTTCGCCCGGTCATCTGGGTTGTAAAGCCGACATTTCGGCAGGCTCAGGCAGCCGCAACCGATGCACCCATCCAGATTGTCGCGCAATCGCTTCAGCGTATCGATTCGCTGGTCCAATCGGGTGCGCAGCCCTTCACTGATGCTTTTCCAGTCCTGCGGGGTCGGAGTGCGGTTTCCGGGCAATTCCGACAAGACGTCGCGTATTTCTGGCAAGGTCAGCCCAAACTGCTGCGCAATCATCACGAAACTGAGTCGCCGGATATCCGCGCGCTGATATCGGCGCTGCCCTCCAGCATTCCGCCATGGAGATATCAATCCCTGCGCTTCGTAGTACCGAATGGCCGAGACTGCCAACCCGGTGCGCCGCGCCAGTGCGCCAATTGCCAGACCTTCGGAAACTGCCATTGCATCCTCTCAAAATAATCTCTTGACCTAAAGTTAGGTTTAGAAATTACGGTGAGTCGGGACAAGCCTAAAAACCGGAAGGAGATCCCATGATGGCGACGTTAGAACACACCAATTTCACGGTCCGCGACCCAAAGGCATCCGCAGCGTGGATGCAGAAAGTCTTTGACTGGCAAACCCGCTGGGAAGGCCCGGCCATCGCGGGTGGCTATACGGTGCACGTGGGTGGACCGCACACGTATCTGGCGCTTTATGCGCCCAGCGATCCACAGCCGTCAGGCGAAAGCAGCTATGACTTCGTGGGTGGTCTGAACCACGTCGGCGTGCTGGTCGAAGACATTGACGCCACCGAAGAACGGGTCCGCAAGGCGGGGTTCGAACCTCACAACCATGCGGATTACGAGCCCGGCAGGCGGTTCTATTTCAACGATGAGAATGGCATCGAGTTCGAGGTGGTTCAGTATGATTGAGATGTTGTGGCTTGGGCACGAGGCCAGCCGTTGGCGACGCGGCGAACTTCTGGGGCAGCGCAATCGGCGCGCGCCTACTGGCGGTGGCACTAAGTCGCAAGTTTACTGACAAGGCACGCCTCCCCCCTTGCAATTCACGCTCCATTTGGGTCAGGTAAATGCCAACCCATCCTTCGCCCCGACGCTTTTGTGCGGCGGGGCGTAACATTTATGCGTGGACGACAAGACTATGGAAAAGATCCCCATGACGCCCTCGGGCAATGCCGCGCTCGAGGCGGAGCTGAAGAACCTGAAATCCGTCGAGCGCCCTGCGATCATCGAAGCGATTGCCTCGGCCCGGGAACTCGGCGACCTGAAAGAGAATGCTGAGTATCATTCGGCGCGGGAAAAGCAGGGTTTTATCGAGGGCCGCATCAAAGAACTTGAGGGCATCCTGTCGCTCGCCGATGTCATTGATCCGGCCAAGCTGTCGGGGGCTATCAAGTTTGGTGCCAAGGTGACGCTGGTCGACGAGGATACCGACGAAGAAAAGACCTGGCAGATCGTGGGTGAATATGAGGCCAATATTGAAGCAGGCCTTCTGAACATCAAATCCCCGATCGCCCGCGCCCTGATCGGCAAGGAAGAAGGCGACAGCGTCGAGGTCCGCACCCCCGGCGGTGTGCGCTCATACGAAGTTCTGAGTATCGAATACGCCTGATCCGGAGCGTTTGTCATGTCAGGGTCCGAACCTGAGCAGGAAACCGAAAAGCCGACCTCGCTGGGAATTTACGACCGCCCGGCGCATCCTTCGATCACCGAGATCGAGATTGCGGCCTTTGTTCTCAGCCTAATCTGGCTGGTGGTGTCGGTTGTGTTTCTGGTGCTGCCCGGCGCACAGCAGGGCGGGTTCATCGTTACGTTCCTGGCGGTGTTCATGCCGGTGGCAATGATCTGGGTCGCTGCGCTGGCGATGCGCGCCAGCCGTGTCATGCGCGAAGAAAGCGCCCGGTTGCAGACTGCGATTGATGCAATCCGCAACAGCTATGTGGTTCAACAACAGCGCGCGGCCAGCACGTATGAGCCAACCGTGGGAAAAAAGCTGGACGAAATCGCCCAAAGCGCGAAGAAAACCGAAAGCGCGCTGGCCACCTTCTCGACCAATCGCGGCGAACCGACACGCGGCAGCAAACCCACCTCGGAACCGGCGGATCAGACGAGTTTGGAACTGGGCACACCAGCGGATGAGATCGCCCCGCCGTTGCCAACGGATATTTTTATCCGCGCCTTGAATTTCCCCGAAACACAAAGTGACGCCGAGGGGTTCGATGCGCTGCGCCTTGCGCTGAAAGATCGTAAGGCAGCACAACTTGTACAGGCCTCGCAGGACGTTCTGACCCTTCTCAGCCAGGAGGGCATCTACATGGACGACCTGCGCCCCGACATGGCCCGGCCCGAGATTTGGCGGCAGTTTGCGCAAGGCGCGCGCGGGCGATCTGTGGCTGCACTGGGTGGTATTCGGGATCGCTCAACGCTGGCCCTGACCGCTGCGCGGATGAAGCAGGACCCGATCTTTCGTGATGCGGCACACCACTTCCTGCGCCGCTTTGACCATATGATTGTTGAGTTCGAACCCGAGGCCAGCGATGCTGAACTAACCGCCCTAGGCGAAACACGCACAGCGCGAGCCTTCATGCTGGTGGGACGCGTGGCGGGGACGTTCGATTAAAGCCCGAAGCTGCCGTAGGGAATGAATCGCACCGGATCGCCCGGCTTGATATCGCGCGCACCATCTTCGATTTCGACCAGCCCTTCCGCCCAGCTGAGCCCGCTGATCCGGCCTGATCCTTCCGAGTGGAACACCTCAGCCCGTCCATCGCGGATGCGGGCCCGCAGATATTCGCGACGGCCCGGTTTCTTGCGCTTTTCAAACGCGGCGGGCACGTCAAACCCCTGCGGTTCCTGCCAGCCCGCCCCGACCATCAGGCTCAGCGCTGGGCGGGCAAAGATCAATGTGCAGACCATTGCCGCCACAGGATTGCCCGGCAGGCCGAAGACCGGCGTTTGATCCCACATTCCAAGCGCCAGAGGCCGACCAGGTTTCAACGCGACCCGCCATTCCTGCATCGCGCCAGCCTCGCGCAACAAGGCCGAAACATGGTCTTCATCCCCCGCAGAGGCGCCACCGCTGGTCAGGATCACATCCACTTGTCGCGCGGCGCGATCCAGATGGTGTTTCAGCGCCTCGCGATCATCCTCGGCCCGGCCCAGATCAATCGGCACAAATCCCATCCGGTCGATCATCGACAGCAGCATCGGGCGGTTAGCATCATAGATCTGACCCGGGCCGGCGATATCGCCCGGCTCGACCAATTCGTCCCCGGTTGACAGCACCCCGACGCGCAACGCCTTGCGCAACGCCACGTCGGCCACTCCAACCGCCGACAGAAGCGCCAAATCTGCGGGTGTCAGTTGCCGCCCGGCAGGTAGGGCCAGCGCGCCTTCGACCACATCTTCGCCCGCCTTTCGTGCGTTCGCGCCCTGTTTCAAAGGCCCCCGAAACGCGATGTGGCCCTGATCGAGCGTCACGTCTTCTTCCAGAATGACCGTATCGACACCCTCGGGTAGGGCCGCCCCGGTCAATACACGCACAGCATGGTCCGGGGGCACCTGACCGCTGAACGGAGCACCCGCCGCGGCACGGCCTTCGACCAACGGCATGATACAGGGGCCATCCGGCGCAGGTCCGGCAAATCCGTACCCATCAACCGCGGTGTTCGGCAGCGGCGGATTTGACCGCCTGGCCTGGACATCCTGCGCCAGAATGCGACCCGTGGCTTGCATCAGCGGTACGGTTTCGATCCCGGTCACAACGGTCAATCTGTTTTGCAACAGTGCCAGAGCGTCATCGACGGGCGTCCAGTTCACCCCTGCAGGCAAGGCAAAACAATCATTGCGCAGAGGCGGAGGTGCGATATCCGGCTTGCTCATAATCCAACCTCCCCAAGGATGAAGTCTGCGATCGCTGCAGTATCGTCCAGATCGAAGATCGGGCGATCCAACTCTAAAGGCGTGTCACTGGCAATGGCTCTGATCGAGCTATCTTCGGCGGCGATCAGTGGATTGCCCGCCTCGGCCCTGAATGCCTCAATCTTCGGATGGCCCTCGCGTTTGAAACCTTCGATCAAAACCAGATCAACCGGCGATAATCGGGCCAGCAATGTATCCAGATTTGGTTCTGGCGCGCCGCGCAATTCCTGCATTACAGCGATGCGCTGGCCAGATGCCAAAAGTACCTCGGACGCGCCTGCTGTGCGGTGGCGATAACTGTCGGTGTCGGGTTGATCGACATCGACGGAATGGTGCGCATGTTTGACGGTGGAAACGGTAAACCCGCGCCCGGTGATCTCGGCCACCAGCCGCTCCATCAGCCCGGTTTTGCCCGCGTTTTTCCAACCGGTGACGCCGTAAAGTCTCATGCCTGCTCCAACAGGGTTTCGGCGTGGGCCAGATCGTCGGGCGTGTTGACGTTAAAAAAAGGATCAAACGGCTGAGCCGGGAACAGGGCTTCGCGCCCGTCATGTTGATCGGTCCACAGGACAACTTTGCGCAATCCATCGCTCAAGGCCGCGCGCAGATCATCGCGCAGCGCGACAGGCCAAAGACCAAAGGTTGGATGCCGGTTCACCCGCTTGCTGCCACCGGATTTCAGGGCCTCCTCCCCGGTGCGCGGTGTGGTGGCAAGAACAAGCGGGTGTTTCTGCCCTTCAGAGGCCTGTACCAACTGCGGCACGAGATCACGCGGAAAAAACGGCGTATCCGCAGCAACCGTCACGATGGATTGGCCACCCTGTTCTGCGGCCCAATCGAGACCAGCAAGAACACCGGCAAGCGGTCCTGCGAACCCCTCAATCGAATCTGCGATCACGGGCAGACCCAAATCGGAAAACCGCGACGCGTCCCCGTTTGCATTGAGCGCCAGCCCATCCACCTGAGGGCGTAGCCGGTCGATCACACGATCCATCAGGCTGACGCCGCCGATCTGCAACAATCCTTTATCGCCCCCACCCATACGGGTCGCGAGACCGCCTGCGAGGATCACACCCAACGGTCTTTGCACTTGCTCATTCATTGGCGCTTTTCCTGCGATGTTTCTTGTCTTCAACCGCAACAGATGCCGGATCGACGTCGCGCACCAGGCGGTCTTCACCGGACAGGCAAACAAACCGCTGCCCGCGCATGCGGCCGATCAGGGTCAGACCAACCTCGCGCGCAATCTCGACACCCCAGGCGGTGAAGCCTGAGCGTGAGGCGAGGACCGGGATTCCCATCATCGCCGTTTTGATCACCATCTCCGAGGTCAGGCGGCCCGTGGTGTAGAGAATCTTATCCGCAGCGCCTTCACCCTCGGACAGCATCCAGCCTGCGATCTTGTCGACAGCGTTATGGCGGCCCACGTCCTCCATATAGACCAGCGGGCGGTTTTCGCGGCACAGGACCGTGCCATGGATCGCCCCGGCCTCAAGATACAGCGACGGCGTGCGGTTGATCTTGGCCGCTAGTTCATAGAGCCACGAGGTACGCACCGCGACTTGTGGCAGGCGCACATCCTCAAGCCCCTCCATCATGTCCCCGAACACAGTGCCTACGGCGCAGCCACTTGTGCGGGTCTTTTTCTTCAGCTTGTCCTCATACGAGGTTTCACGGGCGGTGCGCACAACCACAGTTTCCAGATCGTCGTCATAGTCGACACGCGTAATCTCATCATCCGCAAGCAGCATCCCCTGATTGCGCAGAAACCCGAGCGCAAGATATTCGGGATAGTCGCCGATGGTCATCGCGGTCACGATTTCCTGCGCGTTTAGGAAAATCGTCAGCGGACGTTCTTCAACCACTGATATCTGGCTAACCTCACCGTTCTGATTCACGCCTTGCACCGCGCGGGTTAGGCGGGCGGCACCTGGGTCGGGCGCGATAAGATAGTCTGACAGGTCCAATTCCGTGGCCAATTGCAACCCCTCCCCAAGACGGCTACTGCTGCTCGCAATACCATAGGATTTAGCCATGACCTCTGCCACCACCAAGTCATACTTCTGGAAAGGTTTTCGCGACGGCACGCCTTTTGTCTTTGTCGCAATGCCCTTTGGTTTGTTGTTCGGCGTTTTTGCGACCGAAGCTGGGTTTAACGTCGTTCAGACATTGGCCTTTTCCGCCACGGTTTTTGCCGGGGCAGCGCAGTTCACCGCGCTGCAACTGCTGCAAGACAATACGCCTACGGTGATCGTTCTGATTTCTGCGCTGGCTGTGAACTTGCGTGTTGCAATGTATTCGGCCTCACTAACGCCGTTTCTGGGCGCTGCACCATTGTGGCAGCGCGCGTGTGCGGCCTATTTGATCGTCGATCAATCCTATGCCTGCTCGATCGTGCAGTTCGAAAAAGAGCCTGATATGTCTGTGCGACAGCGCATGATCTATTTTGTGGGTTCAGTCACACCGATCACGCCGCTTTGGATTCTGGGTACATATTTGGGCGCGGTACTGGGCACTCAGATACCGGAAAGCTGGGCCTTGGATTTCGCCCTGCCAATCACCTTTCTGGCGATGATCGGGCCGATGATGCGAACGCTGGCGCATGTGGTTGCCGCGCTGGTGGCGATTGTGGTGGCTCTGCTTACGGTGGCGGTGCCGTTTAATCTAGGCCTTCTGATTGCGGGTGCTGCGGGCATGATTGCCGGTGCACAAGCTGAATTGATACTGGAGCGAAGCAGGCCATGACTCAGATCAGCGACCCCACCATCTGGTTCATCATTATTGGATTGGCCGTTGGCAGTTATCTGCTGCGCTTCACCTTCATCGGCTTGGTTGGTGATCGTCCGATGCCACCATGGCTGTTGCGGCATCTGCGATATACGGCGGTGGCGATCATCCCGGCCCTGATTGCGCCGTTGGTCGTGTGGCCCTCGGCCACAGACGGCCAACCGGATCCGCCGCGCATGTCCGCAGCGGCGGTGGCGTTAACGGTCGGGTATGTCACAAAGAACGTGCTGGCCGCGATCTTCAGCGGCGCAGCGACGCTGTATGCCTTGCTTTACCTAGTTGGTTGACGCCGCTTCAAGCTGGTTGAGACGCGCGTTGTTTTCGGCCAGGCCCTGCTGCAGATCGGCCGAGTCACTCTCACGATATTCCGTGGTCACAACACCCGGTATCTGACCGAACTGATCAGACAGTTTGACAGGATAGAATGTGGTGCTGATCTGTTCGAAACCTGGTACCTGCTGCAACAGCTGAGCCGTTGAATTGGCGCAGAACGCCCCCGCGACCGGGCCCATCTGTTTGGCCAATTGCAGCGCAATTTCGGCCTTTTGCGGTGTTACCTCGATGGTCTGGATGCGGGCGTAATGTGTTTCTCGGGCGTGACTGCTGCGATAGGCGCGTTCGACATTGGGGGTGATGCCATACAATACGTCGTTCTTGATCGGCACGACGTCGGCGCGGAAGGACCCGGCAGGGTCAAAGATCACCCGTTCGCTGCCACTGATCATTAGCGACGTATGCGCGCCCGAGCCTGTGCGCGTGCTGATCATCGTATAGAGTGTCAGCGTCGAAGGCCCCGGATCACGATAGGATCGGGCAACGATTTCCGAAGGATCGGCTTGCGGGCGCTGCGATCCAGCGCAACCTGCAACCATCGCTGCCAGAAGACAGGCTATCAATATCCTGATCACAGGGACGCGCCTCGAAAAACCGATTACGCCGCGAAGACTGCCAGGAAGATGCAGAGGAAGACAATTGCCACCACACACCAAGTGGTGAATTTGATGAACCCGTCAAAGGTTTTGGTCTGAACAGTGATGTCCATCTCGCCGTGCTTGTGATCAGCCATGTGTCTTAGAATCCCAATTCGCGTGTTTGAGGTGTTGGATAATGCAAAATTCCGGGCCTGTCACGACGTCATTCGCGCGCAGTTGGGCCAAAGATTGTGCAGCCCGGATAACCAAACCCCCAGCGCCAGGGCAGGCCGCTACAGGGGCCGCCCCCGAAACGCACCGCCAGAAACATCGCCTCGGACGTGATTGAATGGACCGAGCGGATCTGATCCGGTGTCATATCATAGCGTTCGGCATATTCGTCGGCATGCGTTGCGCCGTGAGATTGGACACAGGCACGCAATGCGTCGTCGGCGGTAAGGCGGGCGTCAAAACTGGCCTCGGCCTGCGTAGCACCGCCCGCGTTATGGTAGGCGCGGTCATGGGTGACGCAGCAATATTCCCATGGCGGATGTTCCTCATACAGCAGGCTGAACTTGGGAAAAGTCTCGGCGACCAGACGCCAGCTTGACGATAATCCGCCCGAGCAGCCATCCGTTTCAAACGGGGCCAACTCAGCGCCCACGATGGTGTCTACCAACGCCCGATGCGCTGGCATCTCGACGCTTCGCATCAAGTCTTGCGCGCTGGCTGGAAGTGCGCAGCAGGCAAGAAGAGCGATGAATTTAAGGGCTTTCATCGCGCATCTCTGACGTGTCAACCGACAAACCAAAGGTTGTTGCCAGCCAAAGCATCAGCCGCTCACCCGGCCCCATTTCAGCCCGGACCCGCAGCACTTCGCGGGCCATGGCCGGGCGGTCGGTGATCAGCCCGTCGACGCCCATCGAAGCCATGGCCGACATCTGTAACGGGTCATTCACTGTCCAGACATAGATATCCTTACCTGCGTCGTGGACCGATCGGATCAGCCCCGGCGACACCGTCGCCGCATTCACGGCCACGAAATCACCTTCGAGCCCCGAGAGATCCCCAATCGCGGTCGCGGCCAGAACCCCTGCGCGCCAATCGGGGCGCAGCGCCTTCATCTTTTGCACCGCAGGGTATTTCAGCGACATGGTGGCGATATGGTCCTGCATCTCAAGCTCTTCGACAATCGCCGCCACGCGGTTCTCAAGATCAACGTCGTGGCCATAATATTTCAGCTCGATTATGACTTTGGACTTGCCCTTCGCAGCCTCTAATACATCGTACAGCGTGGGCGTACGTTCCGAGGCATATTCCGGGCCGAACCAGCTGCCGATATCGATCTCAGCCACATCCTCCATTGTCGCGTCCCAAACCTTAAGCGGCACGCCTGCCAGTTTCATGAAATCACTGTCATGAGCGATGATGACCACGCCATCGGCGGTCTCTTGTACGTCGATTTCGACCCAGTCGGCCCCGTCTTCGATAGCCTTTAGAACCGCTGCCATAGTGTTTTCCGGCCGTATCGCCGCAGCCCCCCGGTGGCCGATGACATCCGCATGGTCGGGGGCCTGAATGCGCGCCAGCAATTCCTGCCCGAACCAGAGCCCGATGACCAAAGCAATGATCGCACTACCAACCACGGCATAAACCGGCGCGCGCAGATTGCCCGGTTCGGGATGCGGCACCTCTTTGCCTTTTGCGTCGAAGAACCCATCCAGCAGAACCGCCAATGCACCCAGCGCAACAGCTGCAAGGACAAGCCCCGCAAGCGACCACAAGCCCGCAACGATCAGGCTGAGGATCAGCGCTAAACGCAGGTTGGTCCATTCTTGCAGTGGCACCAGATCGAACAGGACCCCGGCAACGCCCGCAATCAGGGCTGCGATGACAATACGCATGGCAAGCCACAGTCCAAGCTCGATCTTGAGGCGGCCCCGTTTGCCCTCCATCCGATCCGCGCTGCTTGCAAATGCTTCTTTCGATTTGCTGCCCTCAAATAGCACCAGATGCAGCGCCAGCGCCCAGGCTGAAAGCCTACGGATCAGAACCCAGGCCAGACACAGCACTACAATCCCGATCAACACAACGGCGACCCAAAATGATGGTGGGTGGAAGGTCAGGTAATAGTTGATGTCATATTCCGTCAGCGTCCACCACGCGATCACACCCGCCACAACAACGAAGGGCAGCGCCAGCAGCAAGACACGCAGTATGAACCGTGCGGCAAATTCGAATAGTGCAGGCAGGCGTGTTAGAATCAACCGGATCGAGGCACTGCCAGCGCGCCACGGGTCGCTCTCACCCATTCGCAGCGATCCGGCCATCACCGAGAAGACGAAAACCTCGGCCAGCAGGAACAAGCTGAGCACCACTACCGCTGCGATGAATCCGGCAGGCGACAGCAGGAACATGGCGATGTCCTGATCTGTCAGGGCCGATTGATCCGAGAGAGAAACGGCCAGATTGACCGCAATCGCCACACCCGGCGCGATCAGGGCGACCAACAATAACCGCACCGCCAGATAGATCGGCACAAAGACGCGTCGCCGGGTCCAGGCGCCACGATAGGCAGTTGTAACGGCTGAGAAATTGGTCACGCGGTGCCCTCCTGAATGGTGAACTCATTCAAGGCTGCGAAAGCGTGAATTGCAAGGGTGCGCGTTAGCTGTCTTCCAGATCAGCCGCCAGCCGGAAACCGATACGGTTGGCCGGTTTGTCCTCGATCGTTTTGGGCAATGCGCGCAGCATCACGTTCAACTGGCTGACATGCTGGACCAGCTGGGTCTTGGCCCCGCCACCATCCGAGCCGTAGAAGGTGATGATATCGGGATCGAAATAGCCCATGCCTTCGATGCGCATGACGCCTGCGTCGCCACCGGTAAAGCCCATGGCAACCTCGTGATCGCCGTCCAGCGTTTTCTCGAAATTCTGGATATAGAGGATCAGGCGTTCATAAGCCCATTGCGCGGGGCTTTTGGTTTCTACCGGCTTTTGCAACGGCTTGGGCAGGTCTTTTTGCCCCGAGGCAGCATCAGGGTTGGCGTGCACCTCATAACAGCGGGGCAGCGCCGCGGATTCCGCCGCTTCGGCCGATGTTTCGATCTTGTCCATTGCTCTACCCTTTGCGCTGATATTCCCACGCCCCATCCGCGCGGCGCGTCCGGGTGACAGCTCCAATGTGGTAGAGATGGTTCACATGTGCAACCGCTTCGACCAGCGCGAGGCCGTACTCGCCCGCCTTGATCGGTCGCTTGAATAGCGGGGCAAAGCAGTCAGCGGCGGTTTTGGGTTGGTCGAGGTCATTCAGCAGCCGGTCCAGCGCGCCATGGTGATTGTCAATCAACTGCCGCATCCGGATCGGAAGCCCGGTAAAGGGCAATTTGTGCCCGCCCAACACCAGATGATCTGATCGGGCCAAAGGTTGCAGACGTTCGCAGGATTCCAACCAGTCAGCCACAGGATCAGCCATCGGCTCGGTCGCATAGACGCCCAAATTCGAACTGATCGAGCTGAGGATCTGATCGCCGGTCAGCACCAGATTGTCATCGCGGCTCCAGAACGTGCAGTGTTCGGGCGCATGGCCGTTGCCCATATGAACATCCCAGTCGCGCCCGCCTATGCGGATCACATCGCCTTGCTTCACTCGGGTAAAGCCCAGCGGCATCGGGTAAACGGTGTCGGCAAAATTGAACGGGCGCTCGGCCATCCGGCCCGCCAACACATCCGCATCCATGCCAGCACTGCGATAATATTCAAGCGTCTCTTTTGGCCAGTTTTCTTGAACGTCTAACGTCAGCATGCGGGCAAACAGCCACGCAGTGCGGCTGGTCACTAGCTCGGCGCCATGTTCGGACTGGAACCAGCCCGCATTGCCGATGTGGTCGGGGTGATGATGGGTGACGACAACCCGGTTAACGGGTTTGCCGGCCAATGGGCCTTCCATCAGGGTTTGCCAGATCACGCGCGTTTTCTTTGAAGACAGCCCCGTATCGACCAGGGTCCAACTGTCGCCGTCATCCAGCGCGTAGACATTCACATGATCCAGCGCCATAGGCAAAGGCAGCCTGATCCACAGAACCCCTTCTGCAACTTCGACCCATTCGCCGGGTGCGGGCGGTTCTTCCCACGGGTATCGCATCACTTGTGGGGCCTCGCCATCCATCAGACTGCCAACTCCTCAGCACTGAGCGCATAGAGGTCATCCGCCCCGTTCTGCGCCTGCGCCAGTAGGCCCGTATGCTCGGGCAGCAGCGCATTGATGTAATACCGCGCAAGTTTTGCGCGCGGACCTTCGGGGTCAGCCAGAGCTGCAGACAGGTGATAATGCCCACCCAGAACGCGGGCAAAAGCCTTGAGATAGGCTGACGCACCGGCAAACCGGTTGTTCATATCTGATTGCGCGACGACCCACTCGGTCGCCTCACGCAGAGACTCAGAAGCTTCCCACACGGGACCCGCGAGTTCCGGCATCGTCGCGCGGGCTTTTTCGGCCTGATCCTCGATCTCGTCCAGTAGGTTCGAGGCCGCCTCACCCCCGTCCATCATCTTACGCGCCACAAGATCCATGGCCTGAATGCCGTTGGTGCCTTCATAGATCGCAGTCACGCGGACATCGCGGTAATACTGCGCTGCGCCGGTTTCTTCGATGAAGCCCATGCCGCCATGCACCTGCACACCTGTCTCAGATACGCGCATTCCGGTTTCGGTCCCAAAGGCCTTGCAGATCGGCGTCAGAAGCGCCGCGCGCGCCGTCCAATCGGCCTCACCCGTGGCCTGCGCCATGTCAATCGCCGCGGCATTGGCCAGCATAATCGCCCGTGCCGCAAATACATCCGCGCGCATGCTCATTAGCATCCGCCGCACATCCGCATGGTCGATGATCGTACCCGAGGGCGTCTTGCCCTGCTTGCGTTCGAGCGCATAGGCCAAAGCATGCTGATAGGCCCCTTCAGCCGCACCCACACCTTCGCCACCGACGCCCAATCGCGCGTTATTCATCATGGTGAACATCGCGGCCATACCGCCATGCACCTTGCCAACCAGCCACCCTTTGGCCCCGTCATACTGCATCACGCAGGTGGGCGAGCCATGCAGGCCCATCTTGTGTTCCAGCGAGACGACTTTCAAATCGTTGGCAACACCTGGATTACCGTTTTCGTCGGGGATGTATTTTGGCACCAGAAACAGCGAAATCCCTTTGGTGCCCGGCACGCCATCGGGCAGACGGGCCAGAACCAGATGGCAGACATTCTGAGTAAAGTCGTTGTCGCCCCACGAGATGTAAATCTTCTGGCCGGTCACCGAATAAGTGCCATCGCCGTTATCTTCGGCCTTCGATGTCAACGCGCCCACATCCGATCCGGCCTGCGGTTCGGTCAGGTTCATGGTGCCTGACCATTCGCCCGCCATCATCTTGGGCAGATAAATCGCTTTCAGTTCATCGCTCGCATGATGTTCCAACGCCTCGATCTGGCCCTGAGTCATCAGCGGAGCGAGTTGGAGCGACAGGCAAGCGGCGCTCATCATCTCATTCACCGCTGTGGTCATGGTCATCGGCAGGCCCATGCCGCCATATTCGGGATCCCCACTCATCCCGATCCAGCCGCCTTCGGCGATTGCTTTCCACCCTTCTGCATAGCCCGGAGAGGTGCGCAGCACGCCATTCTCCAACCGGGCGGGTTCCAGATCACCGGGTCGCTGCAGCGGGGCCATGATCTCTTCGCACATCTTCCCAGCTTCGGTCAGAATAGCGCTGACCACATCCTCGCTGGCGTCCGAGAACCTCTCGGTCGCGGCGATCTGGTCAAAACCAATCACGTTGCGGAACAGGAACTCATAGTCTGAGATCGGGGCACGATAGGGCATTGTTTCCCTCTGAGTCTGGCACGTTGTCAGCGTGGGGTTGGAATCCCGGCCCCACGCCGGTATTCATCTGGGCTGGCACGATTACCTACCGTGACCTGAACTGCAAGCAACCAAAACGCGGCGTCACGACTTATGACCCTTCTCGGTACTCAAGAATTATTCGCAGACGCCGACGGCATCACCAAAGCCGCCGATCTGTTGCGGCAAGGGCTGCTCGTCGCCTTCCCAACCGAGACGGTCTATGGCTTGGGTGGTGATGCACGGAACGGCGAGGCCGTGGCCGCGATCTACGAGGCCAAGGGACGGCCCAGCTTTAACCCCCTGATCGCCCATGTCGCCTCCACCGAGACAGCAAAACGGTTTGTTGAGTGGACCGATCAGGCCGAGCGGCTCGCCCAAGCCTTCTGGCCCGGCCCACTGACAATAGTTCTCCCCTTGCGGGCCGATCACGGGATTTCATCACTCGTCACAGCGGGGTTGGATACTCTGGCCGTTCGGGTGCCCGCGCATCCGGCTGCACAAGCCCTGTTGGCCGAGTTCGACGGCCCCGTCGCCGCCCCATCGGCCAACCCTTCTGGTCAAATCAGCCCGACAACAGCGCAACATGTCCGGGCCGGGCTAGACGGGCGCATCGCGGCCTTTCTGGATGATGGACCCTGCGGTGTCGGTCTTGAATCTACCATCGTAGGGCTGGCCGGAGCACCCGCCCTGCTGCGCCCGGGGGGTGTTGCACTAGAACAGATCGAAGAGGTGCTACAGACGGAACTGCATCATCACCAGCCGGGTGATCTGCTGACAGCGCCGGGGCAGTTGCAATCGCATTACGCGCCAGATGCGCCGGTGCGCCTGAATGCCGAATCGCGCCAAGGCGATGAAGTTTTGTTGGGTTTTGGCCCGATCGCGTGTGACGTGAATCTATCCGAAAGCAGTAGCCTGCCCGAGGCCGCCGCCAACCTGTTTGCAGCGCTGCACAAGCTGAACGAAACCGGGCGGCCAATTGCCGTATCCCCGATACCTGGCACTGGACTGGGTGCGGCAATCAACGACCGCCTTCGCCGAGCGGCAGCTCCACGCGACTAGGCGCGACCTGCGCTGGCCGACAGTGTCAGCGGATCAACCCCAAGGGTCGCCAACGCGGCCTCCCATTTCTCATCATCGGGTACATCGAAGACCAGTTTCGAAGACGCCTCGGTGGTCAGCCAGCCATTCATGGCGATCTCATCCTCAAGCTGATCCGGCCCCCAGCCGGAATAGCCCAGTGTCAGCATCGAGTTCAGCGGCCCTTTGCCCGAGGCCAGATCCTCAAGCACATCCAGCGTTGCGGTCATGCTGAAATCGTCAGAGATTTGCATCGAATGCAGGTTCGCCTCGTAATCCGAGCTATGCAGAACGAAGCCACGCGACATCTCAACCGGGCCGCCAAACTGCACCAGACGTTCGCCGATAACCGGAATGCGACATGGGATGTTGAGCTGTTCCAGCAGTGTCTTGATCCGCAGGTCCGAGGGCTTGTTCACAATCAAACCCATCGCGCCATCATCACCATGGCTGCAGATATAGACAACCGAATGCTCGAATCGCGGGTCACCCATTCCGGGCATTGCAATCAACAGTTTTCCCGTAAGGTCCATCAGCAGACATCTCTTGCGCCATCGGATACCCCTAGAATGACCCCGCGAACCGGGGAATGGCAAGGGACCTGCAAGGATTTCCGTGCATTTCAGCGAGGTGACCGGAACGTGACTTGGCATTCAGGCCCAGAATGCGCATGTTCAGCCTATGAGAAAACTCTGGATATCCACTGTGGCCACTTGTGCCACCAGCCTGTGCATTAGCGCCCCTGCCCTTGCGCAAGGGGTCGACAATCTGGTGCAGCTTGAGGTGTTGGATGGCGGTAAAACCGCCAAAGGCACGTATCAGGGCGCTTTGCGCCTGACGCTCAAAGACGGGTGGAAAACCTATTGGCGTGCGCCTGGCGATGCAGGTATCCCGCCGCAGTTCGACTGGAATGGCTCGGGCAATATCGCGGATATCGCGATTACCTGGCCCGCGCCGCATGTGTTTGACCAGAACGGCCTGCGCTCGATCGGATACGAAGACCAACTGGTTTTGCCGGTCGAAATCACTCCTAAAAATCCGGCAAAGCCCGTGCGTTTGCGCGGTGAGATGGATTTAGGCGTGTGCAAGGATGTCTGCGTGCCGGGTCGGCTGGATATCGACCATACGCTGGACGCCGACGCCGGGCGCAATCCGGCCATCGCGGCGGCTCTGGCCCAGCGCCCGTTTTCCGAGCGTGAGGCCGGGGTGGCAGACGCGACCTGTCATCTGACACCAACGGCGGACGGCATGCAGATCGAGGCGCATATCACCATGCCCTCGGCTGGCGGCTCTGAATTCGCTGTCATCGAGCCGGGCAATCCCGCACTTTGGGCATCGCAGCCAGAAACGCGCCGCCAAGGCAACACTTTGATTACCAGCTCGGAGGTCATCAGTGCATCGGGCGGACCATTTGCCTTGGATCGCTCCGAAGTGCGGATCACCGTTCTTGGCGCAAACCACGCTGTGGATATCCGGGGATGCAGCGCTGGCTGACTGCATGAGCCAAACTCCAAAGATCGGCGCTCTGGCTGTTGTTCTGCATGACCAACAGGTGCTGCTGGTTCAGCGTAGCAAGCAACCTGATGCCGGATTGTGGGGTTTTCCTGGCGGTCACGTGGAATGGGGTGAAACCGTTCTTGACGCTGCGGCTCGGGAATTGATGGAAGAGACGGGTCTGATCGCGGAACCGATGGCTTACCTCGACAATCTCGACCTGCTGCTGCGCGACGACGATGGGCAGGTGCAGGCACATTACCTACTGGTGGGTGTTGCGTGTCGCTATGTGTCGGGAACACCCGTCGCTGCTGATGACGCTCGGGATGCGCGCTGGTTTCCGATAGCCCAGATCGTAGCCCAAAATCTGCCCATGAGCGACCGCGTGCCGGATCTGCTAAGTCTTGCGCTTGCCCGCTCAGACCTCAGCACGTCCTGATAGTCGCGCATAAAGCAAGCTCGACAGCAGAACGCCCAACAACAAGATAACGGTCGCACCGGCGACAAAGACGCCAAATCCCATCTGTAAAATGCTCGGGCCTTCAGCGGCAGGATAAAATCCCGAAAGCAATGCGATCGGCGCGCCCGTCGCTGCAGGCCAGATCATCGAGGCCCCCAGCCAGACCGCCAATGCCACACCGGTTGCGCGAACGGCGTTGCGCACCACCCGATCCGGGGCGCGCAGGGCCCGCCGCATTGATGTAATCGGGCGCGAGATGTCGTTTAGGATCGCCAGAAGCGCAGGCACCAGCAGCAGGATCAGGGCCATCCCAAAGCCCAGCCCATAGACCAAGGTGATCACGGTTGGTTTCAGAAACTGCGCCTGCTGAGAGCTTTCGTACATCAATGGCGTCAGGCCCAGGACCGTCGTCAGCGTGGTCAGCATCACCGGCCGTAACCGATCCGCCGTGCCTTCGATGATTGAAGGCACCAGCCCGCGTTCCTGTTGGTACCCGTCGATGGTGGTCACCAGCACGATCGAGTCGTTGATGATGATCCCGGTCATGCCCAATAGGCCGACGACCGTGAACATACTCAGCGGTACATCCCACAGATAATGCCCCCAGATCGCGCCGACGAGGCCAAAGGGAATGATCGCCATCACCACAAGGGGTCGCGTCCAACTGGCGAAGACCCAGGCCAAAACCAGATAAATCCCGGTCAGACACAGGATCAGGCCTGTGCGGGCCTCAGACAGGAATTCATCCTCCTGCTCGCTCAGGCCTGCCATGCGCCATTCGACCTGACGTTCAGAGGCAATATTGGGAAGGATTTCTTCCTGCATCGCGCGGGCAATTTCGGCGGCCCTTGCGGGATCGTCTTCGGAAATGTCCCCATTCACCGAAATCACCCGCAGGCCGTTCTCGCGCCGAACCGTCGAGAAGCCTGACTTACGCTCGACCGAAACGATATCGGCCAGCGGGACATAGACGCCATCAGGTGTCCGCATCAGCGTGCGTTCCAGGAAATCGGCGGTCAGCTCGCCCTCGGGCAGTTCGACCCGGATTTCCGTGCTGCGTGGCCCATCCGGGAAGGTTGCGGCCTCGATCCCGTTCAGGCGATCCCGCAGTACACGGCCCAGTGTTTCGATGCGGAAGCCCAGCGCCTGGCCTTGCGCGGTCAGATCCAGTATGAACTCTTCCTTGTCATAGGCGAGGTTATCTTCGAGCGCTGAAACTTCAGAGTATTTCGCAAGTTCAGCCTGAAGGTCTTCGGACGCAGATTTCAGCGAATTCACATCCGCGCCGTAGAATTGCACATCAATCGCGTCGCCACCCGGTCCGGAACGCCATCCACGGAAGCTGAGCAGCTCGACCTTTGGGTGCCGGGGCACGAAATCCTGTAGCTCGCCTACAAATTCGAAACTGGAATAGGGGCGCAGGTCGGCGTCGATCAGCTCGATTGAAATACCACCCAGCAGGTCGTCATCCTTGCCATCCGCCGCGCGCAGCCCCCATCCCGCTGTTCCGCCGACTTCAGCCAGTACATATTCGATGGGGTTGCGGCCATGACGTTCTTCGTAGGTCTGGCCCAATTCCTCGGTGGCCTGCTGCACCATGCGCATCATTTCCAGCGTCTCGGCGCGGGTGGCACCTTCGACCATGATGAAATTGCCAGTGACCGAGCCGCGTTCCGGCGCATTGAAGAAGCGCCAGTTCACATCGCCCCGGATGAATAGCGCGATCTGGCTGGCCAAAATGACCACCATCATGGCAACGACAACATAGCGCGCCCATACCACCCAGCCGATCAGCGGGCGGAACAGGTTGTCGCGCACCCAGCGGAAGCCTTTGTTCACAACGCGGTTGGGCCAATCATACCAATGCTCCTTGGCCGAGTGCGCGATGGCATGGGCCATGTGGTTGGGCAGGATCAGAAAGCATTCGATCAGCGAGGCGATCAGAACCGCGATAACCGTAAACGGAATATCCCGGATTAACTCACCAAACCGGCCACCAATCGCGGTCAGGCCGAAAAACGCGATAACGGTGGTGACGGTTGCGGCAAATACCGGCATCGCCATGCGTCGGGCGGCGCGTTCTGCGGCAACCATCGGAGCCTCACCCAGTCGGCGGGCGCGGAAATCGGCGTGCTCGCCGACCACGATGGCGTCATCGACTACGATGCCGAGTGTGATGATCAGCCCGAACAGAGAGACCATGTTTAGCGACAGCCCGCCCAGATACATCAGTGCAATCGCAGCCGACATTGCCACGGGAATACCGGCGGCCACCCAGAAAGCGATGCGAGCGTTCAGGAACAGAAACAGCAGACACACCACGAGGCCAAGCCCGACCAACCCATTGTCGACCAGAATATCCAGCCGGTCGGTGATCGCCTGCGCGCGGGTGCGGATCAATTCGACCGTAATACCTTCGGGCAGGCTGGCCTGCATCTCGGCCACCACATCCTCGACATCGCGCTGGATGCCGATGGCATCGCCTAGGTTGGACCTGTCAACGCGGATCGACATCGCCGGGTTGTCGCCGACAAAATAACTGCGGTTGCGGGTTACACCCTCGACGCGTATCTGCGCCACATCACCGACAACCAGCTTGGATCCATCGGCGAAGTTGCGCAGCGCAATGCCTTCGATCTCTTCCGGGGTGCGTTTTTCAACGCCAGTCCGAATGCGCGCATTGGCTCCCGTAACGTCGCCTGCGGGATTAGTGGTAACTTCGGCGGATATTGCCTCGGCAATATCTGAAAGCGAGATGTCATTGGCAATCAACTGCGCGGTGGGCACTTCGACAACCACGCGCGGTGCAGCCAGTCCTCGGATGGTGGTACGCGTGACACCAACAGCGAACAGGCGGGTTATCAATTCATCGGTGAATTTGGCCAGTTGTTCAGCTTCGATGGGCCCTGTTATGACAACATCCGTGACCCGATCCCGCCAGGCACCACGACGGATGGTTGGTTCTTCGGCGTCTTCGGGCAGATTGGTGACGCTGTCGACAGCCGTTCGAACCTCCTCAACCGCGCGAGACATGTCCCAGTTCGGCTCAAACTCCAGCCGGACCTGCGCCGTTCCTTCGCGCGAAGTCGACTCGGTACTGGCGACGCCCTCAACCGCCAAAAGCGCCGGTTCGAGCAGTTGGATAATACCGTTGTCGACATCTTCGGGGCCTGCGCCGTCCCACTGAACGTTCACATCAACCCGCTCAAGGATCACATCAGGAAAGAACTGCGCCCGCATGTTGGGAATCGCAGCAGCCCCGAGGACCAACATGACCAGCAGCAGCAGGTTGGCCGCCGTGCGATGCCGGGTGAAATAGCTGAGGATACCGCCCGCCGCGTTGGGAATGTCGCGGATCATCGCGCTTAGCCCCCGGCCCGGTTGTCATCAAGGCGACGAACGAGGGCGGCAGGCACCTGTGCCTCGCTCAACTGACCCAATACTTGGGCTTTGTCTTCCTGAGACATCGCATCGCTGGCCTCGACCTGCGCGACAAGCTGCGCGCGCTTTTCATCGGAAAGCTCAACCATTCCTGGATCAGCTTCGGCATTCGCCTCAATCCGCAGGGGACGCACGCGAACGCCTGAACCCAACAATGGGGTCCGGCCGATCACGACCTCTCGACCCTCCAAGCCTTCGCCGCGCAACAGAACCTCATCGCCCTGTCGGCGGATCAGTTGAACGGCCAGTGGCTCTAACCGGTCATCAGGGCCGAGCACCAGTACGTTGCCCGTGGCGTCCAGAACCGAGGATGGCAGGCGCACCACATTGTCCAATGGTTGTTCTTCGATCGAGACGGTCACGAAATCTCCGGGCTTGAAACCCGGGGCATCGTCAAGACGGGCATAGATCAAACGCCCGGTCTGCCCTTCGCCTGCAGCACCGCTGTCGCGGCTGATCCGTCCCGTGGCGGTCAGATCCGTTCCCGTGACCTCAAGCGAAACCGTAACCGGCGCGGCGATCAAATCACCCTGCCCATCCAGCAACCGCACGAATTGCGCGGTCGAAACCCGGAACGCGACCTCAAGCGCGTTCGGATCCACCAGTTCGGCCAGCTTTTCGTTGGCCGCGACCAACCTGCCTTCGACCAAGGTCACCTCGGTCAGCGTCCCGTCAAACCCGGCATGGATGGTCATATCTTCCAGATCACGCTCGGCACCCTCCAGCGCGATGCGCGCCCGCGCGAACAGAGTTGTGGCCTGATCCACCCGAGATTCCGCCTGCGCCAGGGCAATCCTGCGCGCAAGAACCGCCTGATGCGCCGAAGTTGCCGCCAGTTCCGCTTCTTCGACGCTGGCAGCCGCGCCGACGCCGCGAGTCTGCAAATCTTGTTGACGCTGCAGCGCGCGGTCGCGCAGCTCGGCCTGTGCTTCAGCCGACTTCAATTCATCCTGCGCCAGCAGCAGCGAACGCTCGGCGTCCCGTTCTTCGAATTGAGCATCCAAAAGATCGGATTTGGCGCGGTCGAGTGCCGATTGCATATCGGCAGGGTCAAGTTCCACCAACAGCTCACCTGCTGTTACGGTGCCGCCATCCTCGAAATCCTCCGCCAGAGAGACAACGCGCCCACCCAAGGCTGCGCGCAATTCCAGCCTGCGACGGCTTTGAATCTGACCAAACGCTTCCAGATAGGGTGTTACAGTTTCAGGCTCGGCGGTGCGCACGGTGACGGCGAAAACGCGTTCCCGCGCCTGAGGGGCTTTGTTATCCCGCGTCAGCACATCCTGCACCGCGCCCGAGATCATCTGAGCGGCAACGACCAACAGACCCAGCGTCAGAAACGCCAGGAACACCCCAACAAGGCTTTGCCGCAGAAATCGCATCGGTCAACTTACCTCGGGTTGCACATGTTGCCTTCCGCAAAGGTAGCCGGGCCGTAAAAAATGCCAAGCCACAAAGCGGTTATGATGAGTTAAACGCAGGACCAGTTTACTTCCGTCGCAGATGTTCGTCCAATCTGGGCATTATTTCTACGAAATTGCAGGGCCGGTGGCGATAATCGAACTGTTTCTCCAAAATCGCATCCCACGCGTCCTTACACGCGCCCGGGCTACCCGGCAGAGCAAACAGGTATGTCCCACCGGCCACGCCGCCTGTCGCGCGAGACTGCACGGCCGAAGTGCTGATCTTTTCCATCGACACGATGGTGAAGACGGTTCCGAAAGCCTCAATTTCTTTTTCATAGACGTCGCGATGGGCCTCAACGGTGACATCGCGACCGGTCAGGCCCGTGCCTCCGGTCGAGATCACCACATCAATTTCGGGATCAGCAATCCAAGCGCGCAACTGGTCCGCAATTTCAGAGCGTTCATCCTTGATGATCTTGCGATCTGCCACCGAATGGCCCGCTTGTTCGATCCGATCCACCAGTGTCTGGCCCGAGCGATCCTCGGCCAGCGAACGTGTGTCCGACACGGTCAGGACCGCGATGCGGATGGGGATGAATTCCATGCTTTCGTCGATGCGTGACATGTCTGCCAGGCCCTTTCGGTGATGCGCAAGGCGCGGATTTACAGTTTGAAATTTAATGAACGGCAGACCGTTGCCGCGATCATGTCGTCACCTCGAACCAATGCACTTTCGGGCCGAGATTGGCGATCTGCGTGCGCCCGATTGTGCCACGATAGCCCCAACTATCATGGATATGTCCGCAAAAGACGTGAATTGGCTGAAGCCGTTCCACCGCATCGCGCACAGCTACCGACCCAACCGACACCCCCTGCGAGGTGGTATCGCCATGTCCCTTGGGCGGAGAATGCACGATCAGAATATCCGTCGTCTCGCACCGATCCAGCAGCTCTGCAGCCTCAGCCTCGGTCAGGTCGCAGGACCAGTCGCCAAACGGGGTGGGCGGGACACCGTAGCCCAACCCGAAAAGGCGCAAACCATCCAGGGTCATGCCTGTCCCCTGCAATACATGAGCGCCTTCGGGTGCTGCGTCAGTCAATTCTTCGGCGCTTTCGGCGTTGCCCGGCACCAGAACCAGCGGGGCCGCGATGCCCGACAGCATTCCCATCGCCTCATCCAGCCCCTGCCGCATGTTGCAGAAATCTCCGGCCCCGATGACCAGATCGGCTTCGGTACTGGCCGCCACCAGATCAGCGGCCCGGTTGCGCGCCATATGCAGATCAGAGAAGGCCAGAACCCTCATGCGCCACCTCTCAGCCACGCTTGCAGCTCAAGCAGATCAGCCCAGGCTTGCCGTTTCATCTGCGGCTGGCGCAGCAGGTAGGCAGGGTGAAACATGGGGATCACCGGCAGGTCCAGCGCCTGATCCCAGTTGCCGCGCAGCCGGGTGATCCCGCGTTTGCCCAGCACCGCCTGACAGCTGATGTTGCCCATCACCACCAGAACCTCGGGCTTGGCCAGGGCCACGTGCCGTTCCAGAAACGGCTTCATCATGCCGATCTCTTCCGGCTTGGGATCGCGGTTCTGCGGAGGCCGCCATGGCAATACGTTGGTGATATAGGCGTTTTCGTTCCGGTCCAGATCAATCGCTGCCAGCATTCGGTCCAGCAACTGCCCGGCGCGCCCGACGAACGGCTTGCCCTCGCGATCCTCATCGCGACCGGGCGCTTCCCCGATGATCATCACCCGTGCACCGGGGGTTCCGTCAGCAAACACAAGCTGCTTTGCGCCGCGTTTCAGGTCGCACAGACCAAACGCATCCATCGCGGCGCGCAATTCGTCCAGCGACCCGGCAGCGTTCGCTGCGTGCTGCGCAATCTCGACTGGGTCGACCTTTTCGGGCGTCGCGGGGGTCTTGGCTGGCTTCGCGGCTGCTGGCTTTTCCGCCTTGGGCGCTTTGTCCGGCAATGCATAGCGGTCGATCGGCGCATCCGTAATCGCATCGGTTGCGCCCAATTCGATCTGCCATTCCAGCAGCGCACGCGCCGTATGATAATCCAAGCCCGATTCCATAGCTTTCAATCTAACCAGCTTTTGTCCGAGGGAAAGCGAATAGACCTTGCCATGGCACAGGGTCGCACCGACCATGGCAGAGTCATGCTGTCATTTATGCGATTCCTTCTGATTGGATTGTTGCTTGCAACTTCGGGCGGTTCGGCACACGCGCAACTGTTTGACCGCAACTCTCAATGCCGCCCCGGTCAGTTGCAGTGTGGTCGCGGATGTTGCTCCGCTGGCCAGCGCTGCAGCTTTGATGGGCGTTGCATCCCTCCGGGTCATACCTATTGCGGCGGCGGTCGTACCTGCGGCCCATTTGAACGCTGCGTGGCAGGTGGCACCCGTTGCGCACCTGCTGGGTTGAACAAATGCACATCACGACTGGATTGCCCGGGCGACAGTTTTTGCAATGGGCGCGGAGAATGCGAACGCAACACACCGGATTTCACACCCAGCCCGGTCATTACCTGCGACGATGGTCGAACCTGCGGGTCCGGTTCGTCCTGCCTACCGGGCGGCGGATGCTCCCGCCCCGGCTGGTTCCTGTGCGAGGAAACCGGATCGCAATGCCGTCCCGGCTTCAAATGCTCGGAACATCAGGGATGTGTGCCGATCAAGGCTATCGATTGCGGCTATGGCAAATGGTGCAAACCGGGCGAGCAATGTTTGCCCGAAGGCGGATGCGAGAAACTGCCCGAAGGGTCGGAACCTTAGGTTGCCTCTGCGCGTTTGGCTTTCTATAAGCGGTCCGATTGTCAGACAGGAGCCCGCCCAATGCGTTTCGCCCATCGTCACCTTCTTGGCATCGAGCATCTGTCGCAATCCGATATCACCGCCATTCTCGATCTGGCCGAAACCTATGTGGACCTGAACCGGCAATCGTCCAAGCATTCGGACGTGCTGTCAGGGCTGACGCAGATCAACATGTTCTTCGAAAACTCCACCCGCACACAGGCCAGTTTCGAACTGGCGGGTAAACGACTGGGCGCGGATGTGATGAACATGGCGATGCAGGCCAGTTCGATCAAAAAGGGTGAAACGCTGATCGATACCGCAATGACGCTGAATGCGATGCATCCCGATCTGCTGGTGGTGCGGCATCCTCATTCCGGCGCGGTGGACCTGTTGGCGCAGAAGGTGAATTGCGCCGTGCTAAACGCAGGTGACGGTCGGCATGAGCACCCAACACAGGCCCTGCTGGACGCGCTGACCATCCGCCGTGCCAAAGGCCGCCTGCATCGACTGAACATCGCCATTTGCGGAGACGTGGCACATTCCCGCGTCGCGCGGTCAAACCTGATCCTGCTGGGCAAGATGGAGAACCGCATCCGCCTGATCGGCCCCCCGACGCTTGTGCCCCCACAGTTTTCCGAATTCGGAGCCGAGATTTATGATGACATGAGCGAGGGCCTCAAAGACGTCGACGTGGTGATGATGCTGCGTCTCCAGAAAGAACGGATGGATGGCGGATTCATCCCGTCAGAACGAGAATACTATCACCGATACGGGCTGAACCCTGAAAAGCTGGCGCTGGCCAAGCCGGACGCTATTGTCATGCATCCGGGCCCCATGAATAGGGGGGTTGAGATCGATGGCACTCTGGCAGATGACATCAACCGATCCGTCATTCAGGAGCAGGTTGAGATGGGCGTCGCTGTGCGTATGGCCGCGATGGAACTTTTAGCGCGCAACCAAAGCGAGGCGGCATGAGCGATCTGATTGTCGCCCCTAACGAACGCGGCGTGATCCGCCTGTTCACGCTGGATATGCGCCCCGAAGAGGCGAAGTTTTTGCGAGAACCGGGTGCCGCTGGTCAGGTACTTGGCGTTGAGGGGTTGGACCCCGATCAGATCGATATCTTCCCTGTCTCTGACCTGGAAGACCTGGGCTTATATGGGTATCTCAGCGAAGGCTGTGGTGTCTCGGACGACCAGTTGGACCGCTCGAAACTCGAAGCCATAGAGAGCTGGGTGATGGTCCTGCGCAGCGCTGCGTTTGGTGGTCGAGCGGCAACGCTGTCACCCGATCCGCGCCTGCGCCTGATCGGCCTGTTCACTGAAGAAGCGACCAACTGGTCTGGCGGCACAATCGAAACCGAAAGTGCAAAACCGTTCTCAGCCTCTCCCCCTCCACCACGGGAAGCCAGGGCCAAGGCACAAAGGTTGGGGTCATCGATATTTGCCGTGGTCATGGCGCTTATCATCGGAGGCGCCCTTTGGCTGATCCTGTGACGTTCACTCCGGACAAAGGCGCGTATATACGAACCAATGCGTGGCTGGCTGCGTTTGCGATGGCGGGTGCGATGATCGTACTTTGGCTGATCGGAAACCCCTATGTCTGGACCGGCGCGCCTGCCGGTCTGGCAGCCATAACCATCCGCGCGTGGTATCTGGCCTCGGAAGAGATGGCCGCCACTTGGGAGATGACCGAAACCAACCTAACGGGTCCCGGTCCACGCAAGGTGGCGCTGAATCAGATACAGGCCGTCAACACGATGGGCAGCTTTGTCCAGATTGTCACCAAAAGCGGTGACAAGCACCTGATCAAATACCAATCAGACCCAGCCGCTACAAAAGCCGCAATTGAAAGAGCAATGGCATGAGCAATTTGATCTTTACCAACGCCCGTCTGATCGACCCCGAAACGGGCACGGACAGCTTAGGGTGTTTGCAGGTCACTGATGGTCGGATCAGCGCGCGCGGTGAAGGCGCAGGCCCAGACGCTAACGCGCAGGTGATCGATTGCAAAGGGCAATGCCTTGCCCCCGGCATCGTTGATATCGGCGTCAAGGTTTGTGAACCCGGTGAGCGGCACAAGGAAAGCTATAAATCTGCCGGTTTGGCGGCGGCTGCCGGAGGCGTGACCACCATCGTCACGCGCCCCGATACGCTACCAGCCGTCGATACGCCCGAAACGCTGGAATTTGCGACCCGGCGTGCGCAGGCTGATGCGCCCGTCAATGTCCTGCCGATGGCCGCCCTAACCAAGGGCCGCGATGGGCGCGAAATGACCGAGATCGGGTTCCTGCAAGACGCAGGCGCTGTCGCATTTACGGATTGCGATCACGTGATCACCAATACCAAAGTATTCTCGCGCGCGCTGACCTACGCGAAATCCTGCGGTGCGCTGGTCATTGCCCACCCTCAGGAGCCGGGGCTCAGCGCTGGTGCCGCAGCCACTAGCGGCAAATTCGCCGCCTTGCGTGGCTTGCCCGCTGTGTCGCCTATAGCCGAACGCATGGGGCTGGACCGTGACATCGCCTTGTTGGAGATGACGGGCGCGGCCTACCATGCCGATCAGATCACAGCGGCCCGTGCTCTGCCCGCGCTGGACCGCGCCAAACGCAATGGGCTGGATATCACCGCCGGTACCTCGATCCACCATCTGACGCTGAACGAGTTGGACGTGGCCGACTATCGCACCTTCTTCAAGGTCAAACCTCCGCTGCGGTCCGAAGATGACCGGCAAGCCATCATCGAAGCGGTCCGAACCGGCCTGATCGACACGATCAGTTCGATGCACACCCCGCAAGACGAGGAAAGCAAGCGCCTGCCGTTTGAAGAAGCCGCCTCGGGCGCGGTGGCGCTGGAAACGCTGCTGCCCGCAGCACTGCGGCTGTATCACTCGGAGCAGTTGGACCTGCCAACGCTGTTTCGCGCCATGGCGCTGAACCCTGCCAAACGGCTTGGGCTGGGAAGCGGTCGATTGGCCGAGGGCGCACCCGCCGATCTTGTGCTGTTCGACCCGGACAATCCTTTTGTTCTGGACCGCTTTTCGCTGAAATCAAAATCACAGAATACGCCGTTTGACGGGCAACGGATGCAGGGTAAGGTCACCGCGACATATGTCGCAGGACAAGAAGTGTACCGGAGAACCTGATGCCCATAATCGACAGTTCAATGACCCAGCTCATCTTGTGGGCCGCGCTGGGATACCTGTTCGGGTCTATCCCGTTTGGCATGATTGTTGCGCGTGTGATGGGGCTGGGCAATCTTCGGCAGATTGGGTCAGGCAATATAGGTGCTACCAATGTTTTACGCACCGGGAACAAGGCGGCGGCGGCGCTGACATTGCTGCTTGATGCCGCCAAAGGTGCAGTTGCCGTACTGCTTGCACGGGCATTGGCCGGAGAAGACGCCGCGCAGGTTGCGGCGCTTGCAGTGTTTCTGGGGCATTGCTTTCCCGTCTGGCTGGGCTTCAAAGGCGGCAAAGGCGTGGCAACATTTCTGGGCCTCTGGCTGGCGCTGGATTGGCGCGTCGGTGTTGCCTGCTGCCTGACTTGGTTGGTGGCAGCGCTGATCTGGCGTATCTCGTCCGTTGGCGCATTGGCTGCCGCTGCACTGTCGACGACCTGGATCATGGTTTTGACGGATGGCAGCACGTTCATCCTTGGGATTGCGCTGACCCTGTTGGTCTATTGGCGGCACAGCGCCAACCTTGCGCGGATCAAGGCAGGGACCGAGCCGAAAATCGGCAAGTCGTGATCGCACCCAGCGCCTTTCTGGACGCCCTCAACAATCTGCCTATCGGTACGTTTACCGGGACTGCGGGCCATGACCGATACGTGGTGTCGCATCAGATCATGGCGGGTGGGAAATCTCACAAACTGGTCGCCGAGCAGTTGGGCGGTTCTGACTATATCAGCCTGAACCTGTATCTGACCGGGAAAGCCGCGTTGCTTCGCCCTTGCGAAATGCCCGCTGAGAAGGTCGTGGATTTCGTACTGAAGCTTGTCCCAGACGTGCAGGAATGAACACCCGGTATTTGTTTCTGCACAATCACAATTGATTGCTTTGAACGTGAACAGGCCATTCCCCAACTGGGATTTTGTGACGACCAATTACCGGCGTTGCGACAATCAAATCCGGTTCGCCCGGGCAAAATTTCAGTGCTCTCAAAGCGAGCCTATTCACGAAAGGTGAAGTCATGAACAAGTTCAAATCCATCATCAGCGGTGTCGCGCTGTCTGTTGCAATTGCTAGCTCGGCAATGGCGGCCGGTGTTGAAATCAACGCAAGCTCGACCGGTCTGGCCATGCAGGGCTATGACCCCGTTGCCTATTTCACCGTTGGCGAGGCGACCAAAGGCGACTATCGCATCTCGACCCTGCACAACGAAGCGCTGTATCGTTTTGCATCGGAAGAAAACAAAGCCGCATTTGAAGCCAACCCAGAGGCGTATCTGCCCGCATATGGCGGCTACTGCGCGTTCGGCACCGCGATGGGCTTCAAATTCGACGGCGATCCGAACTACTGGAAAATCGTTGACAACAAACTCTACCTGAACCTGTCGCAAGACATTCAGGAACGTTGGGAAGGCGACATTCCCGGCTTTGTTGAGCAAGCCAGCGCAAACTGGGAAAACATTGCCGACAAAGATCCGGCTGAACTGCAGCAATAATCCGCTGACAGAATCTTATTTCATCGGCGGCAGATCGTATCTGTCGCCGATTGTTATTTGAAGGCCCTGCGCCGCATCCTATCTAGAACAAAAGAAAAGAGCCCAACCTGAAAGGGCCTGCGCCAGAGCACCTGGCCAATTCACTTAGTTCGGGACAGTCAACGCATCACTAATCCGGCCCCGAGGCCGGGAGGTAGATTGAATCATAACGCTGCCATTCGATTGGCAGCAGGTTTCGAGCGAAAGGAATGAGACGATGACAGGAAGATTGGCACTGATCACCTCGGTCGCGGTATTGACGGCAGGATCCGCCATGGCGCAATCCTCGGGCGATTGGACCGGTTTTTATGGTGGTGCGCAGTTCGGTTATGCAGACATCGATACAAACGTGTCAGGCGTCGACGGTGATGGCGCGATTGGCGGTATCATCCTGGGATATGACTATGATCTGGGCGACTGGGTTGTCGGCGGTGGCTTCGACTATGACTGGAGCGACGTCGACCTGGGCAGCGCCGCCACGGTCGAGAATGTCTGGCGGCTCAAGGCACGTGCGGGCTACAAGGTGAATCCTCAAGGTCTGCTCTATGGGACTGCTGGCTATGCCGATGCCGATACGGACAATCTGGGCAGCGACGACGGCTGGTTCATCGGTGCAGGCTATGAACAGATCGTAGCCCCCAATATCAGCGTTGGCGGCGAGATCCTGTATCATGAGTTTGATGATTTCAACTCATCGGGCGTTGATGTAGACGCCACGACAGTTCAGCTGCGCGTCGCATATCGCTTTTGACGAAAAAGTTGGGCCCGGCGCAGATCGCCGGGCCCTTGCCGCTAGGGCACCAGAACCGTGCTACCCGTGGTTTGACGCGCTTCCAACGCACGATGCGCGTCTGCAACCTGATCCAGCGGGAATTCCTGATCGACGTGGATCTTGACTTCTCGCCCGTCCACTTTGCCAAACAAGCGCCGCGCCATCGCCTGACAGGTCGCATGATCCGAGATATGGGTGAACAGGGTTGGCCGCGTCACTTTCAATGATCCACGCTGCGCGAGCATACCTAGGTCTACCGGCGGCACCGGACCTGAGGCATTGCCGAATGAGATCATCATGCCCAAAGGTTTCAGACAATCCAGAGATCCTTCAAACGTGTCTGCGCCGATCGAATCCATCACAACATCGACCCCTTTGCCCCCGGTGATCTCGGCGACACGATCGACAAAGTTCTCTGTACGATAATTGATACAATGCGCCGCACCATTGAACTGCGCCAAGCTGCACTTTTCATCTGTTCCAGCAGTTCCGATCAGCTTGATGCCTTCGGATTTCGCCCATTGGCAGGCGATCAGACCCACCCCGCCAGCAGCGGCGTGAAACAGCACGGTGTCGCCCCGCCGCAGCGGCGTTGTACGGTGAAACAGATATTCGACGGTCATGCCCTTTAGCATCATGGCCGCAGCCGTTCGGAACGAGATGCTTTCAGGCAGTGGGCAGACCTGCGCGGCAGGCATGACACGCGCCTCAGAATACGCCCCAGACGGGCCCGCCGCATAGGCCGCTCGTTGGCCAGGTGCGAGATGCGTCACACCTTCGCCCACGGCCTCAATCACACCGGCAGCCTCCATCCCCAATGCATGAGGCAATTCAAGCGGATAGAGGCCGGTGCGCTGATACACATCTATGAAATTCAATCCGCAAGCGTGATGGCGAATGCGCACCTCACCTGGGCCCGGATCGCCAAGCGGGCGATCTTCGATCCTCAGAACCTCTGGGCCTCCGTTTTCATGTATGACGACGGTGCGTGCTGATTGCTGCATGAATGCCTCCTTTGCCTGTGAAGCCAAAGCTAACACGCTTGTGCGGCAGAGCAATCCTTGCGGTCTCGAAAGGGTGATCAGGCAAAACTTCGCAACATGTGCTATAGTGCAAGCAGACGTTGTGAATGGGCAGACGTTGCCGGCTGATCCGGTCACGCGAATTGCCATGCCGGATGCATCCCGCGGCGCACCCACGCCAGAAAAGGGGATGAACATGGACAAGACAATCGGTAACCCAATTACCTGGGTCGCCCGCAATTTGCAGGCGACCAGTGATCATGTCACAGAATCAGTATCCGAGATCGGCAGTGCGGATGTCCGCGCCTTGCCAACCGTGCACACGCTGACGCTTCAGGACCTGCGCGAATGCCTGAAGGCCGGTTATACGGACTTTCTGGAAACCCGCGCGGATGCGATCTTTATCGTTCTGATTTATCCGATTGCGGGATTGCTGATGTTCGGGATCGGCTTGAACAAGGACATGGTGCCCTTGTTGGCCCCGCTGGTCATGGGCTTTGCCCTGATAGGACCGGTCGCAGCCGTTGGGCTTTATGAGATCAGCCGCAAACGGGAACAGGGTGGTGAGGTGCATTGGCTGGATGCGTTCGGCGTATTCCGCTCACCTTCCTTCGGAGCAATACTGGCACTGGGCTTTTATCTGGTCATGCTGCTGCTGGTTTGGCTGATGGTCGCGCAAGGCATCTATGCACAAACACTTGGGCCCGAACCTCCAGCCTCGGCGACGGGCTTCGTAACCGAAGTCTTCACCACCGGGGCAGGGTGGAGCATGATCATCATCGGCACCGCCACCGGTTTCTTATTTGCATTGGTCGCACTGGCGCTGAGCGTTGTCAGCTTCCCACTGCTGTTGGATCGTAAAGTTGGTGTACCCGTGGCCGTTGTGACCTCGGTTCGGGTCCTGCGTCAGAACCCGGGCGTGATCCTGACATGGGGCGCGATCGTGGCCGCATTGTTGGTACTGGGCGCGATCCCGATGTTGTTGGGAATGATCGTCGTCATTCCCATTTTGGGCCACGCCACTTGGCATCTGTATCGCCGAGCGGTCGCATGACCGCCCTGACGCAGAGCTAGCCAGCGACCTTCAGAACGATCTTGCCAATATGGCCTGAGCTTTCCATGCGCGTATGCGCGGCTGCGGCATCGGCCAATTCAAATTCGGAATCCATCACCGGCGCGACTTTCCCCGCCTTGAGCAGGGGCCAAACGGCCTCGCGCAGGTCTTGCGCAATGCGTGCCTTGGCCAGATCACTTTGCGGACGCAGCGTGCTGCCGGTCAGGGTCAGGCGTTTGACCATCATCAGGGCAAAGTTCAGTTCAACAACCGGGCCCTGCAGAAAGGCGATTTGGACCAGCCTTCCATCCTCGGCCAGTGTCTTGACGTTGCGCGGGATGTAATCGCCGCCGACCATGTCGAGGATCAAGTTCGCCCCACCCTCGGCGCGCATCGCGGCCACAAAATCTTCGTCACGGTAGTTGATCGCCTTTTCGGCACCCAGCTTCAGGCACGCCTCGCATTTCTCGGCCGAGCCAGCGGTGGCAAAGACCCGAGCACCAAAGGCGTTCGCCAGCTGGATCGCCGTCGTGCCGATCCCGCTGGAACCGCCATGTACCAGAAACCTTTCCCCCGGCTTCAAGCCACCTCGGGTGAAGACGTTAGACCAAACAGTAAAGAAGGTTTCAGGCAGACAGGCGGCTTCTTTCAAACCCATGCCTTCAGGTACAGGCAAACAATGCGCGGCGGGCGTGGCGACATATTCTGCATAGCCGCCACCGGGCAAAAGGGCGCAGACCTGATCGCCTACGGCCACCCCTACGACGCCTGATCCCAGCGCCACAACCTCGCCCGACGCCTCAAGCCCCGGCAGATCGCTTGCGCCCGGAGGCGGATCATACGCCCCTGCCCGCTGCAGCGCATCGGGGCGGTTCACGCCAGCATAGGCCACTTTGAGAACCACTTGACCCTCAGCCGGTACCGGGATCGGGCGTTCGGCCAATTGCAAAACATCCGGGCCACCTGGTTGGGTAATCTCAACAACGCGCATCGTCTGGGTCATGGGCAGTTCTCCTTTGCCCATTGACTAACAGGCCGCCAAGCAAAGGCCTAGCGACAAGTGAGGCAGACGCGCCTATTTCCTAGATGTCAGGGAACCCGGTAAGTTATCCGGCATTTTCACTGGGGCTTTGACCTGACCGGCCAGCCAATTGGGCACGGCCAGAAACGGCTTTAGCAATGAATTGCCGTTGACTTGTGCCTTGAGCTTTTCAAACTGCATCACGCCCTCGATCCGGCGATCCAGGAACTCCCATGTCGCTTGATAATCGGGGCTGTCATCTCCAAGCCAATAAAGCAGCGTAGAGGAGTAGACACCCGACAGAGTCGCGCGTTTGGTGTACCAGTTCACATCGTCCGAGCTGTCACCCAGAGCGTTCCAAATCAGATCACAGGTGCCCCAGACCGCCTTGGCCCCATCTGCGGCATAGATCGGCAGGGCAAACAGGGTCACCCCCCGGCGCACCGCCTCTTTATCCTCGACCGCCTGAAGGCGGAAACGGACGGCAGCGGCAATCTTGTCGCGAAACTTCAGCCCGCTTAGATCCTCGGATTTGATCCGATCCAGCATCGCCTGATCACCACGCGCATGGAAGGCCAGCGCCAAATCGACAGCCCCGCGCGGGCAAATCGCGCGCGCCAGCCCCGCGTCCAGATTGCAATCCGTGATCGCGGCCCGAAAGCCGGTTTCCGACCATCCGTCAAACGGCACATGGTCCAGAATCGCGTTCAAAAGCTGTTCTTTGGTGTCTTCGTAGGTGGCGGTCATGTTAGGTCTCCGGTCTGCGGGTCCAGTACTAGACAAGTTAGGTCCGCTTTGCTATACGGCCACTTCCTGCAATTTCCTTGCAACTCTATCTAGAAAGGTGGTGACAACCACATGCAGGTTAGTGTTCGCGACAACAACGTCGATCAGGCGCTTCGTGCCCTGAAGAAAAAGCTGCAGCGCGAGGGCGTGTTCCGTGAAATGAAGCTCAAGCAACATTTCGAGAAGCCGTCCGAGAAAAAAGCGCGCGAGAAAGCTGAAGCGATCCGCCGTGCCCGTAAACTGGCACGCAAGAAAGCCCAGCGCGAAGGTTTGCTCTAAGAGCCTACCGCGACTCGTCCAGCTTTGGATGACACTATTTGACGACCCCCGAGGCCCTGCCCGGGGGTTTGTCGTTTTCAAGGCGGGTATTTCCGCTCATTTTCCAATCCGATTATCGCGGCAGTTTGCCGATCCTCTTCCGCAATTCGCGCTCGGCATTTTGCAGCGCAGCGAATCGTCCTTCGATTGCATTACGTTGCCGAAAAACACGCATTCAGGTCGCATATCTATTCAGCCTTTGTTGATCGTCAGTATCTGAGGCCGTCCACTCAGACATAAGCAAAAACGGAGGCACTGATGTCGACAGCAAGTACAGTCGAGCGCGAGATGCTCGCGCTGATCAACCAAGAACGCGCATCCCGCGGTCTTGATCCCCTACAACTTGAGAGACGACTGAACGACTCATCCGAAGATCACAGCAGCTGGATGCTGGACACCGACCGCTTTAGCCACACCGGCGAAGGTGGCTCATCCGCGACCCAACGGATGCAGGCCGCAGGGTTCGATCTGTCCGGAAGCTGGCGCACTGGCGAAAACATCGCTTGGCAATCCGAACGGGGCGCACCCGGCATCAGCGATGATGTCGCCCAACTGCACCAAAACCTGATGAACAGCCCGGGCCACCGCGCCAACATCCTGAGCCCCGATTTCAAATATATTGGCATCGGAATCGAAGAAGGCGACATGCGTGGTTTCGATGCGGTCATGGTGACGCAGAATTTTGCTGCCACTCAGGGCGAGGTCGTGCTCGATACAGGTGGCACCGCTCCACCGGTCGCACCACCCGTTGAAGAGGTTGTCGAACCGGAAGAAGAGGTCACCAACCCGATCGAACCTGAAGTCCCGGAAACGGATGTAACCGAGGTCGAAGAGCCCGCAGACGATACACCTGTCGCGGAAACGCCTGAGACGGAGGAGCCAGTCGAAGAAACTCCGGAGACAGACGTCACCGAGACCGAAGAACCGGCGGACGAAACACCTGAAACGGATGTGACCGAAACGGAAGATCCCGTGGAAGACACGCCGGAAACAGATGTGACCGAAACCGAAGATCCGAAAACGCCTGAGACCGATGTGACCGAAGGTGAAGACCCTGAGCCGGAAACCCCGGAGACAGACGTAACCGAAGTTGAAGAGCCTGAGATGCCGGATACTGACGTGGTCGACGTCGACGAGCCAGAAACTCCGGACACTGACGTCACAGATGTCGAAGACCCTGAGCCGGAAACACCTGAAATTGTCGTTGATGATGGCGCACCGGGTGCAGACTGTTTTGACGTGCAGGCTTTCCTTGCTGGAATTGAGGCGTTTGTGAACGCACTGCAGGCCCATTTTGATCAATTCGAATGGGCGCCGGTACAGCAAGCCGACATCACGTCTCAGATGGATGATATCGATCTTATGGTCGATACCGACATCGCTGACGACATCATCGAAACTGTCGAAACCACAGTCGAAGACATAAATGACGACATGTGTGGCATGTTTGTTTTTGAAATGAACTGCGGATTTGATTGGGCTTAATCAAACCGTTCAGGTGCGGGGGATCACTTCCCCGCACTATCCGACCATGAGGTCAGTAAATCTTGGGCACGTGTAGCTCATCCGGCAGAATCCGGCGTTCATATTCCGGGTTATAGCGTCGATCGGGCAGGTTCACCTTTTCCTGCGGTACATCTTCATACGGAATCTTGGTTAGCAAGTGCTCGATGCAATTGAGCCGCTCACGCTTTTTGTCATTGCCTTCAACGATATACCACGGTGCCTCAGAGATATTGGTGCGGAAGAACATGTCTTCCTTGGCCTTGGTATAGGCCTCCCACCGAATGCGGGATTCCAGATCCATCGGTGACAGCTTCCACTGCTTCATCGGGTCATGAATGCGCATAAGGAATCGAAGCTGTTGTTCTTCGTCGGTGATCGAGAACCAATATTTCAGCAGAATGATCCCTGACCGCACCAGCATCCGTTCGAATTCCGGAACGTCCTGAAAGAACTGTTCAACCTGATCTTCGTTGGCAAAGCCCATCACACGCTCGACACCAGCGCGGTTGTACCAGGACCGGTCGAAGAACACGATCTCCCCGGCTGCGGGCAGATGGGGCACATAGCGCTGGAAATACCACTGACTTTGTTCCCGACGGCTGGGCGCGGGCAGCGCGACAACGCGCGCAACGCGCGGGTTCAAACGCTGCGTGATCCGCTTGATCACCCCACCCTTGCCAGCGCTGTCCCGACCTTCGAACAGAATGCATACCTTGGCGCCTGTGTGTACCACCCAATCCTGGACCTTGATCAATTCAGCTTGCAAACGCAGAAGGTTGCGAAAATAAACCTTGCGATCCAGCAGGTCGGGGTGCTGATCCTTATAGATCTTGCGCACCTCCATCGAGAGCATCGGCTCGCTGAATTCGATCTCGAAATCTTCGTCCAGCGTGTCTTCCAGTTCGGCTTCCAGCCAGTCTTTGGGGGTGCTGTTGTTTTCGTAAGCCAAGGTCTGCTCCTTCTCATTCATCGGGTTCGGACCGTACACGGCCAGTGTAACCATGGGGTGTCAGCGCAACTTGCCTGGGTTACACATAAGGTCGGAACCATGGATTTTGACCCGGTCTGGCAGCAGATACAAGCGGTGGAATTGACGCAATAAGACCTGCGTTGAAGCTGATTTCAAACCGGCAAAGCTGTGGTTTTGAATACCGTGCGTAAGGCAAACGAGCTTTGCATCTGTGCCACGCCGGGCAGGCGCGACAGGTATTGTCGATGAATGCGGGCAAAATCCTCAGTGTTTTCAGCTACGACCTTCAGAATATAGTCCGCCGTGCCGGCCATAAGGTGGCATTCAAGCACATCGGGTATTCGCGCAACGGCCTTTTCAAAGGCCTCCAAAACCTCTTCCGCCTGCCCCTGCAACGTGATCTCAACAAAGACGGTTGTCGGCACATTCATCTTCCGGGCATCGAGCAGTGCGACGTAGTCTTTTATATAGCCTTCGGCCTCAAGCCGCTGCACGCGCCGATGGCAGGCCGAAGGGGACAGATTCGCCTGATCAGACAGTTCTGAATTCGACATCCGACCTGTGCGTTGAAGGGCGGCTAGAATCTTCCGATCCGTTGCATCAATCGTCATTTGCGCACATCCATTGCGTCAAGCTGCGTTCGATTAGAATAATTTCCTGTAAATTTTAAGTATGGCAAGTGGGGTTTCACAAAAATTGCGCTGAATAATGCCCATAATTTAGGCAGTTTATGAATGGAGTCTCACATGAAAATCGGCTGCCCCAAGGAAATCAAACCTCAGGAATTTCGCGTCGGTATGACCCCGAACGCGGCTGGCGAGGCTGTAGCCCGTGGTCACGAAGTCATCATCGAAACCGGTGCCGGGATGGGTTCGGGTTTTGATAACGACGCCTATGTCGCCGCAGGTGCTCGTATTGCCGACACCGCTGAAGAAGTGTTCGCCACCGCCGACATGATCGTCAAGGTCAAAGAACCGCAGGCGGGTGAGCGCAAGATGCTGCGCGAAGGTCAGTTGCTGTTTACCTATCTGCATCTGGCACCCGATCCGGATCAAACCCATGATCTGCTGGAATCGGGCTGCACCGCAATTGCCTATGAGACTGTCACCGACGCAAATGGTGGCCTGCCCCTGTTGGCTCCGATGTCCGAGGTCGCTGGGCGTTTGGCGCCTCAGGTGGGTTCTTGGACTTTGCAGAAAGCCAATGGCGGTCGTGGCGTACTGATGGGCGGTGTTCCGGGCGTTGGCCCGGCCAAGGTGATCGTCATCGGCGGCGGTGTTGTTGGCACCCATGCGGCAAAAATCGCAGCGGGCATGGGCGCGGATGTCACCGTTCTGGACCGCTCGCTGCCGCGTCTGCGCTATTTGGATGACGTGTTCGGCGGTACGTTCAAGAACCAATACTCGACTGCTGGTGCCACAGCTGAGCTGATTCAGGATGCCGACCTGGTGATCGGTGCGGTTCTGATCCCGGGTGCAGCTGCTCCAAAGTTGATCTCGCGCGAACAGTTATCCACCATGAAGCCCGGCGCGGCATTGGTGGACGTTGCGATCGACCAGGGAGGTTGCTTCGAGACCTCGAAGGCAACAACCCACGCCGATCCAATCTATGAGGTGGATGGTGTCATGCACTACTGCGTTGCCAATATGCCGGGTGCCGTCGCCCGTACGTCGACGATTGCATTGGGCAACGCGACAATGCCGTTCATGCTGTCGCTGGCGGACAAAGGCTGGAAACAGGCGTGTCAGGACGATCTGCACCTGCTGGCCGGTCTGAACGTCCATGCAGGTCAACTGACCTACTATGCCGTTGGCAAAGCTTTGGGCATCGATGTGGTCGCTCCGGGTGTTGTGGTCAAATCATAAACGCTCCCGCTCCTGAAAGCGCTCTTTAGCAAGAGCGCTTTACAGCGTTGGGCCGGGCGCCGCGCCTTCGGCACGGCGCGATTGCGCCACAGCTCAGAACAATCGCGCCGCGCAAATTGCGCGGCGCTGCACCCAACCGGAGGAGGGCATTTCCAATGCCCGCGCGACGAGCGGGAGACCCTAGCCTTCCTTGTGGATTTCCACAGAATGCGGATAGGGGATCGAAACACCTTTGGCATCGAACGCTTCTTTGATCGCTTTGGTAAGCTCGAATTTCACGTCCCAGTAATCGGCAGCCGCACACCAGAGGCGTGCAGTCAGATCGACCGAGCTGTCACCCAGATTGGTCACACGCACCCAAGGTTCAGGGTCGCCCATGATGCGTTTATCCGCTTTGGCCACATCCAGAATGATGCCCATCGCTTCGTCTGCGCTATCGTCATAGTCGATGCCAAACACCAGATCCACGCGGCGCGTATCATGCGCGGAATAGTTGGTGATCACCGAACCCCAGGCCTGACCATTTGGCACGATGATCTGCACGTTGTCTGGCGTCACCAGTTCCGTTGTAAACAGGTTCAGATCTTTCACCGTACCGGCCGTTCCGCCGATATCGACATATTGACCCAGCTTGTAGGGACGGAACACCACCAACATCACACCGGCAGCAAGATCGCTGAGCGTCCCCTGCAAAGCCAGACCGATGGCCAAAGACGCGGCACCCAAAATGGCAACGATGCTGGTCGCCTCAATCCCGAAAATGCCGAGCACTGCGACGAACACGATCGCCAGCAGAACCCATTTTACCAGGCTCGCTACGAAATTCCCCAAAGTCGGATCGATATGCGGCGTCGCGTTAATGCGCCGCCTCACCAGCCCGCTGATGGCTCTGGCTACGATCCAACCCAATATCAGAACGATCAACGCCTTGATCGCGCTCATGATCAGCGGCGCAAATGCACCCACCTGTGTTACGACGTCTTCCACGCGCATCTCCTTTGCAACAATAGCAAACCCGTGCTTCTGGCGCGGGATCATTGAAAAGTCTGGGCTAATTTTGCCTTCAGGTCTAGGTGCGGGATTCCCGAGTTTTCCCCCTGCTGTTCCTCAGCAAACATCGACTGACCAGTCATGCACAGTTGCGGGTCTTACAAATTCGTCTCAAGTTCCCAAATTGACTGCACCACTACGATCTCAGGAGCCCCTCATGCTGGACGAAATCCAATTCCCGATCATGACCAAATGGTCCCCGCAGTTTCCCGAACGGATACAACTGTATTCGTTCCCCACACCGAACGGCGTTAAGGTTTCGATCGCGCTTGAGGAAATCGGCCTGCCGTATGAGGCGCACAAAGTTACCCTCGCAGATGCGGATGTCAAAAGCCCCGAGTTTCTCTCTCTGAACCCGAACAACAAGATTCCCGCGATCATTGATCCTAACGGACCAGACGGATCTCCGCTTGCTCTGTTCGAAAGCGGGGCGATCCTTCTGTATCTGGCTGAGAAAAGCGGCAAATTGCTCGGTGAATCCGCGGCCGACAAGCATCGGGTCACCCAATGGGTCATGTTCCAGATGGGCGGTCTAGGGCCGATGTTCGGCCAGCTTGGGTATTTCCATAAATTCGCTGGGGCCGACATTGAAGACCCCCGTCCGCGTGAGCGTTACGTGACCGAAGCCAAAAGACTGCTCGGTGTTCTGGACAAGCAATTGGATGGCCAAGAATGGGTTGCTGGCGACTTCTCGATCGCAGATATCGCAATCGCTCCGTGGCTGCGCGGGTTGGATTTTTATGACGTCAAGGATGTTGTGGCTTGGGACAGCTTTAGCAACGTGACTGGATATCTCGACAGATTCCTCGAGCGGCCCGCCGTGCAACGCGGTCTGAACATCCCATCACGGGACTAAGTGATGTTGAAGGTGCGGCGAGTCCCAAACACGCCGCACCCGTCTTGCATATCACCCGGGCAACGACCCGGTGAGCACGTACTTTAGAATCTCAACCACCTGAGAAGGTTCTTCAGCTACAGCAAGGGCTGCGGCGTCCACTTCTTTCAGTGCGTGCTGTTGGTCAGGCCCGTGCAGAACAATGATCGATTTACCCAGTGCCGCTGCATAGCCTGCGTCAAAGGCCGCATTCCACTGCTTGTACTTCTCGCCAAATCGTACAACCACGACATCGGCATCTGAAATGCCCTTGCGGGTCCGGATCGCGTTTACCATCGCGCCCTTGTGGTCATGCCAATACTTGTTTGGCTCGGCCCCCAAGATCGACACCCCGCAATCATCCGAGGCACCATGATCGGTGACCGGGCTGCTGAATGTCACATCCAACCCTTGCGCCCCGTCGATGATCTGTTCACGCCAGTCCGTGTGGATTTCTCCGGACAGATAGACCTTTAGGCCCATTGCACCCTCCGCTGTTGCTTCTGGTGCTACTTAAGCCTCAAACGGGCAAATCCCAATCAGAAAGTGTGAGTTTCTGTGATTGTCTCAAATCTTGCGGGCAACGACAAATCGCCGGGCATCGCGGACTGGAAAACTGTCTTGTTCGACCAGTTCGAACCCGGCCCACCGTATGGCGCTGTCCAGCTCATGCTCGGACATGAAACGCACGAAAGGGGCCTTTCCGAGAAACCGCATGACAGGTAGCGCGAGTCTTATGGCCTGAAACCGAAGGCTTGCACCATGCGCAGGTGGGCAAAATGTCTTTGAAATGAACAGACCGCCCGGCTTGAGCGACCTATGTATCTGTTTCAACCCACCTTCCATGTCCTCTAACAGATGCAGCAAATTGAAGGCCAGCGCGACATCGAATTTTCCGGAGGGCGGCGTATTCGCCTCGGCCCGGACGAATTTCACATTCGTGACGTCTTGCTCAGCGGCATGTTTGCGCCCGACGTCCAACATGGCCTGCGACACATCCGTTGCGGTGATCGAACCGGCGAATTTTGACAGGCGCAAGGCGGTCATCCCGGTGCCGCAGCCAAGCTCGAGCACGTCATCTGATTTTTGCAGATATGACGCCGTTCGTTCCAGCGTATGCTCGTACGAAGCCATATCCTTGATGGGTGAGCGGGCATATTTTTCTGCCACGCCATCCCAAAACTTTGCAGCGGTCGTCATAGGGTGTCTCCTTCGACTCACTAGGTAGCTATGCATTGATCGAATAGGAATTGCCGAATACTGCAGAACGCTTATACATATTTGCATGAGTAATCTCAGTGACTTTGACTGGAACCACATCAGGGCGTTTCTCACTACAGCCGAAACAGGTTCACTATCTGCAGCCGCGCGCCAATTGGGGCAGACACAACCCACACTCAGCCGACAGATCGCTACGCTTGAGGCCGATCTGGGATTGATGCTGTTCGAACGCATCGGTCGATCCTTGGAGATTACGCAAGCCGGAATGGAGTTGCTGGATCACACGCGCGAGATGGGCGAAGCCGCCAATCGTATTTCTCTGACCGCATCCGGGCAGGCGCAATCCATCGAAGGGCTGGTTCGCATCACCGCCAGTGACGTGATGGCCGCCTATATCCTGCCCAACTTGCTGCGAGATATTCGAGCCCAAGCCCCACGTTTGCAGATTGATGTGATCGCATCGAACGACATTCGCGACTTAATGCGGCGTGAGGCAGATATCGCCATCCGACACGTGCGCCCGGACCAACCAGACCTCATCGCAAAGCTTGTGCAAGAGGCTACCGGGCATTTCTATGCCACCACAGAATATCTGAACCGCGTCGGGCGCCCGCGGAATACATCGGACCTTTCACAGCACGAGTTTATCAGTTTCGGCGATACCACCCAGATGATCGCCCATCTGAAACCCTTGGGTATTCACCTGTCTGATGAGAACTTCCGGCTGGGTTCACAAAACGGGCTTGTGGCTTGGGAATATGCAAAACATGGCTTTGGAATCGCGCCGATGTCTCAGGTCGTCGGCGATGCAACGCCCGGGATGGAACGCGTTCTGCCAGAGATGGAGCCGATCACATTTCCCGTCTGGCTCACTACCCATCGTGAATTGCACACCAGTCGCCGCATTCGGCTGGTCTTTGATCTGTTGGCTGAATATCTGTCCAAATGAAAAACGCGCCCGAAGGCGCGTCGTTCAGATACAAGCTGAGGGGCTCTACCCGCGCAAGGTGCCACCGGTTGCCTTAGTGACCTTAGCGATGATCTTTTCAGCCACAGCCTCGATATCTTTTTCTTTAAGTGTCTCGTCCGAAGGTTGCAGACGCACGGTGATGGCCAGTGATTTCTTGCCTTCGCCAAGGCTGCCGCCAATGAACTCGTCAAAGACGCGCACATCCTCGATCAACGCCTTGTCAGCACCTGCCGCCGCATTCACCAGCGTCAAAGCCTCGACATCTGCGTCAACCACAAAGGCAAAGTCCCGTTCGACAGCCTGCAAGTCGCGCAGCTCCAATGCTGAACGCGTAGCACCGGATTTGCGCGGCATCGGCACCTGATCCGGCCAGATCGTGAACGCCATTGCCGGGCCTTTGATATCCATCGCCTGCAACACGCGCGGATGCAATTCACCAAAGACACCCAGAACCTTTTTCGGACCCAGGCAAATCTTACCGTGCCGACCGGGATGCCACCAGGCATCGCCGCCACGAAGGATCTGAACCTTGGCGGGCGCACCAATGGCGGCAAGCACCGCCTCTGCGTCGGCTTTGGCATCAAACAGGTCAACGGGGCGGGAGGCACCATGCACGTCCTTGGGACCGTTGCGGCCCACCAGCAGACCGGTGATCTGCGTCTGCTGATCCCCGGGCTCGCCATCATGGAACACGGGCCCGACTTCAAACAGAGCCAGATCGGCATAGCCCCGCGCCTGATTGCGTGCCGCCGCTTGCAGCAGACCGGGCAACAGATCGGGGCGCATATGGCTCATCTCGGACGAGATCGGGTTTTCCAGCATCGTTGCCGCGTCACCGCCCCCAAACAAGGCTGCCGAGGCCTGATCGATGAAGGTATAAGACACACATTCATTATACCCCAGCGCAGCGCAGGTCCGGCGCGCCATCGACTGGCGGCGCTGCGTGGGTGTCATAACCGGCTTGGGAATCCCCGCCGTGGTGCGCGGCAGAGGAATACCCTGCAGCTTGGTCAGAGATGCGATACGCGCGACCTCTTCCACTAGATCGGCCTCACCCATGATATCCGGACGCCAGCTGGGCACATGCGCCATCTCGCCGTCCAAGCGGAAGCCCAAACGAGTCAGCGTCTGCCGCTGCTCGCTTTCCGGGATCTCCATCCCGACCAGAGACTGCACTCGCGCCGCATCCAGCTTGTAGGCCCGCGCGTGGTTCGGCGCTTTGCCCGCCTCAACCACGTTCGAGGCTTCACCGCCGCAGATATCCAGGATCATCTGAGTCGCGTGCTCCAACCCTTCGCGCGTGTATTCAGGGTCGACCCCACGTTCGAAGCGATAGCGCGCGTCCGAGTTGATCTTCAGCGCACGGCCCGTCAGGGCAATCTGCACATGATCCCAGAACGCACTTTCCAGAAAGACGTTCACTGTCTCCTCAGTACAACCGGTTTCCTCGCCCCCCATGATACCAGCGATTGATTCCGGACCTTTGTCGTCCGAAATCACCATCATGCCGGGCTGAAGGGTGTATTCTTTTTCATCCAACGCGACCAGCTTTTCACCACCCTTGGCGCGGTGAACCCGCAAGTTGCCCTGCACCTTGTCCGCATCGAACACGTGCAGCGGGCGATTGTGGTCGAAGGTCATGTAGTTGGTGATATCGACCAAAGCCGAAATCGGACGCAGACCAATCGCCTTCAGCTGATCCTGCAACCATTGAGGGCTGGGGCCGTTCTTCACGCCCTTGATCAGACGCCCAGTGAAATGTGGTGCGCCATCCAGCGTATCCTCGTCGATCGACACTTTGATCGGGCTTTCAAAATCCCCCGGCACGGGGACATAGTCACGCACTTTCAGCGTGCCCAATCCACGGGCTGCCAGATCACGCGCAATACCCGCAACACCCAGCGCATCGGGCCGGTTCGGTGTGATCGCGATCTCGATCATCGGGTCAATCTTGGACGGATCATTCTCGGCCAGCCAGTCGACGAATGTGTCGCCCACATTGCCCGAGGGCAGCTCGATAATGCCGTCATGCTCGTCCGACAGTTCAAGCTCGCGCTCAGATGCCATCATGCCAAAGCTTTCGACGCCGCGAATCTTGCCGACGCTGATCGTGATATCCAGACCCGGGATATACATGCCCGGTTTGCAGACCACGACGGTGATTCCTTCGCGCGCATTCGGTGCACCACAGATGATCTGCAGATCACCCTCATCCGTTTCCACCGTACAAACGCGCAGCTTATCCGCGTCGGGATGCTTTTCCGCGTGTTTCACATGGCCTAGCGTAAAGCCCGCCAGCTGATCCGCCGGGTTCACGATCTCTTCGAGCTCGAGCCCGAGATCGGTCAGCGCTTCTGCGATCTCATCGACCGAAGCGTCAGTGTCGAGGTGGTCTTTCAGCCAGGAAAGTGTGAATTTCATCGGTCGGGTTCCGCCAGTAGATCTCGGGTCAGTCCGCACTTACCGGATTATCCGCACATGGGAAAGAGGGCGCGCCTACTCTTCGAGGACTGTGTTGGTCACAGTGTCCGATCCGATGAACACTGCCAGAATACGCGCGATCCCGTCGCCGCTGTTTTCACCGGCATGGGGCGAGTTCAAAGCCTCGGCCACCGCATCGCCAGCCTTGAACACCTTGATCCCCGCAGGGCCGTAATCCACGGTGATTTCCCCTTCGAGGATATAGCCCACCAGTGGCGCCTCATGCCGGTGTGTGCCGGTTTTCTGACCCGGCTCAAGGGTAACGATGGCCATGGTGATCTCGGGTGTGCCGTCGGGATAGACCAGAGGTTCGCCTGCCACCGTGGTGCTTGTCTGCAATAGCAATTCAAGCGGCGGGTATGTCTCATGGGCCAGCACCGGAAGTGACGTGAGCACGAACATGAGAGTCAGAAGAAAACGCATGAAGTGGCTCCTTTTCAGCAAGACTATGGATATGTTGGCGCCCGGCCTAGCAGTTCGTCCAATTGCCGTCCAATCCAACCATGCGGGATGAAATGCCCGCCGGGATGGATATCCAACACCACTTGGCCTTGCGCACAATCCGTCCATTCCACACGGCTGAGGGTCAGGAACGGCTCAACACTCCAATCCCCGCGCGGGGTAGCGCCGTTGCAGCGGTATTTCTCGCGCCACAGGGCCACTGGGTAGGTCGTGTCACCGCCCGGTCCAAAGGGAAAATCCATCACCGTATCGTCCAGCCCGTGCACATGTCGGGCCTCAGCGGGGGCCTCCGGACAATCTTCGGTCTGACGAATGCTACCCGCTACGGCCAGCAAGGCGGCGATGTTATTGCCTGATTGGCAGACATAGCGCCACGCCATCGCGCCGCCAAAGGAGTAGCCAGAAACATAGATGCGGTCAGGATCAATCGGATAGCGTTTGGCGACTTCCTCCAACACGGCATCCGCGAATGGCACATCCTCGGTACCCGAGCGCCAGAAATCCCAGCTCTTGCCGCGCCCATTCGGGGCCACCAACAGCACACCCCGCAGCTTGGTCGCGCCCGCGATGCGCGGATGGTTTACCACTACGGTTCCCTGCCGCGCCCAGCCGTGAAAATGCAAAAGCACCGGCAGAGGCGTTTCGCCATCCCAACCCTCAGGCTCCAGCACATGATACGAGCGATCGCCGACCTCACATGGAGTATCGCCGTGGCAATCGGTGTTCCACGGCCCCATGGCCAATGCCGGGGTTGCGGTCAGCAGAAGAAAAAGCAGTCGATAGATCATGCGCCCGACCCTAACGAGACTTTCCCCGCTGTCACATAACATATCGGTGTAAACCAAACGCAGCCCGTACGTAGGCCGGGCTTCAGCCCGGCACGCGAAACATGGTGGGCCAAAGCCCACCCTACATCCGAATTAGCACCGAGCCGCGCTGTCGCCAGACCGCGGGATGGCGATCCAAGGCATGTGTTGCGCACTTTATGCTGGCCAAATCCGTGCGCTTTTCGAGCGTTGCGCTGGCGGAGACAAATCGCCAGCCCGTGCGGGCGGTCTGGCGATAGCGCGGCGGCCTATCGGCCTTTGCTCCGCGCCCCAGAACTATCGGACAGCCTACCTATCAAAGTCTTGGGAGTTGATGCTAGGTTGGTATTTCCGACCCTTTCGCTTTGGGGCAAACACAGACCACGTCATAGCATCAGCTCGCATTTCCCAAACCATTCGATTGTAAGCTGTCATCACCTTGAAAAAAGTTGGATGCGCTGCGATTTCGACATCAACCAATTCTTCCTGAGCGTCAGCAAATGTCCGAAAATACTCACCCGCATATTTCAAAGCATCTGCAGAAGCGTAGAGCGTGAGAATGCCTACTTCGCGCTGCATCTCGATTGGCGAAACTTGTTCAGGCAAGTGAGCTTCGTTCGGGCTTGGGCAGAATTTTAGAAAGTCCCGATAGGCCGTTCGTTTGCGCTCTAAGATATTCTCGGACTGTGAAAATATTTTTCCGAACAAGAAACTGGCTGCACTCAAACATAGGCCCGAAAACCCAATGAGTGCAGCTTCCCACGTCAACGCGACAAACCACCATGCAGGTTCGGCATATCCAGCGCCGCAAACCCGTAGTGGCGCAGCCACCGCAGATCGCTGTCAAAGAACGCCCGCAAATCCGGAATGCCGTATTTCAGCATCGCCAGACGGTCGATGCCGATGCCAAAAGCAAAGCCCTGATAGACGTCGGGATCGATCCCACCGGCGGCGATGACCTTGGGGTGGACCATGCCCGAGCCCAGAATCTCCATCCAGTCGTCGCCCTCGCCGATCTTCAGCTGACCGTTGTCCCAGGAACAGCGGATGTCGACCTCGGCCGACGGTTCGGTGAAGGGGAAATGCGAGGCGCGGAAGCGCAGTTCGACATCGTCGACCTCAAAGAAGGCCTTCACGAACTCTTCTAGGACCCATTTCAGGTTCGCCATCGAGATGTCTTTGTCGATGGCCAGCCCCTCGACCTGATGGAACATCGGCGTGTGAGTCTGGTCATAGTCGGCGCGATACACACCGCCTGGGCAGATCACGCGGATCGGTGCACCTTGCTGCTCCATCGAGCGGATCTGCACCGGCGAAGTATGGGTGCGCAGCACGTGCGGTGGGCGATTATCGCCCTCGGCGCGGTGCATGTAGAACGTGTCCATCTCAGCCCGCGCGGGGTGGTGGCCGGGAATGTTCAGCGCGTCGAAGTTGTACCAGTCATCTTCTATGCGTGGCCCTTCGGCCACCGAGAATCCCAATTCGGCGAAGATCGCAGTCAGTTCTTCGGTCGCCTGGCTGACCGGGTGGATCGAGCCCTGTCGGCGGGCGCGGGTCGGCAGAGTGACGTCCAGCCATTCGGTGCGCAAACGCTCATCCAGCGCGGCATCAGCCAGCGCGGCCTTTTTCGCAGAAAGCGCCGAGTTGATCTCATCCTTCAGAGCGTTCAATGCGGGACCTGCGATCTGGCGTTCCTCGGGGGTCATCTTGCCCAGTTCACGCATCTTCAGCGCGACTTCACCCTTTTTACCCACGGCCGCGACGCGGATCGCCTCAAGCGCGTTTTCATCGCCAGCTTCTGCGATCTGCCCCAGATATTTTGCCTTAAGATCGTCCATGACGCTTCCCGTAACGGGCCCCTGAATTCTGTTCAGGCTCTGCTATCACAGCAGCGCGCGAAAGCAAGAGGTGGCAGGGATGCAATCAGGCAGAACGCAGCAGCACAGTTGTCTTGTCTTCCCGCACAGGTCGCGCCGCGGCCCCATAGTTCGCGGGCGTTTGCATCAGCTCGGGGAACAGGGAAAAGAGCTCATTGGCCGTTTCGGACGTAAGCCCGGCCAGGCCTTCCTGACCCGGAAAAAAGCTCTCGGACACCAGACCAGACGTGGTGAGCAATTGGTGCCGATCAAACAACACGTGCACATAACGGATAATGTCGCACGGCGCTTCAGTCACGGTGGTGCCATTGACCAGCGCCTTGGCGGGCACCAGAACTTCGGCCTCGCCAAACATCAGCTCAGCCTGCCAACCGGTGATCAGGATGCGGTGCTGGGGCGAAACATAGATGTCCCTTTCAGCCCCAAGGGTCCCGCGCTGGATGTGGATCGGGGCAAACCGATCACGGCCCGAGGCGCTGCGTCCGCCGATCCAGCGCACTGGGCAGGCCCCGTTATCCACGGTCAAAACCATATCACCTGGGCTGAGTGTTTCAATGGCGCGCGGCCCGTCAGGCGTATCCACCAGCGTTCCTGCTGCAAAACAAGCGGCACCAGAATCGCCCGGATTCACAGATCCATAGACGAGTGTGTCTGGGTCGGGCTGGTTGAACTGCAATGTGGTTGTGGTCGCAGCTGGCCCAAACAACACCGGTATATTCTCAGATGTCGCGCCTACTGCCGCCCCATCCACAGCGAAGATATTTGTTGTGCCACCGCCGATATCGTAGAAATCGATTACAGTTCCGTCGCTTGTATCGGTCAGCGCATAAGCTTCGTAGATGCCAGAGATCGAAGCATCCGGGTCGGTCAGCAATATCGGGAAATCGTCTGCCGAAATGACATAGACCAGCTCATTGTTGTCCGGATCGACCGTCACCTGCACCAGAGGATTATCCAGCTGCACTTCCAGCCCGACCTGCCCATTCGTGTCGTAAAACGATACGGTGAAGTCTGCCGGATCTTCGGATGGCCGCAGCGCGACTTCAAGGAACTCGTTTACGCCCGAAGACGCCGCATAGGTATCAGAATAGTGAAGTTCGCTAATACGAGCCATGAGTCCCTCGCCTGAATTGAAGCACATCGGTAGCCGATATCAGGCAAAAAAAACAATGCCTAATAAACACTTAGGTAAACAATGCCTTAATTCACCAACGGTACTCAGTAGCTGTACTCGGGGAACACCCGCGTCAGATCGCCATACCAGTCGCCATTGTAGTGATCCAGCAGCTCATCAGCGGGTACCTTGCCGGTATCGATGCTGTCCTTGAGCGCGTTCAGGAAATGCGTCTCGTCCTGCACTAGTCCACCCGCGCCGGGGCGCGCGCGTGCCTTCAGGCCAGCTTCGGATATCGAGACCACTTCACGCGCCAGATCATGCATGTTGATGTTTCCGACTTGTGCTTGTAGCCCATCCTTTGCAGCTTCAACCCGAAGGGCTTCGCGTGTCTCAGCATCCCAGCCTTTGACCAGATCCCAAGCGGCATCCAGGGCGGTCTGGTCATAGGTCAGACCAACCCAGAAGGCGGGCAAAGCGCAAAGCCTGCGCCATGGGCCGCCATCGGCGCCGCGCATCTCCATGAATTTCTTGATCCGCGCTTCGGGGAAGGCCGTGGTCAGGTGGTCAGCCCAGTCCGAAAGCGTTGGTGTCTCACCCGGCAGAGCGGGCAGCTTGCCCTGCAGGAAGTCGCGGAACGACATGCCCAGCGCGTTGATATATTCGCCGTTGCGATAGACAAAATACATCGGCACATCGAGCGCATATTGCACGTAGCGCTCAAACCCAAAGCCTTCTTCGAACACAAAGGGCAGCATACCGGTGCGCGCATCGTCCAGATGCCGCCAGATATAGCTGCGCCAGCTTTTCTGGCCGTTCACCTTGCCTTCGAAGAACGGGGAATTCGCGAACAGCGCTGTCGCCACCGGCTGAAGGGCCAATGCGACGCGCAGTTTCTGCACCATGTCTGCCTCGGACCCAAAGTCGATATTGACTTGAACGGTACAGGTACGACGCATCATGGCGCGACCCATGGTGCCGACTTCTTCCATATAGTCGTTCATCAGCCGGTAACGGCCTTTGGGCATCAACGGCATCTCATCATGGGTCCAAATCGGAGCCGCGCCCAGACCGATAAAGCCTACGCCGATCTCATCAGCAATGTCTTTCACCTCGCGCAGGTGGATGTTCACTTCATCGCAGGTCTCGTGGATCGTCTCCAGCGGAGCACCCGACAGCTCCAACGCGCCGCCCGGCTCCAAGCTGACATTCGCACCATCCTTCTCAAGCCCAATCAGATGCCCGGCCTCGCGCACTTCTGCCCAACCGTGACGGTCACGCAGTCCTTCCAGCACGGCCACGATGGACCGTTTGCCCTCAAACGGCAGCGGCTTCAGCGTGTCTTTGCAATAGCCGAACTTTTCGTGCTCGGTTCCGATGCGCCAATCATCCTTGGGCTTGCAGCCCGATTCCAGATATTCGGCCAATTGCTCGTGGCGTTCGATCGGTCCGCCGCCGGACTGGGGGATGGACATGTGACCCGTGCTCCGATCCTGATGTGTCTGTCTTCGGCTCAGTCCTGAGCGCAAACCGCGCGAGTGTCAATGCAGCCTAAGGTGGGCCGGGCGTGACGGCGTGCGTTCCCAGATCACCACCGGATGCGTCGCTCGACCGTTGAGTTCCGACAGCATTTGCTCGGTTTTCAGCCCCGGAAGCGCTGAGAAGACATCAAACAGCGCCTCGGCCCCTTCAGCGTTCACCGGAATGTGAAGGGTCGGCTGCCCCGGTTGGTCCAGAACCCAAAGCGCGGGGCGCGAGGTCGGGTCCAACGCCAACCGCTCAATCTCACGCGCAGCGACCATGCCGCCGTCGAGCGGGCCCAGATACGTGATCTGACCTTCGTCGATGGTCACAACCCCGGGACCGCCTGCACCATTGCGGAAACGCACCCGTTGCACCCCGATCACGGCCAGAGCAATCGAAACCACGATCAGCAACCACCCCAACCACGCCAGCAAACCACCGGGACCGCTGATCCAGCTGAGGCCGAGGATCAGAACAAAGCCCGCAACCAGAACTTCGCGCCAGCGCCACAAGGCCAGCTTGGCTTCGGGTCGGATGAAACTCATGCCACGTCCTCCGGGTGTTTGAACAGGATCAGCGAGTAATGGCCCGCAGGCTGGAACCCAATCGATATATAGGCACGCGCTGCGGCATCGGAAGCTGCAAAGAGAACAGCGCGAGCGACGCCGGCGTTGCGCGCCTCGATCAGATGCAGCGCAACGGCGAGACGCGCAAAGCCCCTTCCACGCAATTCGGGTGGCGTATAGACACCGCCGATCTGTACGATCTCTGGCAAGCTGGCGTTGAACCCGGTCATGGCGACGGGGTCACCGTCAATCAGCAAAACGCGATGTGAGTTGCGCTCAATATATGATTGAATGTCTTTGCTGGACTGTTTTCTCGCACGTGCTGCATCAAATTCCATGGCTTCAATCAGGTAGCTTTCCCGCCACCCTTCAGTAACCGCGCGTTTGGCATCAGTGAGGGGAATGAGCTCAGCACCATCTGGATCTGGCACTTGGAGCTGTTCCAGTTCCAATGAAAACCCCGGCTCATCGCTATTGAGAGTCGCCGGTCGATCCTGCCACCCCGCAAGCTGCATGATCCGTCGCGCCTGCGTGGCCTCGGCGGCGATACCAAACAGAGCCCTGCCTCGAATGAGCGAGATCGCGTTGATGAGCTCAGCGTCAGTGCATTCAGGACATTGCGGCAACAGCATTCCTTCGTTTGTGATCGCGAAGACATCACAAGGACCATCACCCAGAACCCAGACATTCAACGCGCGTGGGTCAGCGCTGTGCAGGCCTTGATCGCGCAAGTTGGCCAAAGGAAACATGGATGTCTGGATGTGCTGGGAAAAAAACGCGTCGATCTTGGGCAGGTCTGCGTCCTGCGCTGGTCGCCACGTCACACCCAATCCCCCAACGCCTGCTGCCACATTGTCATCGCTGCAACAGCTGCCGTATCTGCGCGCAGGATACGTGGGCCAAGGCTGACCACATGAGCGAATGGCAACTCTGCCAATCGCTTACGCTCACGCTCTGAAAACCCACCTTCGGGACCAATCAGGATAGCCCAGGGTTTTCCTTTCTCACTCTCAGCCAAGCGCAGGGCTGAGCCAACTGTGGCCTCGTCACAGAACATCAATTGGCGGTTTTCGGGCCATGCGTCTAAAGCCCGATCCAACCGCACCAGGTCAGTGACCTCAGGCACATAAGTTCCGCCACACTGCTCGGCCGCTTCCACAGCATGGGCCTGCAGGCGGTCCTGTCGGATGCGTTCAGAATTGGTGAACTCGGTTTGGACCGGGATGATCCGCGCAGCACCCATTTCAGCTGCCTTTTCAACGATAAAGTCAGTGCGTGCCTTCTTGATCGGCGCAAAGAGCAGCCAAAGGTCCGGCGGTAATTGCAGCAGCTTTGTCTGTTCAACACAGGAAAGCACGCCACCGCGCTTGCCTGCTTCGACGACCTCAGCCCGCCACTCGCCATCCTGCCCGTTGAACAAGGCAACTTGACCTCCAATCGACAGCCGCATGACCCCGAACAGGTAATGTGCCTGCTCGCGCGTCAAAGGAACCGATTGCCCCGGACCCAAAGGGTGCTCTACATACAGTCTGATCTTCGCAGTCATGAGACCCTACATATGCAAGGCAATGCCCCAACACCAGACGGTCAAGTCGCTGACGCAGTATCCGGCAACTGGGTCGATACTCACGCACCTGCATTTGCTCGCCCTTATCTGCGACTCAGCCGGGCTGATCGGCCCATCGGCACTTGGCTGCTACTGATCCCCTGCTGGTGGGGGCTGGCGCTGGCGATCCTCAGCGATGGCCAACCTCGGTGGGAAGACCTCTGGATCGCCATCGGCTGCGCCATTGGGGCTTTTCTGATGCGCGGCGCGGGCTGCACGTGGAATGACATCACGGATCGGGAGTTTGACGGGAAGGTCGAGCGCACCCGCTCGCGCCCTATCCCATCGGGTCAGGTCAGTGTGCGTCAGGCCGTGTTCTGGATGGTGTTGCAGTGTCTGCTGGCCCTGGCAATCTTGTTGACCTTCAATCGGGCGGCGATTGCGATGGGAGTGCTCTCACTGCTACCAGTTACCATCTATCCCTTTGCGAAACGCTTTACATGGTGGCCACAGATTTTCCTGGGACTGGCCTTCAACTGGGGGGCGCTGCTGGCCTGGGCGGCCCATACCGGCGCGGTCGGTTGGCCCGCGATCCTGCTCTACCTGTCAGGAATCGCCTGGACGCTATTCTATGACACGATCTATGCCCATCAAGATGCCGAGGATGACGAACTGATCGGCATCAAATCCACTGCCCGGCTGTTTGGCGCTGACACCGCACGCTGGCTCAAATACTTCCTGATTGGAACCGTCAGCCTGATGGGCCTTGCGATTATCGATGCGGCTTTGCCTGAGACTTCGGTGCTCGCTTTGGTGGTGGCCCTAGGTGGACCTTGGGCGATGGGGTGGCATCTGGCCTGGCAATTGCGAGGTTTGGACACGGAAGACAACGCCAAATTGTTGCAACTGTTTCGGGCCAATCGTGACACCGGCTTGATTCCGCTGATCTTCCTCTGCGTCGCCCTTTTCCTCTGATTGCACCTCTGGTTCGGGCTCTGTATGAGTCCGGAACCAACCGCCCGAGGAGTTCCGATCCAACCCATGCGTCTGCCCTACGCCATTGCCGTTGCGTTGATCTTCGCGGTGACTGCCCTGCTGTCATTGGTGGCCGCCGGCTTTGCTGTTAGCAAGATCGAAGATGCATCGGAGTTTGCCGTACGCCGGGCGTTGAACCTGCAGGGGCACGACTGGGCCGAGGTGCAATCCGATGGCCTTCGTGTCGTGTTGACAGGGACCGCGCCCGATGAGGCCACCCGATTCAACGCCCTGACCGCTGCCGGAACCGAGGTCGAAACCTCCCGCGTGATCGATGAAATGGAAGTCGCACCCACCGCTGACCTAACGCCGCCGCGTTTCTCGGCCGAAATCCTGCGCAATGACAGCGGTATTTCGATCATAGGACTGGTGCCTGCCGAGTTGGATCGCGATGATCTGATCGAACATCTTCAGCGCCTCGATCCAAGCGCTCGGGTTTCGGACCTGATGGAAAGCGCTGATTATCCCAAGCCTGATGGCTGGGATCAGGCCATCGACTATGCAATTGATGCGCTCTCGGATTTGCCCCGTGCCAAGATTTCTGCCAACCCCGGGCTTGTGCGCATTACCGCCATCGCCGACAGCCAACAGGAAAAAGAGCGGCTTGAGCAGAATCTGAACCGCGCCGCGCCGCCGGGTCTGCGCATAGGCCTTTCGATCTCGGCGCCCCGCCCAGTGATTACGCCCTTTACGCTGCGATACCTGATCGATGAGGATGGCGGGCAATTTGATGCGTGTTCAGCGCAGGATGAAGATGCGCGAGATATCATTGTTGTAACCGCACAAGAGGCCGGGCTGACGGGCCCCTATTCTTGTACAATCGGATTGGGTGTGCCTTCTCCGCGTTGGGCCAACGCGGCACAGTTAAGCATCCGGGCCTTGGCTGAACTCGGCAAAGGTTCGGTCACCCTGTCGGATGCAGATATCACACTCGTCGCAGCACAAGACACCAACCCGTTGGAGTTCGACCGCATTGTGGGAGAGCTCGAAAACGCGCTGCCTGAGGTCTTTGTCCTGCATGCCGTCTTGCCTGAGCCCGAACCGGACGACCCATCAGGGCCTGTTGAGTTCGTGGCAACCCGCAGCCCCGAGGGGCTGGTGCAATTGCGGGGACGTGTAGGTGACGAAACTCTGCGCGAAATGACCGACAGCTTTGCCCGCGCTGCTTTCGGATCTTTGCAAGTTCACACCGCAACCCGGATCGCGCCGGACCTGCCCGCAGATTGGCCAGTGCGTGTACTCGCTGGGCTGGAGGCTTTGTCAGAGCTACACAACGGTGCGCTGACCGTGACGCCGGACAATGTCGCCTTGTCTGGCATCAGCCATGATCCCGACGCCAAGGCACGGATCGCCGGCATGTTGTCGGATAAGTTGGGTGAGGCGCAGGAATACACCCTCTCGATCACCTATCAGGAGCCCCCTGCACCCGCAGATGCGCCTCCTGATCCTGAGGTCTGCGAAGAACAGCTCGCTGAGGTTCAGGCCGCCAGCAAAATTGCATTCGAACCGGGCTCAGCCACCGTCGCCGCAGAATCTCGCGATGCCCTGAACCAGATTGCTGACATCCTGCGCGAATGCGGTCCAATTAGGTTGGAGATTCAGGGCCATACCGACAGCCAGGGCCGTGAGGAAATGAACGAGCAGCTCAGCCAGGCGCGGGCGCAATCGATCCTGAATGAACTGCGCGGACGGCGTGTGCCTACGTCCAGCTTTTCTGCGGTCGGCTATGGCGAGACCCAGCCTATCGCCGACAACGACACCGAAGAAGGCCGCGAAGAAAACCGTCGCATTGAGTTTCGACTGATCCAGCCCGAGCCGGTCGCAAATTCCGAAACCGGACTTGAGGCGATGGAAGCCGAGACCGAAACACCTGAAACCGACGCACCGGATGCGGGCGCAGAGGACCAGTAAGTTGAATAGAACAGAATTCATCATCGCCACCGCCATAATCTTGTTCGCCGCATTCTGTATGGGGTGGTTCGCCAATTGGTTGGCCCATCGCCTGTCACGTGTCCGTCAAAGCGACGTGGCCGATCTGGACCGCATGAGCCAGGAGTTGCACGAGGCAGAGGAAACCCGCGATCAGGCGATCACTTACCTGCAGCAACGTGAGGCGGAACTGACTAATCAGTTGACGCAGACTGAGGCAGAGCTGAACGCAGCAATGGAAGGATTGCGCGCCGCGCGGCAGGAAGCCGAAGAGATGCGTGGGCGGATCAACAACGCAGACTGACTTACCAGCGCGTCAACGCATCCTCATCCTCATCCTTCGCAGCGACCCATTCGGCTCCGGATGTGGTGATTTCTTTCTTCCAGAACGGCGCGCGGGATTTGAGGTAATCCATCAGATATTCCGCCGCTGCAAACGCATCCCTGCGATGCGGCGCAGCAGTGGCAACCATCATGATCCGGTCCCCCGGAGCAAGCCGTCCGTGGCGATGGATCACCAGCACATCACCCAGTGACCAACGTGTGAGTGCCTCTTCTGCGATCTTTGTCAGGGCACGTTCGGTCATGCCCGGATAATGCTCGATCTCCATCACATCCAAATTGCCAGTGGCCAGATCGCGCACGACGCCCGTAAAAGTCACGATGGCCCCATTGGCGTCATCTCCGGCGGCAAATGCGTTCGCTTCGGCCCCCAGATCGAACGGAGCCTCTTGCACGACGATACGCACTTTATCCACCCGTCATGGGTGGGAAAAAGGCGACCTCGCGCACTCCGGATAGCGAAGCATCAAAATCCGAAAGCTCCTGATCAAGCGCCACGCGAAGGGCCGACAGATCAGCAAATGCGGCGGCATAGCGATCTTCGCGCGCGCTGAGTTCAGCGACGAGGTCGTTAACCGTGGCAGCCTCGGTCTCGACTTTCTCTTTCGGCAGGCCGATGCGTTCGCGCACCCAGGCGAAATACAGCACGTCCATGGCTTAGCTCTCCTTCAGGTGGGGCATGGCTTTACGTAGGTAGTCATAGCCTGTGATCAATGTCAGCGTTGCGGCAATCCACAGCAACCACAGACCAATGCGACCAGACCAGAACATGCCTTCAAGATGCCATCCTATGTGGCCCACATCTTCCACCTGCCCGGCCAGCACCTGATCTATGGTAGCCGCATCCATGCCGAACGTGGCCATGACAAAGTGATGTTCGAATATGCCTTGCGAGAACAGGATGGCGATGGCAACCATTTGCGCCGTCGTTTTCCACTTGGCCAGTTTCGTGACCTTTAGCGTCCCAGCCACATCACCCAGATATTCCCGCAGACCCGAAACGAAGACTTCGCGAAACAGGATGACCGTTGCGGGCAGGACCAGCCATGGCGTCCAGTGTTCGGTTGAGTACCCCACCAGGATCATCAACGCGATCACAACCATCGCCTTGTCAGCGATCGGATCCAGCATGGCTCCGATCTTGGTTTCCTGCTTCCAGGCGCGTGCGAGATAGCCGTCAAACCAATCAGTGATGGCCGCAGTCAGGAACAGGATCAGCGCAAACCAATCCGCATAGGGGCGCGTGAAATACAGAAACATCACGGCAAGACCGGGGGCCGCCACAAGGCGCAGAACGGTCAGAATATTGGGCAGGTTCCATTTCATGGCTTGGACCCTACATCGCCGGTTCAGGACAGAAAAGACAAGGCCGCAAAAAACTAACCACGCACAAGCGTTTGGCCCGCAGCACGTCACAGAGTCGCAACAGTTGCGAGGCGATCAGATACATCTTGGCATCGCGCGGTTTTGGGGCCAGATTGGCGATCGGCGCGGCCTGAAAGTACCAGAACCCAACATGACACCGAATATTCAAACCGATCCCCGATCAAATCTGATCGGCAGCGCCTGGATGATTGCCGCCATGGCTTTGTTCGCCATTGAAGACGCGCTGCTGAAGGGCGCGTCGGCGGATCTACCAATCTGGCAAGTTCTAGTTCTGTTCGGCGCAGGTGGATCGGTGATTTTCGCCTGCGTCGCAACTCTACGCGGTGGGCGCTTGTTTCATCCCGACGTATTGTCTGGACCCATGAGAATCCGCGTGTTTTTCGAAATCCTCGGTCGGATGTTCTATTTGCTGGCAATCGCCCTAACGCCACTATCCTCAGCAACGGTAATTTTGCAGGCCACACCACTGGTCGTGGTCGCTGGTGCAGCGTTGTTTTTTGGAGAGACCGTGGGCTGGCGACGCTGGAGCGCTATCGCAATTGGCTTGGTCGGTGTGATCGTCATCATCAGGCCAACGGGCGATAGCTTTACGATACTGTCATTGCTGGCTGTGTTGGGGATGCTGGGGTTTGCAGGTCGCGATTTGGCCAGCCGCGCCGCTCCAGCCACTTTGGGAGCTGACGTTCTGGGCTTCTATGGGTTCCTCTCGGTCGTTGTGGCGGGGATCGCCTATCGCTGTTGGGAAGGCACACCGATGGAGACTTTGACCGGCCAAACAGGGATCTACATTGCTGCGGCAGTGGTAATTGGGACGATTGCCTACGCGTCACTTATGAAAGCGATGCGGACGGGCGAAGTTTCGGCAGTAACGCCATTCCGCTATTCCCGACTTTTGTTCGGGATCGGGCTGGGCATTTTCCTGTTCAATGAACATTTGGATCAAACCATGTGGATTGGCTGTGCGCTGATTGTGGCCTCGGGGCTTTATATTCTCTGGCGTGGTCGAAAAGCCTAACCTTTATCGTGGAAGAAATCATAGACCTTCTGCGCCAGCCCGGCAGAGATTCCATCGACCGCTTTCAAGTCCGCCAAGTTGGCGCGGCTTACGGCTTTGGCGCTCCCGAAATGGGCCAATAAGGCCCGCTTTCGCGCGGCACCAACGCCTGGGATTTCATCCAAGGGCGTCGCACCCACAGCTTTGGCCCGTTTGGCGCGGTGCGTGCCGATGGCAAAGCGGTGCGCCTCGTCCCTTAGGCGCTGGATGAAATACAAAACAGGATCGTTGCGTTTCAAGGCAAAGGGGCGCTGACCGCTACGGTGGAACTCTTCCTTGCCATGGTCGCGGTCGACGCCTTTGGCGACGCCGATCATCGGAATGTCTTCGACCCCGTGGGCCTGCATGATCTCTTGCACAGCACTCACCTGCCCGGCTCCGCCATCGATCAACAGCAGATCAGGCCACAGACCCTTGTCGCGATCCGGATCTTCTTTTTGCAGACGGGTAAACCGGCGGGTCAAAACCTCTTTCATCATCCCAAAGTCATCGCCCGGTGTCAGATCGTCACCTCGGATGTTGAATTTGCGATAGGCGTTTTTCATAAAGCCTTCTGGGCCCGCGACGATCATGCCGCCAACCGCGTTGGTGCCTTGTATGTGAGAGTTGTCATAGACCTCAATCCGGGCCGGCGGGCCGTCCAGATCAAACGCCTCCGCCACGCCTCGCAGCAGCTTGGCCTGAGTAGCGCTTTCCGACATGCGGCGCGCCAAAGACTCTCGTGCATTGCGCAACGCACCTGCGATCAGTTCCTGCTTTTCGCCACGTTGGGGCACCAGGATTTCCACCTTGCGCCCTGCCTTTTCCGAAAGCGCCTCTTGCATCAGATCAGCGTTCTCGATCGCATCGGACAGGATCAACTGCCGTGGGGGTTCCTTGTTGTCATAGAACTGTCCAAGGAACGCCTCCATCACCTCAGCTGGCGATACGTCCGCGCCGACGCGCGGATAAAAGTCCTTGTTACCCCAGTTCTGATTGGCGCGGATAAAGAACACCTGAACACAGGCCTGCCCGCTATCCATATAGAGGCCGATGACATCAGCCTCAGTCACACCGCGCGGGTTGATGCCTTGGCTGGTCTGCACTTGGGTCAGCGCCCGGATGCGGTCGCGCAGACCAGCAGCGCGCTCGAATTCCATCGCCTCGGAGGCTGCCATCATCTGGTCGGCCAAATCTTCCTGCACCTTGGTGGATCGGCCAGATAGGAACCGTTCGGCATCTTTGACGCTTTCGCGGTACTCAGCCTCGGAGATCAAGCCAACACATGGACCAGAACAGCGCTTGATCTGGTAGAGCAAGCAAGGCCGGGTTCGACTGTCGAACATGGAGTCCGAGCAATTCCGCAGCAGGAATGCTTTCTGCAACTGGTTCAACGTCCGGTTCACGGCACCCGCGCTGGCGAATGGTCCGAAATAGGCACCTTTTTCCTTCTTGGCACCACGATGTTTCTTGATCTGCGGAAATGCATGATCCTTGGCGACCAAAATGTTCGGAAAGCTCTTATCGTCCCGCAACAGAACGTTGTATTTCGGTTTGAGTTGCTTGATCAGGTTTTGTTCAAGCAACAACGCCTCGGTCTCGGTCCGCGTGGTCAGGAACATCATCGAGGCGGTCGCGGCGATCATCTTCTCAATCCGTCCCGAATGCCCGGGCCGCGTATAGTTCGACACCCGCGCCTTCAGGTTCCGCGCCTTACCCACATACAGAACACGGCTATCCGAATCCAGCATTCGGTAAACACCTGGCGAGCTGTCCAGCGTTTTCACATAGCGCTGGATACAGGCATAGCCGGTGGCTTGGTTCGACGAATCGGGATCGGTGGTGGCGGTCATGTGTCAGAGATATGATTCTCTGACCATGGCTGCAATCTTGCGCGTTTCAGATCAAGAGAAAACAAATCCACGACTTCTGTGGATAACTGTGCAGATAACTTTTGGGGCATCGCGATTTTCCCTTGAATCCTTGCCTATTCGTTGATCTGCACAAAAAATAGGCAGTATTTTATGCTGTTGTTTTTAAACGTTATTTTTTCTAACGCGAGACAAGTGTATGAAAATTAAGACATTTTTGTAACGCTAACATAACGGGAACGAGAGCGGTGCAAAACTTGCGGCGGATATAACTATTCTACGCCCAGAACATCCGGGGTCTGCCAGCCCAAATGTTGCCCACCATCCACGCACAGAAGCTGCCCGGTAACAGCATGCGCATCCAGAAAATACCCCAATGCAGCAGTGATATCTGACGGGTTGGATCCGCGTTCCAGAATTGTGTTCTGACGCTGGGCGCTAAAGTGCTTTTCGCTTTGGCGATGACCTTGCAGGGTTGGCCCCGGACCAATTGCATTCACGCGGATTGCAGGCGTAAGAGCCTGTGCAGCGGTCCGGGTCAGAGCCCACAGGCCCATTTTGGCGATCGTATAGGACATGAATTCGGGCGTAAGCTTACGTACCCGCATATCGACCATGTTAACGATCAAACCAACAGCCCGGGGTTCACCCTGATCATCAAACTCTGGCTCCAACCCTTGTTCGGCCATTGCTTGCGTCAGCACAAACGGCGCGCGCAGGTTGCTGTCGAGATGCCTGTCCCAGCTTTGGCGCGTGGCTGTATGAATATTGTCGTATTCAAAGATAGACGCATTGTTGACCAAACAGGTGATCGGCCCACCCAATGCCTCAGCAGCGCGGGGGAGCAATGTGCTGACGCGGCTTTCTTCAACTAAGTCAGCCTGCAGCGCAATTGATTTCCGGTCCAGCGCCTGAATGTCTTCGACCGTCTTGTGCGCAGCCTGTTCAGAACTTGAATAATGTACCGCCACATCCATGCCGCGCTGCGCCAGGTACAGCGCCATGGCACGGCCAAGACGTATGCCTGCACCTGTTACCAATGCTCGGGTCATGGGCGCTCTCCTCGAAAGTCAGGCTAACAGGCTTGCTACATAGATCACATAAAGTGCTGTCAAGATCAGGCCCCAGACGCGCGTGATATCTTTCTTGAAGAACACGAACGGCACCAGCAAAAGCGACGATCCCAGCATCACCCACAGATCGAACCGCAGGAATTCGGGGTCGACAGGTATACGCCCAAACAAGGTCGCGATGCCAACAATGGCCAGCAGATTGAACATGTTCGACCCGATGACATTGCCCAAAGCCACATCCGCCTGTCGCCGCAATGCGGCCATCACGGTCGTGGCGAGTTCAGGCAATGACGTCCCAACCGCGATCAACGTAAGCCCGATTACCGTTTCGCTCACACCATAGTTCCGCGCAATGATTGTGGCATTGTCGACCAACAGATGCGCGCCCATAGGCAGACCAATCAGGCCGAGGATCAGATAGACCGCGACTTTCCAATAGGGCATGTCGGGGTCTGCTTCCTCAAGCCCCTCAAGCTCTTCCTCGTCGGCACAGTCCTCTCCACAGGCTTTGCGATGGGCACGTGCCTCGCGAAAGGCATTGGCCAAAACCAAAGCCAAAGCCGCCAACAGGATCGCCCCGCTGACCAGATTGAAGACTCCGCAAAAGGCCAGACCGATGAACAGTACCGATGCAAGCAGCATGAAGACGTAATTCTTGCGGCTGTCACATTCGCTTGTGTGCAAGGTTGCCAACAATGCGGGCAGCCCCAGAACCAGCAAGATATTCGCCGTATTCGATCCCACGACGTTACCCAGTGCAATGCCCGGCGCATTTTCCTGGATCGCACTGATTGCGATCAAAAGCTCGGGGGCGGATGTTCCAAAGGCCACGATAGTCAGGCTTACAATCAGGGCAGGCACACCCAGTCGCAGGCTAAGGTTCACGGCCCCGCGTACCAGCGCATCGCCTGCCAGAAGAAGAATCAGCAGACCAAGGCCCGAGAACAGCCACGCCGTCATCCGCGGCCTCCTTTTTCACACGGGCACGGGCCTTTGCCGATCCGAAAGCGTCCGCACCGCGGGCATTTCGCGGAGCTCAGCCGCTTCTGCCCGGGAAAGCGTAGCTTGCCGAACATCGCCAGGACGCCCATAGCGATCAGGAACAGAGTGACTGCCTTGATGATCACGTTACAACCCGAAACGCGCGTAGGCGGCACGCTCCTCAATCCCGGCGATTGCATCCTGCGCCAGCGTCGCGCCGAAACGAGACCAGATCGGCTTGCGCATCCCATAGCGGCGGAACCTGACCTTTTCGCCGAACTTTTCCTGCATCTTGGGTTTCAGATGGGCAATCCCATCGATCAAGCCCAGCTCTTGCGCGCGGCGGGCCAGCCAAACCTCGCCGTTGAACAGATCAGCGCTGTTATCCAGCTTGCCGTCCCGACGGGTTTTGACATGGGCGATGAAATTCTCGTGGATATCGCCAAGTAGCACTTTGAGGCGGGCGACGTCTTCTTTCTTTTCCGGTGCAAACGGATCAAGCATCGATTTCGACTGACCCGCAGTATGGACACGCCTTTCAAACCCTTGACGGGCCAGAAAGACATGCGCGCCAAATCCTGAAGAGATCACCCCGATCGATCCCAGAACCGAGCTGTCATCGGCCCAAATCTCATCCGCAGATGCCGCCAGCCAGTAACCGCCTGAGGCTGCCACGTCTTCGACAAAGGCGTAGACGGGTATCTCAAGTTCATCCGCCAGCCGTCGGATACGCGCTCCGATCAGTGAACTCTGGACCGGTGATCCGCCTGGCGAATTGACCTCAAGCGCTACAGCAGCAGGCTTGCCCTTGCGAAAGGCTTTTTCCAACACCGGCGCCAAGGCGGTTGCATTCATCGATCCGCGTCCGGCCATGCCGATTGCACCGGACAGGCGAACAACGGCCACGAGCGGCGGCTTTTTCATGAAAGGCAGGCTGAGTTTCATGGAAGCCGATGTAGAGCGCGCCGGTGTCGTAAACAAGAGACCCGCAGGGCCATAAACGCGACGTGAACGAATTTCACACACCCGGTCGGCAAAAATGCAACGCCCTAGCTACGGATGCGCCAACCGGTTTTGAATATCCAGCCCACGATCGCAAGGCAGATGCCAGTAAAGGCGACGATGGCCAGAAGGCTCCAGAATATGGGCACATCGGCGATCCCGTAGAATGACCAGCGGAACCCAGAAATCAGATAGACCACAGGGTTAAACAGCGTGATCGTCTGCCACAGCGGCGGCAGCATCGAGATAGAATAGAACGTCCCACCCAGAAAGATCAGCGGCGTCACTACCAGTTGCGGAACAAGCGACATCTGTTCAAAATTGCCAGCCCAGATACCAACGATGAATCCGAGCAGCGAAAAGCTTAGGCAAGACAAAACAAGGAATGCCGCCATGGCAAACGGGTGTTCTATGCGTATATCGACGAAGAAGGTGGCGGTCGCCAAAATGACGAGACCAACAAACAGCGCCTTCGTTGCCGCCGCGCCCACGTATCCGATCACGATTTCAATGAAGTTGATTGGTGCAGACAGCAGTTCGTAAATCGTGCCCAAAAACTTGGGGAAATATATCCCGAATGACGCGTTCGAGATCGACAGCATCACCACGGACAGCATGATCAGACCCGGCACGATGAAGGCCCCATAAGACACACCTTCGATCTCCTGGATGCGGCTACCGATGGCCGTGCCGAACACCACGAAATAGAGTGAAGTCGACAAAACCGGCGACAGAAAGCTCTGCGCGAGAGTGCGGAAGAACCGGGCCATTTCGAACCGGTAGATGGCAATGATAGCGGACCAGTTCATGCGGGTTCTCCGGACACGAGGTTGACGAAGATCTCTTCAAGGCTCGACTGTCGGGTCTGCACATCGCGCAAGATCAACCCGGCCTGAGCGACATCGTTCAACAAGGTGGTAATGCCGGTGCGTTCGGCATTGGTATCATAAGTATAGATCAGTGCATCACCCGCACCATTGAGCGTCAGTTGATGCTCGGACAAGCTTTCGGGAATGGCCGAAACAGGTTCGGTCAGTATGACCTCGATCTGTTTCTTACCCATCTGCGCCATCAGCGTGTCTTTGTCTTGCACCAGCAAAAGCTCACCCTTGTCGATCACACCCACGCGGTCAGCGATTGCCTCAGCCTCTTCGATGTAATGCGTGGTCAGGATGATGGTGACACCAGCCTGTTTCAGTTCTGCCACGATCTCCCACATGTCCTTACGCAGCTCGACATCGACGCCAGCGGTGGGTTCATCCAGAAACAACACCCGGGGTTCATGCGCCAAGGCTTTGGCGATCAACACACGGCGTTTCATACCACCTGACAATTCCTTGATTGAATTGCTGCGCTTGTCCCAAAGGGACAGCTTTCGCAGAATTTCCTCGATCCGCGCGTTGTCACCGCTGTGACCAAACAGCCCGCGTGAGAAACGGACGGTATTCCAGACCTTTTCAAACGGCTCCAAAGCGATCTCTTGCGGCACCAGCCCGATCATCTTGCGCGCTGCGCGATATTCGGTCTGGATGTCATAACCACCAACAGTGACCGACCCAGCGCTTGGGGTCGTGATTCCGCAAACGGTCGAAATCAAGGTTGTTTTTCCAGCACCGTTGGGGCCCAGCAGCGCCAGAATTTCACCTTCTTCAATGTCCAGAGACACGCCTTTCAGCGCCTCAAAACCATCGGCGTAGGATTTCCGCAAATCGCGGATGGACAAAATGGTGGTCATGCATTCCCTCGTTCTGACCCCGCAACTTATCGCGGTAGACGATTATGGAACAGTCCAATTCCGCACAATGTCATGCGCATTTATGTAACGCTACTCTCGCCCGGTTAGGCGGCCTAGCCACCCCTTCTTGGTTTCTTCCTCGTCGCCTTCGTCTTCCGGCGGTGGTCCTTCGAAATGCTCTTGCAAGTTGGTAAAGAACTGATCGGCCATCTTCTTGGCAAATCCGTCGATCAGACGGCTGCCAAGTTGCGCCAGTTTGCCACCCACCTTGGCGTCGACCTCATAGGTGAGCAGGGTGCCACCAGACTCGCTGGGCGCGAAGGTTACATTTGCACTGCCTTTGGCAAAGCCTGCAGCGCCGCCTTTACCCTCACCGGCGATGGTCAGGCGTTCGGCCTCAACCATGTCGGACATGGTCACTATCCCTTTGAACGTCGCCTTCACCGGCCCGACCTTCTGCACGACAGTTGCCTGATACCCTTCGGCCGGATCGCCAGTAATCTCTTGCGCGCCGCTGATGCAAGCCTTCAGCACCTCTGGGTCCAGCAGCGCAGAATAAACAGCTGCAGGTGCTGCCTGAATTTCACGAGTATCGCTTAGCTGCATCTGAGAACCTCTTTTCAAACCTAGGACAGACCTAGCCCTGAATTGTCGATGCAGGCAACCCAATTGCCTGCTTGGGAACTCTCCGCTTGCATTCACACCGCCATGCAGAAACGCTGCGCCGCAGGAGGGACCATGCTGCAAGGAATACGTATCGTTGAAATCGAAGGGTTAGGCCCCGCACCATTCGCCGCCATGATGCTGGCAGATCTGGGGGCGGATGTGATTACCATTCATCGAAAAGGGTCTGCCGTCACGCCGGGAATGCCCGAACGCTCGCTTCTGGACCGAGGTAAAAGATCCATCGCGCTTGATCTCAAGAACCCAAATAATCTCAGCGTCGCAAGACGCTTAATCTCTGACGCCGATGCGCTGATCGAGGGTTTTCGCCCCGGCGTGATGGAGAAACTGGGGCTGGGCCCGGAAGACTGCCAACGACAGAACCCAAAACTTGTTTATGGCCGCATGACAGGCTGGGGGCAGCAAAGCCCATTGTCCGAGATTGCAGGTCATGATCTCAACTACATCGCGCTGTCGGGTGCTCTGTGGTACGCCTCCGCGCCCGACCGGCCACCGCTGACGCCGGCGACTTTGGTTGGCGATATCGGAGGTGGTGCAATGTATCTGGTTGCCGGTCTGCTTGCCGGTCTTTTGAACGCTCAGGCGACAGGCAAAGGTACCGTGATCGACGCCGCGATCTACGATGGCTCAGCCCATATGATGAACCTGCTGATGAGCCTGCGCCAGACCGACAACTTGTCTGACACACGGGGTCAAAGCCTGCTGGACGGTCCACATTGGAGCCGAACCTATAGCTGTGCCGATGGCGGCTACATCTCGGTTCAATGTCTGGAACCAAAGTTTTACGCTTGTTTCCTGGACGTCCTCGGGCTCGGAGATGACGCGGAATTCGCGCAGCAATATGACAACGCCGCTTGGCCCGAATTAACAGAGCGGCTGAGCAAAATCTTTATCAGGAAGTCACGCGACGAATGGGCCGCTCTATTTCAAGGGACGGACGCCTGCGTTGCGCCAGTCCTAAGCCCGCAAGAAGCGCTAGATCACCCCATGAACACCGCCCGCCAAACATGGATCGACCACGAAGAAACACGCCAAGCAGCAGCCGCACCGAGATTTTCCACCTACAAATGGCTACATCGACCCAGCCCCAAACGCGGAGAACACACGAACGAAATTCTCAGCGAACTCCCGCCTGCTTCATCTGGCTAAAAATATCCCGGGGGTGAATTGGCCGCAGGTCAAGAGGGGGCTGGCCCCCTGCCCCGTTTACCGCCCGCGCACCGTATCGATCATAAGCTGCACATTCTCTGGGTCAGCATCTGGTGTAATGCCATGCCCCAGATTGAAGATATGCGGCCCTTTCGAGAACGCCTCGACAATCTGCCTGGTCTCATCCACCAGCGCCTGACCGCCCGTGACCATATGAGATGAGGCCAAATTTCCCTGCACGCATCCATCCACCTGCACATTCTTGGCAGCCCATTCCGGCGACACGGAATTGTCCAGCGCAACACAATCCACGCCGGTGGCTTTGGCAAACCCGACATAGCCTTGATCTGCTTCGCGCGGGAAACCGATGACGGGAACGCCCGGATGGCGCACCTTGATCGCTTCGGTGATCACACGGCAGGGCTCAAGGGCGTATTTCTGAAACGCCTCGCCTTTCAACGATCCCGCCCAGCTGTCGAATATCTTGACGACTTCGGCCCCAGCATCGATCTGAGCCGACAGGTATTCGATCGTGGCCGCGGTAATCCGATCCAACAGCGCCTCAAACAGTACTTTGTTCACTTCGCGCAGCTTGTGGGCTGGCCCCTGATCCGGAGTTCCCCGGCCTGCGATCATATAAGTCGCGACGGTCCAGGGTGCGCCTGCAAAACCGATAAGTGTGGTTTCGGAGGGAAGCTCACGCGAAAGAATGCGCACGGTTTCATACACCGGCGAAAGTGTTTCGTGGATCGCATCAACCGGTTTCAAAGTATCAAAATCCGATTGCTGGGTGATCGTCGACAGCCGAGGCCCCTCACCGGTCACAAACCATAAATCCGCACCCAGCGCCTGTGGAACAAGCAGGATGTCGGCAAACAGGATAGCAGCATCAAACCCATAGCGGCGGATAGGTTGCAGGGTAACCTCGGCGGCCAGCTCGGGGTTATAGCATAAGGACAGGAAATCCCCAGCCTGCGCGCGGGTCGCACGATACTCGGGCAGATACCGCCCGGCTTGGCGCATCATCCAGATCGGCGGCACATCCTGCACTTCACCCGCCAGCGCGCGCAGCAATTTCTTTGTCTCGGCCATTCGTGTCCCCAGTCTTCCGGTCTGGTGCAACGGGTCGGCCCTCAGTGGCAATTTGTCAAGCTCTGCCCCCATTGTCAGGGCAATGTGACGCGACTAAAGCTGTGCACATGAGTCTGACACTGCCCACACCCGCATCGCCTCTGAAAATCGGCACCCGTGGCTCGCCACTGGCTTTGGCGCAAGCCTATGAAACCCGTCAACGGCTTGGTGCTGCTTTCGACCTGCCTGAAGATGCATTTGAGATTGTGGTGATCAAGACCACCGGCGACAACCGCGCGATGATCGACGCGGACCGCCCGCTGAAAGAGATTGGCAACAAGGGTCTATTCACAAAAGAAATCGAAGAGGCGATGCTGAATGGCGAGATTGACATCGCCGTGCACTCGACCAAAGACATGCCGGTCGAGCAGCCCAAGGGGTTGGTGCTTGACACCTTCCTGCCGCGTGAAGATGTACGCGATGCGTTCATCTCACCCAACCTGAAATCGATTCATGACTTGCCCAAAGGCGCGGTGGTCGGGACATCTTCGCTGCGTCGCCGTGCACAATTGCTCAACCGGCGTCCTGATCTGAACGTGGTCGAGTTCCGCGGCAATGTGCAGACCCGGCTGAAGAAATTGGCCGATGGCGTCGCCGATTGCACGTTTTTGGCCATGGCCGGTTTGCGCCGGTTGGACATGAAAGACGTCCCCGCAACCGCGATTTCTACCGATGATATGCTACCTGCCGTCGCGCAAGGCACTATCGGTATTGAACGGCGCAGCGGCGACACGCGCGCCGCCGAGATGCTTGCCGCGATTCACCACCTTGAAACCAGCCAGCGTCTTGCGGCTGAGCGAAGCCTGCTAGCTGGGCTGGATGGCTCTTGTGAGACTCCGATTGCAGGGCTGGCTCAAGTTCGGGATGGCCAATTACATCTGCGCGGCGAAGTGCTGCGCCCGGATGGCTCCGAGGCTATTAGCGAACAGGCGGTTGGCGCGATCGATGACGGGGCCGAACTGGGTCGGTCCATGGCTGAAGCGTTGCTAAGGCAAGCCGGGCCGGGATTCTTCGATTGGCGCCCAGAAAAAATTTAAATAATTTCAATTCAATGTGAACTTCTTCACTGTTTCCTTCCCAGCATTCGTTAAATATGAGTTTATTCCGAAGAGGATAGAAGGTCAGTCTCGAATATATCGAAAGTTTTAGCCCGTATTGTTTTAGATGGTATTCGAGGGGGCGAGACTGACACTTCCGGCGGGGCGCAGTTGATATTCAACCGCGCCCCGTTTTGGTTTCAATTGACAGTTGCGAATTTCCTACTCAGCGCTTTCGCGCAGTCCATTATGATGACTGAAGATCGGTCGCGAATACTGCACCCCTGATCGGAAATCAGCAGTGCGCCCCGGTAGGGCCCGATAGAATGACGCCAATCCCGGTTCTACCATAACCCCCATAGCAGCAGATTCCCGGCACAATTCGTCAACAATAGGCAGGGATGCTCGCGCACGTATCGCCTCCAACAAACGGGCATGTACGGCCTGCAACGCGCGAAACTCAGCGCTATCTGCGAGATCTCGATCCCCCACCAATATATAAACTGGCTCTGGCTCCTTTTTGCCTTTCAGGTCCACAAAACCTGCCTCAAGCAGCGCCAAATCAGATTTTGTGATCCGCTGAATCGAATGCGAGACCAGAATGTCGTAATCCACATGGCGGCAATTTTGCTCGATCCGCGCCGCGACATTCACGACATCACCAATTACTGTGTAGTTGAACCGCCGCCGCGAACCAATGTTACCAACACAAGCCGCACCGGTCGCACACCCGGTCGCCAGTGCGATTGGAGGATGATCGCGCATCATGGGCAGCGCGTTGAACTTCTTTAATGCTTCACGCATCTTCAACGCGGCCAGTGACGCTCGGCACGGGTGATCTTCAACTGGCATCGGAGCGTTCCAGAACGCCATGACTGCATCACCAATGAACTTGTCGATCGTTCCACGCTCGACCAGAATCTGATCTCCTATTTCTGAAAACAATGCGTTCAACAATGTGACCAGATCGGTGGCTGACATCGACTCGGACAATGGTGTGAAACCCCGGATATCCGAGAACATAACCGTGATCTCTTGAGCTTCTCCGCCCAATTGCAGCTGATGCCCATTGGATTCCATCTCATCTAGGATCTCAGGCGCAACATAGTGCGAGAACGTCTGGCGGATCACCCGCTTCTCACGCTCGGTCGAAACAAAGAGATACCCGGCCAAAAGACCAAAATTTGCCATTCCGCCGGCCAGCGGGAATGTTGCGTCAAACAGAACCGATTGGTTCTGGAAGGCAAGCCAGCTGATCACAATCACAACTGTTGCTGCCACTCCGCCCGCAACAAAAGAGGCAACGGCCCCATAGTTGGACATGACCACAGTGACCACGATGCCCAGGATCAGAAATGCCAGTAGTTCCAGTGCAGCAGTGACATCTGATCTGCTGAGCACATCGCCAAGTATGATCTGTTCGATGATTTGGGCATGGATCGATACACCCGGAACGGACTCACCCAACGCTGTCTGGTGCATATCGAACAAACCGGCCGCAGACGTGCCCACCAGTATGATATGGCCCTCGATTTCTGATCGAAGCGCCGGATCATCCGGGTTTTGCATGATTGCATCTGCCGACAGATATAAATCTGGCTGATCTTTTCGATACCTGACCCAAACCTCGCCATCTTCGGTTGTTGGCAGTCGAAAATCCCCGATTTCGACTGCAAGTACGATCCCTTCTTCCTCAGAAGAGCCCTCGACCAGAATGTAAGGGGCATCCAAAGCAACTCTCAAAGCTTCGATGCCCAACCCCGGCAGCGCCCCGTCTGGTCCACCCCACAAGGCTGGAACGCGTCGTACGACGCCCATCCCCCCAATCGGTGAGACATTAACGCCGCCAATTCCCGCGGCGCTGCGGTCAAGAGGTGGAGCAATTGGTGTCCAGTAAGGCACCGAGACCAACCCCGCAGTCGGGTTTTCTCCGATCTCGACGATGCCAGCCTTGGAACTAATCTGACTTCCTTCCTGGGAGGTTCGGGCGGCGGTGCCCAGTACGACTGGCCAACGAGCAACCTCGAGCCCAAACACGACATCGTGGTCGGTTTTTTGTGCTTGACTCTCAACGGTCAGAACCCCTGCTAGCGCCGGGTCTTTGAGCAATCGCGCGGGGGAATATCTGTCAGGCTCGGCAAACAGCATATCAAATGCTATGGCCGCCGCGCCGTTTTCACCTAGATTTTGTACCATCTGCGCCAATAGTGTGCGCGGCCAGGGCCATTGACCCCAGTTAGCCAATGACTGCTCGTCTATATCCAGAACCTTAACCGGTAATTCGGGGTTGTATTCCCTTGGCGAGATGCGCTGAAGCACGTCGAAGTAGATCAGGCGAGACATACGTACGGGGTAGGGGTCCAGAATTCTTATGAAGCAACCCAACACGATCAGCGCCAAACCAGCTAGGCGAAAACCCAGTCGTCGACTAATTCTGGCTTTGATCTTACCCGCCACATTCGCCTCCTTGGCGCTGGGGGAAAAGAAGGCTTGCGATGTCTTCACCTACCTGTTTGCGGCTGCGGACGCATTGCCTCTGTCACCCGGGCTACCCCTATTCCCCTTGCCATGCCCGGGACCTTTGCCTTTGCCAGGGTTCCCTGTTCCGCCTGAAGGTCCGGTTCGACCAGCAGGATTTGAACCGTCCCCCTGGCCAGAACGATTTGATTTCACCTCTGGTTCAGGCTCTGGCGCTGGGGGTTCCGGTGCCGGAGGTTCCGGTTCAGGCTCTGGCGCTGGGGGTCCCGATGTCGGAGGTTCCGGTTCAGAAGTTTCAGCTCTGGACACCCTCGCCACTTGGGTCTGGATGACCCTCTGAGGCGCGGCGCTTCGTTGAACCGGAAAGTCTGATTGCCGAATCGCAAGAGGAACAGATTCCCTAGCGCATCCGCCAAAATCGACCTGAAGCGGACTCAGCAGATCCCTTTGCGACTGAACGAATGGAAAGCCATTCTTAAGGGCCAAATCATATTGCTCCTGATTGACGGGGCGACCAACATTTCCACCCAGTGAAGTCGCGAACAGGCTGCACTGGCGCCCGGTCGAGCGGCACCTACCCGATCGACTGCACATGCGGACCTTACCTTCCAATACCAGCATGGCACTTTGCTTACCCGGGACAACCCACATGTCGAAGGTTGTGCCACGAACGGCCATGGTCGCTGTGGGGGTTCGTATGGAATAGGCTCTTTTTTTACTTTTACCCGAAATGAATCGAAAACTGCCACCCAAGGCCTGAACCGCGAAAGATTTTGCTTTCTTTTTTCCGCGCAACATTGAGACATCCAGCACCATTTGTGCATTCGGGCCGATTGCGATCTTGGTATCATCTACGAACAACAACTGTACGACGCCGGATCGGTCGGTAGAAATGGTATCTCCGGAAACAACTTCCATCCCTTCACGCAGACGTATCTTTTTGCCAGCGCGAATTACATCGGCGCCCTGCTTGGCACTCAATACCTTTCCGATGGAGGCAGTAACCGATGCCGGTAATGCAGCCAGAACCATGAAAAAAAACAACAATTTCAACCAGGCCAAACCCAAGTCCCCTTCCCCCAAAAGGTACCCACTGGGATGTTAAATCACCCCTCGCCCGATATCTGTCGCCTCAGAGAGCTAAATCTGATTAGTTATTAAAGCCAATAAACTAGGCAAATATGCGCTGAATCGAGTGGATTTGGCAAGGTTTTGGAAATTTAGGCTAGATCTGGCAGGGCCGAACACTTCGTTTCGAATCTTCTGAATGCTCAAACTCATGCATGCATTCATCTGTTCTCAGAAAATTTTTCCTTACTAAGAAAATCGCCTTGTATCTGGATGACAGGCAAGGATATACCCGCCAGCGGAGACGTGGCCGAGTGGTCGAAGGCGCTCCCCTGCTAAGGGAGTAGGCGGGAAACCGTCTCGAGGGTTCGAATCCCTTCGTCTCCGCCATATACCATTGAATTTAAATGATATTTTTGACCTGATTAGCGATACCCGCCAAAAAGCCCGCCAACCGAAACACGCTTGGCTACAACTTGATGCGACAGGTGAATCATCTAAGCTCAGCTGTAGTTTACTGACCTCTTTGGCCAGCATAACGGTCGACCGGAGCCTATACATTGCAACGGAGAAGGGTTGTGACCGTCCGAAGGTTCTGTGGGCCAATTACGATAAGTTTGCGGAACACCGCAGGTGTAGTATCTGAAAGAAAAGAAATCCCAGGATTCTACCAGCACAACGGAGCGGTTATAGTTTCGTTGCCGTTGCAGCGCCCATCGCAACCCCACCAGCAAATGAGTGGTGAGTTGCGGCTCCCGTTGAGCCAGGGCTAAGCTATTAAATTGATCTACAACATTGCTGTACAAGTGTGTATCCAGTGGCCACAGCGCCACCTGACGAAAGACGTTGGACTTCGCATTCGGGTGGAGCGCGAACCTCAGGAACGCCTTCTTGAAGTGTGCGTGGCGGATGACATGCCTACTGCGGAAGTGTTGAGGAAATCTGTGCGAACCCACGTTCGTCATCATGAGAAAAAGGAAGTGGACGCAGACACGGTGTCAGATGGTGAAAACGCGACTGGTAAGTAGGCGGGAGAGCAATCCACCGCTCAAGCCGATAACCAATAGCCTATGGTTGCTGCAGCTGCGTCTCACGAAATGCCCGCGTGCGAGGCGAAGAATACGCACTGAAGCAGGTCGATGAAGAAGTCAAAGTACAAAGCCGACATTGCCGGGGGCTCGCTAAAGCTCCAAGAAAGCCGCATTGTAGCCGGGCTCCTGCTGGACAGAGTTTCAGTAGAAGATTGGCGTTTTGAGATTGAAGAGAAGAATGTTTTGCAGAAAAGATCGCCAGGCACCGCCATGCGTCAAGCTTCGCTTCTCAGAGCGCGGCTTCAAACAATGGGGCCAGGACTATGGCAGATCGTCCGCGATGGATCGAAGGAAGCCGCAACGCATGCACTCTTGCCACGGTCAGTTCACGTTCCCGTCCAGTATCAACAAACAGTCTGCCGGAGATTTCCTGGGGGGTAACATTGTAGTGTTGCATGGCTCCGCTTATCCGGCGGTCCATCTCATCACGGGGATCTTCAAGGTGATACAGCCACACCTTAAGGTCTGTTGCGGTCCAATCACCCAAAAGTTCACGCCCAGAGGCCATTGCCAGCCCTTCACAAATCGTGAGAGACGACTTGCCGACACCACCAGGCGCCACCATTACGGAAACCTGTTTTAGGATCAGATGTTGTCCGTAAAGCCACGGGCGAGGGGCGATGGTGGACGGATCACGCCAGACATACTCTGTTGGTATGCGGAAACGCAAGATTGGCCGCGCCAAGCGCTCCGGCACCAGCCAGAACCGAACGGTGTGTCAAACCCGCAGGTTGCTTCAATTTCAATGTTGTCTCGCTAAGAATGTCGATGAATGTATTGCGTTTGATCCCTCGCGGCCCTTCTGTTTCGAGGCAGCCTAGGAACTAATGGCCTAAGTGCCTGTATTTTGCCCTTGTGTTTCTAATGGCGGAGAAGCCTCGTCCTTTTCCGTGACTGCCACAAATTTTGGGATAATCACCGGCGAGACGACCCAGATAAGGCGCGCGGGCTTATCGCTTTTGTTGCGTGTGTTGTGCAGGATCTTGCCAGGGTAGCTAAAACTATCACCTGCACGAACGGTCACGGTCTCGTCGCCAAGCCGCAAAACCAGCTCGCCTTCAAGAACATAGCAATGATGCTCGCCCTCGGTTGTGTAGAGGGTTTCAGGAATGCTCTCACTATAAGGTGGGTAGTCGGAAATCCCCATGTGGAACGCACTTCCGATTGAGGCCGATAGCAAAGCGTCCGAGTACCCTGCTTTCTCAACGGATTCACCGTAAAGTAAATTCAGGTTTCTCCGATTTTCCTGCCTCACGACGTATTTCCGCTCAAGCGGCCCTGAGCCTTGTCGAAAACTGAAAAACCATTCCTCTGCAACACCCAACGCTTCAGAAATTTGCGTGAACTTGCGCAGTGTCGGGCTGACTGCGCCCCGTTCGATTGCACTCAGGTGACTGATGGAAACTCCGCTCGCTTTGGCCAGGTCGGCAAGGGTCATTTGCCTGGCTTTCCGCAATTCCCGGACCTCGGATCCAAAAGCTGCGAGATCTTCTTTCTGAGGTACTCGAATTCTTTCAGTCATGCGCAAATTGCTCACGTTTCCTTAAGACATCTTGCTTGTAAAATAGCGTACCTCATTTTTTCCTATATCAAAGAAAAAACTGTAATAATTATTGTTTTTGCGACCAGCCAGAGGTAGTTGTTGAACCACTACGGTCCATAACTGCACAACATGACCCTAAGAGATTTTGGGTTAAATCTCGGGCCAACCCTTTGGTAACTCTTTGATATAGATGGCTATTCCAATGGTATCCGCAAGAAAACTAGCTTTGAGCGCATTGGTTGCGGAAAAGTTGAGCCTCAGGATGTGGCAGAACTGTTAACTGATAAGTCGGAAAGGAAACCATGAGCGACATCACCGTCCGAACCGAATTCCCCCGCAAGGTGCGCGAAATCGAAAATACCTGGATCACCATGCCGGACGGTACAAAGCTGGCGGCCCGGATATGGCTGCCGGAAGACGCCGAAAGCGATCCGGTTCCGGCAATTCTGGAATACCTACCCTATCGCAAACGCGATGGAACCGTCGAGCGCGATCATCTGACCCACCCTTATTTCGCTGGCCACGGATATGCCTGTATCCGAGTTGATCTGAGGGGGAGCGGGGACAGCGAAGGAGTCTGTAAAGGGGAATACCTGAAGCAAGAGCAAGATGATGCACTGGCCGTTATCGAATGGCTTGCTGCGCAACCCTGGTGTACGGGCAATGTCGGGATGATCGGTATTTCCTGGGGTGGCTTCAATGGCTTGCAAGTGGCTGCAAGACGGCCCCCGGCACTTAAGGCAGTCATTTCTTTGTGCTCGACGGATGACCGATATGCCGATGATATCCATTTCATGGGCGGTTGTCTGTTGATCGACAAACTGCAATGGGGGGCTGCCGCCCTTTCCATTGTCAACACGCCACCAGACCCAGCTATTGTGGGCGAACGCTGGCGCGACATGTGGTTGGAACGGCTGCAAAACAACGGGTTTTGGATGCTGGATTGGTTCAAACACCAGCGGCGGGATGAATTCTATGCCCATGGCTCGGTATGTGAAGACTACTCGGCAATCGAAGTCCCGGTTTACATGGTCGGTGGCTGGGCGGACGGCTATACCAACGCGGTGTTTCGTACACTCGACAACCTTCCAGGACCCAAGAAAGGGCTGGTAGGACCCTGGGCCCATAAATATCCGCATTTCGCTAAACCAGGGCCTCGCATCGGTTTCCTTCAGGAGTGCTTGCGCTGGTGGGACCAACATCTGAAAGGCATAGAAACCGGGATCATGGAAGAGCCGGAACTTCGTGCCTATATTCAGGACCCGGCACCTCCCGCCACGTACCGTGAACATCGCGACGGAAACTGGGTGGCCGAGCCAGGTTGGAGCGGTTATGCCATTGAAACAAAGTCGCTATATCCCGGCGCCAATGGCCTCTCCGAAAACACTGGCGACGATATCACGCTCAGCTCAGCCCAGAACGCAGGAGGGACAGCGGGTGTCTGGTGCGGCTATGGCATGGTGCCAGACGCAGCGCTGGACCAAATGGGCGAGGCCGGGCTGATGACGTCGTTCGAGACGGAACCGCTCAGCGATGACATGGACCTGCTGGGCTTCCCAATGCTGCACGCCCAAGTCACCTCAGACGCACCGCAAGCCAACCTTGTTGCAGTTCTTTCTGCCGTGGACGCCTCGGGCAAAGCGACTCTGGTCAGCTATGGTGTCCTGAACCTGACCCATCGCAACAGCCATTCGCATCCTGAACCCATGCCGATTGGCGAGCCGCAATATGCGGTGCTGCAGCTCAATGCCTGTGGCCAACGGATTGCAAAAGGCCAGCGCCTTCGCCTGTCGATTGCGACATCGTACTGGCCCGTTATCTGGCCGTCACAAACGCAGGCAACCTTGCGCCTAAACGATACGAGGCTAGACCTGCCAGTAAGACCTGCGCGCCCGATAGATGCAGAACTTGCAGCGTTCCAACAGCCGGAAAGCGCGCGCCCGTTGAAGTCTGAACCTGTGTCAGACGGACATTACGAAAGAACGCGAACCATTGACTATGTCACTGGAAAAGAAACTCAATTCATCATCAACGACTCTGGGGCAGAGACCCATCTACACACCGGAATAACGGTTAGGAAAAAAGCCACGGAGACATTTGAGATCCACCCGGATGATCCCAATTCGGCCGTGGGCACCATGACCTGGTTGCAATCCTTCAGTCGCGACGATTGGAGCGCCAAGCTTGAAACTGAAGTCTCAGTTCGCGCCCTGCGCCATACCTGGAAGATCGAAGCTGATCTAACCGCACGGGATCAAGACGGTGAGGTGATTACCCTTAACTGGTGCGAAGAGGTGCCGCGAGACTTGGTTTAATAGATCATATCCGAAAGCTTCATCTTACCGGTGATCGATATCTTTAAACGCGCAAGGTAAAGTAAACAGGGCTGCGATGCGGCCGTTGCGAACCCCTGTTTGCACCCGTCATTGCTCTTTCCCGACCAGTGGTACAGATTAAATTTGGCCAGAAATTCAGCCCATTTTTTGCATAGTGGCTTGCAAACGTCCAGAATCTTGTCGATATCTGCTCGTTTCGAATGCAGCGGCGGGTTGATCGCAATCGTATCGTTTATCACACGGAACGAAACACCGTTTTCTTCACACTGTTTTAGACCTCATTGGAATCAAAGAAGGCCATCCCTTTCGGAATGGCCTTTTATTCACTGTCTCTCTGAATAGAGGCTTAGGCAGCCAGGGCGGCCTGAGCTTTGGCGACGATCGCACCGAACGCTTCCGGTTCGTGCACGGCCAGGTCGGCCAGAACTTTGCGGTCCACTTCGATACCGGCCAGGTTCAGGCCGTTGATGAAGCGGGAATATGTCAGGGCTTCGTCATGCGAACGCACAGCGGCATTGATACGCTGGATCCACAGCGCGCGGAAGTTGCGCTTGCGGTTCTTGCGGTCGCGGGTTGCATACTGGTTGGCCTTGTCGACGGCCTGACGAGCAACCTTGAAGGTGCTCTTGCGGCGGCCATAGTAACCTTTGGCAGCCTTGATGACCTTCTTGTGACGGGCGTGAGTTACGGTTCCACCTTTAACGCGGGACATCTCTTAATCTCCTCTTAGCGGTCGTAGGGCATGTAGCCCTTGACGATCTTGGCGTCGGGGGCGGATAGGGTGGTGTTGCCACGGGCGTCGCGGATGAATTTCTTGGTCCGCTTGATCATGCCGTGCCGTTTGCCGGCCTGGCCAGCAAGGACCTTACCGGTAGCAGTCACCTTAAAGCGCTTTTTGGCGCTCGACTTTGTCTTCATCTTAGGCATTTCCGTCTCCTATTCTCGGGTTCGGTTTCAAACGCGACTCGGCATGCCATCTCGGCCGGTCACGCGATCAGAAGCGCCGTTTACGCAAGTTTGATCATACTGGCAAGGGGGTTTGGACCAGATTCTGCGTCTTTCGCAGCGGGTCGGGCACCGGGGCGACACGCGCCGCCCCGGTGGAATGGATTAGTGGCCGAATTTGCGGATCTCACCGCTCTTCAGCCGCTCAGCATACGAGGCAAGCTCCTGCCGCACCACTTTCATCAAGAAGTAGAGCGCAAAGACGTTCACAACCGCCATCGCAAAGATCGCCGCATCCGAGAAGTCGATGACCGGGCCAAGATTGGCTGCGGCACCTATCACAACGAAGATGCAGAAGATGACCTTGAAAACCAGCTCTTTGGTCTGGCCCTCGCCGAACAGATAGGTCCAGGCCTTGAGGCCATAGTAGGACCAGCTGATCATGGTCGAGAAGGCAAACAGGACCACCGCAATCGCCAGCACATAGGGGAACCAGCTGAACGCGCTGCCAAAGGCGGCAGAGGTCAGGCTAACGCCCGAGTTGCCATCAACGGTTGCAATCGCATTACCCGCTTCGTTCAGCATGTAGTTGCCGGTTTCCGGATCAACAATCAGCTGCTGGGTGATGATGATCACCAGCGCGGTCATGGTACAGATCACGACTGTATCGATGAACGGTTCCAGCAGAGAGACGAACCCTTCGGTGATCGGTTCTTTCGTCCGCACCGCCGAGTGTGCAATCGCCGCCGAACCCACGCCTGCTTCGTTCGAAAACGCCGCCCGTCGGAAGCCCTGGATCAGCGCGCCAACCATGCCGCCAGCTACACCAAGGCCAGTAAAGGCACCTGCGAAGATCTGGCCGAAGGCCCAACCGATCTGATCAGCGTGCATGAGTATGATGACCAGCGCAGCAGCCACATACATTACACCCATGAACGGAACGACCTTTTCGGTCACGCGCGCGATGGATTTCAAGCCGCCTACGATCACTGCAAATACGATTCCTGCAAAGACCAGACCAGTGATCCAACCGGGATAATCGCCGGTGATGCCCGCGATTTGCTGGTGCGCCTGGTTGGCCTGGAACATATTGCCCCCGCCCAGCGCACCAAGGATACAGAAGATCGAGAACAGAACTGCCAGTATTTTACCGCCCGGCAGGCCCAACTCGTTGAACCCTTTGGACATATAATACATCGGACCACCAGAGACGGTCCCGTCCTCGTACTCATTGCGGTATTTTACGCCCAGCGTACATTCGGTGAATTTCGACGCCATGCCGAGAAGGCCCGCTACGATCATCCAAAAGGTCGCGCCGGGGCCACCAATTCCAACGGCAACCGCAACACCGGCGATGTTACCAAGGCCAACCGTACCGGACAGGGCCGTCGCCAGCGCCTGAAAGTGGCTGACTTCGCCCGCGTCATTGGGATCCGAGTAATCGCCTTTGACAAGACTGATCGCATGGCTGAAAAAGCGCAGCTGCACAAAGGCAAAGTACAGCGTGAATACAGTCGCCGCGACCACCAGCCAGCCGACGATCCACGGAAAGCCGGTGCCCGGAAACGGGGCGAAGATAAAGCTGACAAAAGGTCCGGTGAAATCGGCAAAGGCCTGATTTATCTTTTCATCCAACCCAACCGCTTCCTGCGCGGCGGCTGGTGCGGCGAACAGAGCGGCAAAAGCAGCGAGACCAAGTTTTTTCTGCAAATTCATAATCGTCTCTCCCCTCAGTTCACGACTGTGACCGGAACTTCGGCATCCATGACCAAGTTCTGGGTCGAACTGCCAAACAAGCGCTTTTTGAAGCCATCGGCCGATGCCCGGCCCACAACGATCTGCGAGCCTCCGTTCTCGACCGTGATTTTGTTCAGCGTTTCCGCGACATCCCCGTGACGGACAATGCCTTGCGCCTCGAACCCCGCTGCTTTCAGCGCTGCTATAGCGGGCTCAATAATCCGAGATGTGGCCAGTGCGACCTCTTCCTCGCGCCGTTTGTGTCGCAGAGCGTTCTCTTCAGGTGTCTGGAATGTAAAAGGAGACCATTCGATGACATATACCACCAGCAGTTCGCATGCACCGATGCGCCCGGCCAGGTCTTTGGCAAAGGCGATCGCGCGTTCTCCGGTTTCTGTCCCGTCCAGCCCAATGACAATTTTCGTTGTCATGCCGTTCCTCCGTTTTTGTTGGTTTGGCCGGGACCCTCGCCCCCGGCAGGGCAGCCGGAACCTGGAACTTGTTTGAGTAGACTGCCCTAAAGGCAAGTATCCCGAAAAAACACGGAAAAACAGAGAGTTTATTGTCGGATACAACCGACAAAAGCATATCTCATTGAAAATAAATGGCTTTATTTGCCCAAATTTTAGGCAAATCCTCGAGTGTCAAACTGAAATTTAACGGAATGACCCGGGCTTAGCCCGGATCAGTGTTATAGATCAGCCGTTCGTCGCAGGGCGCGATCCGCAAGATGTTGGTGGTTCCCGGGACATTGAAAGGCACCCCGGCGGTGACCACGATCTGATCCGTCTCGGATGCAAATCCACCGGATCGAGCCGCACGCGCTGCACTTACAACTGCCCCTTTGAAACGTTCTTGCTCGGGCGTTAGTACGCAATGGCAACCCCAGGTCAGGCATAGCCTACGAGCCGTGCCCGTTGCAGGTGTCATCGCGATGATCGGTACGCCGGGACGTTCGCGCGCAGTAAGCAATGCAGTTGTGCCACTTTGAGTGAAGCAGCAGATCGCTTTGACCTCGGTCTTCTCTGCAATCTCGCGCGCGGCGGCGACGATGCCATCCGCAACGGTTGTACCCTTGGCCGTGCGCGATGCAGCAATGATCTGATGATAGGTTGGGTCGGCCTCGACCTCGATGGCAACCTTGTTCATCGTCTGAACCGCTTCGATCGGATAGGAACCGGCAGCAGATTCCGCACTGAGCATGATCGCATCGGTGCCTTCATAAATGGCGGTGGCCACATCCGACACCTCGGCCCGCGTGGGCATCGGGCTTTCGATCATGCTTTCCAGCATCTGCGTTGCAACAATGACCGGCTTTGCCGCCGAACGGCATTTACGCACCAGACGTTTCTGGATCGGGGGAACCGCAGACACCGGAAGCTCAACACCCAGATCGCCACGTGCGACCATGATCCCGTCCGAGGCATCAAGGATATCGTCAAACGCCTCAACAGCGGCGGGCTTTTCAATCTTGGAAAGGATCGACGCACGCCCATCCGCAAGGGCCCGCGCCTCGAACACGTCCTTGGCGCGCTGCACGAAGCTCAGCGCCAGCCAGTCCACACCCAGTTGGCAGACGAATTCCAAATCGTCGCGGTCTTTGGCCGACAGCGCCGCCAAAGGCAGGACCACATCTGGAACGTTTACGCCTTTGCGGTTCGAGATGGTCCCGCCGACCTCAACAGTGCAGTGTGCAAAATCCTGACCGCAATCCTTAACGACCAGACGGATCTTGCCGTCATTGACCAGCAAACGCGCACCCGGCTCTAGCGCGGCAAAAATCTCGGGATGCGGCAGACAAACCCGGCTGATATCCCCAGCTGCGGGATCAAGATCCAGACGGAAGGCTGCGCCTTCTTCCAGTTCTTCGGCGTCATTCGCAAATACGCCCACGCGCAGCTTTGGCCCCTGAAGATCAGCCAGAATGGCGATCGGGCTGTCCAGATCCTTTTCGACCTGCCGAATGATGCGATGCCGCTCACGAATTTCGTCGTGGCTACCATGGCTCATATTCAGGCGAAACACATCTGCCCCAGCCTCGTGCAGCGCACGGATCGTATCATAGTCGTTGGACGACGGCCCCAGCGTCGCCACGATCTTTACATTTCTCAGGCGTCGCATTGATCAGGCTCTCCTTAAACGCACGAATGTTACCGCAAACATTGCTTGGGCTGCTTATTGCGCAATTCCCTTTCCAACGCAACTGTCCTACACCTGCGACAAACAAGATGACAGGCTCATGACATACTCTCCGTTTTTTGTTCACGGCGCAGATCGCCCATCGCGCTGGCTGATAACTTGCGACCATGCCACCAACATGGTCCCGCCCGATGTCCACTGCGGAGACCTTGGTTTGCCCCGCGAAGATATGGAGCGTCACATCGCCTATGATGTTGGGGCCTACGAGGTGTCCAAACATCTGGGTGAGGTTCTGAACGCGCCTGTTATTGCGGCCAATTTCTCGCGCCTAGTAATTGACCCGAACCGGGGCGAGGATGATCCGACCCTGCTGATGAAACTCTATGATGGCTCGATCATCCCGGGCAATCGCAACGCCGATGCGGCTGAGCGGGAGCGGCGTCTGAACATGTGCTATCGCCCCTATCACAACGCTTTGGCGCAGCTTGCGGCTCTGCCCCATGCTGTCATCATCTCGATGCATTCATTTACACGTCAATTACGAGGCCGCGACCCTCGGCCCTGGCATGTCGGTGTCTTGCACACCCCGGACGAGCGATTCTCGCGCCCGCTGATCAACCGTCTGAAGGCCGAGGGTGATCTGTGCGTGGGAGTCAACGAACCCTATACCGGTGTCCTGCCCGGCGATGCGATCGACAAGCATTGTACAGCCTTTGGTCGTCCCAATGCGTTGATTGAACTGCGCAATGACCTGATCGCCGATCATGACGGTCAACGCGCATGGGCGGAACGTTTGGCTGTCATCCTGCAAGATGCATTGGAAAACAGCGACCTGTAGGCGAGTTGAAACAAGGACGACAGGTTGTTACCTCAGAGTAAACCCGCCACCCATCCGGAGCCAAACATGGACAAGCAAACCGAAATCGAACTTCAGGCAGCCGCCTTTCGCCGGTTGCAACAACACCTGATGCAGGATCGCACCGATGTTCAGAACATCGACATGATGAATCTGGCCGGTTTCTGCCGCAATTGCCTGTCGCGCTGGTATCAGGAAGCAGCCAACGACAAAGGCATCGAAATGGGCAAGGAAGAGGCGCGCGAAATCTTCTATGGCATGACCATGGATGAGTGGAAGGCCAATTATCAAACCGATGCCAGCGCCGAAAAGCGGGCCGCATTCAAGGTCGCGTTTGAAGAGAATGTCACTAAAAAGGGGTGACACGCCGGATACAAAAAAGGCCCGCCGGATTGGCGGGCCTTTGATTTAAATCGCTGCTTTGCGGCTTTCATCCAGATAAATTTCGCGCAAGCGCTTGGCAATTGGACCTGGAGTCCCGTCGCCCAATGCCGCACCATCGATCTCAACCACGGGCATCACGAACGCGCTGGCAGACGTGGTAAAGGCCTCATCGGCCTCTTTTGCTTCGTCGATGGTAAACAAGCGCTCTTCGATTTCCATCTGTGCCTCGGCCGCCATGCGCAGAACCGCTTTGCGGGTGATGCCGTGCAGAATGTCATTGGACAAAGGCCGGGTGACGATCTTGCCGTCTTTGACGAAATAGGCGTTGTTGCTGGTGCCTTCGGTCACATAGCCATCTTCAACCAGCCACGCGTCATCGCAACCCGCTTTCTTGGCCATCATTTTACCCATCGAGGGGTACAACAGCTGAACGGTTTTGATATCGCGGCGGCCCCAACGGATATCTTCGATCGAAATGATCTTGGCACCCTTCTGCGCCGCCAGGCTGTCAGCGAGGCCAGGTTTGTTCTGGGTAAAGAGCACAAGACTGGGCTTTGTATCGGCAGGCGGGAAGACGAAATCCCGATCTCCATCTGACCCACGACTGACCTGCAGATATACCAGGCCTTCGTCGATGCCATTCAGCTCGACCAGTTTGCGGTGGATGTCCAACAACTCGTCATTGGTGCAGGGCTCGGCCATCTCAAGCTCATCCAGCGACCGTTTCAAACGTACTGCGTGACCTTCAAAATCGATCAACTTGCCGTCCAGCACACTGGTGACTTCGTAAACGGCATCTGCAAACAAGAAGCCCCGGTCAAAGATGGAAACTTTGGCCTCGGTCTCGGGCAGGTATTCGCCATTCACATAAACGGTGCGGGTCATGTTCTTCTCCTCAGCCCCAGAGCGCCGCTTTGGGCGGGTGTACTCCGGCATCGTCAAAAATAAGTGGTGTGTCGCGGTCTTCGGCCAATAGCAGCGGGCCGTCAAGGTCGGTCACCATCGCGCCCTGCGCCACCAGAGTCGCGGGTGCCATCGCCAGTGAGCTTCCGACCATGCAGCCGACCATAATCTGATAGCCTTCGGCCAGCGCGGCCTCGCGCAAGGCCAGTGCCTCGGTCAGGCCACCGGTTTTGTCGACCTTGATGTTGATCACATCATATTTGCCCTTGAGATTGGGCAGGCTGGCCCGGTCATGGCAGGATTCGTCGGCACAGACGGGCACGGGCCGCTCCATACCGATCAGCGCGTCGTCATCGCCCGCAGGCAGAGGCTGTTCCACCAATGCCACGCCCAGACGCACCAGATGCGGCGCAAGATCGGCATAAACCTCAGCGGACCAGCCTTCATTGGCATCAATGATGATCTTCGAATTCGGCGCGCCCGCCCGCACCGCTTCGAGCCGGGGCATATCATCCGGCGTACCCAGTTTGATCTTCAGCAATGGGCGAAAGGCGTTCTCGGCGGCCTGCGCCTGCATGGCTTCGGGCGTGGCCAAAGACAGCGTGTAGGCGGTGATCTCCGGCCCCAGAGCCGAAAGCCCGGCCAATTCCCATGCGCGCTTGCCTGCGCGTTTGGCTTCAAGGTCCCACAACGCACAATCAACCGCGTTCCGCGCGGCACCTGCGGGCAGCAGGTCCATCAGGGACTGTCGCGTGAAGGTCTCAGGCAGCCCGGCAATCTCGGCCTCGACTGACTCCAACGTCTCATTGTAACGAGCATAGGGCACGCATTCGCCCCAGCCGTGATGCACGCCGTCCGAGAGTCGGACCGTCAGAACCTTGGCCTCGGTCCGCGAGCCACGCGAGATGGTGAATACCTGCGCCAGCCGAAACACATCGCGGGAAACTTCAATCTGCACGCGTTTCACCTTTCATATAAAGCGGTTTTGTCGCCGATCGCGCGTAGCCATCGGCAACGTGCTTAGATCACAGTGCCGCCAGCGCATCCACCAGTTTTCCAGCTCCAAACCGATAGGGATCGGTTGCCGGGATGCCCATTTCAGCCTCGACCTTGGCGATGTATTCCTTCGCTTCGTTTTCACCCAGATGCTGGGTATTGATCGACACGCCCGCCACCTGACATTCCGGGTTTGCAACACGCGCCAGCGGCAGCGCTGTATCGCGCAGTTGCTCTAGCGTTGGAAGCGAATACTCGGGCAAGCCACGCATATGGGTGCGGGTCGGTTCGTGACACAGGATCAGCGCATCGGGCTGCCCGCCATGGATTAGCGCCATGGTCACGCCCGAATAAGATACGTGGAACAAGGAGCCCTGGCCTTCGATGTGATCCCAATGATCCGGATCATTGTCCGGTGTCAGATATTCCACGGATCCAGCCATGAAGTCCGCAATGACGGCATCCAACGGCACGCCCTGACCGGTGACCAAAATGCCGGTCTGGCCAGTCGCACGGAACGTAGATTTCATGCCGCGATTGCGCATCTCAGCGTCCATCGACATTGCGGTATACATTTTACCAGCCGAGCAGTCGGTTCCAACAGCCAGGCACCGTTTGCCTGTGCGTTTTTTACCGTTTGCAATCGGATACCCTACGGTCGGCACCCGGACATCATGCAAGGTGCACCCGTGGGTCTGCGCCGCCGCGACCAGATCACCTTCATCGCGCAGCAGATTGTGCAGCCCTGATGCCAGATCGTAGCCCATTTCCAGCGCTTCAATCAGGACCTCTTTCCAGGCTTCGCTGATGACGCCACCACGGTTTGCAACGCCGATCACAAGCGTCTTGGCACCGGCGGCCTTTCCTTCGGCCAGCGTCATTTCCGTCAAACCCAAATCGGTCTTGCACCCTTCTAGCCTGATTTGGCCCACAGCATTCTCGGGACGCCAGTCCCGGATGCCAATTGCCACTTTGGCCGCCAACAAGTCGGGCGCATCGCCCAAAAACAGCAGGTACGGTGTCTCGATCATTGCGGTGCACTCCTTTGATTCTGGCATAAGCTAGATAACCGTTTTGACGAGGGTTTCTCGAATTCTTCTTGCAACCCGCCGTGCAGCGGGACGAATTTGCGTATTTTCACGTAGGCTTGCAAAATTATTCGAAGTTTTCAAACTGATCAAACTTTAAGCACTGCCAGTTAGCGGCAGTTCCAGTCCTTGCTGCGCCCGCATTGCCGCGCCTGCACAATCACACTTGCGCAACGCAGCGCAATTTAATATCCAATTTTCACGAAAGAACGCAACTTCATTACTCGAACGAGGCCCCGATGAGTTTCCGCATTCAACCCGCCGCTCCGGCGCGCCCCAATCGCTGCCAATTGTTTGGCCCGGGCTCGAACACCAAGCTGTTTCCCAAGATGGCTGCGTCGGCTGCAGATGTCATAAATCTGGATCTGGAAGACTCGGTGGCCCCGTCTGACAAAGACGCGGCCCGCGCCAATGTGATCGAAGCGCTGAATACGGTCGATTGGGGCAACAAATACATGTCTGTCCGGATCAACGGGTTGGACACGCCCTATTGGTATCGCGACGTGGTTGATGTTCTGGAGCAAGCAGGCGATCGTCTGGATCAGATCATGATCCCCAAGGTTGGCTGCGCGGCGGATGTCTATGCCGTCGACGCTCTGGTCACTGCGATTGAGCGCGCCAAGGGTCGAACCAAACCCATTTCTTTCGAAGTGATCATCGAATCCGCCGCAGGCTTGGCGCATGTTGAAGAAATCGCAGCCTCTTCCCCGCGCCTGCAAGCCATGAGCCTTGGTGCCGCGGATTTTGCGGCCTCGATGGGCATGCAGACAACCGGCATCGGCGGCACGCAGGAAAACTACTACATGCTGCGCGAGGGCGAAAAGCATTGGTCCGATCCCTGGCACTGGGCACAGGCCGCTATCGTAGCCGCCTGCCGCACCCATGGCGTGCTGCCTGTGGACGGCCCGTTTGGCGATTTTTCGGATGACGAAGGCTATATCGCGCAGGCCAAACGCTCGGCTACACTCGGCATGGTCGGCAAATGGGCCATCCACCCCAAACAAATCGCACTGGCCAATCAGGTTTTCACCCCGTCGGATGAAGCAGTGTCCGAAGCGCGCGAGATTCTGGCTGCCATGGAACAGGCCAAAGCCAATGGCGAAGGCGCGACTGTCTACAAAGGGCGTTTGGTCGATATCGCCTCGATCAAACAGGCCGAAGTCATTGTGGCACAGGCAGAATTGATCGCGGCGGGTAGCTAAATTGCGAAGGGCGCTCAACTGAGCGCCCTTTCTGGTCCGATCAGCGACCGAACACGTTGTTCGGTGTCCAGGTGAAACGCTCACCCTTCTTTCCTGATTTCATCATCAGGCACGAGGTGCCGTATTTCTGAAAGTACTTGATTTTGATTGGGTACCACCCGGCCCGCGGCACCTCAACTTCGGTGCGCTGGTTGGCTTCGCAGCCCTGACGACCGTTGACATAGCCGATCTGTTGTCCACCAACCCAGGCATCGATCCCATCATTCGACCAGGTTTCAAGCTCGTAAACTCCGGGCGAGTCAAAACGGATGTAACCGCTGATTTCAGCCGCAACATTGAACGCCTGATTGTAGGTCAGAACCGGATCTCCTTCGTTGGTATCTCTGTAGTCCAAACCCCTTAGAGGCTGGCCCGGCTTTGCCTTCTTCAACAGATGGTTAACCTTCGAAAGATTCTGAATCTTGCGAGGTGGATTACCTTCCCAACTGTATTTTACATTCAATCCAGCCTTTGGGCTGGGTTGAGGGCTCGCAGGCTGTAGTTTCAAAGGTGCGGCTGAAGCCGCGCCGGCAAGTATTGCCATAGCGGCCACTAATGCTCCGGTGCGGAAAAATGTCATGGTCTTCTCCCTGAATCTGCGCCTGCTTCGGGATTGATCCCGGCCGACGATCCTGTTGAAATGACACTAGGCCCTGAACTTTCACCTCGCAAGATGGTTAAAAATCACATTTCAGAGGTTACGCCCGCATATCCTTTGGCGATCCCATCACGACATAAGAGGTAATCGATGTCACATGCGGCAAGGTCCCCAGCACCTCGGTATGGAAGGTCTTGTAGGAAGGAAGATCCGCACACTCGACCCGCAGCAGGTATTCGATTGTGCCAGTAATGTTGTGGCACTCGACCACTTCGGGTGCTTGCTGCAAGGCCCTTTCGAACCCTTCCTGTGCCGCTTTGGTGTGCTCGCCCAAACCCACGCCGATATAAGCCACAAACCCCACGCCCAGCGCTGTTGGATTCAACACCACACGATAGCCCGATATGACACCTGCGCGCTCAAGCTCTTGCACCCGTCGGAGGCAGGCCGAGGGTGAAAGGCCTACGCGTTCTGCCAGATCGAGATTGCTGATGCGGCCGTCCCGGGAAAGCTCGCGCAATATATGGTGATTTATTGGGTCAATCTTCGTCATTTATTGCGAGAGTAGCTTATACGCGCACAAATACGCAATTTCATTTGTCGCAATCCCCGAGAAAGTGCGGCCATGACTTACGATATCCTGATGGCTCTGATCACATTTGCATTTGTCTCATCAATCACGCCGGGGCCCAATAATCTGATGCTCATGGCTTCAGGTGCGAATTTCGGGTTTCGCCGCACTATTCCGCATATGCTGGGGATCGGATTAGGCTTTACCTTTATGGTGCTTTTGGTCGGGGCAGGCCTTGTGCAAATCTTCGATCAATTCCCAATCAGCTATACCGTACTGAAGATCCTGTCGGTGCTATATCTGCTGTATCTGGCCTGGAAAATCGCCCATGCCGCGCCAGTGGAAGGCGAGGATGTGGCAGGCACCCCGATGACGTTCTTTCAGGCGGTGGCGTTTCAATGGGTCAACCCAAAGGCATGGGCTATGGCGCTGACTGCAACTGCAGCCTATGCGCCTGAACAAACGCTCAATGCCATTTTAATCATTGCGCTGGTGTTTGGGGCCATCAATCTGCCCTCGGTCAGCACGTGGACTGTGCTTGGACAGCAAATGGCGCGAGTCCTGACGAACCCGCGCCGTTTACTTGTTTTCAATTGGACCATGGCCGCGCTGCTTGTGGCCTCACTCTATCCGGTACTTTGGCCCAACTAGATCACTTCAAAGGTAGACAGATTTCGGTCAGCAGATTTTCGGGCGCGGTTTCACGCGGATCGTTGAGATAAATCTCGTAGCAGGGTTGGTCTGCAGGCTCTTCGCCCGAATCGGGCAGCCAGTTGCCGAACAAAGTCTGGTAGGCGCCTTGAATACCTGAATACGGGCCTTTGTAGGTCAGAACCGCAGTTTTTCCGCCCGGAATGTTTAGGTCCTCCATCCCTTCTGGGGAATCTTTGCCGCAGAATTGCGCTCCGGCAAAGCTGCGCAGTTCAGCCTCGGGCACATCCTCGGGGCTATCGTAATAAAGCCCGATCATCGGGCCGACCTGCGGCCAAAGTTTCCGGGATTCGCATAGAGCGCCAAAGGCCTCAAAGCTGCGGCCAATCTCGGCGTAGGCCCCTTTGTGCGACAGCGCCACGACACGGCGGGATGGTTCGGTGCGGGTTGTAATGGGATGCATGGGATATCCTCCGGTTTTGAACTTTGGATGAGCTGGCAGAATCTGCCCTGCTTTGCGAAACGCGGCGGGGCTGCCGCCATAGGCCTCGGAAAAGGCCCGCGCAAAGGATTTTAGGTTCGGATACCCGATGTCCGTCGCAATGCGCGCAACCGGTTTGTCCGATTGTACCAACCAGCAGGCAGCGCGGTGCAACCGTATCCGGCGGGTGGCTTGCGCGCAGGTCTCGCCGGTAATCGCGCGAAACACGCGGTGCCAGTGAAATCGCGACATCGCCGCGACATCCGCCAAAGCATCCAGAGACAGGTCTCCGGCGGGGTTGTCATGAATGTAGGCCAACACGCGCAACACGCGATCTTCATAGCTGGCGGCCATCGGCATCCTTCCTTTTCTCTGCCCATCCGTGCTCGCATATTGCGCGACCACAAATCTTGCTGAGTTGCATCCGGGACAAGCATTAGTCATATAGCAGGGAACTTCCGCGTTGAGAGGCGTCATGACCCAGTATCTGGATTTCGAAAAACCGCTGGCCGAGATCGAAGGCAAAGCTGAAGAGCTGCGCGCGCTGGCCCGCGCCAATGAAGAAATGGATGTGACCGAAGAGGCTGCCGCGCTGGATGCCAAGGCCGCCAAGCTGCTGGACGAGCTTTATGCCGACCTTACTCCCTGGCGGAAATGTCAGGTGGCGCGGCACCCCGAACGTCCGCACTGCAACGACTACGTGGATGCGCTGTTTACCGAGTTTACGCCCTTGGCCGGTGACCGGAACTTTGCCGACGATCTGGCGGTGATTGGCGGTCTGGCCCGGTTCAATGATCAGCCAGTCATGGTGATCGGTCACGAAAAAGGCAGCGACACCAAATCACGGATCGAGCGTAATTTCGGCATGGCCCGCCCCGAAGGGTACCGCAAGGCCGTGCGATTGATGGAGATGGCAGGGCGCTTTGGCCTGCCGGTGATCACCCTGATCGATACAGCCGGGGCCTACCCGGGCAAAGGTGCCGAAGAACGCGGACAGTCTGAGGCCATCGCGCGCTCGACCGAGATGTGCCTGAAGATTGGCGTGCCGCTGGTATCAGTGATCATCGGCGAAGGTGGCTCGGGCGGCGCGGTCGCCTTTGCAACCGCGAACCGCGTCGCGATGTTGGAACATTCGGTCTACTCGGTGATCTCGCCCGAAGGCTGTGCCTCAATCCTGTGGAAAGATGCCGAGAAAATGCGCGAAGCTGCTGAGGCGCTGCGCTTGACGGCACAGGACCTTTACAAACTAGGCGTGTGTGACCGGATCATTACCGAGCCCAAGGGCGGCGCCCATCGCGATCGCGCTGCCGCAGTCGAGGCCGTGCGGTCTGCGATTGCTGCGATGCTTGATGAGCTTGACGGAAAAGATGCGGCGGCCCTGATCAAAGACCGCCGCCAAAAGTTCCTGGATATCGGTACAAAAGGGCTGGCGGCCTAACCCGTCAACCACCCAACTGCCGCAACAACGCCACCGAGGGTTGCCCTGTAACGGACAGCCCGTTGGCACGCTGATAGGCGCTGATAGCGGCCTCGGTATTCTTGCCGATCACACCATCCGCGCCCTGCGTGTCATGGCCCGCCGATGTCAGACGGCGCTGCAGCTCTTTGCGATCCTCAAGTGTTAATCCGGTGGCGTCCGGCCCGAATGACGCCTGGAACGGCGCGCCGCCCGCGATCCGGTCTGACAGGTGACCGACACCAATCGCGTAGCTGTCGGAATTGTTGTAGCGCTTGATAACCTGAAAATTGCGGAATACGGCAATACGCGGACCTGGTGTCTGCGGCTGCAGCACTGCCACCGGCGTGCCCGAAACCGAACCAACCTCACCCCCCCAGGGCTGTCCGCGCACCCAACCGGCGCGCAACAAGTAGGCGGCAGTCGAGGCCAGCGAATCCGCAGGATCCTCGGACCAGATATCGCGGCGTCCATCACCGGTGAAATCAACGGCATATGCCAGATAAGAGGTCGGAATGAACTGCGTATGCCCCATCGCCCCAGCCCAGCTGCCGGTCATATTGGCCGGGGACGTATCGCCCTCTTGGATGATCTTCAGTGCCGCCACCAGTTGCTTTTCAAAGAACGCACCACGCCGTCCGTCATATGCCAGTGTAGACGTCGCCGAAATCACCGGCACATCTCCGCGCCGTGCACCATAGCGACTTTCCAGGCCCCAAACGGCCACGACGACCTCTTTGTCTACCCCATATTGAGCTTCAATCTGCGACAAGGTTCCTGCGTGCCGCACAAGCATCTGTTTTCCAGTGCTGATCCGCTCGTCCGAGGCGGCAATGGCCAGATAGTCCTCGAGCGAGCGCTTGAATTCTACCTGATTGCGATCACGTTCTATCACGTCAGGAAGATACCCCGCCCCTTGAAAGGCGCGATTTAGGGTGGATTCTGAGATGCCCTGAGAGGCCGCACGGCTTCTGAAACTGGCCACCCAGTTATCCCACCCGGCATTCGGAACAGGACGCATGCGCGACGCGGGGGCACTATTGGGCACGCCGCCCGTTGAGCAGGCCGCCAACAGGGTCGACCCAAGCCCAATAGAAAATGTTCTTCGATTGATCATTGTGAAATCTGCTCTTGTTGTGATTTGCCATCACGATAGCGCAGCCCGCTCGATCAGGCCAGCAGAGCAATGCCCTAGTTCATCGGAACAGAGAGATGGGCAACAAGCCGCTTAGGTCACAAGCAGGCGCAAACCTTGGGTCACATCCGAACGGACCGCAAGGCGCAGCCCGGGCTCATCCCCGGCCTTGAGCGCCGCGATGATCAGGCGGTGGTAGTGCGGCGGCTCGGTACGCCTTAACCGGCCATAAAGCGCGCGCATCGTGGGGCCCAATTGCAGCCACACGGTCTCGGCCATGGCAAGCATCGCCGGGGCCTGCGCACGTAGGTACAGTGTACGATGAAACTCCAAGTTCGCGCGGATGTAACCTACTGCATCACGCTTCGTGACCATCTCAGCCACCGCCATATTGATGCTTTGTAACCGATCGATCAGCGCCATGTGTGCACGCGGCAGGGCGCGGCTGGCCAGCTCGACCTCAAGCAAGGCGCGCAACGCCGCCAGCTCTTCGATCCGATCGCGGGTAAGTTCCGGTGTCGACACACGACCCGACGTGGAGAGAAACAGCGCCCCTTCTGCCGCAAGCCTTCGTACTGCTTCACGAGCAGGGGTCATCGAAACACCAAATTCCTTGCCGATACCGCGCAGGGTCAGGGCCCGTCCCGGCGCGATTTCTCCATGCATGATGCGCGACCTGAGCGCGCGGTAAACGCGATCATGGGTGGCGGTCTGGGACTCGGCAGGGCGTGTGGTCAACATCAGTTTATGTGATCACAAATTCCAACCACGTCAAGCAGTGTCAAAACGATAGCGATGCAGCTCGGCCCCGTTTTCGCGCAGCCAGCGGCGGGGTTCCTTATACGGGCCAAAGATACGCTCGACCTGTGCCCAGAAGGCGGGTGAGTGATTCATTTCGGCCAGATGCGCCACTTCATGCGCCGCGACATAGTGCAGGATCTCCGGCGGGGCCAGAATCAGCCGCCATGAGAACATCAGCCCACCCGCAGATGTGCACGATCCCCAGCGCGAGCGCGTGTCGCGCAGGGTAAGGCTGCTATATGGACGGCCCAGCATAGCGGCGTAATCATCGCACGCGCCTGTTAGCCGGTCACGTGCAAGTTCCTTTAGAAACCGGGCCAACCTCCGCGCTTCGGCGCCAGCAGGCACACCGATCTCATCGCCGCGCAGCATTACGCGCCGACCCGATACCGAAACGATTCGCCGCCCGGTTCCTTCAATCGGAATGACCTGCCCTGTGCCAACCGGCTCAAGACTCGGCCGGTCCTGCAGGTGCCCGCGTATCCACTCAGCCTTCTGATGCGCGAAATCTAAGGCTTCGGTCTCGGCCACCCCATTCGGATATGTTAACGTAACCCGTCCATCCAATTGAGAAATCCGCAAACTGATCCGTCGCGCCCGCGCCGATTTTCGCAATGTCAACGGCACCGGGGGCGTTCCAGGCAGTGCATGTCGCCCCATGGGCCGTACTCCTTTGCGCAAAGGCTTTGACAGTGCCTGCCGCATGTGGCAGGTGACCTGAATCATTGATGAGATTCACCTGATATCAAGGGGATTTGATATGCCCAAGGAAGAATGGGGCGTAAAGCGTGTTTGCCCGACAACTGGCAAACGGTTTTATGACCTGAACAAGGACCCGATCGTCAGCCCCTATACCGGCGAGATCGTGGAATTGGATACCGGCAAAAGCCGGATGATTGCCGCTGACGCCGAAGACGCCGCATCGGTCAAAGCACGCGAGGCCACATCGGACGAAGATATCGTTCTTGATGATGATGACAACGTCGATGTCGAGCTGGACGATGATCTGCTGGACGATGATGACGAAGGCGACAACGTTTCACTGGACGATATCAAAGACATGTCGTCGGAAGACGAAAACTAAAGGGTTCCGAGGCGGCTACGGTCGCCTCACCTTGCTTTGCCGGCAAGTCCGAACTTTTTCGCCGATTCCGATTTTTGGACTTGCACTCGCACGCGGCGTCTCATAAACGTCCGTCCACCGCTGCGGCGGTACCTGCATGGGGCCTTAGCTCAGTTGGGAGAGCGCTTGCATGGCATGCAAGAGGTCAGGGGTTCGACTCCCCTAGGCTCCACCAAAACCTAACAATACAACTAGATAGCAAGCATTAGGGCAGTGTGACACACAGGTGTGACACAAAATGAAGCTGCATGCGTATCTCTCGCTGTCCAGACACGGCATATATTACTTCCGTTGGCCACTACCCGACACGACACGAAAACTCTGCACTAGACCAAACACTAAACGTAGGACCCTTCGTGTGTCGTTGCGCACAAGATGCCCTAAAGAGGCTGGTACTCTGGCACGGCATCTTGCAGTGTGCGGCGACACAATAACAAAGCACATAGAACAATCGGGCATGAACTACGGCGAACTACGCGCAAAGGTGCACGGGCATTTCAAGAGATTACTAAAGAAGGCAAAGGCACGTAGAGACGAACTCGGCCCCTACACCGAACTAGAGAAAGAACGCATCGCTGACACCATCCGTCTTCATAAGGCGGCTAATGAAGATTATTGGGACATGCTTGGCAGAGAATATGCCCGCTCAGAACTAGATAAGTATACAACGGCACCGGGGTCAGGCAACCGAAGACACAAGAAGACGCCTTTTTGATCTTAGGTGAAATCAAGAAGACTCAATTGGCACTAATCAAGGCCCTGCTGGAACACGACAAGACATTTGAGAAATACGATTTCTGGCCCCAGAGGTAACTACTGAGGCACGCGATACAGCGCCGCAACCGCAGCACAACGGCCCCACGCTTTCTCAAGCTGTGGAAGCCTACTTCACCGAGCAAGCAAAGATCGCGAACTGGACACCCGGAACAGATTAGAAACGACGGACTGGATTGGCGATTGCAGTTGAATGGTTTGGTGCAGATTGCGGCATGAACCAAATCGGCAAACAGGAAGCGGCAAAACTCAAGAACGCTATTCTGTCATTGCCAGCCAACAGGTCGAAAGCTGCTGCGACGCAAGGGCTGACACTGCGTGAGGCTATAGCCCACGAAGACATTCCTAGGATCAGCAATTATCCATAGCTCTTCCTATAATTCGCGTGTTCCTTCCGCTTTGTGGCTCAATCGATGTTTTCTGGCAAAGTGTGCGATCGATCACCACGCCCCCCCTTAATCGCAATCCTAAGGTTACTGATTGCGCAGCAAGTACTTCTCATCATTGGTCAGGGCGGAGATTTGGCGTGCCTATGCGGATGAAGGTGCATAACATATGAACCTACTACATCCCTAAGATTTACCCCTGCAAACCCTACGGTTGCAGGGTTTTGATCGGACAACCAGTGAACCTGCCTGATATAGCAATTTCTGTAGTGACCAGTTCCGCACTTGAGATTTCGCCCGAAGGAGCAAATTTCTCTAGGCCCGCAAGCCGCAGTACCTATCGCTTATTTGGTATCATCTAAACTGGCTGAAGAATGAAAGATCCCGCTTTGGTGCGAATAACTGGGGTTTTGGTGCGAGTTACATTCAACAACGAACTCATTGCCGCCCCTCTTTTTCGCTTGGGCTGAGCCATCTTTCTGGCTGCAAAATCAATCAGCGCACGCAAGTGCACGAACCGTCTCTATTTGGATCTGAATTGAGCCGATCTACGCAAAGCAATCTGAAACGAACGTACTAAACACATCGACCTTTGAAGCTGATCGCGCTTCGGGTGGGAAGACGAACCAAATCGGCGCCGCAGGCTTCCAGAGAGAGTCCTTGGCCACTTCGATCAAACGCCCTTCGTCTAGCTCGTTTTGTACCGCCAAGCGAGATTTGATTGCCAAGCCAAGCCCACGGGTCACCGCCTCAGTCAATGTATCTGAGTTGGAGACCAGAACGCTCGACCGAATGGTCGTGTCCATTCTCTTGCCTTTTGCATCCGCAAAGGCGATCCGCGTCTGCCACGGTAAACTTACCCACGGCAAGTATTGTGCGGTTTGTGCGTCCTTCGGTTCACCATTTCTGGAAAGAAATTCCGGCGAAGCACAAATAATCCGTTCGTTGTCGCTCAATTTACGAGCCACCAGTGCGCTGTCAGAAAGCTCTCCAACCCGAACCGCGCAATCCTGTCCTTCCGCTGAGAGCGAAACAAACCGGTCCACCGCGAGAAAGTCAAAAGTCAGCTCTGGATGATCACGTTGAAAATCCGGCAATTTTGGCAGAATATACCGCGACAGGATCCACGGGGACATCGTCACGCGCAATTGCCCCTTCAACTGCGTCACCCGGCTGCCTGCATCCCGCTCTGCCTGCGCTAGGTCGGATAGGATAGCTTCGGTTCTTTCAAAGAAAATACGACCCTCATCCGTGAGCCGCATCATCCGGCTGTTGCGATGAAACAGCGTTAACCCAAGCGCCGCTTCCAGTTTGTTCAGCCGATGGCTGGCCGTCGCTGCAGAAATACCGACGCGCCGCGCCCCGGCGGTGACACCGTTCGCCTCTGCAATGGCGACAAACGTCCTGAGATCATCAATCGAGTACATTCGAATAATTCTAACGCTGGTTTCTGAAATGAGCGTATTAATCAAAATTATTCGATTGTCTATCCCGTCTGAGAACTGAAGTGGAGGACAGACATCATGAAGCACTTAACATATGCCGTCAGCGCAATCGCAATGTTGGCAGGTTCAGTCGCAGCTGAAGGGCTTGAAACCTATCTTGAATTCCCAAAGGATATGCCGCCGGGCAATCTTGCCATCGGCCCTGATGGACGCATGTTCATGTCGGTCCACGAATTCTACGGCCCTGAGTTGCGCGTGGTCGAGGTCATGCCCGATGGAAGCACAAAATCGTACCCCAGCGAAACCTGGGCCCGCGCCCCGCAAGAGGATGGTGACGGTCTTCGCGGCGTCCTCGGTCTGCGCGCAGACCGCGAAGGTATTCTTTGGATGCTTGACGGTCAGGGCGAAGGTCAGACCGGTCGCGTGGTGGGCTGGGACACCAACCGCGAAGAACTGCACGCAATCTACTACATTGGCCAACCGGCTGCGCGTGTGACGTCCTTCCTCAACGACCTCGCCGTTGACCGCGAACACGGCGCAATCTACATCTCGGACACCGGCGATGGCGTGAATTCTGCGATCATCGTGGTCGATATGGATACGGGTCGCGTCCGCCGTGTGCTCGAAGGCAGTCAGTTTACTGTCCCAGAAGACACGCCCATGATCATCGACGGGCGCGAGATTAAACTGGGCAGCAATCCTGCCAAGATCGGCATCAACCCGATCACGGTCGACCCGACCAACACCTGGGTTTACTTTGCGCCGATGACGTCGACCTCGATGTACCGCGTCAGAACTCGCGATCTGCGTGACGAATCTCTGGATGACGAAGCGCTGGCCGCCAGGGTCGATCGCTATGGCGATAAGGTTACCTCCGACGGCTCTACCGTAGACGCCGCCGGCAACGTCTACATTACCGCCATGACGGACAATGCCATCGGTGTGACAAAGCCGGATGGCACTTATGAAGTGCTCTACCAATCTGACGACGACCTTCCCTGGCCCGATGGATTTTCGATGGGTGTCGACGGTTTTGTTTACGCAACGATAAACGAGCTTCACCGCTCGCCAGTTCTGAATGGTGGCGAAGACGCCTCGATTGGCACCTACCGAATCGTGCGGTTCCCGGCGCTCGGAACCACCGTTAGCGGGAGGTAGTCAAATGCTCTATCGTTTGGATTTTACCGTCGAATACGACGCGACCATGCAGCAACAGGGCCCACAGTTACCTGCAAGCGTGATTGCTGATGGAATGACCTTCGGGCACCTGACATAGCGCTCGGCGACGCAGGGCTGGTGCTTCGTGCCGCCAAACATGAATACAATTCTAATTCGCCGTTTGTAGCCGCGTTTGTCGTGCTGGGTAGGCTTATCGCGTGCGTGCCAACCCGAGATTCAGGGCATCATACCTTTGTCTATCAAGGCTTCACGCAACCAGTCCGCATAATTACCGTAGTCATCAAGTAAGCCATCAACAGCAGCACTTGGGAAGCCATGAGCTCAGTTACAGATACGAGTGGACCAGTTTAGCTCGAGACGTTCAGTTTTTGGGCTCGGCAAAATAAACGAGGCTGCCCGCAACCAATTCGAAGGTGATCCTAAAGGTACAGTTTACGCCCGTGGGCCAAGGGATCGGAATTCGGAATAACATATCAATATTCATTTAGAACGTGGGCGCTCCGTGTGTCCCACGACAACCAGATTTCGTCGCCGCTGTGCAAATCAAATTTTGACAGCTCTCGCTCTTGCATCTGGACCTTGAATTCATGGCCGTGCGCATCCTCGAGGAACAATGTAACCATGGAGCCGACGAATTCTTCGGAGATCAGCTTGCATTGGGCCTTATTGCTACCGGAGGGTTCCTCTATCGCAATGTGCACGAGATCAGCGGAGATCACAAAGCTGGCGTTATGCCCCTGTAGAAGTTGCACCTCATTTGTAGGCACGGTGAATTCACCAGAAGGTGTCGCGATGCAGGCAGCGTCGCCGTCCACAGACTTGACCTTGCCTGCGAGGATATTGTTGCGCCCTACGAATTCGGCAACGAACTGGTTGGCGGGCGCCCGGTAAATCTCCTTGGGTGTCCCGATCTGGCTGATCTCGCCCTTGCCCATGATGATGACACGGTCGGCCATCGCGAAGGCTTCGGAATGGGAATGGGTCACATAAACAAAGGTAATCCCCAACTCGCGCTGAAGGTCCGTCAGGACCGCCTGCATGCGGATGACCAGATGTGCGTCCAATGCCGAAAGGGGTTCATCGAGCAGCAGGATTTGCGGTTCCATCACCAGCGACCGCGCCAGTGCGACGCGTTGTTTTTGGCCGCCGGACAGGGTGGAGATATCGCGGTTCTCAAATTCAAGGATGCCCAATTTGTCGAGCCACTTGATTGCGCGTTCCTTGCGTTCCGCCTTGTCGACGCCGCGCATTTTTAGACCGAATTCGACGTTTTCGCGGGCTGTCAAAAAGGGAAACAGAGCTAACGATTGCCACACCAGGGGCGTGTCGCGTTCATGCGGGGCGATGTCGTTCATAACGCGATCGTTCAGCCGGATTTCGCCTGAGCTTGGCGCCTCAAGACCGGCCAGCATGCGCAGCGTTGTGGTCTTGCCGCAGCCTGAGGGGCCCATGATCGCAAGAAACTCACCCTCACGGATTTCGAAATCCAGCTCTTTTACGGCAACAAAGTCCCCGAAGTGCTTTTGTACTTTGTCAAAGACAACCAGCGGTTTTGTCATGATTGGATGCTCTTGATTTGGCGGCTGGCAAAGAAAAGTTGGGCCAACACAACCAGTGTCATTGAGGTGAGGAACACGAAGGTTCCGATGGCGTTGACCTGCGGGTCGATATTGCCTTGCACAATTTCAAGGACCACCACCGGCAGCGTGCTGTTCAGGCCTGAGACGAACCACGAAACGGCAAATTCGTCGAACGACACGGCTGCGGTCAAAAACAGGCTGGAAAAGATCGCGGGCTTGCAAAAAGGGATGATCACATGGCGCATGGTCTGCCATTCCGATCCGCCCAAATTCCATGCGGCGGATTCAAGATCGGGGTCCATCTGGTTCAGACGCAATCGGATCACGGCCATTGCAAACGGCGCCGTCAGAACGCTGTGCGCGATGATGATGGAATAAAGCTGCCCGGACATTCCGATCTTGGACAACCACGCCAGCATTGCCAGCGCCATGATTATAAGCGGGATCGTCGGGGGCAGCAAAATCAGCGCAAGATAAGGCCCTTTGAATCGGAAGTTATAGCGAAAGTCGGAATAGGCCGTGCAGAAGCCGAGAAACGTGGCGATCAGCGCTGTCGAGCAGGACACGATCAGGCTGTTGCGCGCCGCCTTCCAGATGTCGGGGTCAGCAAGGACTTTCTGATACCACTCGGTCGAGAACTCTCCCAACGGGATTGTCGGGAATCGTTGCGAGTTGAAGGAAAAGATCATGCTGAAGATGATCGGGGCAAAAACGAACATGAAAATCAGGACGACATAGAGGCCCAAAACGAAATTCAGGGGGCGGCTCTGCTTCATTTCGCGCCCCTTCCTTTGCGGTAAGCCAAAGCAATTCCGGTGAAGGCGATGGCAAACAGGGTGACCATCATCATGATTGCGACAACGGCGGCGCGAGGCCATTGCTGACCGGATTTGGTGGTATCAAGGATCAGGATCGGCAGTGTCGGCTCTTGCGATCCGCCCAGATAGAAGGGTGCCACAAAATCACCGAATGACAGAATGAAACAGAAGATCGCAGCGATGATTAGACCGGTCTTTGATAGCGGAATGATCACTTGCCAGATCGTGCGCAGCGCGGAACATCCAAGGTTTCGGGCGGCCTCGATCAAGGTCTTGTCAATATTTGCCATCGTCACTGTTTGCAGGATCACGACCAGCGGCAGCGTCAAAGTCATATACCCCACCAACGTGCCGAAATTGGTGTTCAGCATGGTGTAGGGACCAAGACCTACATACCCCAAGGCCGCATTGACCACCCCGTTTTCAGAGAGGATCACGAACCAGGAAAAGGTCCGCACCAGATAGCTAGTGAAAAACGGTATGATCAGCAGGAAGATCGCCCAGCGACGCATACTGTCCGAGGCCCGGAAGGCCAGTGCAAAGGCGGCAGGAAAGGCAATGCACATTGCGCAAACCGTCGAAACGGCTGCGATGAATACTGTGTACCAATAGCTGTCCCAAAAGAACCCCCGCGTCAGCATCCGCGACCAGTTCACGAACTCGAACGCCTCGGTCATGCGGTAGTTCTTCACCAGGAAGAACGACATGGCGACCATGAACAGGACCGGGCCGACAAAAAAGACCAACTGCCAGATGATGATCGGCAAGCGCCAGGTCAGCGCATAGAGGTTCGGACGGCGTTCTGGAATGGAGGACATCTGTCTTTCGCGTCTTGGTGGTGAAACGGGCGACCGTCAGGCCGCCCGTTTTAGTGCTCTCTCAGGTAAGTTTCAGGAGCTTTTGTATTCGGACCAGAAGTCGTTCCAATCCTCCAGCGACTGTTGCTGGGGGATATCGCGATAGTGAATGCGACCCTCCTTGATCAGCGTGATCGGGTCTTGCGGGTCTCCGTCGATCTGGTGCGAGCGGGTGGCCTCTGCCATGTCCGCCTCAATCAGAGCTGCGCGACCTGCTTTGGTCACACAGAAGCCGGGATAGGCTGCCATCTGAGCAGACTTCACCTGACCGGTAGGGGACAGCATGTATTGGATGAACTTCTTGGACTCTTCAGCTTTTTCACTGCCCTTGCCGATCGAAAAGCTTTCGGTGAACTGGATGCCGCCCTCTTTCGGGATCACCGAGGCAACCGGTGCGCCGTCTTTTTCCAGAACACCGGTAATCCAGTCGCCGATGCCACACATTGCCTGCATTTCACCGTTCTTGAGGCCATTGAACGTGCCACCATAGTCAAAGAAGCCACCAACCTGCGGGCGCAGGCTCATCGTGGTTTCCTGAACCTTCGCCCATTGATCGTCGCCCAGATCCCAAAGTCCCGCTCCATTGCCGTTGTACAGGCTGATCATGCCAAGGTTCGGCAAGTGCCAGTCAAAATGGCCAACCTTGCCTTCAAGTTCTGGCTTCCAGAAGCTGGAATAGCTTTGCGCCTCTTCTTCGGTCACTGAGTTTTTGTTGTAAGACACCCCCAGATGGCCGCCGCGCAGCATCATGGAATACAATTTGCCGTCGGCCCAATGTCCGGGAAACTGTTTAAAATCTTCATGCAGCATGTCGTCGAGCGGATAGTCGGCAGGATTCATCTCTTCGATGTAACCGGCCGCGTTGAGCTGCTGTACGAACTCTGCATCTGACAGGATCAGATCGTATGTACCCGGAGGTGATTGCGCGATCAGCGCCAGCATATTGTCACCGCCGGCATAGTATTTGGGCACGAATTTCACATTGTTTGCGGCTTCATATTCAGCAACCACATCGGGTTCGCCATGACCATACCACGCCAGCATGTTGATTTCGGTGGTCGCTGCCCATGCGCGGCTGACAAAGGGTGTCGTCAAAACGGCCGCGCCACCCGCTTTCAGCAATTGTCGGCGGTTCATGCCCATAAGTGAAGAAGTTACGGTTGGTCTGTACATTGCTGTCTCCCGGTTGGTCGCTTTTCCCATCATTAAAGCATTCAGTTTTCCTCTGAATCTTAAGGTTCAGTTAGGAATTAGTGAAATGCTACGGCAAAAGGAGCCCATTGGGAAATTTATCATTGATATGCCTGCATAATGAGCGCTTATTCTATCCGGGTGCCCGGAGATTGCAGTTCCAGCGTATTTATCATCGCATCCATGGCAGCGTATCCGCCCGAGCCCAACTGCGCTTGTCTGGCAAACAGACCTATGTGCAACGGAGCTAAAACTGGCAGGCCGTCTTGTTCCGAGAACTTGCGCATGCCGCTCCGAACCGTCGGAGCAGTCAGGCAGGATAGTCCAAGCCCATCCTGGACCGCACGTTGAACACCGCCGATTCCAGGACTGGAATAAGCGATGCGCCAGCTTTTATTCGCCAGTTTCAAAGCGGTAGCCATGCGGTCGCGGTACACACAGCCATAGGGATGCGCGACCAGCGGAATTTCGGCACCAGCTGGAATCTCGAAATCCTTGGCCCCAACCCATATTGGTTGTTCCTTCCAGTTCCGGAACAGAAACTGTTGATCGTCACCGTCAAAGAGGGCCACGGCTATGTCGAGCTCGTTATTGCGCAATGCCGACAGAAGTTGCTTGGACAGATCACAATGAATTTCGATCTGTGTTTCGGTGAACCGGTGAACAACTTCAGTCAGGCAGGCTTGCAGCGTGTTCACTGCATAATCCACCGGCAACCCGACCCGCAGCTTCGCGGAAGGATCCGGTCGCTCGAATTGTGCCACTGCAAGATCGTTCAAGCGTAATATCTGACGGGCATGGGCTGCAAGAGCTTCGCCGCGTTCGGTCAAAGAAATCTGTTTGCCTTTCCGTTCAATCAACGCATATCCGACGACCTCTTCGAGGCGTTTTACTTGCAAGCTGACCGCTGGTTGCGTTCGCCTAAGGATCTCTGCCGCGCGCGTGAAGCTTGCCACCTCTATGACAGTGATAAAGGCCCTCAGGAGTTCTGTTGGTAGGTTGACTGCGCCCATGAGAAATACATTAGCGTTGGAAATGACACGCGGGCAACCATTAAGCCTGGATATGCAGTTGTCCTGTCGGGTGCTATTCAAACAAAATGCTGACAGACTCACCGTTGGCGATGCGCGTGATGGCCTTTGCGAACATCGGCGCTATTGAAATCGCGCGGATTTTTGATGATGCCGTGACGGCGTCTGTTGCACGGATCGTGTCGGTGATCACTAGTGACGACAAGTCCGATGCATTGATCCTTTCGGCCGCATCTCCGGACAGAACACCGTGGGTGATGTAGGCAGAGACCTCGGCGGCACCGTTCTCGAGCAGAGCTGTCGCTGCGTTTCGGAGTGTGCCGCCGGAATCAATAATGTCATCAATCAGCACACAGGATTTTCCGGTTACGTCACCGATAATATTCATCACTTCGGACGAGCCAGGTTTGTCGCGTCGTTTATCGACAATCGCAAGACCTGTCGAAAGACGCTTGGTAAGTGCGCGGGCCCGCACCACGCCGCCCACATCAGGCGACACAACCATAACGATGTCACGGCTGTTTTGCTCTTCGATATCCCGCGCGATCTCTGGAACTGCGTAAAGATTGTCGGTCGGGATGTCGAAGAACCCCTGGATCTGGCCAGCGTGCAAATCCATTGTCAGAACACGATCTGCCCCTGCCTGGGTGATCATGTTCGCCACAAGCTTGGCCGATATTGGTGTACGCGGCGCAGATTTTCGGTCTTGGCGTGCATAACCGAAGTAGGGGATCACGGCCGATATCCGTCCCGCAGACGAACGACGCAACGCGTCGATCAGTACCAGCAATTCCATGAGGTTGTCGTTGGCGGGGTATGATGTTGATTGAATGACATATACATCGTCGCCTCGGACATTCTCGTGTATTTCAACAAAGACTTCTTCGTCTGCGAACCGGCGCACCTTGCACTCGGCTAGGGGGGACGCGCATGTGCGCAGCAATCGCTTCGGCAAGCGGACGGTTACTGTTTCTACAGATCAGTTTCATCTGTCGAGCCCCACTTGGTTGAGTAGTCTGGAATGTGAATAAGGCTCGGGCTTTAGACCGGGAACGCCGATTCAGGTTTGTATGTCTTGAAACTTTCTAGATATTGCGCGTTCACCTGGCGCTGCCATTCTGTACCGGTCGGAATGGCTGTCACGCATTTGTACTTCTTGCGGTATCCAGATGTTCTTTCGTTTTCTTCCATGGCAATCGTCACCATGCCGGCAACTTTGCCCTTCTGCTGTTCGACCAGTTGCACCGCCCCATGCATCGTGCCGCCGGTCTCGACCCACTGATCCACCAAAAGAACGCGCGTTCCTGGGGCAAAGGCCGGAAGACGCATCTCCATCGACTGAGTCTGACCGGAATAATTGGTCATCGACGCGCTGTCAGTATCTACACACAGCTTATGAGGTTTGCGAATGGGCAGGAAACCACGCCCGATCCGTGCTGCGATACCAGCCGCAAGCACAAACCCCATCGCGTCGAGGCCTGCCACGACGTCAATCTCATCTGCATCGAGGTCGGCCACCAAATCGTCCAGCAAATCGTGATAAGCCTTGCCATTGATGTAGATGGAGGTCGGGTCCAGCCATGCAAACTTGTCTCCTTTGGTATTGGGCGCCATGAGCGAGAAGTACCAACGGTCGTCTCGGGGTCCTTTGTCGTGAGCCATCTTCGGTTCTCCCTTACTTCTGTGTGAGGTGCATGAGTTGATCCAGACGATCAGGGTTGATGTTGTAGAAATCACCCTCAAAATTGATGCCTGTCGCCACCATGAACAGATCAACCATGTCCGCATACTGTGCCGCATTTTGCGGGTTAATGCCTGAGGCAAGGCCAAGGGCAGTGTCGCCGCAATGTTCTCGGAATATATCGATTTTTCCAACATCGGCGGCACGACCGGTTGCGACGCCAGAAGTAACGACAACATCCATATAATTCGTGGCGATGCGGGCACTCTTGCCATATTGCGAAGGGTCAACTTCGCGTTGTTTCTTGAACGCAGTCCCCCCGATATAAAGACCGTCCCAACCGCTTTTGGCACGGATTTCGGCGATCTCATCTGCTTCTGGCTGATTATCCTCGGCTCGGCGTTCATCCATACGAGCATCGTCGGCCCAATAGCCATCGACCCGGATGCCCTCTGCCTGCAGATCGCCCAGGATTGGGAATGCGAATTTGCCAGTGACGGCCAAAAAGTTAACACCCAGCCAGATATCCGGAAACGCTTTCCGCGTCTCCTTGATGATCGGGATCAGCTTTTCCTTCTCGAAATCGTGGTTGATCAAAAAGGCTCCCTGGCACCCACCAGCAATCGCAACCTCGATGTTTCGATGTGTTCGTTCTGTGTCAAGTACGTGGATGACAGGAAGAATGACTGGACCCGACGCGCCAAATTGGGTTCTGAAGTCTATCCGGTTCATGATGCGCCTCAAGTTTACGAGTTAAACTGAGGCTAGCATCAGGCGTAAAATAGCAAAAATTTATTGTATTAATCTAGCCATAATGAATGGAAATACCTAAAGCCGGGATGCATTGGTTTTCACTTTGCCGCGTAATTCACCGCACCGGAAAACAAAGAAAACCATTGCAACAAGTGACGATATCCGGAAGGCATTGTCATGAAGTTATCCGTGTTCGTGATCTCGGGTGGACCACGTTTGGCAATGGCTACCATCAGGGCATCGACGCAAAAGTCTGCATGCATCGTATTTGATAGACGCCGACTCAACACCTTTAGGGCAATCCTGCTCCTACTGTAAGTGCACGCGTAAAGTTGCGTATCCTACATTGATTTCATTTAAGAAAACCTTGGAATTTCACCCAAAACTCTGCGCGGTTTTTTGCGCATAGCTTTGCACGAATTGACCATGACTTTGCATGAATGGTCATAGCGCGTGGATATCGAACGGATCGGAGAAACCCTTGATCATCGTTCTACCAAATGTCTCCAACACATTTGCCCCTTCCAACAGATCGCAGGTTACCTGATCAATCAGAATTCGACTTCCAGTCTTCTGTGTTTCTGCCTCCAGGCGCGCAGCGAGGTTTACAGTAGTTCCGATACAAGTATACGTCGCCCGGTTGTCCGTACCGGCATAACCAGCGACGACTTCTCCAGTTGCTATTCCGATACCGATCTTTAAGTCACTTTTCCCTTCTGAGCGCCGTTCGAGATTAAAAATCTCAATCATGTTGTGCATTTCATGCCCTGCCGACACCGCACTTTGCGCTGAGTTAGAAAGCGACTGTGGAACTCCGAAAAGAGCCATCAAACCGTCTCCCAGCATCAGGCTGACAATTCCACCATTGCTGGTAACAGCCTCGAACATCAACGTGTAGAAAGTGTTGAGCAAGTCGATTGTCTCTTCGGGAGCGAGATTTTCCGACAAAGTCGTGAAGCCGCGAATATCACAGAAGAGAACCGAAGCATTGGCACGTTTGCCACCTATGGCAAAGCCGGACTCTTGTAAGTCTTGTGCAACCTCAGTTGTCGCAAAGCGTTCCAGCAGGCGCTTTTGCTCGTCCCTAAGCCTTTTCTTTTCAAGGCTGCTTGAAACACGCGCACTGAGAAGTGTCTTATTGACTGGTTTTGGCAGGTAGTCTTCGGCACCCAATTCTATGCAGCGCACAACATTTTCGAGCCCCTCAACAGAGGATGTCACTATCACCGGCAGATCGCGTAGTTCAGTGTCCGATTTGACGGCCTCCAGAACCTGGAAGCCGTCCATTTCTGGCATCTCGATATCAAGTAGAAGCAAGTCAAACGGTTGGTTAGACAACATATCCATCGCAACCCGGCCGTTTTCCGCGACCGATGCTTGGTGACCCAATAGCTCTACGCTACGCGACAAAAGCAAGCGGTTCACCTTGTTGTCGTCGACGATGAGCAAGTGGCCGGGAGCGTCAGTCATCAATCAGGCTCCGTAACGCGGCGGCGGCAGTGTTTAGGGCTGTCTCCAACGCCGTCGCATCTTTTAGGTCTCCCGCCTCGGGCAGTTCTCCGAGTTCAACTTTCCTGGCCAATTCGGCAAGAGCCATCGCACCAAATGTGTTGGCGTTTGACTTGATAGAATGCGCAGCACGACGGTAACGATCGGCATCGGCCTCAACTGCGGCCGCTTTCAATTCGCCCATCATACCGGGTGCTTCGTCGAGAAAGGTGTTCACAAGCTCAGCAGCGAAATCTTCGCCTGTAGCGTTTTTGAGCTCCGTGAAGATTTCATGATCAATTGGGCGGTCTGTCATGAATCAACCTCTAATTCTGGGGGAATTTAACAGTGCTTCGATTAAAATAGGCACGCGGATCGGTTTGGTGATATAGTCGTCCATCCCTGCATCCAGGCACATCTCACGGTCGCCCTGCATTGCATTCGCGGTCATCGCGATTATGCGAGGGCGGCTTTCATCTGGATGCGTTTTGTGGATAAGACGCGATGCTTCAAGCCCGTCCATCTCGGGCATTTGCACATCCATAAAGACGACATCGTATGTTTGCCGGTTTACGCTTTCGACTGCCTCAGCACCGTTGCTGGCCAAATCCGCGCGATACCCCATCTGTTCTAGCAGTCGGAGTGCAAGTTTCTGGTTCACCAAATTATCCTCAGCCAGCAAAATGCGCAGTGGATGTCGCGTTGCCAAATCCGGATCTGTTTGGGGTTTGTCCTGTGGTTTGGACGGTTTTATTCGCACCTTTTCAGTAGCGAGCAATGTGACCAGGGTATCGAACAGGTGAGATTGGCGTAGTGGTTTGGCAAGGTTGGCCGCAAAGAGCCCATCCTCCAGATCTACTTCTCGAGGGCCAAGTGAACTGAAAAGGATTAGTGGCAAACCCGGCTTCTTGGTGCGAACCTTTTTGGCAAGCTCTTCTCCATCCATCTCGGGCATATGCATGTCGAGAATGGCCAGATCAAACTTGGCACCTTCACCGAGTATGCTCAGCGCTTCAGACGGAGATTCACACGTCGTGGTCTGGGTGCCCCACTTCTCGGTTTGAAGAGACAGAATTTTACGATTGGTGGCATTGTCGTCCACCATCAAAATTCGCTTGCCTTCAAGTTCAGGCTGAACGCCAACAAGGTTGCGAGAAGACGATTTGACTGATTTTGAAGGCTTGGCCCGGATCTTGAAAATAAAGGTGGAACCGCTTCCCTCGCCATCGCTTTCAGCCCACATGGTCCCACCCATGAGTTCCGCGAGGCGTTTCGAGATCGCAAGCCCCAGACCCGTGCCGCCATATTTTCTGGTCGTTGAACTATCTGCCTGACTGAAAGACTGAAATAGTCGGCTCATGCCCTTCTTGGACAGGCCGATTCCGGTGTCTCGGACTTTAAAATTCAGCTCGAGCATTCCCTGCACCTTAGTGGATTGCTCCACAGACAGAACCACTTCGCCGCTTTCGGTGAACTTCACGGCGTTAGAAAGGAGGTTAAGCAGAATTTGCCGCAATCTTGTTAGATCGGCGCTAATCGCCAGCGGTAGTGAATCATCGAACTCGTAGGCCAAATCGAGCTGTTTCTCGGCAGCCTTGCCGCTGACTAAATCGAGCGCGCTCTCCATGCATTCGCGCAGGTCGAACGGATGGTTCTCGATATCCATCTGCCCGGCTTCAATTTTCGAGAAATCGAGGATCTCGTTGATGATACCCAAAAGCGCATCGCCGCTGTCGCGGATCGTATTTGCATAGTCGCTTTGTTCCGCATCCAACTCTGTGTCCATCAACAGCCCGCTCATCCCGATAACAGCGTTCATGGGGGTTCGAATTTCGTGCGACATCGTAGCCAAAAAAGCGCTTTTCGCTTCGTTTGCCTCTTCTGCAACCTTTCGCGCCTCTTCGGCCTCGCGGAAGAGGCGCACGTTCTCGATGGCGATTACCGCCTGATCTGCAAACGAGTAAGCTAGGTCAATCTCATCTTTGGTGAAAGCACCGGCTGTTTTCCGGGCAAATACCAGCACACCCAGACAAGCCTTGCCTTTCATCAGCGGCAGCAGCAGTGCGGCGCGAATGCCATGCCGGTCATATGTAATTTGTTCGAACGGTGAGAGCTCGAGCGTGTCCCAATCGGGAAGATGGAGCATCTTCTTCTCATGAAGCACCTGAGCGGGAAAGCTGGACATCGGATCTGGATCGATAGGAAAATTTTGGTTCCCTTCAAGGGTAGCAACACCTTCTGCACTCACCCGAGCAAGTACCTCAAATGTGTTATCTTGCGCGGTCATTGCTGCAACCATGTCTGAAGAAACCAACCGCACGCCCGCTTCAGCAATTGCCTCGAAGACTGGCTTGATGTCGTCAGGAGACTGGCTGATCACCCGCAGAATGTCCGCACTTGCAGTCTGACGCGCCAGGGCGGCCTGAGTTTCATTAAACAAGCGAACATTTTCCAGCGCGATGATGGCCTGATCTGCAAAGGACTCGGCAATGGATACTTCGTCTTCGGTAAAAACTTTTGACGTCTTTCGAATAAATACCAAGTTGCCGAAACAATCTTTCCCGCGCATTAAGGGCACCATCAAAGACGATTTAAAGCCTTTCTCGCGAAAGATTTTTTTGTCGCGCCGCGGTAATTCATCGTAGCGCCAATTTGGCATATGCAATGTCTTACCACTTTTGATCGTCCAGGACGGCAAATTGTCCTCGGGGTCAATCGGAAGCCGATCCGTCCACTTGACTTCTTCTACGCCGGCTGGAGTTGCAACAGCGACTTGCCAAATCTCAGTATTGTTGGCTTGAATAGCGATTGCCAGATCGCAGTCTATCAGCTTCGTCGCCAGTCCGACAATCTTCTCAAAAACCGGTTTGGTATCGGTTGGGGATTCAGAAATAACTCTTAGAACGTCCGCACTAGCGGTTTGGCGCGCAAGCGCGGTTTGCGTGTTATTGAAAAGCTGCGAGTTTTGGATTGCGATTATCGCTTGCGACGCGAAGGTCTCCAGTTGCTTAATTTGCTTCTGGTCAAAAGCCGCGGCAGTTCGGCTACCCATGCTGATTGCACCGATTGTATCACCGTCACGTATCAGCGGTACGGAAAGAACGGATCTATAACCTTCATTGTGAGCCCTTAGAACCGGGTCGTAGTTTGGATCTGCCTGTGTATCCTCCACGTAGTCGGCCCGTCCATGAAGAAGCGCCCTTGCAGTTGCCGTCGATTCGCCTGGTTCAAATGGATGTGCCTTCAAAAACTCTGCAAAACTGTCGGACACATTGTGCCCGGCAAAGAAATGGTATTTCCCGTCTTCAGGCTTCTTAAGAGCTACGAATGCATCCTGTAATCGGCAGATGCGGGACGAAACGGCCAATAAGGCTTCCAGAACCGGCTCCAACGCGTCGGGAGACCGGGAAATAACTTCGAGTACCTCACTTGTGGCTTTTTGGTACTCTAAAGATTCCTCAACTTCTGCGGTTCGTTTTTGTACTTCCTCGAATAATCGCGTGTTGTTGATCGCGATCAAGGCCTGAGACGCGAAAGTTTCCAGCAGGCTGATCTGTTTGACGCTAAATGCAGAGGCTTGCCTGTGTGCCATGACGATGACACCAAGCGTGCGACCGTTCTTAACAAGTGGAACCCCGAGAGTAGTGAGGTAATCGCCTATCTCGGCAGCCTGTTTCCAAGTGTAAGTTGGGTCGCTGCGCGAATCTTCTATGTAGACGGTCTTTCCATGCAACGCAGCTCGACCGATGCACGAACCTTCTTCGGGCGCAATGGGATTATCCGTCAGAAATTTTAGAAACGCATCGCTGACGTTATGGGACATCACAACACGATAGAGCCCATCATCTGCATCCCGCATGGCAAAGAATGCATACTCTGGCGAGCATATCCGCGAAGAAACCTCTAGTATCGCGTCCAACACTGGCGGCAGATCGTTGGGCGAACGGGAGATGACATCCAGTACTTCAGACGTCGCTGTCTGGTATTTCAAGGTCTCTTCAGCTTCGGCCGTACGGGCCTGAACTTCTTCGAACAACTGAGTATTGTTGATCGCAATCACCGCCTGAGCTGCAAAAGTCTCTAAAAGTGAAATTTGCTTCGAACTGAATGGAGAGACTTTATCGTGGCAAAGGACGATCACGCCGACGACCACTTTGCCCTTGATCAGAGGAACACCTAAAAGCGAACGATACCTACCGACCCGGGCCGCCTCGTTCCATTCGTATTCTTCTGCTTCGGTATCCTTGTAATAGACAGTTTCTCCGCGTGCCGCTGCTTGCCCAATACCGCTTCCGTGACCTGCCGGCACCGGGTTGCTTTTTATGAACCTCATGAAATCACTTTCAAATTCCAATGTGATATCAGTGTGGTATAGATTATCCTCTGGATTTAGGATCGAAATCGCGGCGTACTTTGGTTCGCAGATTCGGCTTGCAACTCGCAAGATTTCTTCAAGCACCGGCTCAAGCTCGTTCGGAGATCGGGAAATAACCGACAACACGTCAGAGGTGGCAGTCTGGTATTCAAGCGATTGTCCGACTTCCGCCGTCCGTTCCTCGACCTCGCGGAAAAGGTTCGCATTCGTAATGGCGATAGTGGCTTGGTCGGCAAATGTTTCGAGTAGTTGGATCTGCTTGGAGGAAAACCCCGAAACCTCGGGTGACCCCAGAGAGATTACTCCCACGACCTCGTCGCTTTTTATCAGCGGCACACCGAGCAAGGATCTATATTCACCGACACCGCTTTCTTCCATCCACGTATAGGACGAATCCGCTTCAACATCTTCAATATAGATCGTGTGTTTCGACAGAATGGCACGCCCGCTTACACCGCTCTGACTCGGCGAAATAGGATGAGCTTTGACATATTCCGCAAAAACCGTGTCCTGCGTAAGCGTCGAATGAACGTGAAAGAGCTGATCGTCTGGGTTCAGCATCGCGACATAGGCGTCCTGCAGATCGCAGATACGCGATGCTTCTTTGAGGATGGCATCAAGAACGGGCGCCAACTCGTGTGGTGACGCTGAAATAACCCGCAGCACTTCAGACGTTGAAGTCTGGTATTCCAAAGCTTGCGTTACTTCGGCTGTCCGATCCTGCACTTCCCGAAACTGACGGACGTTCTCCATTGCGATCACGGCTTGGGCTGCAAAGGTTTGGATCAGTGCAACATCGTCGTCTGAGAAAGGCGCGACTTCGCGACGATAGAGGACGATCACCCCCAGACCGGTTCCGTTTTTCATCAACGGAACGGCCAAAACCGAGCGGGCCCCTTCAATTTCGACCATCTGAACCCGTTTTGGATCACGGTCCCTTACGTAAAGCGGGTCATCCGCGATATCGTCCTGGCGGATGACCTGGCCATCGATCATTGGTCTGATAGCGATCAACTCGGTGCGCGTTAACGGCTCCACAAAACCTTTGAGGGCTTCGTCAAAATCGGTTCTCGCGCCAATATTAGCGGGGATTGTGGCGAGCCCGCGTTCATGATCTGCGATACACAAGAAGGCGAGCGGAGCTTTGCACAAACGGCTGGAGTTTTCGAGAATGCTTTGGAAAACTGGCCTTTCGTCGTCGCGGCTACGGCTGATGACTTCGAGGATTTCTCGCGATGCTTTTTCGCGCTCCAGTCGTTCCTGAACCTCTCGAAATTGGCGCGTGTTTTCTATCGCTATGACTGCGTGTTTGGCGAACTCTTCGATGAATTGCACGTCGGGATCAGAAAACGGGCGAACTTCGCGGCGGCTAACCGCAATAGCACCTATCGCCTGTTCCCCCTGCATCAGGGGCACAACTACCCGTGACCTGATGCCTTCGACCTCGACCATTGTAACAGCAGTAGGATCACCCGAGCGGTAGAACTCAGTGTCTGCGATATCCTCGACGCGTACAACCTTGCAATTTCGTATCGCCGCCGCCGCCGTGACGGAACCATCAAGAGGCCATTCTTCTCCTAATTCGACGTCGGTTCTATCGTGCCCCCATGCACCGGCCAATTGAATGTGGGTTCCCGCAGCGTTGACCAAAACCAGCGCCGCCTGATCTGCGTCACAGATTTCAGTGGCCTGCTGAAGCACGGCTTCAAAGACTCGTGCGTCATTGTCCCGGCTTTTGCTGATAACACTTAGAACCTCCTGCGTCGCCGCTTGGCGTTCCAGCTGAGTGTGCAGCTCTTTCATTTGACGTGTGTTATCGAGGGCAATGACGGCTTGCGCGGCAAAGCTCTCGACCAAAGAAATCTCGTCATCGGAAAAGGGTCGCACTTCGCGCCGGTAAATCCCAATGACACCGACAGGGTCACCAATTGCCGACATCAAAGGAACCGTTAGAAACGAACGGACACCTTCCTCATCGACCAGTTGTCGGCGCCAAGGATCCCCGTTGATGTAGTGGTCTGTCTTGCGCAAATCGATATTGTGAATGACGCGCGCTTCCCGCACAGACTCGGCGATTTGTAAATTTGAGTCCAGAGACCAGCGATCCACGCCGACCTTGTATGTAGCCAATTGATCACCAAAATGGGCCGCGTATTCCAAATGAGTTCCTGCCTCATTTAGCAGGCTCAACGTAGCTACATCTGTTTCGCAAAGCCGGGCTGTGTTTTCCAAGATCGTCTGAAAAACCGGTGCTTCATCATCCCGAGACCGACTGATCGTCTCCAGAACATCACGCGTGGCACCTTCACGCGCCAGACGCACCTGCAATTCGCTAAACTGTCGAACATTTTCAATTGCAATGACCGCTTGTGCGGCGAAAGTTTCAACCAGCTGGACCTGATCATCGGAATAAGGTCGCACCTCATCCCGTGCCAACATCAGGCACCCGATTGCGCTACCACTCACTTTCAATGGAACAAAGAGATTGCTCCTGCACCCATGCGTGTCGACTATGAGCTTAAAGCGCTCATCTCCCGCTTTGTGAAAATCGGTGTCGCCCATGTCGACGACGCGCTTGGTCTTACCGCTGAGTATAGTGTCAGTCACAATGGAGTTGCCTGGCTCCATCGTGTATTTTCCGTCGAGCCAGAGTTGTTGAATATCCGGGTGCAGATTGACACTGGCAATCAGTTGCTGACGCGTATCCCCCTCTCGTCCGAGAACCAGACCCGCAAAAACAGCGTCACAAAGATCTTTTGCTAGCGTTACAATCAAGTCGCATACTGGCTGGACATCATCCTTAGTCTCGGAGATCGCTTGCATAACCTGCGCGGTGGCTTCGAACCGAGCCTGCTGATCATCCGCGCTAAGCTCAGAACTTTGCGCAGTTGATGACGCTGAATCAGCAGTCTCTTTTGATGCCTTCTTTCCACCCACCTGCGTTCGTGCCCCCACGCAAACTAATGACACACACAAGACCAGAGTTTAGAGGCCAGAGGTTAGAAGTCACTGAGATTCTTTGTGGGCAGTAAGCACGATCCGGCAATTAGACGCCGATCTAGACCTTCCTTGGGGCGAGTTCTCCCCACTCGTCGGCGTTCATGCTCATGGGGCTACCCCACGCCCGGAAAAAACCGATCTCGTTTGATACGGAGAATGGCCGCCATGATGTCATCTATATTGCGGCCAGACTAAATTTCTTCAGTAGTCTCAATGCGTTTTTTTCCGACACGTCTGTCCCCACTGCCTCTGGGGCTCCCTGGATCAAAGTAATTTTTTTGATATTGTTTCATTGCTGGGAAAAGCCAGATGATGGGCATTGACGGCATGTTCGGGAGAAGATCCAATGGCGATAGCAGAAAGCAACGAAGCCTCGTTTTTTGTTGCTGACCAAACATCGTGCTGGGGCTTCTTCCCGATGCGATAGCCACACCAAGGGGACCTTTCTGGTATCGTCGGTCGACAAGGGTGGATTCGATGCCAAAAACAGAGATAGAACCGTACGAACATGTCCAGTTCCGGATCCCAAAGGCGAAACTGGATGAGTTTAATGCGATGGTCTACGAGTGCTATGGCATGAAGCATGGCGGCAAGACTAAGATGTTACTCGATCTGATTACGGAACATCAGACATCGCAGAGGATTGCGCTTTTGAAAGCCGAGATAGAACGACTGGAACAGCAAAGAAACGAGAAGCACCTGCTTTAGGAAAAAACGTCACCTCCGATCCGATAGTTCCTGTGGTCATGGGTAACGAGAAGCAGTTGCAAACCCAGCAAAAAAACACGGCTTTCCTGTAGTAATATTTACTACAACTTGCAGCTGACATCCCAAGCGAAGACCGTTTTCCCGTCAAAGTGCTAGCGGAATCCAACCGGAGTTGACCCCCTAACGGTGGGATTCCAGGAGGGCGCGTAATGTCTGAAGCTGCAACCACCATCAATGTGGTCGACTACGACAACCTTCAGAAAAGCGTTGAGGTCGAATTGGGTGAGATCTGACGTATTCGAGCGCAGGAGTCGACGCGATTTCCAGTACCAGTTTTCGGTGCACAGCCTCTGCGAAATCCTCCCAGTCAAGCACTGGAATGACAAAAGAACCTGGCCTGCCTGTTACGCAATTCTCGTAGTAGACATCGAGGTCGACGATTCTACACTTAAGAATGTAGAGGCTTAGAGTCATTTCAGTTTGATGTTGAACCCAGGCCCGTCACAAACTCGTATGATTCCTCGACCAGATCAAAGACCACTTCCAATTCGTCCGCGTTCACCGGCGTGAAGATCATGACAAAACCGCCCCAGCCAGGTCTTTGATCTGCCCATGGATGGCTGACGGCCCATCCATTTTCTGCTGCCATCTTCGCGAGTGCTGGTGATAGCGACGCATGCAGGCTGCCATCAGGGTGCAAGTGGGCAAACTCACGACCACCTACAATGACCTCCGGTCGGGCCAGCTTTGTATCTTCGGTGATCCAAAAGCCCAACGCTCCTGGCAAGGACACGACCGTTTGCCTGATCTCAACACCGGGCAATTCCGACACCTTTCTAAGGAGGGCCTCGGATAGTTCGGGAACCGGCTCTACGCCGATCTGAACATGCGGGACGCCGTTCGTTGTCCGCGGAATAGGTGTCTCACGCATCGGCAGTTTTGTAATGTCGGCCAGTGCGTCGGAAGCCCCGAAAGTGCATACAAGGGACGCTGTCCAAATCAGGCGGAGAACTTCCATGATCCAATCTCCCTTTGGCAAGCTTTATCCATGATAGGCTTGGCTGACCGCGAATCTGTCTTCGAACCAATGCCACAAAACGATCTGACCGTCGCGAACCTTGGCGCGAAGCGCAAAGGAAAACTCGCCGATGTCCTTGCCGGACTTTGTCGTTTTCCCGTTCATCTTACCGAAAACCGCGACAGTGTCGCCGGACGCAAAAGCGTCAGTATTTTCCCACATCGTGGTTTCAAAGTTGGACGAGAATACACCGAGAAACTCAAAAATCGCCTCTTTGCCCTCGGCGCCGCCCACCCAAGGCAATGTAGTGTCGCCTTCATTGTGCCAAACCATGTCGTCGGCCATCAGACCGGCCATGATCTCCATGTCGCCGCTACCCATAGCGCCCATGAATGCCATCACGGTATCAAAACTTGACTGCGTGTCCGTATCACCATCAGCGGCGGTCACCTGATTGCCCAGGGTGGTTGCCAAAGCAGAGAGCCCCAGAACCTTCAAAGCAATTCTACGTTCCATTACCATTTTCCCTTCAAGACGTCCTGTCCAATTGCTCAGAACCGGAGCTCATTTGATTGTCAGACTATCGACCCGCGAGTTGTTGCAGCGCACCCGCCCAGTCTTCCACGTGGTAAGAGCGAATGATCTTGCCGTCGTTCAATTCGTGGATATCGATTGTCATGATGTCGAAGCTCCGGCCCTCACCGTCGACACCAAACATTGGTCCAACAGGCGTACCGGTGGCGCGGCTGCGGACGGTCACGAAATCCCCGGCCTGATGCATGGCTTGTACAGACCATTCAAGATCCGGAATCAGTTTCCCGAAACCTCCGATTTGGCCTAGGAAGGCTTCGCTGGACTTGCTGGACCCCGAATAGTCGCCGATGCTTTCCCAATTTTCAGAGACTGACGCCTCAAAGGCTGCCACGTGATCTTGTGACGTTGGATTGCTCAGCAAATCATAGAATTTTTGCACGGTCGCGGTGTCGTCCGCCATTGCTCCACCTGCAACTGAAACGAATGCGGCCGAAAGCGCTAGGTTTTTGATCGTCATGTGATGCTCCAATTTAAGGATGAGGGGTGAATTCACTCGTGGTATCGGGCTGCGATCCCGCGGTGTGGATCCATTCCAATTCCGGGTTTTCACCGAATGCGAAACGTTCGAGATGATTGGCGACTACTTGAACCACCCGATCTAGGTTCGCCTGAGAACTTGCACTGACCAACACGTGCAGACCCGAAGCATCTTGGTTGAGGTCACATCGACCAAATGGGAATTTCACCCAGCCGGTATCCTCGTCGCAACATGCTTCAACCTTACGACCGAAATGGTGACACAAGGCCGCCATATACCGTCCGCCTCGTTGAGTAAAAAATGTCGCGTGCAGTTGCATCGGTTTGCTCCGTTTGACTTGCACACAAAATATTTTCGCCGCACTGTTATGAAAATTGTCTAAATTCCGACAAGATAGTTCTGCTTGGCCGAACAATGATTGAGCATCTTAGACATATGGCTATTTTCGCCCGCGTCGTGGATGAGGGCTCGTTTCGCGCGGCAGCAAAAAGTATTGGCCTGGCACCTTCACGCATCAGCGAAACAGTAACGGAACTTGAGAACTTTCTGGGTGCTACTTTACTCTATCGCACAACACGCAAGATCGCGCTGACCAATGAAGGCCGAGTGTTCTATGCCCGTGTGGTCGACATGATCCGAAGCGCTGAAACCGGTTTGAATGAGTTGAACGCGCTGTCGCTTGAACCTGTTGGCGCGCTTCGGGTTTCTGTACCGGCCTTCATGTCGTCGTCAGAGCTTTTGACCACCATGGGTGAGTTTGCAAGACAGCACCCGCATGTGGCGTTGTCTCTGTCATTTACCGATCATCCTGTTGATCTTATCGATGGCGGGTTTGACTTGAATATTCGTGTAGGTTGGCTCGATGACACCTCGATGATGTCTCGAAAATTGGGTGAAATTGACCGGGCTCTTGTTTCCGGCGCTGAATATGCGGCGTCTCGACCTGAGCCAAAGCAACCCATTGAATTGGAGGACTGGGATTGGATCAGCTATGCCCAGCGGTCTGACACAATCGAGTTTATCACTCGAAACGGAGGGGTCGCGAAGGTAGCAGGTAACGCCCAAATACAGGTCGACAATGTCGATGCGTTACACCATCTAACGCAACAGAACCTTGGTGTAACTGTGTTGCCTCAATATCTGGCCGAACGCGGCCTAAGTTCCGGGAACTTTGTACGACTTCTGCCCGATTGGAAGCTCCGCCCTCTGGGAATTTATGCGGTATGGCCAGATCAGTCGCGGCGCGAGAACTTGACTGTGCACTTTGTACGTTTTCTGGCGAAGAACCATCAGAATTGAGCTTTGTATTTGGTAGGCAAACCCGCATAAGAAGTGCAGCCCGTACATTTGGTAGCCTGTGTCAATTGGAACTGACAGCCCAAACCGTACATTCGAAACTAGACTTTTCAAATCCCGAGAAACGCAACCAAGCGCCCGTTCAAACCTTACAATCCAATTGCAGGTCACATGCAGTATTGCCTAGTCTTGGAGGCCGGTTCTAACTTTCGTGAGTGGCGTTGCGCAGAGGACCGTCCCTGAGTCCGTATTTCTTTGTGGTGAGGATCCTAAGTAAAACCGCCAGAAAGGAGTTTCGGAACAAGTTCCTCGGCAAGGGAGGCGACTGCGTCCACTCGTGCGATGTGCCGCGAGCCAGGACGGAACGTCAGATAAACCGAATATGGCCGCGAGACGTGATTGGGTAAGCAGCGGACAAGCTTTCCTTCTTGCAAGACTTCATCAAGCATGAATTCCGGCAGAAACGCATATCCTTGCCCCGCCTTTGCAAGATCAAGTAAGACAGAAAAACTCCGTGTGGCAAAGGGTCCGCCTACCTTGATGGTTGAGACATCGTCTGAGGAAAAGAAAGTCCAGGTAGTGTTGGCAACATCACCTCTGAAGGTGAGACAGGGTTGGTCCTTCAGGTCGTCTGGTGTGTTGATCGCTGTCTGGGCTGCAAGTTCCGGCGAAGAAACGAGCCAGCAACGAAAGCTGCCCAACTGTTTAGCGACCAAACGATCATCGTCGAAAGTCCCGATCCGGAAGGCCAGATCAGTATTTGGGTCTTGCATATCCTCGAAATCGTAAGCCGGACGCATGACCAATGTGAGATCTGGAAAACGGTCTTGGACAGCCGGAAGGATTACTGAGGCAATCACCGAGCCGAATTCCGCTGTTGCGGCGAAGTTCACCTGACCTGAGACGTCCCCGCTTTCTTCACGGGCGATGTCACCAAGCAAATCAATGTCAGCCAAAATGGACTGGACCCGTTGGTTAAGCCGGACGCCTGTCGGGGTGAGCTTGACGGACCTCCCACTCCGCTCGACCAACTTCACGCCAAAATGGTCTTCCAACCGCGTTATGTGCCGGGACACACCCGATTTCGCCATGTTGAGATGATCGGCGGCAACGCTGATACCACCGAACCGCGCGACGGTGTGAAAGCTGATCAAGGCAGGCACGCCTATTGTTCTAATTTCTGCAACCAATGGTTCAATTTGATATGTCTGTTGCCTTCAATTGGCAATCTCTAACTTCGAGCCATCACAGGGTCCATTGCGGGGCCACATTCAGGAGAAAAGAAATGAACATACTCGTTACAGGTGCCAGCAGCGGATTTGGAAATCTGATTGTGGCGGATTTGGTCAGGGCCGGGCATCGCGTTGCCGGGACTGTGCGCGATCCCGAAGGACGCAACAAGGAGGCTGCGCAGACCTTGCGCAATCTCGGCGTTGAGGTTGTCGATATCAACGTGACAGACGATGCTTCCGTCGAAGCCGGCGTAGCCGCGGCAGAGACCACGCTCGGGCAGATCGATGTGTTGGTCAACAACGCCTGTGCGGGTGCACACGGTCTGCAAGAGAACTTCTCTGGAGACGATTTTCAGCGCGTCTTTGACGTCAATGTCTTTGGAGTGCAGAGGATGATCCGCGCCGTCTTACCCAAAATGCGGGCCCGGCAATCCGGGCTGATCTTGAACGTTACTAGCCTTCTTGGCCGCGTGACAGTGCCCTTCCTTGGGCCTTATAACGCGGCGAAATGGGCCGTGGAGGCGCTCAGCGAAAACTACCGCTGGGAGTTGAGCCAGTTTGGTGTCGATGTCGCTGTCATCGAGCCCGGCGGCTTCCCAACGAACTTCTTCAACAACCTCATTCAGCCGTCTTCGCGCGACCGGGATGCAAGCTATGGCGAATTTGCCGGAGCGCCCGAGGCCATGCTGCAAAGCATGGGGGAATCCCTAGCCAACAACCCGTTACAGGTTCCGCAGATCGTGTCGGACGCGGTGCTCGAGGTGATTCATACCGCGCCTGGACAGCGGCAGTTTCGCAATGAAGTGGACAAGAGCGGCATGGCAGACCCTGTCATTCCGATGAACGTGCAAGCGGAAATGGCAACCCAGGCGCTCTTCACCGCCTACGGTATGGAAGGTATGATGAAGCTTAAAACTAACGTGGCCAACGCGGCCTAAAAACAACGGCAGGTCTGGGGTTTTCCGGGCCTGTCGATCCAACACGGGAATAGGAGGAGCCTAGCCGATGACACACCCCGCATTTACCTCAGACTCTGTGGCCGTGATCACCGGGGGTGCTTCAGGCATTGGCCTCGCCGCCGCAGTGAAGTTCGCTCAGATGGGCATGCGCATTGTTATTGTTGATCAAGACACCGAGAAACTGGCTGCCGCGGCAAACATGGTGTCCGCCGCCGGTGCGGCCGATGTGATGACGTCTGAGACAGATGTCAGTGATCGCGCGCAGTTAGAGGCGTTGGAACGGATGGTAGGAGACCGCTACGGCGGGGCAGACATCTTAATGAACAACGCTGGTGTCGGCGGCAAATCATCGACCATTGGGGACGCCACGGCTTGGGAGAAGATGCTGGGCGTGAACCTTTGGGGCCCGATCCATGGCACTCAGGTATTCGCACCAAATATGATCGCGCGAAACAGGCCAGGTGCAATAATCAATACAGGGTCCAAGCAAGGTATCACCACACCTCCGGGCAACCCGGCTTACAACGTCTCAAAGGCGGCTCTGAAAGCATTCACCGAGGCGCTATCACATGAGCTGAGAAACGGCCCCGGCCATCAGATCACAGCGCATCTCCTTGTGCCTGGCTTTGTTTATACTGGTATGATCTCCCTGCCTGAAAAACCTGCCTCCGCTTGGACCGCAGAGCAGACGGTCGACTTCTTTGTCGACAGTGTGAACCGCGGGGACTTTTACATCCTCTGCCCCGACAATGATGTCTCACGTGATGTCGATGAGAAACGCATTGCCTGGAGCGTGGGAGACGTCATCGAAAATCGCCCCCCACTAAGCCGATGGCATCCAGACTATAAGGAGGCTTTCGAGGCGTTTGTGGCGAAGGCTGACTGATCATCGTAAAAGTCCACCACTCAGCACAAGCTAAAGATTGAAGACTATCCGGCGGCCATAAGGGTTAGGCGGCGCCTTTCAATTCGCGTTTAGTCTATCGTAAACAGCTCCTGTCTTTCAGCAACACCGCGCAACCTGTATTGGCTCGGCCGTTATGTTCTACCTGTCGGGCTTCGATCCGATCTGGATCGGTACGTTCTTTGCCACGTTCACCATGCCATTCTTCCTGATGGTTCTGGCCGGTGCACTGGGCATTTCCCGGACATCCAAGAACCTGCCTGTCATTCAAATTATCAACCTGGCCGCAGTGGCTTGGGTGATCTACCAAATCAGCGCGCGCGGCGGTTTCGCAGCCACCAGCGAATACGTCGCCGTGGGTCTGGCGCTGTACGGCGCAATCACCATGCAATGGTACATCCACGTCTTCTCAAACTATGGCCGCAAGCCGAGCGCAGCCATCGTGAAAGGCAAAACGTTGCCCGAGCTTCGGCTGCAGCGCTTGGACGAGACCACCACGACGTCTGCGTCCTTTGCCGGCAAAAAGACCCTGCTGGTGTTCTTCCGTGCAAACTGGTGCCCCTTTTGCATGAACCAGCTCAAAGAAGTCAAAGCGAAGGCGGATCAACTGGCGAAGGCAGGCGTGCAAGTAAAGTTCATCTCTAATCAGGGCATCGAAAACTCAAAGAAGCTCGCCAAAAACCCGGACCTTCCGGCGCAGTATGAAATCCTGCAAGACAATGATCTTGCCGCTGCCAAAGCACTGGGTATCGAAGATATGGGTGGCGCTCCGTCTGGTATGCCGGGCTACCCTGCCGACACAGTCAAGGCGACTGTCATTGCACTGGATGAAGACGGAACGGTGATCTTTGGAGACGAGACGGACAACTACCGCATTCGCCCTCATCCCGATACGTTCCTGCATGTGTTCGAACCACGAGGCAGCGTCCGGGCATTCTCAGCGGCGTAAGAATTGTTGTGACCCAACACTAAGTGCCGCGTATCACAGCGCGGCACTTTAAGGGCCGTCGGCTCAACTTTGCAAAGTCCGCTTTCTGCGCATCGCAGACCTTCTCGAGAATCCAAGGTTCCTTAGCGAGGCCCTTTGCGGGATTGAGCAATGCAAAGGGCCATAACCGCGACGACTAAGTCATAAACTGATTGAATTCGTCGCTAATGCAGACAAGCGCGCAGCGCAAAACTATGGGCGAACTACGCAAACTTATGGGGTGCGCGAAGTGTTATGCGCAAACCTACAACTGATGTAGGTGCGCGCATAACGCAGCATTCCCAACATTGATTTCATTGAAGAAAATCTTGGAAGCTTGCCCATAACTCTGCGCGGTAATTGCGCATAACTTTGCACGATTTGCCCATAAGTTTGCATACTACAGAGAACCCATCGAACAAACAGGCTCTCAGGCTATTGTGCGGTGCCCAAATGCAACTTATTCCCAATCGCCAGCAGACGAACGCCACGTCTTAGCGTCCGCATCCCAAACACTGGCGGTGACGCAAGGCGTTGGGTTTATTCCGTCGCAATTGGATCCATGAATATCCGCAACAACAACGCGTTGACGCCCAAAATCAACGACTGTCCAGCCTTGGTTGAGCAAGGAGTGCACCTCTTCACTAACCCAAAAGTGCGACATGCATCCGCCAGTTCCGCAATAAAGAGATGCGGCGCTTGAACACGCGAAACCAGACTCATTCAGAACCCAGTCGTGTTGAAGATCTCCGTCGAGATCGACCCTTTCAACCGCGCCCCAGGCTATGTCAAACTGACCGTTGTTGAACTCCGCGCATGCCTGCGCCGCCAGATCAACCTTTGCTCGCAAACCGGTTGGAAGTTGCGAAACGTCAGCCGCGACAACTGGTGAGGTCCAAACCAGGCCCGAACCAAGCAGGATCGCAGATACCAAACGTTTCAAGTAGCTTGCCAATTGGGAAGCCGGTTGGAAGGTGGCTTCAGTTGCATTGTTCATACCTGTAATCCCCATATTCCAGCCAGTTTGCCGAGCCTTCGCTAAAAATCAGAAACTCGGACCTGTCTTCCCCAAGCAGGGCGACAACAAATCCCGCCGGCGGCTCAGAGTTTCCGAAGTAACTGTAGGCTGTCATGGCTCTAATCGACTCGCCGTTGACTGTTACTCTTGCGTCCCACTCCCCCTCCGAATTGTCCAAAATTACGGGTTCGATCACGCGTTTTTTCGCTCCTCCACCACAATAGACGATGCCTTCGGGCGCTTCGTAGGAGGTCTCTTGGCTAACTTCTAAATCGCACGCAGAACGAAGGGACCGAATTGCTGCGCTGGAACCTTTCAAGTCAAAAATTCCGTAGCTGACATCTTGATCAATCATCGACAGATTAACCGATGCATTGGCCGCAAGCTGGTCCAGAACAAAACCATAGTCCGGCTGACTATTGAAACTGACCTCGACGGGATAGTTGTCGACGATCTGCACGGCAGCGTTTTTTGCGCCAACCTGAAATGCTCCAACTTCGGTGGTGCCGTTCTTCAAGAAACGAATGGAAAGCCCCTGCTTGTCCGCAATGTCCTGGCTGTCCTCGAATCCAGCCGGAGCAAAGCGAATACGGTCACACTGAAGTTCCAGCGTCATGTTTCCTGTCTGAATAAACGCATTGGGGTTGGGCCCGGAGCTGAACGACCACTCCGCTGATGCTGTGGTCGCCACTGCCATCAGTAGCATTCCAATGGAAATGGTTTTGCAGCTCATTTTTTTTCTCTCCATTGAGTTACGGTTCGCACTGTCGTTCAGCAGAAGTTCCAGCCAATTGCCCGGACAGCCAGATCAGGAAACAGGTTCGCCGTATTCGTTTGCGCCTTCTTGGGAAGGTCGTGTCAGCCACCAGATCATCAGAATGGACAGAACCAATTGAAGGATTGAGACAACAACGATACCGGTCACACCCAGGACGGCCGCAGGTCCTCGCAATGCATCGGGATTTTCGGTCCCTTGCTCCAATACTGAAAAGAACGCTACCCCACCCAGCATAACAAAAAGCGTTGTAATACTGAGCGCCATCGGCAGCAGCAAGTACCAGCCAGGTCGTCCTGTATCATGCAGCCTCCGCCAACCGGCGGCCAGCATAGGTATGAGAACGGCCAGTTGGAAAACAGAGGACAGAACCCGAGATCCCTGCCCTGTTTCAGGGTTGGTCCCGAATATGATCGTATCCAGCACAGCTAAACCAGCACTCACGACAACCACAAACAAGAAGAACCACCAATATTCTGAGCGTAAAGCCCGGCCGGAGAACTGGAAGTACTTCGAGAAACACGTTTTAACGGCTTCACCAAATCCCATCTTTCAATCCTTTTTCAGTTTCTGTGCGGCCTCAGAACGCCTCGCCGAGCCAAAAGATCACATTCGCCCTTATGGACGCTCCCACTTACCTTTTTGTTTGAAAGCAGAAGCCTATCGCACGAAAGCGTAGTGAATTTTACGCGCGGAAAAAATATTGATTTATTAAAAATTAGATTCAAACATGCGAATTCGACACAACTTTATTTTACCTCCGTTGTTGTCGTTGCTGCTCGCTGTGCCGAGCCCTTCCGACTGCTGGAGTGAGTGCTGGCGGTCGGAAGGCACTTTACAATGATTGAGCGCTGGGAGGACGCGATGCTCAGACTAAACGTACTCGCCCTATTTCCAGAATTCGCTCGAGCTTTTGCCAGTGTCGTCATTCAGCTTTCACACGTTGTCGGCGGTCTCGGTAGTCAAAGTAATATCGCTCTGCCCGCCAAGCCCCCCGCGACAAGTTGTTGGGAAGGGAAATCACAGGGTCGAAGTATGTTCCATAGCCTGCTCTGACGCGAGAACTTCAAACAAGCCCATCCAATTTCACTAATTTCAAGGGAACCAGAGGGAGAAGAAAATGTCTAACAAGATGGTGATGATTGCAGGCACGACATGTTTCGCACTGCTTGCGGCCTGCGACGATACGAGTACATCAAGCGCGTCCGCCGAGCTCACGCCGGCTCAGCAGGCGTGTTTGCGAGATGTAGCCAACACGACGAACAATTCGCAAGTCGTGGTGCTCTCATCCGCGTTTAGCGAGGCGGGAACACAGGTCACAGTCGGCGTTGGCGAGGATCGTGCTCCTTGGAATTGCATTGCTTACAGTGATGGCGCGACAGCTGGTATCGAGTTCCTGGGCGACGAAGGCGCATTGTGACCTGTCTGCTGCGTAGCTGAAAACGGCTGCGCAGCATTGGCTTGATCTGCTGAGGCTCGACTTGGTTTGTAGAACCACCATCATCGTATTCGCGGTCATGTACCTGTTGGCGTTGGTTGCATTCTTGACGGGCACATTTGGCTGGTTGGGACAGGAACGAGACCCTTTGTCCGGAGTGTTCCTGCTGCCGTTGGGACTACCTTGGATACTTGTGGCGGACTTATTTTCGGATTCCGCCAAGCCGTGGTTCGCGGCGATTGCTCCGGCGCTCAACCTGTTAGCGCTGGTTTTGATTTGCAGATGGGCACGCAGATTGCGCCAGTAGTGGTGGCTGAACTCTTTCTCACCAAAAGGGAGGAAAACATGGGAAAGGTAATCTTGGGAATTGTGATCGGGCTCGTCCTCGGCGTGGTTGGGGCGATGACCTTGGGTGGCGGGGCCGCGGTGGGTGTCGGCGTTGCGACAGGCTTGTCTGCCGGTGTCTGCACCACATTGAAAGGAGCACAAGCTGAGAACCTTATCACAGCCGAGCAAGCGGATCAGATCCTCAACCGCGTAAATTCCGAAATGGCGTGACTGCAAGGAATTGAAACGACGGACGAGATCGTCGGCAGCGCGCAGGCATGCGATGAATTTCTGTCAAAGTTACGAGACGCGAAGTGAGGTTCCGCTTTGTACGGAACAAAACTGTAAGGACAAGCCAATAGGGAACCATCTGATGAAACTCGTTGTACTCAAATTCCTCGCACCGATGTTTGCTATCGCCGGCACGGCTTCGTTTGCAATGTCGGAAGCCGACGATGCGTGTATTGACCATTTGCGGCAGGTTGGAGGACCAGACGGTCAATCAGGTACGATTGAAAGCTCACAGTTCTCGGAAGCTGGTACGCTGGTCATGCTGCGAGATGCAGGTGGAACACTTTGGCGCTGCATCGCGTACAAGGATGGAAGCATCGGCGAGATGTCGGTTGTCGAAGCGATGGATGATGGCGGTGGAGCCATGGCAGGCGCAGCCGGGTCTACTGGTAGCCAACGTGTCAAATTCGATGCTGGTTCCACCGGCGCAGAACTAGTCGGTGAACTTGCGCCCGGAGCGTCGCAGCAATACGTTCTGGGTGCCAAAAACGAACAGTTCCTTTACGTTCGCGTTGCTCCGCGAAATGGCTCCTTGGACTACGTTATTCGCAACCCCGATGGTTCTGAACTGTTGGAATTGATGTCGGCGGACAATGAGTATCGAGGGCAGCTTTGGCAATCTGGTGATCATGTTGTGGAGGTTATCAATCGCAGCAACTCTTCCGTCAGCTACAACGTAATTTTCGGAATTGAATAAGTGATCGACTAGAAACCCCAAAACGTATCCCCCAAAATGCTAGGAAAAACAGATGAAATCCAAAGTGCTATTGGTGATAGGCACAATGTGCATTTCTGCGCTTGCAGCATGCGATGAGAGCAGCGGTTCGGTAGATGCAAGTGCACCAACTGTGGGCAGTTCTAGCGATCTTTCGCCATTTGAAGGGGCAAGAGCGGGCCAAGCTGAAATGGGCATCCAAAGTCTCGGATTTGAACTCATCCGAAGCGAAGGGCTGACCTCGTACTGGTTTAACAAGGATACAGGTGCATGTGCTCAGATCACGACGTCTGAAGGAAGGTACTCAGATGTAGCTATGCTGCCATCAGGTGACTGCTGACAAATTTCCATCAATCCCATATCCAAGAGAAGGAGCCCAAACTTGCAATTCGACCTGGCACACGCGGCGGTCATCGTTGTCGCCTTAATCATCACTAACCTGGCATTGAAATCGGCAGGCGTGATCAACGAAGAAAACAAGCACCAATGGAACTGGAAAGTTGTTCTAGCCTACTTCGTAGTCGTCGTTATCATCAATCTCGTGTGGCCTATTTAAAGTTTCACAGCGGAAAGTTATTTGCCCACTTGATATGGTTGTCATGAACTAGCCTTTCCGAGAGACTATCAGGTCGCAAGAGTTTGAGCATTAAAGGTTCAAGAATAGAAAGGATTTGGCATGCGGTTTTTGGCGTCCCTCATATTCATTGTTGTTTTCGCAACCGCTGCGAATTCTGACGTGACCAGTCGAAATGGCGGTCCAAGCAACAGTCAAATGCTTTCAAAGGGTGGTGACGGAGGCATTGATGGTGTCGCTTTCTTTCGCCCAGTCTTAAGCGGAGTGTTGTATCGATCCGGCTTCAAGGGCGGCGACAAGGATCGAACTGGCCTAAGTGAAGGTCAACGCGAAACTCTGTGCGGTGAAGGGTTTTCAACCGGGTTTTATGCGGACTTTGGCAAAAACACTGAATACGGTCGCACCAGTTGTGGAAGCGGATCCTTTGACTATCAAAGTGCCAGATCCTCCCGACCCGATGCTGTCATGGCGTCCATACACGAGGTGATTAAAAACCCTGGAAAGGGCCCTGTTCTGGTGCACTGCATGTGGGGCGTTCATTCCTCAGGTGCATTGTCGGCGATGGCGCTCGTTCAGTTTTGCGGTTGGACAGAAGAAAGGGCCAAGGAATATTGGAATGATGCCCGAAACGGAGCCCCTTGTTCAGGCGGGTGCGACAAGTGGATTGACTCAAAATTTTCCAACTTCAGTGTCGACCCAAAATTGAAGATCTCCAACGAGCAACAGGCAGCGATTTGCCCCAAATGATATTGGGAGGACTATCCAAATGAAGTTCAATCTTCTGGGGTCACTTGCTTTAATTGCACCCACTGTCTTGTGGGCGAACGATGATGTTCTCGGTGAAGCCACGACCTTTGATAGTCCCAACGGCGTTACTGAACGCTGTATCCGCATCGAAAAAGTTCCGACTGGCGTGTACAAGAACAGCGATCTTGATGAAGAAACGGCCTATTGCGAGATCGATTTCTATGCCTCCGAAATTGCTATTTGCCCAAAAACCTGGAGCACCAGCCCAGGAATGGCCGTCTACGATATCTCGGAAGGACCTTACGTGGGGAACCGTTCTGAATTCGAGAGAAACGCTTGCAAAGAGGGGAAGGCGGCGAAAGATCTAGCCAAGGACAGAGTGGCCAAATTCAAATCCACCATGAACCAAAAGGGCACCAGTGGAACCTTTTCCACCTCGTCGCTGCTTTACTATCATTTCTCCAGATATTTCGACGCGATTGTCAAAGTTCCAGTCGCCGTTTGGCGTAGCATGGACGCCCAGGCGCATTTTTCCGAGGTCGCCGAGCCTGGCCTTGCGATTTCCGGTGGATCTCATGGCGGGCGCATGAACCACGAAGGCTGGCGGGTCTTCGCAGCTGCGGATGCTGAACCGAAATCATACCAGCCAACCAACGATCTTTTCACCGCAGATCGAACGCAAATTTACGGTGTACTGCTTGATAGTCCTGGGCATCGATACGGCTCGGAAATCAACGGAACCCGAAAATCTGGTTGGGGAAAAGGACAAAACCGTGATTTTCAGGAAACTCCTGCTTTCTTGGCTTTGCGTTCTTCAAAACCCTTGCCTGAGGCCATTGTAGAGGGCGTCGGAGAAGGTCGAAGAGACCGGATGATCAACAAGGATCTCGGTCCCGATGTCAGCGACCAACAGATGGCATTTTGGATGCAAGAACTTACCGAGATTGTACTCCTCGATTTCATCTTTAGCCAGCAGGACCGCGTAGGAAACATAGACTTCACACCCTATTGGTATTGGGTCGAAGACGGAAAGCTGAAGCATAAGAAAGCCAAGCACCATGAGCCAAACGATGGAGACGTTCCCGACGACGCATTATTGATCCGTCGCAGCAATCTAAACGACAACGATGCTGGTGGGCGTGTCGAATACGCCAACTTCGCGAAATCTACTCAAATGCTGGAGAAAATTCGCCACTTCTCTCCAAGCACGTATCGGCGCTTGGTTGCATTGAATAGTGACCTTCAATCCCAAGGCCCAGTCTATGACTGGCTATCGCAAAGCTTTGGGTTGTCAGACAGTCAGATTGCACAAGTCGTCAAAAATACTGCGCTGGCAACGTCCATTCTTCAGAGCAATTGTTCAAATGGCGATTTGATGTTCGACTTGGATCCTGTCGCATTCTTTTTGAGAAACGGCACCGAGGTAGAGGCTGTGGACTGTTATGTACCGTAGGTGTTCTGCTCTTATTGCGGTGTTCATTTGGACCGCTCTGCTCGCCTGCAAAGCGGTGGCATTGGATGTCATCGTCATATCGGATCTGAATGGAAGCTATGGTTCGGTAAGATACGATGCCCGCGTCGACAGGGCGATTGAGCGCATAATCGAGATTGATCCAGATCTGGTTATTTCGACCGGAGATATGGTTGCGGGACAGCGCATTCCCAACTTGTCCGACAAACAGGTCAGGGAGATGTGGAATGCGTTTCACGAGGCCGTATCAGATCCATTAGAGGCTGCCGGCATTCCATTTGCGGTCACACCTGGAAACCATGATGCCTCCGCCTACCGAGGGTTCGAGCGTGAAAGGAAAATATACGCAGAGGAATGGACGCCGAGAAAACCAGGCGTCGACTTCCTGGTTTCAGATGACTACCCGTTCTTCTACGCATTTGAGATGCAGGGCATTACGTTTGCGTCTTTGGATGCAACGACCCTAGGACCCCTATCCGGTGACCAGCAGGACCGGTTACAGGAATTGGGTGCAGACGGAGACCCGATTGTCACTTTCAGTCACCTCCCACTTTGGCCGTTCGCGATCCAGCGCGAACGTGAAATAATCGGCGACCCAACACTTGAAAAAATCTATTTGGAAAGCGGTGTGGTTCTGCATCTGTCTGGCCACCATCATGCCTTCTACCCCGGTTGGAAAGACGGTGTGGCTTATGTCTCTCAAGCTTGTTTGGGAGGTGGTCCGCGGCGGCTTATTGGCGATAGCGCCAGATCACCTCACAGCTTCACTCATGTTACGTTCCAGCCGAACGGAGAGTTTGGGATAGCAGTACACCGAGGCCCTGATTTCGAAAGGTCGGTAAACTTCAAGGCGCTCCCGAAAGAGATCAGATCCCCGAACGCGGTGTTGAAACGTTTAGACCTTGTTAAATGACTAGAGGTTGAGTTTCAGCTCAACTTTATCAGGGACCAGATCGTTTATCATCTCTTCGATTCGGGCTTCTGAAAGTCCACCCGAAGTGATGAAAAGCAAAGAGACGCGAGACTTTCCGGGGACGTGGTGTTTTCTGACCAGCTTCCAGCCAGCGTCTGCGGCCATGGCTTCAATGGCGCCGCTGACGTTCAATGAGTGCTCTTCGTCAGATGCCTTGAGGGAGACTTCGACACCCTTGTTGCGTCCACCCAGCCAAATAAAACACCAACACACAATCGCCACCAGTGTGGCCATCAGCGGCAAGCCCAAACCGACCGCAAGACCAAGAACCGTTACGATTATCATTTCGACAGTGTCCACCGGATCATCGAGATTGGAGCGGAACCTGAGCAACGCGCCGATGCCAAAGATAACGAAACCAATCATTGACCCGTGCTGGACTACCAGGAATCCCACAGCCATTCCAATTAGCGCGTAAAGGAAGAACAGTCTGGGCATAACTATGTCGCGGACGCTTCTACGGGCTTTACGTCTCACCGGATGATAGACGATCAAGCCAGCCAGAATGATCGTGACGATCACATCGAGAGTAAAAAAATACAGTTCCTGTTTGCCACGAAACTGCGTCCACCGGCGTTCGATAACGATTTCCGACCCCGAAGCCCCGGCCAGCATCGTCGCAGGGTCGACTTGTGACACCGCAGCACCTGGCAACAGCAGCATCAACAACACGGTCACAAATGTGAGGGTCGTATTCAACTTGTCTTCCTTCCTGCTCGCGCCAAAGGCTTACGCTTAACCAAAGGCACATCGTGCCCTATTCAATTCAATCGCAACAGGCGGGATCAGGTAAAGAGATTACAGTGCATTCCTCGGACATCGTATCCGGACTGTGATACGAACGCTGATACAGAGATGTGGTCCAAGCGCGAGAGAATCCAATGACAGAAAACAGAGTGTTTTCGTCAAAAGCTGAAATTTCACAGTGTTTCTGCAAACTTAGACGACTCGCTTTTGCGGCCAGCTTGGTTGCGGCAGCCTTCTTGCCTTGGACCGATTTTGCCTACGCTGAAAGTACTGGTTTGATTCTGGTCGATAAATTCAAGGTGGCAGACAAATCAGAGGGATTTTCAGAGCCTTCCGGTTTGGCAATGTCCAACGCTGAAGGCTTCTTGTGGTCTGTAAGTGATGCCGAACCTAAACTGCACCTACTCGGAGTCGACGGGGTATTAGGAAACTCTTTCAAGTTACCAGCATTGGCAGGATCAGATTTGGAGGGTGTTGCACCTCGAAAAGATGGGTCTGTTTTGGTGCTTCAAGAAACTAACCGATCAATCCTAGTCGTTCACCCAACTGATCCCATTCAACTGACGACAATACCTCTCGCATCTCTTAAAGGTTACCCGACCGCCGCTGCATTACTCGTCGGCAACCCTTTGAACAAGGGACCCGAAGGCATCGCCGTTGACCCGGAATCCGGGCGGGTCTTCGTTGGCATTGAGGGACAACCAAGGTTGTTAATGGTGTTATCGCCAGAGCTAGACGAAATTATTGAGATCATTCCTTTAGCCCGCGATGCAGGTTTTATCTCCGAGCGTGTAGATGATGATGAACTGGATTTGAGCGGCCTGGCATGGTCCGAGTCCTCGCGTTCTCTTTGGATTGTGAGTGACAAAAGCCGTCAGATCTTCGTCTACAATCCAGAGTCCAAGTCCGTAAAGTCTATCAGTTTGACGTTCACAGAAGATGGAAAACAAAAAGAAGTTAAACATCCCGAAGGGATCGCGCTCGATGAGACCAGAGGGCTTCTCTATATCCTGACAGACGATGCCAAGAAATCGCGGCTTTATGTTTTTGAGCAACCAGAATTGTGAGGACTGTCCTACTAGTTCTCTACTCTAACTTGTTGAAAAGCCGAGTTGTGTAAGTGAGCGCCGTCTTATGTGCGGCATATTAAGTAAATCTGCGTTCTGTTCACTGTGTTTCTTAAAAACATCACCCATCAATACATTCGAGTAGCGTCAGGTTCACACATGCGAACCACATAATAACATTGGACTTCAACATGCTCAGTCACTTTAAGGTTGTCAAAAATGCGCGTATTCAGCTCAGTTGTTTTTGCGATCATTTGCACTCTTGTGGCCACTGCATCAGTTCCAAGAAGTAGCATTGCCCAAACCTGGGACATCGCGTCCCAGCACTCGGTCAGCGGCGTAACGGTGTATGATGCGGATGAGCTGTTAACTTTTGCCGGTCAATTGGCCTTCAATCGGTCAGGGCGCATCACAGCGGTGGAGGTCGCATCAACGATCACTCAGATCTACCGAGAAGACGGTTACTTCTTGGCTGAGGCCTGGCCTGGTCCCGATGGGCAGAGCATAGTTGTTGATGAAGGGCGTATTCAAACCATCGAAATAGAGGGGGTAGATACGCGCACGTTCCAAACCTTGGAAAATATCTTTCGCCCCCTCACTACCGCATATCCTATAACTCTAAAACGATTTGAGCGGGCCGTTATGTTAGCCGAGGACATACCCGACTTGGACGTGTCGACCGAACTTGATTACCCGGATCAGGCTGGTGCTCGGCTGAGAGTGTTAGGAGAACCTCTACGCAAGCAAGCAGGCAGCGCGACACTCGACAACCCTCCGCGAGAGCTTGGAGAAGCGCTCAGTTTCTATGTCGTACAAGAGTTTTATTCAACGCTGACCGTCGGGGATTTGCTGCGCTTTGAGGGGTCAGGCAACTACAATTGGGACAAAGACGATGAACACTCTTTATGGGGCGCCCTTACCTATCGCACACCGCTGAACAGCAATGGTCTATACGGTGAGATTTTCTACGGGAACATAAACGCAAAACGTGACCTCTCAGGGAATTTTGCGAGAACAGATATAGACGGCGAGAACTTCACCATTGCAATGGGTTACCCCGTGATCCGAGACGTAGCCCAATATGGATATTTTCTGCTGGATTATCGCGTTTCAAAAGCGGACTCAGTCAGTGGTGGCGTTCCACTATCCAGTGACGCGAGTGTCGTTGGCCTTACATATCTTTACGGGCAAAACTATCCAAAGGGACAAGCTCTGGAAGCAGGGCTCACCTTATCTTTTGGCGACAATGACAACGACACGACAGACGCGAATTTTGATGACGGGGACTCTTCGTTCTGGCATTTACGAGGCGGCATCGGATACGAAAGCCCACTAACAGGCTTGTCGCCCAACACAGCTTGGCGCACCGAGATTTGGGGGCAGTACACAACAGACCGGCTGCCCTCTGTCGAAGAGTACTTCCTTGGTGATCGCTATGCTTTGCGCGGATATCGTTTTGACGAAGTGGACGGTGATTCCGGGATTTCCGCGATTTTCGAAGTGTCTCATTCCTACTTCCCCAGTTCCCAGAGCATACATCGCTTAACGCCCTTTGCCTTTTTCGACGTGGGTTACATCTCGAACAATGACCCTGCGAGTTTCGAAGTTGATAATGCTACACTGGCATCGACGGGTCTGGGCTTGGACGTTGAGTTCAAACGAAACCTATTCCTGTCCGGATACGTTGGTGTCCCTTTGAGAGACGGCCCTTTGACCGACTCTGGCGATCCTGGCGCGTATCTTGCTCTGACAACAAGTTGGTGAGGATGTTATGAAACGGAACCGCATTGTTTTGCTTACCGCAGCTTGTTTGATTGCAGAACTGGCCGCTACTCAGGTCGTTGCCCGCGGAAATCACTACGGGTGGTGCCGAGGCGTAGGGAACCCACACCAGTCGAGCCAAGGGTGCGGGCAGGCTGGTGGGCAAGGGGCAGGTAATCAAGTTACTGGCCCAACTCAGCCAGTGGCAAATCAGTTGCCGTCTAAGGGAACGCAGCAAACGCCCACGTCCGTTACCGTTCCAGTCCTTGCGCCGGGCGCGGTCCCGAACGCAATTCCCGGTCAGGTTCCTATTGCGACACCAATAGCGATTCCTGGTCAGGTTCCCACGCCGGTAGTAGCGCCGACCCTAACTCCGCCTTTGGCACCAAACGCGACACCAAACCGGGTTCCGACAGCTGTTCCAAATCAGGTTCCGCCATTGGCTACTGGTCCCACCGCGGTGCCGCCGCAAGTTCCGACTGCAACTCCCAATCAAGTTCCGATAGCTATCCCTGGCCAGGTTCCGCCTCAACCTACCGGCCCAACAGCGGTGCCGCCACTTGTGCCCACCGCAACACCAAACCAAATACCAGTCGCAGTTCCTGGTCAGGTCCCACCTCAGCCCACCGGTCAAACTGCCGTGCCACCGCTCATCCCGAACGCAACACCAAACCAGATTCCGGTCGCAGTACCCGGCCGTGTTCCGCAACCCAGCGGTAACACAGCGACACCACCGCTTGTCCCAACCGCAATCCCCAATCAGATTCCCACGGCGGTTCCTGGCCAGGTTCCACAGTTGAAACCAAAACCTACCGCAACTCACGTGGCAGTCCCAGGACATCCGAAACCACAAGGCGTCGTGACACTCATGCGCCCCAAGCCGAGGCCGACAACCGGTACTGTCCAGCGACCTGGCACAACTCAAGTGACCCACCATTTAACCCACCAAAGCAATGCGAAGAAACACGATCACGTCGCAGCAACGCCTGGAAGGCACGACCCGCATGACCTACCAAGATTTCGCAACGCGGCCGCCAAGGAAGACTGGGAATGCGTTGCCAGCGGATTTGGACAGCGCCGTTATGATGCTGGGCGAGGCGTATTGCTGAACAACGGAGCGTTACGGCACCTGGGAAACGTGGACGCAATGGCACGGGATGTGCCTGCAAGGCATCCAAAACATTCTGGCTGCATTATTTCGGTCAAACGAAAGCAGCAGTAGCGCCAGGCACATCTTGAAGCCTTAGAGGAATTCTTCCGAGTGGGAAACTGGTTTCCAACCAAGGTTAAGTTGACGAATAGACATCAACCGAAGGTGTCATCTTTCAGAAGGTTAATGGGAATGTCAGAAAAAGGGCCCAATGAGACGACCGAAGAATTCGAGAAACGCTGCGAGCTAGACGCCATCACCGTGGCCTTTCTCCTCCTCAAAGCAGCGCAGTTCGCCTCAGAGGATGAGCTAACACGAAAAAGCATGAGCGCTGATGAGTGGAACAAGCTCGCCCCAAAGCAGGTCTAACAAGGGTTAGTCCCGGCATTTTCTTATATGCGCGCAGTAGGCCGCTATTCCCGTGCTAGTTCACTTAGTCAAAACTTCTTGCAAGTGCTTTGTGAAAGCGCGGGCTGAAGGCTTTGTATGACGACCACCCGCCAGTAACGCGTTCACTTCAACGTTTCCGATTGTCCAATCAGGCAGCAATTGCACGAGACTTCCTGCGTCCAACTCGTTCCTGCTACTCCAATACGACGTGCTGACAATGCCCAAACCGGCGACCGCGGCCGTGGTTGTGCTTTCATTGACGGAAATCATCAGTTGGCTTTCGACACGAACAGACTGGACTTTTCCGTCCTTCTCAAAGCTCCAACCCGCTTTTCCAATGCTTGACGGGCCGAGGATGACCTGATGATCCACCAAATCAGAGGGCTGCTTCGGGTTGCCAGCTTTTTCCAGATAAGAAGGGGCCGCAACAATGACCCTGGGTGTCGTGCCCAGCTTGCGCGCAACCATCGTTGAATCTTCCAATGGTCCAAATCGGATGGCAACGTCTATAGCCTCATCAATCAAGTCCTGCATCGAATCCGTCAGAACAAGATCCACTTTGAGTTTTGGGTGTTGTTCCAGAAACGGTGGCAGGGCGGGTATGATCTCTCTTTGGGCAAAGCTCGCTGCTGCGCCGATTCGCAAACGACCACGCAGTTCGCCCGTGCCCCTGACGAAGTGGTTTGCCTCCTCGATGTCGGAGAGGATCGGCTCGATACGCGTCAGATATTCTTCCCCAGCTTCCGTCAGCCGAACGGCATGCGTCGAACGCACAAACAGTTGAACACCCAGCTCTTGCTCAAGGTTGGAAATGATCCGGGACACCGAAGGCTGAGATTTGCCGGTTTCTTTTCCCGCAGCGGTAAAGCTGCCGGTACGTGCGACCCGCGAGAACAAGCGTAACGTGGAGAAGTTGTCGGGCATTCACATTATGAATAACAGTTAGGTTTTTTGGCAGCCTACCTTTCAATCTCCTTATGAGCAACATTTGAGCGCAACGGCAGGCGACAAACACGTCTGGCTGGTTGAACTCTGAAAACTCCGACGTAAACGCATTCTAGTAAGGAACATCAAATGGCAACCTACGCACAGCACACGGTAGACACAGCGCCTGAAGGGTCCGAACCGATCCTCTCAGCAATCAAAGGCAAAATGGGCTTTGTACCGAACCTGATGGCGACAATGGCGGAATCCCCTGTTCTGGTCGAAAGCTACATGACCATGATGGGCATTTTCGAGAAAACAGATCTGACGCCCACCGAACGCGAAATCATACTGATGACGAATAATCGTCTGAACGGCTGCACCTATTGCATGGCGGCGCACACGGCCGTGTCGAAGATGGCAGGAGTGGATGACAGTGTCATCACGGCATTGCGCGCGGGCACACCAATCGCGGACGCCAAACTCGAAGCGCTTCGCATTTTTGCTGAAACCATCAACGAAACGCGAGGATGGGCCAGTGTTGAGCAGGTCGACGCTCTGATCGAGGCCGGATATTCAAAGCAGACCGTTCTTGAGGTCATCGCCGGAACGGCACTCAAGGTTTTGTCGAACTACGCAACCCACATCGTGAAGACACACAGGAAGTATGATTTTCCAGAAGTAATAGCTAACATAACGTTCAGCTTCGATGGTGAACCGGTATGAAGACCGCAGGGTTGGAAAGGACGTCGGTGCAAAAGTTTCGACTGCTGATGACACGTTGACGATCTGCCAATCGGATATGCTGAGTGTATCAAATATGCCTTCGAAACTCTGATCCTTTTTGAGTAGAACTTTGTCTTCAGACCAATCCAGCGGGAAAGCTCCGAGATGAAATTGGTCTTGATGGAATTCGTTTCGCAACCTTACCAGAAGCTGGAGCCAGGCGTTTTGAAGACTTGGTGGTTCAGGAGTAAATAAAAGCACCAAAGGATAGTCGATCCAGATTTGTAGTCGCCGAGCTGCTTATTTAACAACCATATCTTTGCCAGTTGCAAAGTCGTAAGCCTCCGGACTTGGCCCGCCTGCTCTCAACCGAAGAAGTTTTTCCTTTCCTTCTGTCAGGCTCGGGATATGGCCAGCCCGGATTGGCCAGATATTCGTCTGTCGAGTAGCAGCCCGAAGCGGACCTTCAAAATCCGACTTTGCAATTCTCGTGTTGCGGACAAGTTAGGCCGCGTACTGCCAAGGTCTCAGCGTCGCTAGCCACTGAACTCTGACAGTGGCTCCGCAACTACAGTTGCTTAACACAAACTTTGCGCCAAAGACTGTTGCCAAGCTCTGTTTCAGTTCATTTTGCCTGACAACGTTTGTGTCGGCAGTTGTCCAAAGAGTGCTCTGTAGTCTCGCGCGAACTGACCCATGTGCCAAAATCCGTAAGCGTTTGCGATGTCCGATATACTCTCCTCTGGCGAGCAGGATACCAGTCCATGGCGCACAGCACCGAGACGGGCTCTTAGATAAAACTGCTTGGGGCTCACCCCATATGTTTCCTGAAACGCGCGACGAAGAGTGCATGCGGATACCTGAATATCTGCACATACTTCACCGATTGACACGTTATCCATCAAATGGGCCCGCATGAACTCAACGGCTTGTTGTGCTAAACGGGTTCTATTTTTACTGTTTCGCCGATCACTCCATTTTTCGCCTACCACCAGCATTTCCAGAAGCTCTAAGATCATATCACTCTCTTCACTATCAGAGCTTGGTCCGGCCGCTGATCCAATTAGAAAGCGCGCTTTGTTTTTTACTAAGGAATGAAGCTTGCCAGCGTCGCTAACGAAAGATCTTATAGCGTCATTTCGCACGGTGCTGATATCAAGACCGCAATCGTCGGCGATCCGTTGAGCGCTTCGGATGTCGATGCCAAAGGTCAGGCCTGTGAGCGTTGAATTGCTCACGCCTTCAAAAGGGTCTCCGCTACCAAAATTCATCAGAGCGGTGTCTGAAGGTGAGCCGTTAAGCCAAGTCCGTACACTCCCTTTGTCTGGTAAGCCAAACGCTAGAATGTCAGGGCGAGAAACACCGGTTTGGTACACAGCCTTATCAAACGACAAATCAATCATTTGAAGGTCAAGACCTGCCCAAACGGATACCGAAGAGTTCATAGTTCCCTCTTCAATTTGGCGTAGCTCGACATCCCATTGGGACAGCTTGCGGAATTGCGAAGGGTCCTGCAAAAAAAGTGTGTTTGGGGCGCAGGTTTTTTTGGGGGCTGATCGTTTTTTGATGTCGTCCATTCCGCCCCGCAGGTAGTTTTCATGAAATGTTATTCGAATATGTAGGCGTGGACAATTGCAAGACAACGCAGACAAATCGAGAGGGAAGAGGTTCGGACGCCCATCGTTGCCTGACGATACTGCGCGCACCGAACGCGTCGTAACGCTGCTAACCAAAAGCGAAAAAGAGTTGTTGCGCTCACAGGCTGAAGACAGCGAACTCTCCCTTTCAACCTTTTGCCATCATCTGATCCTTGAAGGTCTGAAAACAAGTAAATCATGAAACAGGGGTATCTCATGAAATCAAAACTGATCCTCTCCGCGCTGGTCTTTGCCGGCTCCGCTATCACGGTGGCAGCTCAGGACAGCAATATCGTGCATGATGCGGAATACTATGTGCTGAAGCAGCAAAACGAAGCCGTTTGGGTCGAGAACGACGCACAGGTTGACCAACTGCTGGCCGATTTTCGTGAGAAAAACGGAGGGAACCCTCCAAACATCTTCTACATCCTTATTGACGATATGGGTTTTGGCGACATGGGTATGCCCGAGATGAACGCGATACGCGGGTATTCGACGCCCAATATCAACGCGCTCGCAGAGGAAAGCATGCGGTTTGCGCGCATGTATACCGAGCCGTCCTGCACACCGTCGCGGGTCGCCTTCATGACGGGTCGCCAGCCGTATCGCAATGGGATGGGCGATACCGCCGTCGATATTTCAGGTTTTGGCCTTGCCGATGAAGAAGTCACAATTGCCGAAGTTCTGAAATCCGTAGGCTACAACACCTCGCATGTTGGCAAATGGCACATGGGCGACATTCAGGAATCCTGGCCTACTTATCAGGGCTTTGACTACGCCGCGTTCCCCATCCATCAGCAGGGCCAGTTGGCCATCTTCAACGAAGATGCAGCCAAGGAAGAAATCACCATGGCCATAGGGGAAGACAACTACAATTCCAAATACACGCTGGATGATTGGTTTCGCCCTGATCCGGGACACATGATTACCGGCCTTGAAGCTGTTATTGGCGGGGAGGTCCGCGAAGTCCATATGGAACCGGGTGAGAAATGGACCCAGGACAAATATAATGAAATGAACATCCGCTATCAGGCACAGGCGATGGAACAGTTGCGCCTGCTAGCAGAACGGGATGAACCGTTCTTCCTGCAATACTGGCCGCTTGTCCCTCTGTCGACAACGCGCACGACGAGAGAGGCGTTCACGACACCCAACGGCGGTACATTCGTTGAAAGCATGGAAGAGCTGGATGAATGGATCGGGGTCATTCTGAACGAAGTCGATGCGCTGGGGCTCAGGGACAATACCCTGATCGTTTTGATGGGCGACAACGGTCACTTCACCAAATATGCCCCCGGCAGTGGGTTTTCGCCGCTGGTCTTCCGCGGCGGCAAGGCCGATACGTCTGAAGGAGGCGTTCGGGTGGACGCGTTTGCCCGCCTGCCCGGCTTGATCGAGGGAGACTCGATTGTATCCGACATTATTCATATCTCTGATTTGTTCACGTCAATTGCGCGTATCGGCGGAGCGATGGATGCCATCCCCCGCGACCGGATCATTGACGGTGTCGATCAGACGTCCTTGATGTTTATTGGCGATACGCATGGGCGCAGGGATCATGTACTGATCTACTCGATCAATTCGCTGAAAGAGGTGGTAAAAGAACACATCAAACTCAAAGTTCCGGCCAAAGGTGAAAATGCTATCGTGGCCAAGTTCTACAACCTATTCCGCGACCCCCGCGAAGAACAGAGCGTATCGACCGAGATCGGAGCATGGGCTGGACATGAGTTTAATCGCATTATTGCCCGCCACCTGAAATTCAAGGAAATGTACCCCGATCAACCGGCCGCGACTGGACGTCCCTATGAAGGTATCGTGAACCTTCGTCCTGAAACCGTCGCAGCGGTGGATGCCTTTGTCGCCAAGCGGGACATTCAGCCCGACTAAAAGGTGAAGCTGATAAGAGTAATGCAAGCCCCGCATCAGATAATGATATGATTGATATGGGGCTTGGCATCCACAACAAAAATTCTGGAAACAATATGAAAATCCAAGCGCTTGTCCTTGCATTGGCGACTGGCATTGTTGCGGCCCCAGCAATCGCCGATGGAAACGCTTCAAACCCTTTGGCCGCAGTCAATAACACGGACATCCGGTATCAGTATTTTGATTTGGGCAACGGTGCTGACAAGCAGGACGCCTTTATAGATGGCGCATACATGCTGCGGCCTGATCTGAAACTGAAATATGAGTTACACTACAACTCAACGGATGTGACTGGAACTCGGTTCACTGACTTTGAGAAATTGAGCCTCAAAGCGATCTATTTCCCTTCTCAGAGACCGCTCAACGAAACGTGGGCCATCAAGTCGGCCATTGGTCTGGAGTGGATACTGGACTTTGGCGACCCGGAAAAAGGGATCGGAACCGGGTCCGATCAAATTGCGCCTTTTGGCGGGTTCGCCTTTGCAAACACAAAATCAGGGCTGACGCTGATCCCACTGCTCCAGCATTTTGCTTCATACAATGGCCCGACGGACATAAACCAAACCGCGATGCGGTTGATTGCGCTACAACCGTTTGGCGATGGGTACTGGGCCAAGGCTGATATCAAAGCACCATATGACTGGGAGAATGATGCTTGGCCAGCGACCGCTGAGTTCCAGATTGGCAAGAACCTCAGTCCTGGCATCGCAATTTATGCTGATTTCCTCATCGGTATAGGTTCCGACCACCCCTACGATAAAGGTGCCGGTTTAGGTTTGCGTTTCAACTACTAATTCACCCAAACCCAACCTCGGCGAAGATCATCTATGTCACAGTCCAGAACTCTGTTCAGCCATTTTTTCTGCGTCTATCTTGACCCTTCCTGGAACTGCCTTGAGCCAATCCCTGCCCGCTCCGGGTCGGGAGGAAACAAATTGGCGTCACGCGCCGCATCATTCTATCTGCTCACTCCGCTCTAAACTCGGGGAAGCTCAACAGTCTCTGGGCGATCCGCTGAGATGTATCTGGGTTCCAGAACGTCTAGTGCCGTGTTGCGATCCAGCAGCTACGTCGGCATCAGACACCTTGCTGCACAGTCAGATCTCGTGAAACCCGACTCAGTTAAAGCTCTCATCTTTTTTGCGAAAAGCAGAACCCAGTAAGGAGATACTCTATGCAACACGTCGATATTCCGACAATTCGCGATGTTCGTAGCCTAGCCAAATACCGTGGCCCGGCTTGCGTGAGTATTTCGTTGAGAACCACGCCTGTGACACAGGAGGTACAACAATCCCGCACGGCATTTGGAAACCTTGCCCATGATGCGCTGGCAGAAATCAGCGACGACATCTTGCATAAAAAGGTAAAACTCGAACTTGAGGCGAACCTTGCGGATATACACGATGACGATGATTTCTGGCAGCATCAGTCCGAAAGCCTAGTTGTCTTTGCGACACCAGAACGAACACGCACTTTTCGACTTCCAAATCATTTGACTGACGATTTCCAAGTATCCGACCGTTTCCACTTGCCGCCACTTTTGCGGGCTTTGGCGTTCCCACATAGCGCGACTGTTTTGGTACTCGGGCAAGGTGGGGTGCGAGTTCTGGAAATCACCGGAAACCGACCTGTTGGAGAGGTGAAGCTTCACGAAATGCCGAAAGACGCTGCTTCCGTGGCCGGCAAAGCGAGCATCAGTGGGCGCGCACCGAAAGGAAGGCTGCAAGGAAGCGAAGGCCAGAAAGTTCACCTACTTGCCTATTCTCGCCGAGTAGACGAAGCCATGCGTCCGTATTTGACGGGTCGCGATACGCCTATGATCGTCGTTGCCAATGAACCATTGCGCTCGATCTATCTTTCGATCTGTAGCTTTGAAGACGTGATCGATGGTCAACCAGTTGGTGTCGCCGAAGAAAGCTCCGACAATGAAATCGCAAAGGCTGCTAGGCTTTTGATCGACGAACACTACGCGATAGAGATCCAAGATTTGCTTGGCCTTTACCGAGCCCGAGCAGGTGTTCGCCGCGCAACCAACAGGGTCACAGATATTGCGAAGGCCAGCACATTTGGCGGCGTTGACACTTTGCTTGTCAACATGGATGCGACCTTGCCTGGACGGATCGATGAAGAGGACGGGACCGTAACCTATGATGCAGAAGGGCCTGAAACGTACGACATCCTGTCAGAACTAGCTTGTAGGACGCTTCAAACGGGTGGCCGCGTGCTCAGCGTTAGGCAGGACGACTTGCCGGAGAGTGAACCCCTCGCGGCGTTGTTAAGGCATCCAGTCTAAATTTCGTTGACCCATGTCTGAACAGGCCAAAGAATTAGACGCCGACATCGCGTTGGAGCATCGGGCGATGGATCTAACGCGATGGGCAAACCTCGGAATGGGGTTGGCTGGTGCGCTAGCGGCATGGGCTTCGAATTCTCAAGCACTTTTGATCGATGGATTGTTCTCACTGATCGGATACATCTCAGCGGTCTTTGCTATGCGTATAAGCCAAACCGCTCATCTAGGTCCGGATAGGTTACGACCATTCGGACATGCAAGCGATGAAGCATTGTACGCAACCTTCCGTTCCCTCACTTTGATTGGCCTGGTGGTATTCGGTGTCTTTCAAGCCGTTTTGGGAATAGCCGATTATGTGCTTGGAGGTGATGTGGAAGAGGTTCGCCTCTTACCAGTCGCCATTTACGCCGTGATAGTGACCGTCGCGTGCTTCTGGCTGGCCTATGTCCACAAACGCGCTTGGATCCGAACGGGAAAACAAAGTGATATGCTGAAGCTGGAAGCAACGGCTTCTATCTACGACGGTGTCATCACATTATTCGCAGGCGTAGCACTATTGTCGACACCACTTCTAGTCGACACAGTATTTGAACCCTTAACGCCGGTAATGGATTCTATCGTCGTGCTCGTTTTGTGTAGCATTGCGGTTTTCGGCTACCTGCGAGCCTTCTGGAAAGGCGTTGCACAGTTGGCTGGTGTTCCAGCAAATGCAAAGGACCAATTGGCAGTACGTCACGCCATAAAACCTATTGCGAAAGACAACGGCGGAGAGGTACTGGACGTCGCACTGGTAAGAGTTGGTCGAAAGCTAGACGCAGTTGTTTACTATCGTCCTAGAAGTCCAGTGACTGCCGAGGATATTGACCGAATTAGTTTTCAAATGAAATCACAAATCGAGAAAGATATTGGCCCGGTCGAAGTTCTTGTGGCCGTATCCAACCAGAGCCATTCGAGCTTGGATGCAGGGACGACTACACTCTGAATCTTACTGTCGCCGGTTCGCTACTGCGACCTATGTTGGGGCGCCTAGTTGTAGAAATGATTGCTTAGGATACTTCCTAAATTAACCAACAATCTTGGACTACTCACTGTACTTTGCGAAGTCAGCTTTCTGCGCATCGCAGACCTTCGCGAGAATCCAAGGTTCCTTAGGGAGGCCCTTTGTGGGATTGAGCAATGCAAAGGGCCATAACCGCGACGACTAAGCCATAAACTGATTGAATTCGTCGCTGATGCAGACAAACGCGTAGCGCAAAACTATGGGCGAACTACGCAAACTTATGGGGTGCGCGAAGTGTTATGCGCAAACCTACAACTGATCAAAAATCCAAGTTCTCCACGCTGAGTGCATTCTGCTGAATGAACTCTCGACGCGGCTCAACTACATCGCCCATCAGTTTGGTAAACAGATCATCGGCTTCGACCATATCGTCCACGCGCACCTGCAACAGCGTTCGTGCATCCGGATCCAGTGTGGTTTCCCACAGCTGATCCGGGTTCATCTCGCCCAAGCCTTTGTAGCGCTGCAGTGAGAGACCCTTTTCGCCTTCTTCAAGAATCGCTCGAAGCAGATCCAGCGGACCGTGGATCATCTGGGATCGGTCGCGACGGATCAGGGTGGCAGGCGTGTTGTAGACCTCTTGCAGGCTTTGGGTAAAGCTGCCGGTCTTGCGTGCTTCGCCCGAACGGAGCATGGGTCCGTCCAGTGTCCGGACTTCCTCGACCCCGCGCAGGATGCGGGCGAGGCGGATGCCGTGATCCTGTGTGATCCGACCTTGCCAGCCGCGTTCATATTCAAGCGCGATCAGGTCGAGGCGCGCGGCGACCTTGTCGGCAACGCCTTGAAGATCGGCATCGACAGCACCCGGAACAAAGGCGCCAGCAACAGCCGCCTGTTCCAGAATGTGGCGCGGGTAATGCGTTGGGAAGGCGTCCAGCACGCGCTTCAATTGGCGGGCTTCGTCCACGACGCGGGTCAGATCCTGGCCAATAATCTCTTCGCCCGAGCCCAGTTTCAGCACCGCACCTTCAACGCCCTGATTGATCAGGTAGTCGTCCAGAGCAGCTTGATCCTTCAAGTAAACTTCTGATTTACCACGAGAAACCTTATAGAGCGGAGGTTGCGCGATATAAAGATATCCGCCTTCGATCAGCTCGGGCATCTGACGGTAGAAGAAGGTCAGCAGCAGCGTCCGGATGTGTGCACCGTCCACGTCCGCATCCGTCATGATAACGATTTTGTGGTAGCGCAGCTTTTCGATATTGAACTCATCGCGTCCAATACCGGTACCCAGCGCCATCACGAGATTGCCGATTTCCTGAGATGACAGCATCCGGTCAAACCGGGCGCGTTCGACGTTCAGGATTTTCCCGCGCAGGGGCAAAACGGCCTGAGTCAGACGGTCCCGGCCCGTCTGAGCGGACCCACCGGCCGAGTCTCCCTCAACGAGGAACACTTCGGTCTTGGACGGGTCTTTCTCGGAACAGTCTTTCAGCTTACCGGCCAGATAGTTTACATCCATCGCCGTCTTGCGGCGGGTTAGCTCACGGGCTTTACGGGCAGCTTCGCGGGCCAAGGCGGCCTCGATGATCTTGTCGACAATTCCCTTGGCCTCGTTCGGGTTTTCCTCGAACCACTCGGCCAGTTTTTCGTTCATCAGACCTTCAACCGCCGGGCGCACCTCAGACGATACCAACTTGTCTTTGGTCTGGGATGAGAATTTCGGGTCGGGTACTTTCACCGACAACACACAGGTCAGGCCCTCACGCGCGTCATCCCCGGTAAAGCTCACCTTCTCCTTCTTCGCGATCCCGCTGGATTGCGCATAGTTGTTGATTGTTCGGGTCAGAGCGCCCCGGAATCCAGCCACGTGGGTACCGCCGTCCCTCTGTGGGATGTTGTTGGTGAAGGGTAGAACCGTCTCGTGATAGCTATCATTCCACCACATGGCGATCTCGACACCGATTTCGTCCCGTTCGCCCTTGATATAGATCGGCTCGGGCATCGAAGGCGTCTTGGATCGGTCAAGGTATTTGACGAACTCTTTGACGCCGCCTTCATAAAACAGCTCGGTTTCCAGACGCTCCGCCGGGCGCTCATCGATCAGGATGATCCGTACGCCGGAATTCAGAAAGGCCAGTTCACGCAGGCGTTTTTCTAATGTCTCAAACGAGTATTCGAGGTTCGAGAATGTATCGGTCGAGGCCAGAAAGCGCACTTCGGTCCCGGTGCGATCACCGCATTCGCCTACGACTTTCAGGTGCTCTGCCGTCTCACCGCCCTCAAACCGCGCGACATGTTCTTTGCCAGCTCGCCAGATGCGCAATTCCAGCCAATCGGACAGCGCGTTCACGACTGAGACTCCCACACCGTGCAGACCGCCCGATACCTTGTAAGAGTTACTGTCAAACTTACCGCCTGCGTGCAGTTGGGTCATGATGACCTCAGCCGCCGAAACGCCCTCTTCCGGGTGAATATCCACTGGAATTCCGCGCCCGTTATCGCTGACGGAAACGCTGGAATCGGCATGAATTTTCACCGTCACATGGTCGGCATGACCGGCCAAGGCTTCATCAATTCCGTTGTCCACGACCTCATACACCATGTGGTGCAGGCCCGAGCCATCATCGGTATCCCCGATATACATGCCCGGGCGCTTGCGAACCGCCTCTAAGCCTTTGAGAACCTTGATAGAATCCGCGCCGTATTCCTGCGGTGCCTGTGCGTCTTCGGACATGCCGTTAGTACCTATATTATTTTGGTAACTTATACGTTTTCTGGTGGGGAATGTCACGCGATCCCCCAACATTTTGTGGTTCTGAACCGCTTTTCTTGCAGATCAAAGCCGATCGAGATCTGACGTGATATCCTCGGCGATTTCAGCGGCGTTTACATCATCCCGTTCGGCCGATAGCCGCAGACCCAGAAGGTCGGATTGATAGCGCGCCGCCAACCGGTCAGGATCATGGTCCGGACTGATTTCTCGAGCCTTTTGCGCGCGACGAAACAGGTCCGCGAAGCAAGCCTTCATTTCGACCATGTGGGTGCGCGCCTGCTCGGCCAGTTCGTGATCTTTGGCTTGCAACTCGGCAAAGGTCTTGGCCAGCATGCAGGCTTTGGTTGGCGAAGCCGTGATTACACGGCGCGGCTGCGCCTTGAGTGCACCCAGCGGGCCCAGTTCCTGCGCCAAGGCCATCATGTTGGCGACACCATCTTGCGTGTAACGCTCAAGTGCCATGGCATAGAGCGCATCTTTTGACCCGAAGGCCGCATAAAAGCTGCCCGGTTTCAGCTTCAGCTCACGCTCAAGATCTTTCAGCGACGTCCCGGCCCAGCCGTGTCGCCAGAAAATGTCGCGCGCCTGCGCGATCAACGCGTCGCGGTCATATGATGGTTTGCGGGGCATGGCTTCACCAATTCTTGAACGTTCGCTCAAATATATACTTGAGTGATCACTCAAGAAACCCTAAATACGACTCATCGCGCCAGAAACAGGAGTTTTGATATGGCCAAATTCCCATCCCACGACCTTGAATCCGCCCCCGAAGGGTCCAAGCCACTGCTGGAAAAATCTCAAGCCGCATTCGGGCGCCTGCCCGGCCTGCACAAGGTGATGGCGGAAAGCCCACAGCATCTGGAGGGTTATCAAGTGCTGCACGGGTTGTTCCTGCAAACCGATTTCGACAATGACGAGAAAACAGTCGTCTGGCAGACGATTAACGTAGAAAACGAATGCCACTACTGCGTGCCTGCACATACCGGCATCGCAAAGATGATGAAGGTCTCGGACGACATCACCGAGGCGCTGCGCAATGAAACTCCGCTGCCGTCGGCCAAGCTTGAGGCACTGCGCACTTTCACGCTGCAAATCATGGAAACCCGCGGAAACCCGACCGAAGAGCAACTGCAGGCGTTCTTTGATGCCGGTTATTCACACCGCGCGGTTCTGGACGTTGTGCTGGGTCTGGCGCAGAAAACCATGTCGAACTACGTCAACCACATGGCACAAACGCCGGTAGACGAAGTGATGCGTGGCTTCCTGTGGGAACGTAAAGTCAGCGAACCCGCCTAAGAACTCACGACCGAGCCCTCATCGCCTTCGGTTACGATCAGAGTTTGGGCTCGGTCCCCCAGTTCCGCAAACAGCTCAGGCCCGGTGCCCGTCATCCAGGCCTGCGCACCCAGTGCGCAAATCTCGTCATAGAGCGCAGCGCGCCGCCCAGCATCCAGATGCGCCGCAACCTCATCCAACAGCACAATGGGTGGCGCGCCAACCATCCCCGCCAATGCCCGTGCATTCGATAAGATCAGCGACACCAGTAGTGCTTTTTGCTCACCGGTCGAGCAATCTTTGGCAGGAACTCCCTTTGTGGTAAACACGCCATACAGGTCTGATCGGTGCGGACCAACCAATGTCCGTCCAGCGGCCAGATCGCGAAACCGGCTTTCATCCAAGGCGTCACGCAACTCCTCTGCCGTTTCAGGCATCGCTCCTTCGGTTTGCACCAGTTCCAGTTCTGCAGACGGGAAGGCCGTTTCCGCCTTCTCCTGCGCCGTCCGCAGGTGTTCCAACGCGGTCAGACGCGCCCGATGGATGCGAAACCCGGTATCGGCCATCTGCCCCTCCAGCGCCGCGTACCAATGGGCATCCCGCACCTGATCTTTCAGCAACCGGTTCCGCTCGCGCATGGCTTTTTCATAGGCCAGCGATGCCTCGGCATGCGACGGATCGAAACTCAACGCAATCCGGTCCAGAAAACGCCGCCGCCCTTCGGCCCCCTCAATCCAGAGGCGGTCCATCGACGGGATCAACCAAACGACCCGCGCCAGCTTTCCCAGCTCGATTTGGCTTGACGCTTTCTCATCAATCCGCACCTGCCGCGCCGCGCCGCCTTCGGACCAGGTCTCAATCTCGAAATTCTGTCCTTGCGCGTTCAACAGACCGGACAGCTTCCAACCCAGTGCTTCAGGCCGCCGTGTCATCTCAGCCGCGCTCGCCCGACGCATACCGCGGCCAGGCGAGAACAGAGAAACCGCTTCCAGAATGTTGGTCTTACCGGCCCCGTTTGGACCATGGATCGCCACTGGCCGCCCGTCCAAAGACAATCGGGCCAACTTGTGAGACCGAAAATGCGAGACCGTAAGCTCGGTCAGGGCCAATCCCATGACCCCTCCCTTCATCTTTTCAAAAATACTCCCGCCGGAGGCATCGCGCACCAGCGCGATCAGACGCGCATCGGCATGACAACATAAACCGCGCTTTGATCATTGCCTTCACGCATCAGTGTCGGATCACCTGCCGAGTTGAACATGAACACCGCATTTTCGCGATCCACCTGAGACGCAATTTCCAGCAGATATTTGGCGTTGAACCCGATCTCCAGCCGCTCATCGCCATAAGCGACTGCCAGCTCTTCCTCGGCCGCCCCACTATCGGGTGCATTCACCGACAGAACCAGCTTATCCGCATCCAGCTGCAATTTTACCGCCCGTGACCGTTCGGAGGAAACAGTTGCCACACGATCCACGGCCTGCGCGAATTCGGCGGCATCCACCTCCAGTTTGCGCGTATTGCCTTGAGGAATGACCCGCGTGTAATCCGGGAAGGTTCCGTCGATCACCTTCGAAGTCAGAGTGATATCCGGCGTTGCAAACCGCACCTTGGTTTCACTGACCGAGACTGCGATGTCCATTTCATCATCGTCCAGCAGTTTCCGCAACTCGCCCACGGTCTTGCGGGGCACAATCACGCCCGGCATATCGGCCGCGCCATCCGGCAAATCCGCATCGATCCGCGCCAGACGGTGACCATCGGTGGCTACACAACGCAGCACCTTGCCGCCCTCTGCGCCGTCAGCCACATGCATGTACACACCGTTTAGGTAGTATCGCGTTTCTTCAGTCGAAATCGCAAATTTTGACTTATCAAACAGCCGCCGCAACAGGGCCGCAGAGGCCGTAAAGTTCGACTGATACTCCGAAGACGCCATGACCGGGAAATCTTCTTTCGGCAAGGTCGCCAGCGAGAAATTCGAACGCCCCGCTTCTACGGTCAGCCGCCCAGCCGCACTATCCGCAGTCAGGGTCACCAGCGCTCCATCGGGCAGCTTGCGCACGATCTCATGCAGCGTTGTTGCGGCTACGGTCGTCGCACCCGCTTTTTCGACCTGCGCAGGGGCTTTGTCGACCACCTCGATATCCAGATCGGTGGCCCGGAACAGGGCCTGATCGCCTTCGGCCTCGATCAGCACGTTAGCAAGTATGGGAATGGTGTTGCGACGTTCGACAACTGACTGGGCCTGCGAAACGGCCTTGAGAAGGGTGCCGCGTTCGATGCTGATCTTCATACCCTCTGTTCCTTTGACTTGCGTGCCGAAATAGGCGGGACTGGCACGTTAGCGGCTCAGCCCTCAGGCACAAGGATTTTTTACCGATTTCTGGGTCGGATTGCCCTGGCGGTCAAGGGGAGCCCGCGTGAAACGTTCCAGAACATTCTTGATCGTGGACAATAGCGCACAAGAAAATGCCCCGAACGCAATTGGCCGGGGCATTTTCCGCGAATTGGATACGGCTTAAGCTTCCAGAGCCCGGCGCAGCATTTCAACGTCTTCAGCGATCTGACCATCGGTCAGCTTCAGCTCTTCGATACGCTTGACGCCGTGCATGACCGTGGTGTGATCGCGTCCGCCAAAACGGCGCCCAATCTCAGGCAGCGAGCGACTTGTGAGTTGCTTGCAAAGATACATCGCCACCTGACGCGGGCGGGCATACGACCGCAAACGCTTGGGGCCTATGATGTCGCTGAGACGGATGTTGTAGTATTCCGAAACTTTGCGCTGGATTTCTTCGACGGTAATCTTGCGCTCGGACATACGCAGTACATCGGCCAGGCAATCCTGCGTCAGTTCCATATCAATCTCGCGCCCCACAAGCGAAGCGAAGGCAAAAAGGCGGGTCAGCGCCCCTTCGAGAACGCGCACATTGGTCGAGATGCGGTGTGCAAGGAATTCCAGAACACCATCCGCGATGGTCAGATCAGGGTAGGTGCTGCTGTATTGCTGAACCTTGTTTTGCAGGATGCCCAGACGCAATTCGTAGTCAGTGGGGTGCAGATCAACCACCAGACCACATTGCAGGCGCGACTTTACACGGTCTTCAAGGTCCTTGATCTCACCGGGCGCACGATCTGCCGAAATGATGATCTGTTTGTTCTGATCCACGAGCGCGTTGAATGTGTGAAAGAACTCTTCCTGCGTTGAGTCCTTGCCCGCGATGAACTGCACGTCATCGACCATCAGTACATCGACCGAGCGGAACAGGTGCTTGAAATCCATCATGCGGCGTTCGCGCAGGGCCTGCACAAAACGATACATGAACTGTTCGGCCGACAGGTAAAGCACGTTCAACTCGGGGTGCTTGGTCTTCAACTCCCACGCAATCGCGTGCATCAGATGGGTCTTACCAAGGCCAACGCCGCCATACAGAACCAGCGGATTAAATGTCACCGGACCGCCTTCAGACACGCGGCGCGCAGCAGCATGGGCCAGTTCGTTGGGTTTGCCGACAACGAAGCGGTCAAACGTAAAGCGAGCGTCCAGAGGCGCAGCCTGCAGCGCCTCGAGTGGATCATTTGCTGTATCCGTTGCGGCAGGTCTGACTTCTGATACCGGCGCGGTCTTGGTGTCTTCCACCAAAGTGGGGCGAGCTGACGAATTTGCCGCTGTGCGAAAAGCCAATCGCTGAACCTGTTCGCCCGAAGTGTTCAGTTCATAGAGAATGAGATCTGCAAAATTCTGACTGACATAGTTGCCCATGAAGTTGGTCGGTACCGAGAACACAGCCACACCATCCTGCAACTCCTGAAACTCCAGAGGTTCAATCCAGGTGGTAAAGTTGTTCTTCCCAACCGCCTTCATCAATTTGCTACGCAGTTGTCCCCATTTCTCTTGTGTCATTCGGCGCCTCACGCATCCCATCATTATTGGCCCTGCGGCCTTATCGATATGTCCCGGTTTCCGGGTCTTTATGGCGCTCACACACAAGGGTACCATCACCAAACCGGTTGGTTTGGCGGGTCGCGTCGAACATCATCGCAGTCCAATGCAGCACGGCCCCAAAACGGGGGCACACCCGGATGCCGGGATGCGCATGACGTTCCAATTTTTGACAGGGCCAGGACCTTCGGATAACCCGAGGCCCAGAGCAGATCGTCCACCCGGCCGAAGCCGGTTTTCGAACATTCGTTCCAGAATCATTTCCGATGCCCGTCGGTCAGATCACTGGAACAGCCTGTCCCCCCAAGCGAGTGAATCGCTGATACAGTCGTAGCAACAGGCGATAGGCGCGGGCAACGAAACTCTGATGTTGACTCGGGTCTAAGGCCGAAAGAATCTCTCGAGTTCGTGAAGACGCGGCTTTCCGGCAACAATGAAAAAGGCGCCGCACTGTGCGACGCCTTTATAGAGATCAACGCTTGACGCGCTTTCCCGAAGAATCAGCCCAGCGCTTTGACGCGAGCCGACAGGCGCGACATTTTGCGGGATGCGGTGTTCTTGTGGAAGACGCCTTTGGTGACGCCGCGCATCAGCTCTGGCTGAGCGGCGCGCAGGGCTGCGGTAGCCGCGTCCTTGTCGCCGGATGCGATCGCTTCTTCAACTTTGCGCAGATAGGTACGAATGCGCGAACGACGTGCTTTGTTTACAGCAAAGCGCTTTTCGTTCTGACGGGCGCGTTTCTTTGCCTGGGGCGAATTTGCCATGTGTCTCTGACCTTTTGTTCGGTTCGGTTGTCTTGGGTTGCGCGCCACGGACATATCCGCACCGGATCAGAAATCACGAGTGTGAGTCGGGCCAAGCGGGCCGCACGCGCATGTATAGCGGCGCTTACTATCCAAGTTGTCTGGGTTTGCCAAGTGGATTCTTGAACACGCAAGGCAGGTATGAAAAAGGCGGGCAATGGCCCGCCTGCTTTCGCCACAAGATCGAGGGATCACTTGTCCCGGAACTGGGCCGCACGTTTCTCCAAAAACGCAGCCATCCCCTCTTTCTGATCTTCGGTCGCAAACATCGAGTGGAATACGCGACGCTCAAACAGCATGCCTTCGCTGAGCGGCATTTCATAGCTGCGATTCACAGCCTCTTTTGCAGCAAGGGCCGAGATTTGCGATTTCTCCGCGATCTTTTGCGCTGCACTGGTTGCTTCTTCGATCAGCTTCTTGGCAGGCACGACACGGCTGACCAATCCGGCGCGCTCGGCCTCTTCAGCATCCATGAAACGTCCGGTCAGGTTCATATCCATCGATTTGGACTTTCCGACAAAACGAGTCAGGCGCTGGCTGCCACCCAAACCTGCGATAACGCCCAAATTGATCTCGGGCTGGCCGAACTTTGCGGTGTCGGCAGCAATGATGAAATCGCACAGCATTGCCAGTTCACATCCACCGCCCAGCGCATACCCGCATACAGCAGCGATAATCGGTTTGCGAATTGCCGTGATCCGGTCATTCGCATCCGCAAATAGATTGACGTTGAATACATCAACATAGCTCATCTCGGACATCTCTTTGATGTCCGCACCGGCGGCAAAAGCCTTTTCCGAGCCGGTGATCACGATGCAGCGCACTTTGTCATTCTTGTCGGCATCTTCAAGCGCCTCACAAAGCTCACCCAGCAACTGGGTGTTCAGTGCGTTCATTGCGTCGGGTCTGTCGAGTTTAATGAGGGCGACGTGGTCTTCGATTTCGACGATGATCGTCTCAAAAGCCATGAGGTGTAAGCTTCCGGTTGTTCCGTTCAGATACGATTCATTATCACGCGAGTTCGCTGGATCAAGTTATCTTTGGCATTGCGCGCAATAGAAGGATGAGCGACCGGACTGGGTGATTCTCTTGATCTCACCGCTACATCCGTCCGTTCTGCAGGGTTCGCCTTCGCGTCCATAAACATCAAAGCTGTGCTGAAAATATCCAAGTTCTCCATCGGCTTGCCGGAAATCGCGAAGGGATGAGCCACCGGCCTCAATGGCCTCCTGCAGTACCTGTCGAATGATCGGAACCAAAGCCGCAACCCTTGGCGTTGAAATCTGCCCGGCTTTGCGACGTGGCGACACCTTGCCGCGATAAAGTGCCTCGCAAACGTAGATATTACCCAAACCGGCAACGATTCCCTGATCCAGAAGTGCGGATTTGACCGGGGTGTTCTTCCCCTTGAACGCATCAATCAGATGCTGTTCGTGAAAATCATTGCCCAGCGGTTCCGGCCCCAGAACCGCCAGCAACTTGTGGCTTTCCGCCGTGGCGGTCGGCAACAGGTCCATTGCCCCGAACCGGCGCGGATCATTGAAGGTGATGCGCGCGCCATTGGCCATGTGAAACACCACATGATCGTGTTTTTCTGGCATCGGATGTTTGTGCGCGAACTGCCCCAATGGATCGCCCGAAACTGTCATTCGTCCCGACATGCCCAAATGGATCAACAGCGTTTCTCCGCTGCTGAGATCGGCCAGAATGTACTTAGACCGTCGCCGCAGGCGATCCACCCGCTGCCCGGTCAGCCGTTCGGCCATCCGATCCGGAAACGGCCAGCGCAGGTCGGGGCGGTTTACATCTGCCTGCTCGATCACCACACCTTCCATCGCAGGGGACAGGCCGCGTCTTACTGTCTCGACCTCGGGCAATTCGGGCATTAGATGGCTCCTTTTCCAAAGGGCCGCATTGTGCCCGCCTCTTATCGCCCTATAACAGAGACGAAATTCGACGAACGGCAAGGCAAATGTCCGACAACAGCGACAAGACCACTCATTTCGGGTTCGAAACCGTGCGCGAGGCTGACAAGGCCGGGCGCGTACAGGGCGTGTTCAACTCGGTCGCCTCGAAATATGACGTAATGAACGATGTCATGTCGATGGGCATCCACCGGGTCTGGAAAGACGCGATGATGGATTGGCTGGCTCCGCGCCCCGGTCAGCGGTTGCTGGACGTGGCAGGCGGTACTGGGGACATTTCCTTTCGCTTCCTCAAACGCGCGGGCCATGGCCACGCCACCGTTCTGGACCTGACCGAGCCTATGCTGATAGAGGGCCGCCAGCGCGCCGAGGCCGACCAGATGTCCGACAGTCTAAACTGGGTGGTGGGCGATGCAATGGCGTTGCCTTTCGAGGACAACACCTTTGATGTCTACACAATTTCCTTCGGCATTCGGAATGTGACACGCCCACAAGAGGCATTAAACGAGGCCTACCGCGTTCTGAAACCCGGTGGCCGTCTGATGGTTCTGGAATTCAGCCAGCTGCCCAATGACGGGTTGCAGAAGCTTTATGACCTCTACAGTTTCAATGTCATCCCGCGCATGGGTAAGCTGATCGCCAATGACTATGACAGCTATCAGTACCTTGTGGAATCGATCCGCAAATTCCCAGAGCAGGAGACGTTCCTGAACATGGTCCGCACCGCCGGGTTCGAAAACGCCAAATACCGCAACCTGAGCATGGGCATTGCCGCGCTGCATTCCGGCTGGAAAATCTAGATGCGCGGCCCTCACAACATCATTCGCCTGATCCGCACAGGCGCCACGCTCGAGCGCACCGGCGCCATGAATGTGGTCCTCGACGCTTTTGAGGCCCCGCGTGCGCTTCGCATCTTGGCCCATACGTTGGGGAAACCGTTCCAATGGCTGGGCTATAAAGGCGACCCCGAAATGCCGCCCGCCACACGCGCCCTTACAGCACTGGGTCCGGCCTATATCAAGTTCGGTCAGGTGCTTTCGACACGCCCTGATGTGGTCGGTGACGAGCTGGCCGCACAGTTGCGCGTTCTGCAAGACAAGCTCCCGCCATTTTCCAAAGCCGAAGCCATGGCTGAGGTCGAAAGAGAACTTGGCCAGCCGGTAGCAGAAATCTTCACCGAATTCAGCGAGCCCATTGCCGCAGCCTCGATCGCGCAGGTTCACAAGGCCAAACTGGTCAGCACCGGGGAAGACGTTGCCGTCAAAGTCCTCCGCCCCAATATCGAACGCGCGTTCCGTAAAGACGTCGACGCGTTCTATTTTGCCGCCCGCATCGTGCAACTTTTTGCGCCTGGTGCACGCCGCCTCCGCCCGATGGAAGTGATCGAGCATTTCGATGGCGTCGTGCGCGGCGAACTTGACCTGCGTCTGGAAAGCGCCGCCGCATCGGAATATGCCGCCAACACCAAAGACGATGCGGGCTTCTGGTTGCCACCGGTGGTTTGGTCATTGTCAGCACGCCGCGTGATGACACTCAGCTGGGCAGATGGAATACCATTGGGTGAAAATGAAGCGCTGGACGCCGCAGGTCACAACCGAAGCGATCTGGCCGAGCGGGTTTTGCGCCTGTTCCTGCTCCACGCCCTACGCGACGGCTATTTCCACGCCGACATGCATCAGGGCAATCTGAAGGTCGCCGCCAACGGCGATATCATTGCCTATGATTACGGTATCATGGGTCATATCGACGAATACACCCGCCGCGTCTATGCCGAGATCCTGTTTGGCTTCATCCGTCGCGACTATAAACGCGTCGCCGAGGTGCATTTCGAGGCCGGTTACGTCCCGGCCAATCAAGATGTCGACGAGTTTGCTCGCGCCCTGCGTGCTGTTGGAGAACCCATCTTCGGTATGGATGCCTCGCACATCTCGATGGGCCGCCTGCTGAACTACCTGTTCGAGGTCACCGAACGCTTTGGCATGGAAACCCGGACCGAGTTGATCCTACTGCAGCGCACAATGGTGGTCGTCGAAGGCGTCGCCCGTTCCCTCGACCCACATATGAACATCTGGGAAGTCGCCCGCCCCGTGGTCGAAGACTATATCAAAAAGTCAATCGGTCCGCGCGCAGCGCTGCGTGATTTTGGCAAAACCGCCTTAGTCCTTGCACGCTTTGGCCCGCGCCTGCCCACGCTGGTGGAAAACGCATTGATCGCCCAAACCCAACAAGACGAATCTCAAGGCTCTGGCTTGTCACGGATGATCCTGCCTGCGACCATCGGCGCGCTGGCTGGGGCAGCGATCACATTGCTCGTTACTTCGCTCGGCTAAACCAGATCCCGCAGCTTCATCTGGCTATAAATATCCTCGGGGGGAATCGCGCCCAAGCGCGATGGGGGGCAGACAGCCCCCCTAAACGGTTCGATATCAGAGCCGCTCGATTGCCAGCGCAATACCCTGACCGCCACCAATGCACATGGTGATCAACGCTTTGGATCCACCGATGCGCTCCAGCTCGTACAGAGCTTTGAGTGTGATGATCGCCCCGGTCGCTCCAACAGGATGACCCAATGCAATAGCTCCCCCGTTTGGGTTTACCTTCGAAGCGTCCAGCGCGAGCTCTTGATTGACCGCCAGAGCCTGCGCGGCGAAAGCCTCGTTGCTTTCGATCACATCAAAATCGCCTGCCGACAGACCTGTCTTTTTGAACAGGTTCTGAACCGCCGGAACAGGACCAATCCCCATGACTTCCGGGCGGACCCCGGCATGCGCATATCCCAGCACACGGGCCTTTGGCTTCAATCCAGCCTTCTCAGCCGCACCTGCCGTTGCCAGAACCATCGCGGCGGCGCCATCATTGATACCTGACGCATTTCCCGCCGTAACCCGGCCATCTTTCTTGAAGACCGGACGCAACCCTGCCAGCGCCTCCGCTGTTGTGGCTTTAGGGTGCTCGTCGACCATAAAATCAACCATCTCGCGCTTGACCTTGACCTGCACCGGAGCGATCTGGCTTTCGAAATACCCCGCCTCAATCGCAGCCGCCGCACGGGTCTGACTGGTCATTGCAAACGCATCCATCTGCTCTCGACTGATCTGATGTTCATCCGCCACGTTTTCAGCCGTGACCCCCATGTGACCCGTCCCGAAAGGACAGTTCAGTGCGCCCAGCATCATATCAAGCGACGAAACGTCCCCCATCTTCGCGCCCCATCGCGCCTGCGGAACGATGTAGGGGCTGCGCGACATGCTTTCAGCGCCGCCTGCCACTGCAAACTCGGCATCATCCAGCATCAGAGACTGCACCGCCGACACAATCGCCTGCGCGCCCGAACCGCACAAACGGTTCACATTCATTGCAGGGGTCCCGTTCGGAATACCCGCCTGCATCGCAGCAACCCGCGACAGATACATGTCTCGCGGCTCAGTATTGATCACATGACCAAAGACAACATGCCCGATCTGGCCACCCTCAACCCCCGATCGCTCAAGCGCTGCCTCGGTCGCCACAGTCGCCAGATCTATCGGAGCCGTCGACGCCAATGCGCCACCGAATGTTCCGATGGCAGTTCGCGCGCCATCCAAAATCACTATGTCAGTCATGTTCTCTCCTCCAAATCCCGTACGAATTATGCACTTGCAGCATGGTCTTCAAATTAGACGTACTGTCACGCCCGGAATTGACATTACGTTGCGCAACACGCATGAAATTCCGTCATGACGGAAAATACAGACGATATCCTGATACGCTTGCCCGCCCGCTTGAAAGAGGCGCGCCGGGTCAAAGGCCTGTCGCTCGAAGCGGTCGCCAACCTCAGCGGCGTATCCCGATCCATGGTCAGCCAGATCGAACGCGGTGAAAGCAGCCCCACGATCTCGACCCTATGGAACCTGACTCGCGCATTGCAGGTGGACTTTGCAGGGTTGTTGGAAGAGTCCAATACATCGGACCAGATCGAGACCCTCAGGAAATCCGAGGTGCCAAGCATCGACAACATGGGTGAAAAATGCCGAATTCGCATCCTCTCGCCCCCGGAAGAGGCAGGCAAGCATGAGGTATATGAAATTCAACTCCAGGCCGGTGGAAGCCTGAACAGCCAGCCCCACGCGCGGGGTGCGAACGAGCAGTTGACCGTTCTGGAGGGTGCAGTTCGCGTTACGTCGGGCACTGCGGTCAGCGATTTGCAACAAGGGGATACCGCCCGGTACGCTGCCGATATCGTGCATTCTATTTCCGCCGACCGACCTGCACGCGTATTTTTGATCGTGAAAAACGCCTGATTTGGCAATATTCCGCCTTCACGGATATTTTTCCTAAATATTGCATATCCCCTATTTGGGAATTTCATCCGCTATGTTAGACGTGCGACTCAGATTAACGGAGGTCGCCATGGCTGATGCATTCCTGTCCCATATTTCGGATACACTCGCACAGATTGAGGCCGAGGGCCTCTACAAGCGCGAACGAATGATCACCTCGCCTCAGGGCGGCGAGATTACGGTGGGCGACAAGCGGGTCATCAACCTGTGCGCCAACAATTATCTGGGTCTCGCGGATCATCCCGCCCTTATTGAAGCGGCCAAAGGCGCAATGGACCCCAAGGGGTTCGGCATGGCCTCAGTCCGTTTTATCTGCGGGACGCAGGATATTCACCGTGAGTTGGAACAGAAGCTGGCGAAGTTTCTGAACAAGGACGACGCAATCCTGTTCGCCGCCTGTTTCGACGCCAATGGAGGGCTGTTTGAGCCTTTGTTAGGGCCTGAAGACGCCATCATCTCGGACAGTCTGAACCACGCCTCTATCATCGACGGGGTGCGCCTGTGCAAGGCGAAACGCTACCGGTACATGAACAACGACATGAATGACCTCGAAGCCTGGCTGAAACAGGCGCGTGAAGACGGGGCGCGGCATATCATGATTGCTACCGATGGCGTATTCTCAATGGATGGCTATCTGGCCAACCTGCCGAAAATCCGTGAATTGGCCGACAAATATGATGCCGTCGTCATGGTCGACGATTGCCATGCAACGGGATTCATGGGGCCAAACGGTGCTGGAACGCCGGATCATTTCGGCGTGGATGTGGACATTCTGACGGGAACTCTGGGTAAGGCGCTGGGCGGGGCTATCGGCGGTTATATCGCCGGGCCGCAGCCAGTGATCGACCTGTTGCGGCAGCGGGCGCGGCCCTATCTGTTCTCAAATTCGCTGCCGCCTTCCATCGTCGCCGCTGGTTTGGAGGCGATCCGTTTGGTTGAAGAAGGCGACATGCTGCGCGCGCAACTGTTCGGCAATGCGCAATACTGGCGACAGGGGTTAGAGCAATTGGGCTTCGACCTGCTGCCCGGTGAACACCCGATCATTCCAGTCATGCTGGGTGAGGCGACACTGGCACAAGACATGGCATCGCGGCTGTTTGATGAGGGCGTATATGTCTCAGGCTTTTTCTTTCCGGTCGTCCCGCGGGGACAGGCGCGGATCAGGACGCAGATGAACGCGGCTCTGACTCGGGGTGAACTAGACCGAGCGCTCACTGCGTTTGGCAAGGTCGGCAAAGAACTGGGGGTGATCTGATGCGCCCCAACACCATGAAAGCTTTGGAGAAATCCAAGCCAGAGGAAGGTCTCTGGATGGTGCAGGCCCCAGTGCCCGAGATCGGTCCCGACGAGGTTCTAATCCGCATCAACAAGACCGGCATCTGTGGCACGGATATTCATATCTGGAACTGGGACGAATGGGCGTCGCACACGGTGCCGGTTCCGATGATCACGGGCCATGAATTTGCCGGGGAAATCGTCGAGATCGGGCGAAATGTAACCGGGCTGGAGGTCGGCCAACGTTGCTCGGGCGAAGGCCATCTGATTACCCCCGATAGCCGTCAAAGCCGCGCAGGCAAGTTTCATCTCGATCCCGGCACGCGGGGCATCGGGGTGAACGAACAGGGTGCCTTTGCGCAATACCTGAAATTGCCTGCTTTCAACATAGTGCCCCTGCCCGATGATGTGCCGGATGAGATCGGAGCCATTCTCGACCCGCTGGGCAATGCCGTGCACACAGCGCTCAGCTTCGATCTGCTGGGCGAGGACGTGCTGATCACCGGCGCGGGCCCTATTGGCATCATGACCGCCGCCGTCGCGCGGCATGCTGGCGCGCGGCATGTGGTCATCACGGATATCAACACCGATCGCCTGAAACTGGCTGAACATGTTGTTCCGACCGTGCGCACTGTGGACGTTTCGAAAGAGGATTTGCAGGATGTGATCGCTGAGCTTGGCATGTCCCAAGGATTTGACGTCGGGCTCGAGATGTCTGGTTCACAAGCTGCGCTGGACCAGATGGTCGAGGCTCTGGTGATGGGTGGTAAGATCGCATTGCTGGGGATTCCGCCGGGGAAATCCCCGGTCGACTGGTCGCGGATCGTGTTCAAGGCCATCACTATCAAAGGCGTCTATGGCCGCGAAATGTTCGAGACCTGGTACAAGATGATTGCCATGTTGCAGAACGGGCTGGATGTCAGCCGGGTGATCACCCACCGCTTCGCGGTTGATGACTTTGCCCAAGGTTTTGCAGCGATGAAATCCGGTCAGTCGGGCAAGGTGGTTCTGGACTGGACCTAACGCTCTGGCACCGCGCGGGTTTTGTCCCTAAACAGGGATAACCCCGCGCGTTTGGAGGAGCACATGGGCGACAATGACAGGTATCTGGAACGAGGGATCGAAGAGTCCTTGGTCACAGATTTCGCAGAGACTCACCGCAAAAGCTATGGCGATTTCCTACAACTCAAGACCCTGCTGAACCTGCAAAAGACTTTTCAGGACCCAGCCCAACCCGATGAGATGCTCTTCATCATCATCCATCAGGTCAGCGAGTTGTGGCTAAAGCTGATGCACCATCAATTGGTCGAAGTGCGTAGGTTTCTACAGCAGGATCAATTTGGCCCGGCGATGAAAAATCTTGACAGGATCAAGGCGATCCAACGGCAATTGATCGCGGCATGGGAAACACTGCTGACCATGACGCCCGCCGACTATATGACGTTCCGCGACGCCTTGGGCAGCTCGTCTGGCTTTCAAAGCTACGGCTATCGCCAGATCGAGTTTATTCTGGGCAACAAGGATCCCTCGACCCTGAAAGTACACATGCATGACCCAGAGGTCGTGGAGATGCTGAACGCGGCCCTCAGCAAGCCGTCGCTCTATGACGAAGTTCTGCATATGTTGGACCGGCAAGGGTTTGACGTGCCACAGGAATTGATAGAGCGCGACTATGCAAAGCCCTATTCCGGTGATCCGCGCGTCGTAAAGATCTGGGTCGAAGTATTCCGTGATACGGACAAATATTGGGATCTCTATGCGCTGGCAGAAAAGCTTATGGATGTGGAATCCCTATTCCAGCGGTGGCGGTTTGACCATGCAACAGCGGTTGAGCGCGTGATCGGTATGCAGCCGGGAACGGGTGGGTCCAGCGGCGTGGCCTTTCTGCGTAAAGCGCTGGAGTTGCGGTTCTTCCACGACCTCTACGACGTGCGAACCGAATTGATGTACGCGGGGGACTGAGTGATGCTGTATCGCGGTTTCACCCAAAGTGAGCTTGAGCAGGAATATTCCCCCAGCTCGATGGTTGGTGGCGATCTGACGCCCTATCTGGCCAGCTATTCAGCCCTCAGCACGCAGGCGCGGTCTGACCTAAAGGTGCGAGAAAACCTCTGTTACGGCGATAGCTCGGCACATGTTCTGGATTTCTTCCCCGCCCCTGGCGCCAACGCTCCGCTACATGTCTTCATACACGGTGGCTATTGGCAGGCACTCAGCCAGCGCGAGTCGGCCCCGATGGCACCGGTATTGCATGAGAACGGGCAAGCCTTTGCCACGCTGAATTATACGCTCGCCCCCGATGCCAGATTGGGGCAGATGGTCGACGAATGCCGTACCGCCTTGTTGTGGCTCGCGTCACAGGCCGAAACACTGGGTTTTGATCCATCAAACATCACGCTATCGGGTCATAGTGCAGGTGCCCATCTGGTTGCGATGGTGATGGCGACGTCTTCGAAGGCATTTGCGCAGGCTTGCCTGCGGGTGCGCAATGTGATCCTGATTAGCGGGATCTATGACCTTGTTCCGATCAGCCTGACCTCGGTGAATGATCCGCTGCAACTGACCAAGGTCGAGGTTCACGATCTCTCACCCTGCCTAAACCTGCCCGCACCGGGACCGCGTTACAGGGTAACCGTCGCCGAGCGGGATACGCCCGAGTTCATCCGCCAAAGCCGTGACTACGCGGAATTACTGCGCAAGGCCGGGCATTCGGTCAGTTTTGATCTGCAGAAGGGTAAACACCACTTCGACATCATCATGCCATCGGGCACGTTTCTGTCGTCGCGCGGCGAGTAACCGGCAAAAGAAAACAGCGGCCTCGTGGGGCCGCTGCTTCAAGTTTCTTCTCTGAACCGGATCAGTCCAGCGTACGCGTGACCTCTTCGCGTTCGAAAATCTCGATCACGTCGCCGGCGCGAATATCGTCGTAATTCTCGAACGCCATACCGCATTCCTGACCCGACTGAACCTCGGCCACTTCATCCTTGAAGCGCTTGAGGGTCTTCAGCGTACCTTCGTGGATCACCACGTTGTCGCGCAGCAGGCGTACGCCAGCCGAGCGGCGGGCAACACCTTCGGTGACCAGACAGCCGGCAACTTTGCCAACACCGGTAACCTTGAAGACCTCTTTGATCTCGGCGTAACCGATGAACTTTTCTCGAATCTCGGCGCTCAGCAGGCCCGATGCGGCTGCTTTCACGTCATCAACCAGATCGTAGATCACCGAGTAATACCGGATCTCGACGCCCTTCTGGTTCGCAGTATTCCGCGCCGATGCGTTGGCACGGACATTGAAACCAAAGATCGGAGCGCCGGAGGCTTCGGCCAGGCCGACATCCGTCTCGGTGATCGCACCAACGCCCGAGTGTAGAACACGTACGCGCACTTCGTCATTGCCGATCTTCTCCATCGCCTGAACGATGGCTTCGGCAGAGCCCTGCACATCCGCTTTCATCAGAATAGGCAGCTCGGTGACGTTTTCGTCTTCCTTCGCCTTCTGCATCAGCTGTTCAAGGGTGGTCGCGGCACCGGCGGCGGCGCGTTTGTCCTTGGCGGCTTGCTCACGATAAGCAGCGATCTCACGGGCCTGCGCTTCGGTCTCGGTCACGTTCAGAACGTCACCTGCTTCGGGCGTGCCGTTGAGCCCCAGAACCTCGACCGGAACCGAGGGGCCAGCTTCTTTGACGCGGTCGCCCTTGTCGTTGATCAGCGCACGCACCTTACCGTACTGCTCACCCACGACAAAGATATCGCCCTGACGCAGCGTGCCGTTCTGAACCAGAACGGTAGCGACGGGGCCACGGCCCACATCCAGCTGCGCCTCAATCACGGCACCTTGGGCGGCGCGATCTGGGTTGGCTTTCAGTTCCAGAATCTCGGCCTGCAGCGCAATGGCTTCCAGCAATTCGTCCAGACCCTGACCAGTCATGGCCGAGACCTCAACGTCCTGAACCTCACCCGACATCTTCTCGACGATCACTTCGTGCTGCAGCAAGTCAGTGCGGACTTTGTCGGGGTTCGCGTCGGGCTTGTCGATCTTGTTGATCGCCACGATCATCGGCACTTCGGCCGCTTTGGCGTGGTTGATCGCCTCGATCGTCTGCGGCATCACCGCGTCGTCGGCGGCAACAACCAGAACCACGATATCCGTGACCTGAGCACCGCGAGAGCGCATCGAGGTAAAGGCCGCGTGGCCAGGCGTATCCAGGAAGGTCAGCGTGGTGCCGCCGTCGGTTTTCACCTGATAGGCACCGATATGCTGGGTGATGCCACCAGCTTCGCCGGCAACAACACGCGCGTCGCGGATCGCATCCAGCAGCGAGGTCTTACCGTGGTCAACGTGGCCCATGATGGTGATAACCGGCGGACGCGGCTGCAGGTCGTCATCGCTGTCTTCGACCTCTTTAATGACGTCTTCAACATCCGAATCAGAGACACGCGTGACCTTGTGGCCAAATTCTTCGATGATCAGTTCAGCCGTGTCGGCGTCGATGGTCTGGTTTTGCGTAACCATCATGCCCATCTGCATCAGCGATTTGACAACGTCAGCCACACGCTCGGCCATACGGTTGGCCAGTTCCGAGACCATGATCGCCTCGGGCAACTGCACATCGCGGATCACCTTTTCCCGCTCGACCGTACCGCCCATGGCTTTCTGGCGCGCCCGCTCTTGCTTGCGCTTCATCGCAGCCATCGAGCGTTGGCGGTTGCCTTCGCCACCGGTGGCCTGACCCAGTGTCAGCTTGCCCGAACGACGATTATCGTCACGGCCTTTGCCACGACCGCGTTGTTCGCGCTCACGATCCTGTTTACGCGGCGCTGCTGCAGGTGCAGGCTTGTTGGCAGGACTGCGCGCGGCTTTAGGCTCGGCAGGGGCCGGAGCGGCAGCAGCTCGCTGGGCGGCTTCTTCAGCCTCTTTGCGCTTGCGCTCTTCTTCTTCGGCCTTGGCACGTGCACGCTCTTCAGCCTCACGCTGTTCGCGGTCCTTGGCTTCTTGCTCGGCCCGGCGGCGTGCGCGTTCTTCTTCGCGCGCCTTTTCCTGTGCCTCACGGGCTGCAGCCTCTTCGGCTTCGCGCGCCTTGGCGGCCTGCAGCGCCTTCATCCGGCGCGCCATTTCCGCATCGGAAATGCCCGCAGGACGGCGCGAAGGATCACCCGAGGGTGTTGCACCACCACTAGGTTTGGTCGCGCCCGGCTTGGGTACGACCACGCGTTTGCGTTTGGTCTCCACCACGACATTCTTGGTGCGTCCGTGGCTGAAACTCTGTTTCACATTTCCGGGGCGTGCCCCGCCACGAAGACCCAATGTCTTTTTGCCGTCACTATCGCTCATAAAGCTTCTTACCCTTCCGAGCGGCCCTTGCCGCCGTCATCCTTTTCGCGCAAGCCACGCAGGCGCTGCGCTTCCTCTACAACACGTTTGGCGAGTCCGCCAGAGGCCAAGGCCGCATGAATCACGGTTTGGCGCCCAAATGCCGCCCCAAGCTCGTCCGCAGTCAGCCAGCCGATGTATTTGCCGAAGTGCGGCGTGCTGAGTTTCGACTTGCCGCGCCCCGATCCATCCGAGGCCTGAATCAGTACCTGAGCCTCTTCCCGGTCCAGCCACGACTTGACTTTTTCATAGCCCGCGACCGCATCCCCGGACTTACGCGCCAGACTGATCAGCTCGATCACCCGACGCGCGACCTGTTTCTCAACCTCATCGGTCAGATCCTTGGCCGCGCTCACTTGCGCCTTGAACCCGCGCGAGAACAGTTTCTTGCCGATCGCCTTGTCCAGCGCCGCGCGATCCGCCGCGACGTAAACCCCGCGCCCCGGCAATTTCGCCGCGACATCGGGAAAGACCTGACCGTCCGGCCCCGTCACAAAGCGGATCAAGCCATATTTAGGCTGAACCTCGCCCGTGGCGATGCACTTACGCTCTGGCCCATCCGACCGATCCTTATGGACGCCACCGCGACCCATGTCAGCCACCCGAGGCCTGAGATCAGGCCTCGACCTCCTCGTCGGATGCTTCGCCGTCTTCTTCTTCGGCAGGCTCCAGCTCGGCCGGGTCAACCCAGCCCAGCATGATGCGCGCGGTCATGACCAGATCCTGTGCTTCTTCCAGCGTCACGCCGAAAGGCTCAAGTACCCCATCATCCTTGATGCGTTCGCCATCGACTGTGGTCCAGCCACCGGCCAGCTCCCAGTCAGCGCAGGTTGCGAAGTCTTCCAAAGTCTTCACATCGTCCTTGGCCAGCGCCTCTACCATTTGGGGTGTCAGGCCTTCGAATTCAATAAGGCTGTCCTCGGCACCCAGCGCACGGGCTGCATCCAACGCCGCCTTGGCCTGTGCCTCTAGGAATTCGCGCGCACGGGTCTGCAGTTCCTGCGCCGTACCTTCGTCAACACCGTCGATGACCAGCAGTTCGTCGATCTCGACATAGGCCACTTCTTCCAGATTGGTGAAACCTTCGGACACCAGCAGCTGAGCAAAGAACTCGTCCAGATCGAGGCTTTCCATGAACAGCTGGGTGCGGGCCTCGAATTCCTTCTGACGACGCGCCGATTCTTCGGCCTCGGTCATGATGTCGATATCCAGATTGGTCAGCTGGCTGGCCAGACGCACGTTCTGACCGCGGCGACCGATGGCGAGGGACAGCTGTTCTTCTGGCACAACAACTTCGATCTTGCCCGCTTCTTCGTCCAGAACCACCTTGGAAACCTCGGCAGGCTGAAGCGCATTCACCAGGAAGGTCGGCTGATCTTCGTTCCACGGGATGATGTCGATCTTTTCACCTTGCAGCTCGTTCACGACGGCCTGCACGCGGCTGCCGCGCATACCAACGCAGGCACCGACGGGGTCAATGGACCCATCGTAAGAGATCACAGCAATCTTGGCGCGCGAACCGGGGTCGCGGGCCACGGCCTTGACCTCGATGATGCCGTCATAGATTTCCGGCACTTCCATTTTGAACAGCTCGGCCATGAATTCAGGCGCGGTGCGCGACAGGAATATCTGGTGGCCACGAACTTCGCGGCGAACCTCTTTGATGTACGCACGCACACGGTCGTTCGGGCGATAGCTTTCGCGGCCGATCTTATCATTGCGGCGCAGAACGGCCTCGGCCCCACCCAGATCGACGATGACGTTGCCGAATTCTTCGCGTTTGACGGCACCGTTGATGATGGTGCCGGCGCGGTCCTTGAACTCTTCGTACTGACGGTCACGCTCAGCTTCGCGGACCTTCTGCAAGATCACCTGCTTAGCGGACTGTGCCGCGATACGGCCCATTTCAACCGGCGGCACTTCTTCCACGAAGACGTCACCGACCTCAGGGTTTTCCATGTACTGTTTGGCCTGCTCGACGGTGAACTCGGCCTGATAATTCTCAAGCTCTTCATCCTCGACCACGGTGCGCACCCGGGTAAAGGTCGCACGGCCAGTTTTGCGGTCGATGGACACGCGAATGTCCATTTCCGCGCCATAGCGGCTTTTTGCGGCACGGGCGAGCGATTCCTCCATCGCTTCGACAACCAGGCTGGGGTCGATCATCTTTTCGCGGGCCACGGCCTCGGCGGTCTGCAGCAGCTCCAGCTGGTTGGCTGAGGTGATTGCCATCAGTTCGTCTCCTCTTCGGACCCTTCGGTCTCAATCTCGTCGAAAGCGTTTTCGTTCAGGGCGTCCGCGTCTTTGCGCTGGCGCAGCATTTCCTTGATCAGGTCATCGGTCAAGACCAGCTTGGCATCGCTAAGCCAGTCGAATTGCAGACCGATGGTGATGGTCTCATCGCCCTCAGGGATGTTGATCAAAACCTCATCCCCTTCGATCCCGGCCAGCTCACCCTTAAAGCGGCGGCGGCCATCGATCAGTTCAGCAGTCTCGATCTTGGCTTCATACCCCTCAAAGGTCTCAAAATCCTTGAGACGGGTTAGCGGGCGGTCGATGCCGGGGCTGGACACTTCAAGTGTATAGGCATCCAAAATCGGGTCCTCGACATCCAGCGTGGCGCTAACCGCGTTCGAAATCTCGGCGCAGTCATCCACTTCGATGCCGCCATCGGGCTTGTCGGCCATGATTTGCAGCGTGGTCTGCTTGCCGCTCATCAGGCGGATGCGCACCAGCTCATACCCCAGATCCTCGATCACCGGGGTGATGATCTCGGCCAGTCGCCGGTCAATGGCAGCTTTGGCTATCAGGTCGTTTGTCATTCAGGTTCTCTACCCTGTCATCGGGCACAAAAAAACGGGCGCGCGGCCCGTCGATCTTTTCCGGTGGAGCCCCGGACCGAAGTCCAACGCGCCGCTGTTGCAACTGCATATACGCAGGAGTTTCCGAGTCTGCAACCCCCGGCGCAAATCGTGATCAGAATTACGCCAACCACCACCGTTCAGCAATGCGCCCATCGTCCAGTGCAGCCTTGCCTATCTGCCGGGGCATGCCGACATGCGCAGCAACGGCCAGCGCCATTTCAGCTTCGGATGGATGATAGCGCAGACCGCGCTGTGAAATCAGGCCTTCGCCCGCAGGCATTGCAGCAACATCCACATATCCATCGCGCAGCGCCTCTGCCCGCACCTTGGCATCCGGGATCACGATGATCTCAATCGCATCGGCCCAACCTGCGGCACCGATTTTGTAGTGTTCGGCCACCCGGCTCGCCAGAAAATGGCGCTCGTCCTCGGCCCGTTCTACTCGGTAACAACCGGTGCCATTGGCTTGCGCCAGTGGCGTCACCCCATCTCGGGCGACCACAAAACGGGAATCCGCCAGCAGGAATGGTAGACCTGGATTGCTTTCGGCCAGTTGCAGTCGCACACGTTTAGGGGCGATGGCCTCGGCCTGTCCGATCTGGATCAGAACGGACAGAGCATCTTTCACGTCCAACTTGGTACCATCGTGGAACATTACATCATCGCGCAGATCAAAGCTCCAGACCCGAGCATCAGCGTCGGTCTGCCAACTGCTCGCCAGCTCTCCGCGTAGCGTGCCATCGGGCGCGATCTCGGTCAGAGTGTCGAAAACTGCACCGCGCGCCACCTGTTCCAAACTATTGTCGCGCGGCACCGCCAACCGGAGCGTACCGCCCTGCTTAGGTGTATCAGCCAATGACGCTCCCGTCGCGGCCAGCAACGCAGCAGCGGCACCCGAGGCAAATAACGCGCGGCGATCGATTCGGGTCATACCGCCCCCTCCGCCACGCGATCCATGATCCGGACCAGTTCCGCGCTGATCCCGGGTTCTGACAAGGCGTGTCCGGCTTGGCGTACCATCTTCAGCTCGGCATTGGGCCAACGCTCTGACAGGGTCCAAGCGGCCTGCGGCGGGCAGATCATATCATAGCGTCCCTGAACGATATGGCCGGGGATATGAGCGATCCGATCTATCTGATCCAGAATCTGACCGTCATATTCCAGAAATGCCTTGTTGGTGAAATAGTGGTTCTCCAGCCGCGCAAAGGTGCGCGCATATTCACCCGGGCTTTCACCCACCGACCCGTTTGTGTGGATCGAGGCCAGCGCGTTTTCCCAATGCGACCAAGCGCGCGCATAGAGAATCTCGGTCGCGCGGTCGCCAGAAAACAGGCGCTTGTGATAGGCGGCGATGGCGTCTCCAAGCTCTTGCTCGGGCAAAAGAGACGTGAACTTAGCCCATTGCTCGGGCCAGAACTTGCCTGCACCGCCGCCATAGAACCAATCCAATTCGGCCTGCGTGGCCAGAAACACGCCGCGCAGCACAAGGCGCGTGACACGATCAGGATGCGTCTGCGCGTAGATCAGTGCCAGTGTTGCACCCCAACTGCCGCCAAAGACGATCCAATCGTCGATGTCGAATAGGGTTCGCAACCGCTCGATATCCGCCACCAAATGCCAGGTCGTGTTGTCCTCGACCGAGGCTGTGGGTCGTGAGCGGCCACATCCGCGCTGATCAAACAGAATCACCCGATAGACGTCAGGATCGAAATAGCGCCGCATCGCTGGGCTGCACCCGCCGCCCGGCCCGCCATGCAGGATCACCACCGGCATCCCCTCGGGATTGCCGCATTGTTCCACATATATGCGGTGCCCATCGCCCATATCGACCACGCGCTGATCGAACGGATCGATCGGCGGGTAAAGATATTGAACTGCGCGCTTTTGGTCCGGGTACTTGTCCATTATGGCCCTATATAGTCCTTAAGCGTAAAAGAGCACACGGAGACAGGAATGCAAGCGCATCCGAACACGGTGGACCCGTCCGAGATCGCAAAATTCGAGGCTATGGCGGCTGAATGGTGGGATCCTCACGGGAAATTCAAGCCTCTGCACATGCTGAATCCGTGCCGTCTGGATTATATCACGCAGCAAATTGCCGGGGAATTTGACCGCGATCTCAAGGATTCGCGCCCGTTCGAGGGGCTGCGCCTGCTGGATATTGGCTGTGGCGGAGGGTTGTTAAGCGAACCCATGGCGCGTTTGGGCGCGACAGTCGTTGGCGCGGACGCCGCCGAGGGCAACCTGCCCGTCGCCCGCATCCACGCGGAACAATCGGGACTAGAGATCGACTATCGCCACACCACCGCCGAGGATATGGCCGCCGCAGGTGAACAGTTCGACGTGGTGCTGAACATGGAGGTGGTCGAGCATGTGGCCGAACCGCTTGGCTATCTGACCGCCACGCAGCAATTGTTGAAACCCGGCGGATTGAAGGTGTGTTCGACCATCAATCGCAACCCTAAATCCTATGCGATGGCCATTTTTGGGGCCGAGGTCGTCATGCGCTGGCTACCCCGCGGCACGCATGAATGGAACAAGTTCATCACTCCCGATGAGTTGTTTGATCTGCTGCGCCAGGCCGGGCTGGAGCCGGTCGACCGCAAGGGCTTCGTCTTCAACCCGCTTCTATGGAGCTGGTCGATCTCGGATCGGGACTTGAGCGTGAACTACGTGACGGCAAGTTTGAAACCGGGGTGAGTTTGGGTGATGGCTGGACATTCAACGATATTTCGGGCGTCAAGCGTTCCTCAAAAGCAGCCCATAAGATCTTTGGGAACTTCGGTTTTGAAATTCTTACCAGGTACTTTTCCAAACCTCACAGCACCTCTGCGTCCATGTTTGACAGAAATCAAGCATCTCTCGCGATAAGTATTGAGCCAATCCGAGCCCGCCGTATCGGCTGCAAGCATAGATTTCAGAGCTTTGGCACTCATTGATCGAGCATCTGACCACGCCTTGACAACACCTGGTTGGCCGTGCTCCGCTTTGTTCTCAGTGGCAAGACCTTCTCTCATCAAATCAGTGGACCCTGAAATTGCCTGGGACGCATATTTCGTGTGTACCATATAGAATCCGGTTGGCATTTCTGGAACAAAAGACTTTCTTTGAGACCTGGGAACACTTACCCCATGCCCCCAATACCCCCATCCATGAGAAGTTCCGAAGGCTTTGGAATAATGGCCGTCTGGATAAACAAACTTCCGCTGCAAAGAAAATGGCTCGTTTTGAATAAGCTCTTCTTCGTCTGTGGTACGCAACAATTGAAGACCCAGAGCAAACAGAACTCCGGTTTTTGATGTTCGACAGATGTCCCCAAGTCCTCAGTACAAAGATGGGTCGTAGACCAAAAGCTCATCATCGTCGGTTCGAAAAACCCAATCATAGTAATACGACAGAGAAGACTGGAGGTTGTTGAGCGCATTGTTCCTGCGTTTATCAAAATCGATCAAAGTGTCTCTGGGAACACCAATAACTGATGCAAGTGGTGCAATTTCTCGGTGCAACGGATCATTGCCATGAGATAAAACAAAAAGATTAGAAGCGCCCACAACCTCCGAATGATGACGATACCATTTTTCAAGAAGCTCATAGTTTTTGTAGCACATTGTGATTATGCAAATTTTCATATTGTTCATCTCATAAAGCGACTTGTGCGAAAAAAGCTGTAGCGGTCTGATCTGAGAGGTATGCTTGGATCGTTAGTGCATAGTCTTCACTTTTCCACCGATTTTGATTTTCTGTCGCTGGATATCGAGTTCGCATTGGTAGATGCGTATCTTTGAAGATCGAATTAGCCTCAGCATTTAGCATTATATCTCCGCAATCATGTGGCGTAATCGCACAAACTCTCTCTACTCTCCCTCCAACTGCAACCGTAAATCCCTCAACACCGGCAGCGTGCTGCGGACCCGCTCCAGCCCCAGCTCTCCGACGACACGGTTGATCAGCGGGGCAATGGACGAAATCGCCTGATCGCGTGCGCGGCGACCGGCGGGGCTGATGGCGACCATCTTGCGGCGGGCGTCGTCCCAGTCGGGGCGGATGTGGATGTATCCGGCCCATTCCAACTTGGCCAAGGTGTTAGTCATCGCGCCTCGGGTCACATGAAACGTGCTGGCCAGTTGCGCCGGTGTGCGCTCGTCGCCGACAAACACTAGATGGTTCAGCACCGAGAAATGCGAGATTTCCATGCCTTTGGGCAGCACCCGGCTCAGCCGGTTGCGCAATAGCTGATCGGCGGTCAGGATCTCGCTGAACAGCGTGACCGCAAGGGCATTTTTTTCGTCCGTCATATCTCGGTTCTGGATCAGGGCCCGTCAAAAGGCCGAACATGCGTCAACGAGGGCACGCGGCGGCGCGCCTCGGACACAGAACTATCATCCAAATCGAAAATGTGAATGCCCGGAACGGTACCTGCGTCGATCAGCACCTCTCCCCAAGGGGCCACAACCATGCTGTGACCGTGCGTGTACCGCGTCTTACCGCGGGTTTTGGGGTGTTCACCGGTTTGCGCCGGGGCAATCACCCAGCAGCCGGTCTCAATCGCCCGCGCCCGCAGCAACGATTCCCAATGCGCCGCGCCCGTAACCGGCGAAAACGCGGCAGGCACTGTCAGGATATGTGCCCCCGCCTGCGCCAGCGCGACGTAGAGATGTGGGAAACGGATGTCGTAGCATATGGTCAGGCCGACCTTACCGAAATCTGTCTCGGCAATCACCGCCTGTTCGCCGGGTCGATAGTTCTTTGATTCGCGGAAGGTCTCGGTTTCCGTAACCTGCACGTCGAACATGTGGATCTTGTCATAACGCGCCACGATCTGCCCCTGCGGGTTGATCATGAATGAGCGGTTGGCAAAGCGCCCATCGGCATCGTGGGTCTTGATCGCGAGCGACCCAATCAGCAGCCAGACGCCCAATGCGGCGGCCTGTTCGCGCAGGCCTGCCAGAGTGATGTCGTCTTCTTCATGCTGCAGAACCTCGCGCTGCCGCGTGGTGCTGGTGGACACGCAATTCGTGACTTCTGGTGTCAGAATGAATTGCGCGCCTTGATTGGCCGCCTCGGCCATCATGGCGCGCACCATGTCCAGATTTTCAGCCGGATCATCCGACGAGGTGATCTGCAGCAGCGCGGTTTTCATCAGGCCGCGAGCAGACGATCCAGCTTGCCCTGACGCTCAAGCTCATAAAGATCATCGCATCCACCGACATGTGTGGTGCCGATAAAGATTTGAGGCACGGTGCGTTTGCCGCCGGCCCGCTGAATCATCTCGGGCTTACGTTTTGGATGCACCAGCACGTCGACTTCTGAAAACTTGACGCCTTTCTGTTTCAACAAGCGTTTCGCGGCGTGGCAAAAGCCGCACAGCGGCGAGGTGTAGATTTCTACCGGCTTCATATTCCGTCCCTTTGGGTTTCGCACATTCTTGGGCGAATTAGGCATCCTTGGCAACGCGTGCCAGTACCAACACGAAAATATGATTTGCCCCTGACGCCTGGCAGACACGCGCGCAAGCTTCAAGCGTCGCGCCCGAGGTCATGACATCATCTACCAGCAGAACGTCTTTTCCCCGCATCAGGTGCGCGCGTTTGCAGTGAGCCTCGATGACATTGGCGAGCGTTAGGGAGCGCTCAGCGGCTGTTTTGCCATCCAGTACAGGCGTGCGGATTGTACGCACCAGAAGATCAGGACAAACTGCCAGACCCGTTTCCCGACCCAGATGATGCGCAAGTTGGGCTGACTGGTTGTAACGACGGCGGATCAATCGGGTCCAATGCAAGGGTACCGGTGCAATCAGCATGTTTGGGCGGAACAGCTCTTGCCCAGCGTGCGCCATCCAGCGCGCAGCCGGGCGGGCCAGTTCTGGACGGTCGCCGTGTTTCAACGCCAGCACCAGTGATTTGGCGGCACCCTGATACAACAGCGCTGCCCGGCCATCTTGCCACGCGCGCGGCGTTCTCAGGCAATCGTCACATTCGATCCGATGCCCGTCCCGTGCACCAGGAACCGGAACGCCGCAGCAATCGCAAACCGCGCCGCCGATGAAAGGCGTGTCGCGCCAGCACGGGCCGCAAAGGCCAAAGTCCGACTCGGTCAATGCACCGCAGGACAGGCAGCGCGGGGGATAGATCATCTCGACTACGGTTTGAATCCCCTGACGAATGCGATACTTGCGGCTTATGAAACTTCCGTCCGACACTGCACCTTCTCTGATTGACCGATCTGCGCTTGCCCTTCATCGCCGCCGCTCACGGGACGATGCGCTTTTCCTGCACCGAGCCGCCGTTGACGAGGTGCAGGATCGTCTGTCCATGGTTAACAAAACCTTTAGAGCACCAGCTGTCGTGACGCCGTACCCCGATATCTGGCTGAAGGTGTGGCCCGATGCCCGGATCATCGCAGATGATGAGGTTCTGGACCTGATGCCGGGGACGCATGACCTGGTCATACATGCGATGGCCCTGCACTGGGCCAACGACCCGGTTGGCCAGTTGATCCAGTGTCATCGCGCTTTGAAACCCGACGGTTTGCTGCTAGCGGTCTGCTTAGGAGGCGACACGCTGCAGGAACTCCGCGCGGCATTGGGTCAGGCTGAGATTGAAGTAACAGGCGGTCTTAGCCCACGGATTGCGCCCATGGCCGAGCTCCGCGATATGGGCGGACTGTTGCAGCGGGCAGGCCTAGCCCTGCCCGTGGCCGACAAAGCAAGCTTATCGGCCGAGTATCGCGATCTCACGCATCTAATGCAGGATCTGCGGGCTATGGGGGAAACGAACGCCCTATCAGGTCGCCTGAAACAACCGACACGACGCGCTGTGTTCGACAGGGCGCAAGACATCTATGCCGAGCACTTCTCAACCCCCGAAGGACGCTTGATCGCAACGTTCGAACTGATCTGCCTGACAGGTTGGGCGCCTGATGAAAGCCAGCCCAAACCTTTGCGCCCAGGATCAGCCCAAATGCGCCTTGCTGATGCGCTGGGTACAGAAGAAGGCAATCTGCCCGATTGACGACCCGGCTTTTACCGTTATCTCAGGCCAGACGCCATAATTCAGGAAGCCCTAAATGTTTGATGCCACCCGTCCTGCACACGCCCCGGAAGACCATCCCAAGGTTAAGATGGGCCGCGTTGGTATCCTGCTGGCCAATTTGGGGACACCGGATAGTTATGATTACTGGCCGATGCGGCGGTATCTGAATGAATTCCTGTCAGATAGACGGGTGATCGACTATCCGGCATGGAAGTGGCAACCGATCTTGCAGGGGATCATCCTGAGCAAACGGCCCTTCAGCTCGGGTGAGGCATACAAATCGATCTGGAACCATGACAAGGGTGAAAGCCCGCTGATGACGATCACCAAAGATCAGACCGCCAAGTTGCGCCTCGCAATGCACGACCGGTACGGCGACCAGGTGATGGTTGATTTCTGCATGCGCTACGGCAATCCGTCGACCATGTCGAAAGTGCGCGAGATGGTGACCGCAGGATGCGACCGCATCCTGTTCTTTCCCCTCTATCCGCAATATGCCGGTGCGACGACTGCCACCGCGAACGATCAGTTCTTCCGCGCGTTGATGAAAGAGACATGGCAGCCAGCCAGCCGAACTGTTCCGGCCTATTTCGACGAACCTGCCTATATCGATGCGTTGGCTAGCTCGGTTGAGCGCGCCTATGCAGAGATGGAGACAAAACCGGATGTCTTGGTGTGCTCGTATCACGGAATGCCCGAGCGCTATTTGCAGCAGGGGGATCCCTATCACTGCCAGTGCGTTAAAACATCAAGGCTACTGAAAGAGCGTTTGGGATGGGCGGATGATCAACTGATCTCAACCTTCCAGTCTCGCTTTGGTCCCGAGGAATGGCTGAAGCCCTACACCGTTGATCACGTGGCTGATCTGGCGCGTCAGGGTAAGAAGAACATCGCCGTCATCGCACCTGCGTTTTCTGCCGATTGCATCGAGACGCTGGAAGAGATCAACGAAGAGATCAAAGAAAGCTTCGAAGAGGCGGGTGGTGAATCCTTCACCTATATCCCCTGCCTCAATGACGATGATTCGCATATCGCGGCGTTGGGCAAGGTGATCGAAGACAATCTGCGCGGCTGGTTGGATTGATCGCGCGCTTTGTCCGGGCATAGAAAAAGGCGGTGGTTTGCACCACCGCCTTTTAAATGCAAAAAGTCTCGTCGACTTAGCTTGCTGCAACAGCTGCGGCAACAACAACCAGCAGGATCAGCGGCAGGATGATGCCCTGCGACGAACCTTGGGTTTCTTCGACAACAACAGGTGCTTCAACAACCGGCTCTTCCAGGTTGCCAGCATATGCGGTCGAAGCAGCAGCAGTCAGAGCAGCAGCGAGAACGAGTTTCTTCATATTAACCTCCAGAATTTGCGCGATTCCCAATAGCGAAACCACGCATCTAAGACTTACCTCGTGAGTTTTTCTAATCAGCAATGCAGGGGGATTGCAATTGCAACTTGCCTCACAGGCGGGTTCGTGCGCGAAAATGTCGTCAAATTAGCAACACTTGCGTGCCAACCTTGGCCATAGAAAACAGCTCGGCAATGTCCTCGTTGAACAAACCAATGCACCCGTTCGAAGACCGACGACCGATTTTGCGCGTATCATGGGTGCCGTGGATGCGATAATACTTCCAGCTAAGGTATAAAGCGTGCGTTCCCAATGGGTTATCTGGGCCTGGCGGAATATAATCCGGCCATTCGGGGTTACGCTTCTTCATTGAAGGTGTCGGCGACCAGCTTGGGCCTTCCACTTTGCGGATGACACTGGTGCGTCCCCGACGGGTCAATTCCTCGGTCAGAGGCACCGACGAAGGGTACAGTTTGTATACAGATTGATCATCTGACCAATAATGCAGCGCCCGCGAAACGGTATCCACAAGGATGGCACCGTTTCTTGTGTTCGAGAAGTATGGCTGCCAATCCAGCGCACGGAAGCCAGATACGTTGCGACGCACCTGAGGTTCAGGCTCGGGCGCCGGGCGCAGAGGGTCTCCGGGGATGTACTGGGCCAGCGCAGGCGAGGCCAAACTGGCGGTGGCACCCGCCAGAAATCCGCGGCGTGTCGAAGTGTAAATGCGTTTCTTGACCATGAGGAGCGGTCCTTTGCTAACAAAAATGCAAAATCTGATGCATTTTATGGCCAGAATGCTTCAGTCGCAAATCAAACCGGCAGATTCACGCGAGGATCGGCCATTGTGGGTTTGCCCCGGACACTCAGGCAGGCTATTTCCCTTGTTAACACTACATTCAGGCCGATCATGACACGTATTCTTTCCCTTCTCGCGATTTGTTTTTTTGCTCTGGCGGCATGTACCGATTCGGGTACGACCGCTATTGGCGCGGATGGCAGACCGCTGCCGTCCGTTTATAAAATCCGAGGCAATCCCGAAAAGCTGCAGTTCAGAATGCTGGATTCGGTGAATGCGCTGCGTCAGGCGTCTGGTCTGCAACAGGTGCAATTGAACTCGCAATTGAATGCGGCGGCAGCGACTCATTCGAAAGACATGGCCCGTCAGAATCGGCCCTGGCATTTCGGGTCTGATGGCTCTTCTCCGTTGGATCGTGCATCACGGGCTGGGTATTTTGGTACATTCCTGGGTGAAGCGATCTCGGAAACCTATGAAACCGAGACCGAGACACTGGCGGCGTGGATGCAGGAACCCGGCCCCCGCGCAGTGATTATGGATCCCAAAGCCTCGCAGATGGGGTTTGCGTGGCATCAGGAAAATGGCGGCAAAATCTGGTGGACGCTGGAAATGGGAACTGGCGGTTAATCGTCGCCATATACGCGACAAAAAAGCCCCCGATTGTCGGGGGCTTTTTTGTTACAGAAGGGGCATTCAGGCCGCTTGCATCGATTGTGCTTCGGTTAGAATTGCATAGAGCTTTACCGGATCAGGATTGGCGCGCAGTTTTGCGCAGACCGACTGCTCTCGCAGAGTACGCGAGACCAACGCCAGCGCCTTGAGGTGTTCCACACCCGCATCTTCCGGCGCAAACAGCGAAAATGCAAGATCAACAGGCTGACGGTCGACCGATCCAAAATCGATGGGCTTTTCCAACATCACGAACACGCCGGAGACCGATTCCAGTTCGGACAGACGCGCATGTGGAAGCGCTACACCATGGCCAACGCCAGTTGGACCAAGGCTTTCACGCTCAAGCAGGCTGTCAACAATCGCCTGCGCATCCAGCCCGAGAGTGGCGGCACCTACGTCGCCAATTTCCTGAAACAGACGCTTCTTGCTGGACGCAGCCGAAAGGACGCGCACCGCTTCGGGCTTAAGAATGCTCGAAAGCTCCATCATTTTGCTCCTAGCCCCTGCCCCTTGTGTTAAGGGGCGGGCCATCTAGTTCTTGCCTGTTAAGGATCGATCCAGCCGATATTGCCGTCTTCACGGCGATATACGACGTTCAACCCGTCCTTGTTCTCATTCCGGAACACCAAAACCGGCGCACCGGCAAGTTCCATCTGCATAACGGCTTCACCAACACTGAGCGATGGGATCTTGGTTTCCATCTCAGCCACAATCATAGGCTGCAGTGAATCAGGCTCGTCAGCTGTCTCCGATTCGTCAGAGGCGAGGATATAAGAGGACGCGCCAAAGAGTTCAACCGGCTCGGATCGATCCTTATGGTGGTCCTTCAAACGGCGCTTATAGCGGCGCAGTTGTGTCTCCATCTTGTCACAGCAGCCTTCGAACGCCGCATAAATCTCGGTCGCGTGCGCCTTGGCCTGAGCGGTCAGACCAGTCGACAAGTGGACAGTGGTTTCGCATACATATTCATGCGCCGAACGGGAAAAGACGACGTTGGCGTCTGTTGGCCGCTGAGCATATTTGCCCACGACCTCGCCCAGTTCGGTCTGCACATGGGTCTGCAGGGCCGCACCGATGTCGATCTGTTTTCCGCTGATTTGGTAACGCATGTGATCTCCTTCACAATTCACACCCATTCTGACGTCGCGTTACGCGACTGACTTGTTTTTATCGGGTGGGGGGTATCGGCATGTTCTGCGGTTGCCGTTGGCCCGGCCCTTCAATGAAGGGAGATCGAGATCCAGCCTGGAACCGAAGAAATGCCATAGGCCAATTGAGCCAAGAGGTGAGGGAAGAGTCAATCAAAACAGGTGTGTATATACGTGATTTCCGCCATGCACCCGGCGCATTTCCGCGCAAGCCTATGAAATACGGAAGTTTTCGCCCAAATAAACCCGACGAACATTTTCGTTCTCGACCACTTCGTCAGGCGTGCCGGACATCAGGACCTGACCGTCATGCAGAATATAGGCCCGATCCACAATCTCCAGCGTTTCCCGGACGTTGTGATCCGTGATCAGAACGCCAATGCCCCGCTTTTTCAGATCGGCCACAAGGTGCCGGATATCGCCAACGCTGATCGGGTCGACACCTGCGAAAGGTTCGTCCAACAGCAGATATTTCGGATCAGCGGCAAGACAGCGCGCAATCTCGACCCGTCGGCGTTCTCCGCCTGAAAGCGCCAATGCTGGCGCGCGGCGCAGGTGTTCGATCGAGAAATCCGACAGCAGCTCTTCAAGCCGTTCTTTTCTGCGATGCGCGTGTTTGACGGTGATATCCAGAACCGAGGCGATATTATCCTCAACGCTCATGCCCCGAAAAATCGACATCTCCTGCGGCAGATATCCGATCCCCAACCGGGCGCGGCGATACATCGGCAGGGTCGTCACAGTCTGACCGTCAATTGTGACAGTCCCGGCCTCGGGAAACACCAGCCCCGCAACGGAATAGAATGTGGTGGTTTTGCCCGATCCGTTCGGGCCCAGCAAAGCCACAACCTCGGACCGGTTCAATTCCATGGACACATCACGGATGACGGTTTTCTTGCGATATGATTTGCGCAGCTTTTCGATCTTCAGACCGGAAGAGCCTTCGGCGATCGAAAGTTCAGGCCGGTTCATCAGTTGCCACCCTGTTGCAGAATGGTTTTAACACGCCCCGACATCGTCGCGGTTCCGGTCGTGAGGTTCGCGATCATCTCATCGCCGCTTATGATACTAGGGCCCTGCGTCAGTAACACATTGCCTTTCATCTCGATCACGCCGGAATCGATGGTGTATTCCGCCCAATCGCCCTCGGCCGCATCAGGTGGGCTGACCAGCACAACGTTATCCGTCGCTTCCATCCGCTCGATGGCTGAACGTTGTTCGTTGTAGATGACAAGGACGCGGTCTGCGGTCAATCGCATCTCACCCTGAATGACGATGACATTGCCGATAAATTCGGCCGATCCGTCTGCCTGATTCACGTTCAGCGTCTCGGAGGTCACTTCAACCGGGAGGGTTGGGTCAGCGTTGACCGAGCCAAATGCCACCTGAGCCTCTTGCGCAGAAGCAGGCGCAGTACCCACTGCTGCGGCAAAACACAAAACGGCGACACGTAAATCGAACACAAGTTATCTTTCTGCTTTTTGCGGCTCGTATATCAGCTTCACGCCGCCTGTAAAAAGAATATGAACCGGACCATCCGTTTTTTCCGTTCCAAAGGACATTTGACCTGCAGTAAAGTCGCCAATTGGACCGGTTCCGTCAATCTGGCCGGGGCTGTCTCCACGTATTTCGTCAAGCGATGTGTTCAGCAGTTCGGTGGTGACCTGAATGCCATCCCGTGTTGTGATGACCACATCCCCGACAAAGGTCGCAGTGCCTTTATCAGGCCGGATAATGCCGGTGTTGGATTCAAGCGTGATCTCGCCCCCGTTGCTCAGCCCAAAACGGCCCTGAACTTCGGCGGCTGTGGGCGTCTCACCATCCCCGCCCTGACTGGCACGACGGGCCTCAACACGGATTTCCTCGCCTTTGCGCGTGACGCCTTTATAGTCGGGCAGCGTAACCACCTGATCTGTCAGTCGTTCATCGATATCCTGATCGCTAAACGGCACCGAGACATTGGTGTCGATGCTACGCGACAGAAGAAAAACCGATGACAGCAGCAAAATCGCCACCAATGGCAGCAGCACCTTAAGGAACTGCACCCATCGGGAATGGCGATCAACCTCCGCCATGGTCTTAACCCAGACCAACGCGCAGGCAGTCATGGATGTGCAACAGACCAAGGGCCTGTCCATTACTATCAGGATCAACAACAAACAAAGATGTGATCTTACGATCATTCATGATCGCAACCGCTTCTTCCGCCATAGCATTCGGAGCGATAGTCAGTGGGTCGCTGGTCATAACTTCTTCGGTGTTTTTCTCCAAGAGACCGTCCATGTTTCGGCGCAGGTCGCCATCAGTCACAATTCCCAAAAGACGGCCTGTATCATCCGTGACACCAACGACGCCAAAACTCTTCTGGCTCATGACCAACAAGGCCTCGCTCATCGGGGTGCCAGCGGCTACCAATGGCAAGTCCTTGTGCATCAGGTCCTGTGCGGTCGAGAGTTGCGCCCCCAATTTGCCGCCGGGATGATACGCGCGAAAATCTTCGGGCTTAAAATCGCGATACTTCATCAGCGCAATCGCCAGCGCATCACCCATGGCAAGCGTCAGCGTTGTCGAGATCGATGGCACCATGCCAAAACCACAAGCCTCGCCTAGCGACGGAATCAGCAGATGCACGTCGGCCTGCTTCATCAGCGTGCTTTCGGGCTTGCTGGACAGACCGATCAGGGGAATACCGAACCGGCGAGTAAAGGCCAGCAGGTTAGCCAGCTCGGGCGCTTCGCCCGAGTTCGAGATCGCCAGAACCACATCACCTTTCGACACCATGCCCAGATCGCCATGGCTGGCCTCGGCCGGGTGGACGAAATAGGCGGGCGTGCCAGTGCTGGCCAATGTGGCCGCGATCTTGTGACCAATATGGCCCGATTTCCCGATGCCGCTGACGATGATACGCCCCGTGGCCTGCAGGATCAGTTGCACGGCCTCGGCAAAATGCTCATCCAAGCCTTCAGCCAGAACGTCCAGCGCGCGGGCTTCGTCGGTTACAACCTGCCGGGCGGTTCTCAGGAATGCTTCGGTATCGGTCATGAGTGCGCAAAGATATCCGTTTCGGGCCAGCCTGCGAGGTCCAGCTTTGCACGCATCGGCAGGAAATCAAAACAGGCCTGCGCCATCTCGGTCCGGCCTTCGCGGGCCAATCGTCCGTCCAGCGCCTCTCTGAGACGGTGCAGGTACAACACATCCGATGCTGCATAGTCCAGTTGCGCATCGGTCAGCGTTTCTGCACCCCAATCGCTCATCTGTTGTTGCTTCGAGATATCGACGCCGATCAGTTCCTGACATAAGTTTTTTAACCCGTGCCGATCTGTATAGGTGCGCACCAATCGGCTGGCAATTTTGGTGCAATAGACCGGCGCAGCCAACGCGCCAAAGGTGTGATACATCGCAGCGATATCAAAGCGGCCAAAGTGGAATAGCTTCAAAACATTTTGGTTTTCTAGCATCGCGCAAAGGTTCGGAGCCTCGGTCTGCCCTTTTTCAACCTGAACGATATGGCTGTTGCCATCACCTCCGGACATCTGGATCACGCACAGGCGATCCCGATGCGGGTTCAGCCCCATGGTTTCACAATCAATGGCCACTATTGGGCCCAGATCCAACCCGTCCGGCAGGTCATTATTATACAGATGGTTCGCCACGGAATTGTCCTTTGTGCGCTTTCGGCCCCGAGATAGGCGGTTTGGCCCGCAAACTCAACGCCGTCCTTAGAAAAGCGTCCTCTTGACCTTATGGGCAACACAGGAACTACTCGGGCAACGTCGCGAATGAGAATTGCCGAAAATGCTTAGCGTCCTGAGAAACCGAACCTACAGACATCTGCTGGCCGCGCAGATTGTGGCGCTGACCGGAACCGGGCTGGCGACGGTGGCGCTGGGTCTGTTGGCCTTTGATCTGGCCGGACAGGCCGCCGGAATGGTGCTTGGTACCGCACTCACAATCAAAATGATCGCTTATGTCACCGTGGCCCCGCTGGCCGCTGCCTTCGCCGAGCGTTTCGATCGTCGCCGAATGCTGGTTGCGCTTGATCTGGTGCGTGCAGTTGTCGCGCTCTGCCTGCCCTTCGTGACGGAAATCTGGCAGGTCTATGTGCTGATCTTTGTGCTGCAATCCGCTTCGGCCGGATTTACACCCGCATTTCAGGCCACTATCCCAGACGTGCTGACAGACGAGCAGGATTATACCAAAGCCCTGTCTCTGTCGCGGCTTGCATACGATCTGGAAAGCCTGCTGAGCCCGATGCTGGCCGCTGCCTTGCTGCTATTTGTCAGCTTTGACAGTCTATTTCTTGGCACCTGCGTCGGCTTTGTCGCCTCGGCCCTGCTTGTGGTGTCTGCGACCCTGCCCTCACCTAAACCCACTGAACCGCGGGGCATCTATGATCGCACCACCCGTGGCATCAAAATCTACCTCAGGACACCGCGCCTGCGCGGTTTGCTGGCGCTGAGTTGGAGTGCTGCTGCGCTCAGCTCGATGGTCATCGTCAACACGGTCGTGATCGTGCGCGGCGATCTTGGTCTTTCCGAAAGCGCCGTTGCCATCGCGCTGGCCGGGTTCGGTGGGGGATCGATGCTGGCGGCCTTTGTTCTGCCTAGGCTGCTGGATCAAATATCCGACCGTCGCGTTATGCTTAGCGGTGCGTCACTGGCGACTGGGACCATGGCGGTGGCTGCGCTGCTTTCTGCCAGCCTTCCGATGACGCTGGGCTTGCTGACAGCGACGTGGCTGTTGGTGGGCTTTGGGTATTCCAGCACGCTGACGCCTTCGGGCCGTCTGCTGACCCGATCGGCCCATCCCGAGGATCGGCCCGCTGTGTTTGCCGCGCAGTTCACCCTGTCCCACGCCTGCTGGCTGGTGCTGTATCCATTGGCCGGGTGGTTGATGACCCGGTATGGCGCAACTGTCGCAATGGCAAGCACGGCGACCGCAGCGATTCTGGGTCTTGTTCTTGTGCTCAGGGCGTGGCCGCGACCCGCCACTGACGCGATCATCCACGACCACCCCGATCTTCCTGATGAGCACCCACACCTTTCCGGGCCAAAACCTCACGCCCATCCGATCATCATTGATGATCTGCATCCCCGATATCCGCACCAGCCTTGAGCCCGAACACCAAACTAACCTAAACCGGGGCAAAGCCGCCTGAAACCGGAGCCGCAATGGACCAGCTTGATCGACGCATCATCGCCGCTTTGCAGCACAATGCACGGGACTCGACCACCCACATCGCCTCAAAACTTGGCGTCGCCCGAACCACGGTGCATGAACGCATCAATCGGATGGAAAAGCGAGGTGTCATCGCAGGATACTCGGTTGTCCTGCGCGACTCCGAAGACACACCACGCGTTCAGATCGTCGTTCTGCTTGAGGTTCAGCAGAAAGAGACCACGCGCATCATCAAGCGGCTTGAAGCCTATCCCGAGGTGAAACTGTGCCTGTCGATCAACGGCGAGTTTGACCTGCTGCTTTCAGCCGAAGCGCCACATATTGAAGACCTCGACATTCTGGTCGATGAACTCGCGCGCATTCCCGGCGTGTTACGCACCAATACCAGTGTCGTTTTTGGCCGAAAGATTGATCGAAACTAAAGCGCGCTAACCCTCTGTAAACGAGTGAGTGGCTAGCTTGGCCCGGATTGATCAGAATCCCGGACCGGCAGAATGCCAACTCAAAAACTCTTTATTGCCACGCTCTTGGCGCAGACCTTTCTGGTGCAAACCGCGCTTGCAGCATCGGTGGCTGCTTTGTGTGATCGTGCTGCTCGGCGTGCCGCACAAGCCGAAGGCGTGCCGCTAGATGTTCTCAGGGCAATCGCCCGCGTGGAAACAGGCCGCACACTGGACGGACAGCTGGAGCCATGGCCGTGGACCGTCAATCGTGAAGGTCAGGGATATTGGTTCGCCTCTGAGTTAGAGGCGAAATCTTACGTGTTTGATATCTTCAAATCTGGCGTACGCAGCTTCGACGTCGGGTGTTTTCAGATCAACTATCGCTGGCACGGTAAGGCTTTCCGATCGATAGACGCGATGTTCGATCCAGATGAAAACGCAGCCTATGCCGCGCGATTTCTGGCCCAGCTTTACGCGGAGCTCGGGACATGGCCTGCCGCTGCCGGCGCATACCACTCACGCACGCAGCATCACGCAACAGCGTATACTGATCGTTTTCAGACCGTTTTGGCACAGTTGGACGGCTCCCAGATCGGTAACCCGCGTGATCCGTTCACCGCTTCAGCCCTCCCGCTCATACCACTGAACACGCAGCCGACTGGCCAGACAGCGCTAGGCTCGCTGGTGCCGGAACCCAGCGCCACCACCGCTTTCATCACTTTTAATTAGGAGCAGTTCGTGCCTCGTATCGATCCCCGCACCTTGTTCTCTCCGACAATACTGCTGGCACTGGCGCTGATGGCGGTCATCGTAATGATGATCCTGCCGATGCCTGCATGGGTGTTGGATGTGGGGCTGGCGGCGTCATTCGCTCTGGCAATCCTGATCTTTACGCTGACCCTGTTTATTGAACGGCCGCTGGATTTCTCATCTTTCCCGACCATCCTGCTGGCCTCACTGATGCTGCGCCTGTCGTTGAACGTGTCATCGACCAAGCTGATCATCGGACAAGGACACACCGGAACCAACGCCGCAGGCGACGTGATCGAGGGCTTCGCCCAGTTTGTTATGGGCGGCAGCATCTTCCTAGGCCTCGTGGTGTTCGGCGTCCTGCTAATCGTGAACTTCATGGTCATTACCAAAGGCGCCGCGCGCATGGCCGAAGTGGGGGCCCGGTTCGCTCTGGATGGGATGCCGGGCAAGCAGCTTGCCATCGACAGTGACATGTCCGCCGGGGCCATCGACCACCAGCAAGCCAAAGAACGGCGTGAGCGCGAGCAGCAGGAAACAACCTTTTTCGGCTCACTTGATGGGGCGTCTAAATTCGTCAAGGGCGATGCAATTGCAGGGCTGCTGATCACGTTGCTCAACCTCGTGATGGGGTTGGTCATGGGGGTCATCGTGCACGGGATGCCGGTGTCATCTGCGTTCGAGACCTATGCCATCCTTACCGTCGGGGACGGGCTGGTCTCGCAGATACCTGCGGTGATCATCTCGATTGCGTCCGCTTTGCTGCTGGCACGAGGCGGTACACAGGGGGCGACTGACAACGCGATATTCTCGCAACTCGGTCGGCACCCCGCAGCGTTGGGAACTGTTGCGGTCCTGATGGTGCTGTTCGCCCTCGTGCCCGGCCTGCCGTTCTTGCCCTTCATTTTAGGGGCCGGTGTACTTGGCTATGCCGCCTATTCCGGCATCAGGAAGCGCGATGCAAGCGAGGCCGAAGCGCTGGCACCGGAGGACGAGGCTGACACCCCTGTTTCGCAGGCCATCGGTGATATTCTCGACCTGGATGACGTACATCTGGAATTCGCTCCCGATCTGGTCAGCATGGTGCTCAACCCCGGCACCGGGCTTGATGCGCGTATCGCCAATATGCGGACCTATGTCGCGTCAAGCTTTGGCCTGATCCTGCCCGAAATCCGCCTGACCGACCGCGCCGATTTGCCAACCGGAACGTACGTAATCAAAGTGCACGGGGTTGAGCAGGCGCGCGGCGTTTTGAATTCGGAACTGGTGCTGGCACTGGTGCAAGACGGGCACGATTTTCTACCCGACGGTACCGACGTGACCGAGCCCGTCTACGGGGCCCCCGCTCGCTGGATATTGCCCAAGGACCAAGAGACCGCAGCATTGAACGGGGCCACCATCGTCTCACCACCCGAGATTTTGGCGACCCATCTGCTTGAGATCATCAAACAGAATTTCTCGCGCCTGCTTACGCTCAAATCCCTGCGCCGCCTGCTATCCGAGATGACACGCCTCAGCGATCCGACAAGGGCCGAAGCCAATCGCAAACTGCTGGACGAGTTGATCCCCGACAAAGTGCCGATCGATACGCTGCACGCGGTCCTGCGTCTGCTGCTGGATGAGCGGGTCTCGATCCGCAATATGGCGCTAATCCTAGAAAGCGTCGCCGAAGCGCGACTGACCACCACTCAACCCGAGGGGATTTGTGAACTGGTCCGCCAGCGGCTGGGTTTTCAGCTGGTCGCGGAAATGAAGCGTGAAGATGGCTCGATCCCCCTGATACAGCTCGCACCCGAGTGGGAGGATACATTTGCCACCTACCAGATCGATGCCCCAAACGCAGGTATGGACGTGGCCCTGCCGCCAAACCTATTCAACAAACTGGGCGATGGCGTTGTGGACAGTGTGACCAAGTCTGCTGATCACGGGCTGTTTCCAGCCGTTGTTACCTCGACCCGCAGGCGCCGGTTACTGCGCACAATCATGCACGCGCGCGGCATCGCCAACCCTGTTCTGTCCTTCGAAGAGATAGGGCTTGAGGCACGCCCAGCTTTGGTCGGGACAGTGCCCGCGTGATCTCGGTTCCGACAGAGCTGTTTCCGCTTGTCGGGCAAAACCTGTGGCATCTGTTTGTGGTGTTTCTGCGCGTATCCGCCATGGTGTCATTATTGCCCGCATTTGGCGAACGCAGTATCCCCGCACGGGTCAAACTGGCCGTCGCATTTGCGTTCACGATGATCATTGTCCCTGCCATCCCCAATACGGATGCAGCATCGGCTTTTCCCAATATGGCAGGCATGATCGCGGTTGAAATCCTGATTGGCTTGATGCTCGGCATTGGTTTGCGCCTCTTTGTGCTTGCCCTGCAAACAGCAGGCTCCATCGCAGCACAAGCCACATCCTTGTCGCAAATTCTAGGCGGAGCCGCAGCCGAGCCCGTGCCGGCCATGGGATACCTGCTGACACTGGCTGGTTTGGCGCTGGCAGTGTTGCTGGGCCTTCATGTTCGCGCAGCGCAATTCTTGATTAACAGCTACACACTGTTTCCGATGGGTGTGCTGCCCACCGCACCCGACCTGTCGCACTGGGGCGTTACGCGCATAGCGCGCAGCTTTGCGCTGGCCTTTTCGCTGGCGATGCCGTTTGTAATTGCCTCATTGATCTACAATCTTGCACTGGGTGTTATCAATCGGGCGATGCCGCAGCTCATGGTCGCCTTTGTAGGCGCGCCTGCAATCACCTTCGCTGGGCTGTTTTTGTTATTCGCGGGTACACCGCTGATCCTGTCCACCTGGTCGGACGCCCTGTTTACCTTTCTGCAAAATCCCATCGGGGGAACACCATGAGCGGACCAGACGACGATAGCGACAAGTCCTTTGAAGCCACGCCACAAAAGCTTGAGAAAGCCCGCAAAAAAGGCGAGGTGGCAAAATCCAATGATCTGTCAGTGGTGGCAGCATACTCTGGCCTGCTGGTCGCGTTGCTGGTTGCCGGTCAGTACACGGCCGAACATCTCGGAACGCTTTTTGTGGTGCTGATTGACCAGTCCGATCAATTCGCAGATGTGCTGACCACCGGCCCAGCGACCTCTACCGTTGCCGGCCTTCTGAAATCGGCGTCGGTTCCGGTCGCCGCTCTGTTCATGGTACCCGCTGCTGCGGTGCTGCTGAGCCTGATTGCACAACGCGCGCTGATCTTTGCACCTGACAAGCTGAAGCCGCGGGCTTCGCGAATCTCGGTCATCTCGAATGCGAAGAACAAATTTGGTCGGGGCGGATTGTTCGAATTTGCCAAAAGCTTTGTGAAGCTGCTGATTTACGGCACGTGCCTGACGCTGTTTTTGCACGCCCACCTGCCTGAGATACTGACGGCCAGCGCAGCGCCCGCACGATCTTCGATCCTGCTGATGATGAATTTGCTCACGCAATTTCTGTTCATCGTCATCACGATTGCCCTGGCAATCGGGGTTGTCGACTATCTTTGGCAACACGCGGAGCATCTGCGCAAGAACAGGATGTCGCGTAAGGAAATCCAGGATGAAACCAAGGAATCCGAAGGCGACCCGCATGTCAAACAACAACGACGGCAGCGTGCGCAAGATATCGCAACCAGTCAAATGATGGCCGATGTGCCCAAAGCTGATGTGGTGATCGTCAATCCAACGCACTACGCGGTGGCTCTTAAATGGTCGCGCGCAGCGGGCAGTGCGCCGGTCTGTGTTGCCAAGGGTGTCGATGAAATCGCAGCGGTGATCCGGGAAAAGGCCGGGGTCGCCGATGTTCCCATTCATTCGGATCCTCCAACTGCTCGTGCTCTGCACGCGACCGTCGAGATCGGCCAGGAAATCGCGGAAGAACACTTCCGGCCTGTCGCCGCCGCTATTCGATTTGCCGAAGCAATGCGCAAGAAAGCAAAGGCTCAGATTTGATGAAACAAAACCGTATCCGTGAGCTTGCAACTGTTGCCGATGCTGTTTTCCAACGAGAGCATCAAAAGCTTCGGCCATTGTTGCAGCGCGAAGCCCAGCTGCTTCGACAATTGACGCGTCTTGATTCACAGTTGGCAGAAGTCAAATCATCCAGCGCACAGGCAGTTGGTTATCAGGTCACTGGTGTGGACTTGTTGTGGCGTGGTTGGGGATCGGCTTCGCGACGAAATCTGAACATTGAACTGGCCCGGTTGCGATCGCAGAAGCTTGAGGCCATGGAGAATTTACGGGACGCGTTCGGCCGCAAGCAGGCCATCGCTGAACTGGACCGTCGCTCGGCCGAGACCAAACGACGCGAGGTTCAAGCCAGACCTCAGTTCGAGTGAACCGGGTTCATTACCCGGATGCTCATGACAAGTTTCAAGTATCCTGACGGCTTACGCTCATGATCAAAACCTGCGAGACATCATCACCCAGATCCTTTCTCGCCACCTCCAGCAGTGCCTTGCGCAAAGTTGTAAGGTTGTCCGACCGTGTAAACGCCCCGTCAAACCCGCCGATGTTGGCGTGATCAAACAGGACCTGCAGAAATCGATCCCTGAGCTTCGGTTCGATTTCATAGAAGGCTTCCGCAATTCCCGGCCGCACCTCAAGGCTCAGAGACATTGTCACCAGTGCCGATATCTCCTCGTCGGCGACCACAGGGACGACAAACTGTTTGGTGAGTTTCAGATACTCATGAGTGCTCGGCTCATCTTTGGACGGTTTCTTTTTGTCATCCTTCGGTTTCTGCTCAGATTCAGAATAATCATCCGTTTTCTTTGTAGGTGCCAGAGCAATCCCGGCGCCCACTCCGGCACCCAGGCCAACAATCAGGAATATGATTGGTAAGAAATTTCCCATCAAACCGACCCTCAGAACGGTAGCAGCGTATCAAGAATCTGCTGTCCATAGCGCGGTTGCTGCACATCGGTGATCTGCCCGCGCCCACCGTAAGACACGCGCGCAGAGGCGATTTTGTCATAGGTGATCTCGTTCTGGCGCGAGATATCTTCGGGGCGTACGTAGCCCGAGACCAGCAGCTCCCGAAGCTCAAAATTCACTCGCAACTCTTGCGACCCACTGATCGAAAGGACACCGTTGGGCAGCACGTCGATGACCGTAGCGGCTACGCGCAGGGTCAACTTTTCTTTGCGTTTGACAGACCCTTTTCCTTTGCTGACCGAAGCCGAGTCAATCGATACAGCCTCATCAAGCGAAGCCCCTTCCGGCAACCGCTCTCCTGCGCGCTGTGGCAGGCCGAAAAGTTCGGGCACGGCAAGGCTTTCTGACCCAGCACGCGATCGATTGGTGTCGTTCGATATTTCGGCCTTTTCATCCAGCTCGATCACAACCGTCAGAATGTCACCTTTCTTCATCGCACGTTGATCGCCCAGCAGCGAATGCTGCCCGCCACTCCACAACGAGGATTGGTCGACGGTGCGTTGCGGCTGGCTGTGCAGCGGAAGCCCGGGCCAAAGCATGGCAACATGTTCAGGCGATTCCGTGTTCGGCGTCAGGCTGGGCGGTTTTCCAAGGTGATCCAAACGACCACAGGCGGCAAGACTTAGAACAACTAAGATCAGGGGTTTTGAAAGTCGCGGCATCATTTAACCTCAATTTGTCCGTCCGGTCGGATTACGCCGGTAACTGTTGTGCGGGAGGCCAGATTCATGACCCGGATACGCTCGCCCACAGCCCCGCGCCCCAGCGCCCGACCCTCGGCGGTGATCGACAGCGCAACGCGATCGAAAATCAGCGTCACCAGATCGTTTCGATCTACAATCGCGGGCGGGCCAACATCGGCAGGGCGGATGGGCCGACCGGGATAGAGGGCTATGCGTGCCTCCTGACCAATCAGGAACTCAGAGCTGCTGATCGCCCCGTCGACCTCACCAGCTTTGGTTTCCAAATCAGAGGCGGCGATGACCTCTTTGGCGCGGATCGTGCGGTTCGGTACCACGATCTCGGCCGCGCCCGTCAATGGCATCAGGCAAAGAACCAAGGTCCATAACCGCATCAGCGTACCTGCGTGGTCGCGCCCATCATCTGGTCGACGGCGGAAATAACCTTGGCGTTCATCTCATAGCCGCGCTGGGCTTCGATCAGTTCGGTGACTTCACGCACCGCATCGACTGAGCTGTCTTCCAGATAGCCCTGGCGCAATGTTCCCAGACCATCCTCGCCCGGAGTGCCGACAACTGGCGCACCCGAAGCCTCGGTCTCTTTGAACAGATTGCTGCCGATGGCCTCGAGACCTTTGGCATTCGAGAAGCTTGCCAACGTAAACTCACCCAGTAACTGCCCTTCAGCCGTGTCGTCGAAATAGGCATAGACCTCGCCTGCAGCGTTGATCGAAATCGATCTGGCATCATCCGGGATGGTTATTTCGGGCGTAACGGCGAACCCATCTGACGTCACGATCAGACCCTCGGCCGAGCGTTTCAGGCTTCCGTCGCGAGTAAAGGCGGACTGCCCATTGGGCATTGTGACTTCGAGATATCCGCGCCCTTCGATGGCGATATCCAGATCACTGCCGGTGGCTGAAAGCCCACCCTGCTCTAGTTGGACAGTGACAGCAGCAGGGCGCACGCCGAGCCCCAATTGAACCCCGGTAGGCAGCATGCTTCCGTCCGAGGCATTGACCGCCCCGGCGCGCGCCATCTGCTGATAGTGCAAATCTGCGAACTCGGCCCGGCGGGCGTTGTAGCCCGTCGTGTTCATATTTGCGAGATTGTTGGAAATGGTCTCAACCCGCATCTGCTGCGCGGTCATGCCGGTTGCAGCGATCTTCAAAGCACGCATGTTTTTCTCCTTAGGTGATCAGCGCATCAGCGCCTTAAGTGCACCGCGCACACGTTCGTCTTCAGCCTCAAGAAAGCTCTGCCCCAGCTCGTAAGCTCGCTGGATCTCAATCATTCGGGTTACCTGGCCGATAGCGTTGACATTCGATCCTTCAAGGAAACGGTGCAGTACGACCGGTTCGTCTATGGGATCAACCTGCCCGCTGGGGCGGAAATGGGTACTGCCCTCGCGCACCAGATTCTCGGGATTAGCAACAGTGTAGACGCCAATCTGACCCAGAAACTGGCCATTGACGCTCATGCTGCCATCACTGCCAACATCAATCGTCGCCGCATCGGGCGGGACAAAGACCGGTGCGCCATTGCTGTCGAGAACCCGGTGCCCGTCCATGGTGACCAGATCACCTTCGGCATTGGGCGAGAAGCTGCCAGCCCGGGTCAGACGATTCCCCGAAGGCGTCTCGATCATAAAGAACCCGTCGCCATCGATGGCGAAGTCGAAGGAACCGCCTGTTTCGGTCAGAACACCCTGTTGCAACGACGTATTCCGCACCTGCGCCCGACTAAGCGAGAGCGAGGGATTACCGGGCATATCCCGGACGAACTCAGAAAAGACCAACCCTTGCTGGCGGTAGCCGGTTGTGTTCGCGTTGGCGATATTATTGGCGACCATCCGCATCTCATTCATCAGACCGGTTTGGCGAGACAAGGTGGTATAAGCGGTGTCCATCAGCGACCTCCGGCGATGAGCGGGATCAGTGTCCCGGTGAAAAAGGTAACCAGTGTCTGGGTCATGAATCCCATCGACATCCAAAAGACGATGACGATGGCAATCAATTTGGGCACGAAGGTCAGCGTCATTTCCTGAACCGAGGTCAGAGCCTGAAACAGGCCAACGGCAAGACCGGACACCAGCGCGACCACCAGGACCGGCACCGAGGTAATGACCGCAACCCAAAGCGCCTGGCGCACGATGTCGTAGAACAGACCTTCGCTCAGCATGGTTCAGACCGGCATCCTCAGGATTTCCTGATAGGCTTCGACGACCTTGTTCCGAACGATCACGGCGGTTTCCACCGCCAGCTCGGTCTGTGCCAACGCTTGTACTAGCGCGTGCGGATCGGCCTGCCCGACCATCGAGGATTGTGCGACCTGCTCGCTATGTTTCAGCGTTGCCGCAAAATCCTGAAAACCGGTTCGCAACCCTTTCGCAGCGCCCTGATGATCGGGATCAACCTGTGTTGCGGGGCGTGCGCCCGCATAGCTTTGCGCCGCGGTGAGTGAGCGGATATCCATTCTGGCTTTCCTTTATTTCCGAAGTAGATCCATCAGACTCGACGACATCTGCCGGGTCTGGTCGAACATTTTTAGATTGGCTTCATAGCTGCGCTGGGCTTCACGCGCGTCCGCGATCTCGATCATCAAATCGACATTAGAGCCGCGATAGTGGCCGGTCGCGTCCGCCATCGGATGACCGGGGTCGTAAATCTGTGTCAGATCACGGCGGTCCAGTTTGACACGCCCTGTCTGCACCATTTCTTTGCCATCAACCGCAACCGTCTCGAACGGTACAGTCTTGCGCCGATAGCCCGGAGTGTCCGCATTGGAAATGTTCTCGGAAACATGCCGTAGCCGCGAAGCTTGGGCACGCAAGGCGCTGGCTGACGCGCTCAGAGAGTGGGAAAAGTCGCTCATCCACCTTACCCCTTATGCCCGGCCCAGACTGGTGCGCAGTATGCCGATCGATGATTTGTAGATTGCCAATGCACGGTCATGCTGCCGCTTGACCTCAACAGCTTTCAACATCTCTTCTTCCAAAGAAACGCCATTGCCGTTTGGATCACCTGTTTCGGCGGCTGTGTATTCTGCCCAAGGCTGAGGGCGCGCATCGCCGTGCAGGTGGCTGGCGCGGGTTGCGGTCATCGCAACCTCACTGCCGGTCTTTTCGAATGCTGTTTTAAAGGCCTCGATATCGCGAGGCTTGTATCCCGGCGTATCCGCATTGGCCATGTTGCGCGAGATGACGGCTTGTCGTTGTCCGGCATGGGTTGCCATAGCGTACGCTGTCTTAAAGACGTTCAGGTCAGAGAACATCGGGGCTTCTCCCTCGATAAATTTCAATCAAGGCTTAACCCCGATTCCTTTAGAAACCGTTTTCAACAAATCACTTTGGAGGACCCCTTGATGGCTGATCTCGATCCGATGCGTCTGAAATGTGAATTCGACAGGATGTCGGCGGTACGTCACATCGGTCGTGTGACAAGTGTCGCGCGCGGGGTGATTGAAATCGGCGGGCTAACAGCACAGGCCCGAATCGGAGATCACCTGACCTTATGCCGGCAAAATGGTCCGGACTTGCCGGGCGAGGTCCTGCATGTTGAAACAGATCATATTCATATGCTGCCTGCAGGTGCGCCGGATGGGGTCAGCCTTGGGGACCCTGTGAAATTGGAGCAGATGCCTTGCTTCGCGCCCGGGCTGCACTGGCTTGGGCGTGTGATTGACCCGTTTGGTAAGCCTCTGGATGGCAAACCGCTGATGCAGGGAACGCAGGAATGCGATCTTATGCAAGCCCCGCCAACGGCTGTTTCGCGCAAACCTTTGGGTGCACGTATGGAAACCGGATTGGCGATCCTGAACACCATGCTGCCCATTGTTCAAGGTCAGAGAATCGGGCTGTTCGCCGGATCCGGAGTTGGCAAATCGACCTTGCTGGCTTCGCTTGCCCGCTCAGTGCAGACCGACGCCGTGGTCGTTGCTTTGGTGGGTGAACGCGGGCGCGAGGTGAATGAATTTGTCGAAAACGCAATAGGCCCGGAAGGCATGAAACGCTCTGTCGTTGTGGCGGCAACGTCGGATCAGTCAGCACTGGCGCGTCGGCGGTGTGCCTGGTCAGCCATGTCAATGGCTGAATATCTGCGGGATCAGGGGATGAACGTTTTGTTTCTGGTCGATTCGGTCACGCGATTTGCCGAAGCCCACCGGGAAATCGCTGCTGCAATGGGTGAATCCCCATCGCTGCGCGGCTACCCACCCTCGGTGACCCCGTTGATTGCAAACCTTTGCGAACGGGCAGGCCCGGGTACCGCCGAGCAAGGTGATATCACAGCCGTCTTCAGCGTGCTGGTGGCCGGGTCCGATATGGACGAACTCGTCGCTGATATCCTGCGTGGTGTACTGGACGGGCATATCGTTCTCAGCCGTGAAATCGCGGAACGTGGGCGCTTTCCGGCAATCGACCTCAGCCGATCCGTGTCACGCAGCTTGCCCAAAGCAGCAACAGCGGATGAGAATCAAATGATCGCGGAGACGCGGAAACTGGTCGGAAGCTATGAGCAGTCGGAAGTCATGATCAAAGCGGGGCTTTACGCCGAAGGGGCTGATCCGATGCTGGATCGCGCGATTCGAGTCCATGAGGAGCTGGATGATTTCTTTGCAAAATCCGATCCGGGTGGGATCGAGAACAGCTTTGATCGGCTATCCTTAATCTTGCGCCGCGCTGGGGCAAATCCGGTCCAACGGGTCTAGAATTCGGAACAGTTTTAAGTGTTAAGCCCACTTTAAGACCTACGCTGCTACGCCAGAAGACGGGTGAATAGAAGGTGGTGGAGATGGGTGCGCAATCCAATGCGGCGCCAATCATCATCAAGAAGAAACGTGTATCGGGTGGCGATGGTCACCACGGCGGTGCGTGGAAAGTCGCGTATGCGGACTTTGTCACTGCCATGATGGCGTTCTTCATGTTGATGTGGCTGCTGAACGCAACGACCGAGACACAACGCAAAGGTTTGGCGGATTACTTTTCGCCGACGATTCCCGTCAATCCGGTCTCGGGCGGGGGCGATGGGGCGTTTGGTGGCGACAACATGTTCTCGGAACAGACCATGGTGATGGATGGCTCGGGCGCCAGCAATCGAAACCCGACTGAGGCGAAAAAGGCGCGCGGATCCACCGGCGTAGACGCGAAAGGTGGCGGCAAAGGCGCGTTCGAGGATTTTTCGTCACTTGAGGCACAGTTACTGGGACGAACCGGGGAAAGTCTGGTGTCCGATAAACTGCTCAAGCACATTGTAACCCGCGTCACCGATGAAGGCCTGGTGGTCGAACTATTTGCCACCGCAGATCAGCCGCTGTTCGAATCAGATACGGACAAGCCGACGCAATTAATGCGCGCACTCACATTATTGGTGGCGCGGTCGTCAGACCTGGTAACAAACTCCGTCGCAGTGGAGGGGCATGTCCGGTCCGCCCCCGTGGTGCTGGCGCTAAACCCGGTTTGGGACCTCTCGACCGCGCGGGCACAAAGCACCCGCCAACTGCTGCAGAACAAGGGTCTTCGGGCAGATCGGTTGGATCGCGTAACCGGGCATGCGGACCGAGAGCTGTCGGTCAATAACCCGATGGCGATGCGCAACGATCGGATCGAAATCATCTTCCTGCGCAATCCCTGAGATCAAAGGATATACAGCATTTTAGCTGTTAGCCCGCTGTTAAGGGCCAGTGCGTTACCTGTTGCATCGACGAAAGACGCAACAAAAGGGCGTGCCGATGACCATTTCCTCTTCGCTGAATGCCGGTGTCGCGGCGTTGAAGGCCAACGCCAACAGGTTGGCCACGATTTCCGACAACATCGCCAACTCTTCAACATTTGGCTACAAGAGGGTCGAGACCGATTTTCATTCCATGGTTACCTCCGGCCAGGGCGGCAGCTATTCCGCAGGCGGAGTCAGAACCACCAGCCAACGCCTGATTGATCAGCGCGGTTCGTTGGTCACGACAAACAACTCAACTGATCTGGCTGTGCGTGGCAGGGGAATGTTGCCCGTGAGACCTAGCTCTCAGATCGCCTCGGGCTCGAATGAGATGCTGTTGACCACAACCGGCTCGTTCCGCACGAATGAAGAAGGGTATCTGGTTACCCAATCCGGCCTTGTACTGTTGGGCTGGCGTGCAGCAGCGGACGGATCAATCCCCAGTGTCCCGCGCGATACTCCGGCGGCTCTGGAACCCATTCAGCTAAGCGTCAATCAACTGTCAGGTGCCCCGACAACATCGATGAATCTGCGCATGAACCTGCCTGCGACTGCGACTGATGCGGGGGCTCCCGGTGACACCCAACCGCTGTCGGTCGAATATTTTGACAATCTGGGCAAATCCGAAAGTGTAGATATCGAGTTGGTGCCGACAGTTCCCGCAGTCGGCAGCAGCAACGAATGGACGATGACCTTGCGCGATTCGGCATCAGGTGGCGCAGTGATCGGGGAATACACGCTGACCTTCACCGACAGCCGTACAGCCGGCGGTACGCTGGCCAGCGTCACTGCTATATCTGGCGGGGCGTATGATCCGGTCAGCGGCAGCATGGTCATCAACGTTGCTGGTGGCCCGATGGAGATCAATATCGGTCAATTGGGTGATTCCGATGGCATTACCCAGCTGTCCGATACATTTGCGCCGGTATCGATCACCCGGGATGGCTCGGCCGTTGGCACCATGACAAGCGTGCAGGTCGATGAAAACGGCTATGTTTACGCCTTCTATGACACCGGGGTCAGCCGCCGGATGTTCCAGATTCCACTGGCGGACGTTCCTAATCCGAACGGTCTAACCGCATTGGATAGCCAGACCTACGCGCCCTCGCGCGACAGTGGCACCTTCTTCTTATGGAACGCCGGGGAAGGGCCGACAGGCGATCTCGTGTCATTCGCACGTGAGGAATCAACCACAGATGTGGCTACTGAACTGACTTCGATGATCCAGACCCAACGTGCTTATTCTTCCAGCGCCAAGGTCATCCAGACTGTGGACGAGATGTTGCAGGAAACCACTAATATCAAACGCTGATCAGGTGATTGAACAACAAAAGGGGTGCGCCCAATGAATATGTCGACAGCACTGAACAACGCTTTGGGTGGATTAAGCGCGGCAAGCCGAGGGGCGGCGGTTGTTTCGGGCAATATCGCAAATGCGCTGACCCCAGGCTATGCCCGCAGATCGCTGGAGCTGGCGACCAGCCCAATATCGGGCAACGGCGTCCGTGTTGTCGGCATCACGCGGCATCAGGACCCGGTGCTCATCGCAAACCGTCGCGAGACAGACGCAGATTTCGCGGCAGCCAGGACAATATCTCAGTTTCATTCAGATTATGAAAAACTCGTGGGCACTGCCGATGACGCTACTTCGATTGCAGCACGGCTTGCTCAATTCGAAAGTAGCCTGATCACAGCAGCCAGCCTGCCCGATTCAGCGCAGCGGTTGGATCAAGCCGCGCGCGCAGGTCGCGATCTGAGCTTAGCACTCAACAAGGCGTCTGAAGGATTGCGGAACGTGCGATCTGATGCCGATCGCATGATCGGAAAACAGGTCGATACGCTGAATCAGGCACTGAAAGACATCGAGAAACTCAACGCTCGCATTCCAGCGATCCGGAATTCGGGTGGAGACATTGGTGCGCTTCTCGACCAACGTCAGATATTGATTGATCATGTCAATGAACTGGTACCGGTTAACGCGATCGCGCGCGACAATGATCAGGTTTCACTTTATGCCGAAGGTAGGCTTATTCTGCTGGAAGGAACCGCTGCTCAATTCGCGTTCTCGACAACCGGCGATACGATGCCACATATGACGGTTGCCAACGGTCTGCTATCCGGGCTTGAGGTTAATGGCCGACCTGTTCGTGTAAGCGGCGATTTTGCGCAGATCAAGGGCGGTGCGCTGATGGCACAGTTCGCGGTTCGGGATGAACTTGCCGTCGACGCGCAAACCGATCTCGATGCGGTTGCCCGCGACCTGATCGAGCGTTTCGAAACCCCAGAGCTTGACCCAACCTCAGCGGCCACCAACTCGGGATTGTTCACCGATGAAGGCAATCGCTTTGATCCCGCACTGGAAACCGGGTTGGCATCGCGCATTTCAATTAATGCAGCCGTGGATCCAGATACCGGAGGTGACAGTTGGAAATTGCGTGCCGGACTTGGTGCCCTGACCCCTGGCGCCCCTGGGGACGCAACCCAGTTGCAAGCCTTTGGCGCAATTCTGACCGAAGCGCGTCCGTTCGCCGCGAGCGGGTTCGGCACAGGATCGATGCGCGCCGCAGAAATCGCCGAGGCCTTGCTCTCAAAGGCTGGGGCAGATGCCCACGCAGCAGATCAACGCAGCAGCTTTGCCGCAAAAGCCCAACTGGAGATGCAAAAAATCGTCGCTGAGCAAGGCGTAGACAGCGATGCTGAACTGCAGCGCCTGATGCAGATCGAACAAGCCTACGCCGCAAACGCCCGCATCGTGGCCGTAGTTGATGAGCTTATGGATACCCTGTTGAGGTTATAAACATGACACTGAACTCTATAGGCGATCTGGCCCGCGGCCTCACGCTCAGGACCCGCAGCACCGAGATAAAATCTCAGATCGAATCCCTGTCCTATGAAATGTCTACTGGCCAAGTGCAGGATATCTCGGGCCGATTGGCCGGTGATTACTCACATCTTCTGGATCTGGATCGCAGCCTTGAACGACTTGACGCGTTTTCGATCGCGACTGCCGAGGCAAAACTGTTCACGGAAGCGATGCAATTAAGCCTGACCACTTTCAGCAACTCGGTGGCCGAAATGTCAGCTTCGCTGCTGTCATTTGGTACAGCCAACCAAACCGTGACGCATGAACAGGCTTCGGTTCAAGCCCGGAATGAGCTTGATACCATGATCTCAGCGTTGAATACGCGTGCCGGAGGGCGCAGCCTCTATTCCGGAACAATGACCGACAATACTCCGCTGCCTTCTGCTGAAGCGCTTCTTGGGGCCTTGCAAGCCGAGTTGGTTGGCCTGGTTGGCGTAACAGACATTCGACAGGCTGCAGAAGATTGGTTCGACGATCCGGCAGGGTTTGATGCGGTCATATACCAGGGTGGTGCCAATACCCTTGCTCCGATGCAGATAACCGAGAACGAACACGTCACACTGCCAATCACTGCCACTAATCCCGCGTTGAAGGCTGCGATGCGCGACGTGGCTGTTGCCGCATTAGCTACGGATGAAACATTGGGATGGGTACCCGAATTGCGAACAGCCGTGTTCACTCAACTCGGTGTGGATTTGGCAAATGCGCAGGATGCGACAGTAAATTTGCGCGCGGGGGTTGGTGCAGCAGAGGCGCGAATCGAGCAGGCAGCGACGCGTAACGCAGCCGCTAAAACCAGTGCGGGATATGCGCGGAATGAATTGATCGCTGCAGACCCGTACGAAACTGCAGCAAGGTTGCAAACTGTGCAGTTCCAGCTGGAAAGCCTCTATTCCGTGACCGTACGCAACTCCAATCTATCGCTGGTGAATTTCCTCAGATGAAAATTCTCGCATTTCTTTTGATCATTCTGCCCTGTATCGCCAATGCCGGCGCTATCCGCTTGAAAGACCTGGTGGATTTTGACGGTGTTCGTGGAAATGATCTGGTCGGATATGGCCTAGTTGTGGGCTTGAACGGGACCGGTGATGGGCTGCGCAACTCTCCCTTCACCGAAGAGATTATGTCCAATATTCTTGAGCGGTTGGGCGTAAACGTAAACGGCGAAGACTTTCGCCCGAAAAACGTCGCCGCCGTGCTGGTTACGGCCACCTTGCCGCCATTCGCACGCGTCGGTGGTCAGATTGATGTGACGGTTTCCGCCATTGGCGACTCCAAGGGCCTATTAGGCGGTACATTGATCATGACCCCGCTGAACGCAGCGGATGGGCAAATCTATGCGGTGGCACAAGGAACGGTACTGGCTGGCGGCGCAGCGGTCGAGGGTGACGCTGCCTCGGTCGTCAGCGGAGTGCCGACATCAGGTGTCATACCCTCGGGCGCGCGCGTGGAGCGTGAAATTGATTTTGAGCTTTCCGATCTGAACCAGCTTAGACTAGCATTGCGCGAACCGGATTTCACCACCGCAAGCCGTATCGAGGCCGCCATCAACACTGAGTTTAATCGCGCCGTCGCACTCATGCGCGATTCCGGCACTGTCGAGCTAAGCATCGACGCAACGCGAGCTGTTTCAACCGCCCATGCCATTGGCCGGATCGAGAACATTCTGGTCGAACCAGAGAGCAAGGCCCGTGTCGTGGTGGACCAGAGATCAGGTACGATTGTCATGGGCCGGGATGTCAGAATTTCACGCGTCGCGGTATCGCAGGGCAATCTGATCCTCACGGTCGAAGAAGCTCCGATCGCAGTTCAGCCCAACCCGTTTGCACAGGGGGAAACGGTGGTGGTTCCGCGCACCATTGCCGGGATCGAGGAAGAAGAAGGAACCGGCCTTGCGGAAATCCCCGAAGCGACCACTTTGTCCGAGGTGGTCGCCGGGTTGAACGCACTAGGCGTGTCGCCTCGCGACATGATTGACATATTGAAAACCATCAAAGCCGCCGGGGCGTTACACGCTGAATTCATTGTGCGATGAACAATAAATCGGTCTACTTAGTTTTCCAACTGTCCAGCCAGCGACGGAATCCTTTGCGTTTTTCATCGATTGCGTCCCCGGCGGCATAGAGGCCATCTTCCATGTTCTCAAGAACGGGGTCGATCTTCTTTTGCCGGAACCGGCGCCACCGAACCCAGATGGCCCAGACCAGCGCAGCAAACAGCGTCAGGAAAATGATGTTGAACCAGGGTATAATTCGAACATCCGGTCCTTCGACATGGCGGATGAACACGGCATTGGGAAAGATCGACATGAACTCATTCCGCCAGCCGTAATGCGTCACGACAACCCAATCGGGGTTATCCTTCGTCGATTTTGCATCATTCGCTTCCGTATAAAGGTTCGCCGTGTCGAACTTGAAGTAAGGCGGCCAGCCCCAGCCGGTGTCCTCGTTGCGATAAACTATTGGTTTGCCGTTGGCGCGCACGGCCTGAATGAACTGCACATCGCGGTTTGACAGGCTGGCGGATTGATCCTCAGGCTCGGACCAGAATATTCGGGTCCAGTCATTTAGGTCCTGACGTTCTTCATAGGTGTTGACGATCCGCACGATGTCATGCTGCGGCAATGAATACTGCAGGATCGTGGCGATCGTGCCCCAGAAGATGATGATAAATGCCCATTTCACATAGGCCATGCCGTTACCCTCACATGTAATTCACGATGTAGATCAGTGCGCCAATCGCCACCCAAGGCACAATATAGACACCCAAAATCAATTTGCGCCGGAACGAATTGTCATAGACGTGCAAACCGCGCGCGACAAACGCTTCTTTGTTGCCGGTTTTGCCTTTTTCATCCCACCAGTTCTCAAGCTTTCGCCGCCTGACACCGCGCGAATAGAAGGACAGCGCGAAATAGGCGATCGTCTGGACCACCAGCAGGATCAGGAACAGGCGCATCGCTCCGAACATCTCAATCCCTCCTGATTGCGCCCCAGGGGCCGACCCGCGCGATCACATCCTCGGTAACCCGGTCATGACCGCTCATATCCGGTTCATGACCAAACAGGGCCGCCCGCGCACCGGCCTTGTCCACCTGATACTCGCGCGCGAGGAAATCGGCAACATAGGCTTTCTTGACCTCGGGCCAGGTCTTGTACGTGCTATAAAACAACTCTTTGTGGCAGATGAACATCTGCCGTGGGTCCAGCGGAGCCAGCTCGGCCAGTAGCATATTCACCAGATCACGATGTGGCGTAGCCGAGGCGCGCAAGGTATAGAAATAGGCCGGGTGGTCCGAGGTGATCCGAGGCCATGGCCCGCCATCCGTCGCCCAGCGCAAGAGCTGCGCAAGGCCGTGATAGGCCTCGGACAGACGGTCCGAGTGACTGCGGGCGAGGCGGCGCATATCGCTGCGGTCAAGCCCGGTAAGATCAACATCCGCATCGGCAGCGGCGTCAATGGTCAGGAAATCCATCTTCTGCTGCAGGATCGCGGCCGCATCCACGCCACGCGCTTTTACAATCGGCTCGACCAAATCGTTATAATCGAGAAACTTGGCAATCTGGTTTCGCTGCGATGGATCAAACGTGTATTTGATCTTCAGATCATCCGGCCTTGCGCCCATGCAGATCGCCGCCGGATGATCCAGATCGGGAAACAAATAGAGCCCGCCGAAATGCGCAGTCCAGAAATTACGCTGCTCAAAGGCCGTGTGGCGCAGGCGAACCGGGTTGCGGGTGACATCGCCGGTTTCCTTGGCCGTTTCGATCATCTTGGCGATCAGAACTTCGTCGAACCAAGCATCCTCTTCGGTTTTGAACTGTTCGACCATGCCCGCCAGTTGCTGGGCCTTGCGCAGGGTGCCGCCCGCGGTGTCGGCCTCGATCTCGATCTTGCTCAGGTTCAACAGGTCGCGCGGAGTGTTGAGTTTGATGACCGAGTTCACAAGCTCTCCGGCCACAGCATCGGTGGCGGTCAGGGCAAACAGCTGCGCCTCGTTCACCTCTATAAATTCGCGCAGGATATCGCGCGAGGTTGAGAATTTGACGTTCAGCAAAGGCGCGCGTTTCTGCTCGGTCGTCAGCAGGATGAACTGCCGGTTAACCCCGTTGGGGTTGAGGTAGAGCTCATCCTCCAGCTCAATCCCCACCTCCGGCGAATAGCCCGAAATATCGACATGGAAATCCGTTAACGCCGTAGTCTTGCCCGCCAGATGCTGCAGTGCGCGGTTATACCGCTCGACCAGAGCCGGGCTGGAGATGTGGACGAGATTGCCAAACATCAGGCCTTTTTCGATGAGGCGGATCATGCACGCTCGCCGCTAACTCGTTGCAACTTTAAGGTCCAAAAAATTCCGAACCAAATAGGTGCCGTCATTGCAATCCAAGCGTTCTCTGTCCAAGGAAACGCTCCAGTGAAAAATCGGAAGTCCACTTCTGTCCAGAACCAATTAAAGCCGAAATACCAAGGCAACATCCCGGCCAGAACACCAATGGCCACGCTCAGGAAACTCCAAAACAAAACTATCGGAGCCGTGTACTCTCCTGGTTCAACGGGCAACACAAGGCTGAGCAGGAGCTTCGTCGAAAGGCAGCCTGACACAATGCCGAGAATTAACATCAACGGAAATGTTGCCATTACGAACACTGTCATGAGTTTGTTCCTTGATCTTTCCCCTCCAAATACCGCCGCTTGGCCTCTTCCATCCGGCTCATCTCGCGGACTGCGTTCTCGATGGCGACCTCGTCGCTCTTGTCGGCATAGCGGAACTCGCTGTCGGCGTAGCGGTTGATCTCTTGCATCACCATCTCGACCGTGATGGGCTGGCGCAGATCCTCGATCATGGCTTTCTTGGTGTCGTAGTCGCGGAACAGGAACAGGTCGGGACTTTCCATCCATTCGTCGGGCAGTTCGAAATCCATCGCGCGGACCTTGACCGCGTCGGTGATGTTCTTGATCGCGCGGCCAGTGAACCGCTCATCCGCGGCCTGGATCGCCTTGAGGTAGGTGCCCAGCTTGGCAATGGTGTCCATCTGACCGATCTGAGCCGAAACCCGATCATAGACCTGCATCAGCGCGTCCTCATGCGGGCGGGAGTGGCTTTCGAAACTGGCGGCGACGGCCTTTTTGATCTCCTGCGCGGCAAAGGCTTCGTGTTCGCCCAGCGGGATGTCGTGGTTGCGGCCCATCAGCAGGTGCAGGATGTCGATATAGTCCTCGCGCGTTTGCGGCCCGTCCACGAGGAACCGCGCACCGGCCCGCTGGCGCAGGGCGTCGTCCACATTCTCAGGGTAGTTCGAGAACATGCCAAAGGTGCAGTTGCCGCGCACGACGGTGTTGGCACCCGCAAAGCTCTCCATTAGAACGGCGGTGATTTCCAGTTGACCGGCTGACGACTGCCGGTCGCCGCGTTTGCCCGCCAGTTGGTCGATGTCGTCTATGGTGCCGAACCCGATGACCGAAGGGTCGATGATCGTATTTATGAATGCCTTGGCGTTCTGGCCGGATTTACCCTGATAGCTGTCGATATTGTCTGTGCTTAGGTTCTGATAGCGGAACGGATAGCCCGCGTTCTGGCAATAGTCGTTGATCAGCCCGGCCATCATCTGGATCAGGGTGGTCTTACCGGTACCCGGTTTGCCATCCCCCATAAAGGTAAAGATAAACCCGCCAAGCTCGGCAAACGGATTTAGGCGGCGGTCGAAGTCATAGGCCATCACCATCTTGGCCAGCTTCATGGCCTGATATTTGGCGATATGGTTGCCCACCACCTCATTCGGCTTCTTGAACGTCATGGTCAGGGTGGTGGATTTCGCTTTGGACGCGGGCTCGAACCCTCGGATCGTCAGGTCATCGGCCTCGATATGCCAGGCGGCGTTCTGGAACGGGGCCAGATGACCAGCGGATTGCGCGCGCAGTGCGACCTTGTCCATCAGCTGCTCAGCATAAGCGCTGGCCGCAGCGATTAGATGCGCATCATCGGGCGCGTGTTTGGCAAGGGTCTGGTCCAGCTCCCACAGCGCGCCATGCAGGGCAAGCTGGCCATTGTCGGTCAGAACTTCCTCGATTTCACCAAGATCGACGGTCGTTTCACCAAGATGCGAGGACACCAGATAGGCCAGCGCATTGCCGAATGTGTGGGACGTGATCAGCGCCTCAGCCGTCAGCAATTCCGAGAACTCGGTTTTGCGCGCGGCGGGTAAATCCCCCGCCAAATTGGCACGCTTCAGATCGGCCAGCGGGGTTTGGTCCGCATATGCCTCAGCCACGGCCAAAGCGATAGAAATCGCGCGCCGAATAGCCTGCTGTGCGGTGGCCTGCGGTGGCGAGACCAGCGTATCACCATCATCCGACGCCTCAATCCTTTCGACCAGATGCACTCCATCAGCGCGCACTGTTCGACGTGTCACCAACCCTGGCGTCGTCGATCTGAACCGCCGGCCAGTAGACACCCCCGGAGAGCGTTCAGCAGCCGTATCAACCGCTTTGGCAATTCGCGGAGCGTGTTCGAACCCGTTCAGCAAGGCGGTCGCGGCGGGATAGTGCTTGCGAATGTCGTCCTCACGCAATTCCATCTGATCTGACGTCAAACTCATCTCAAAACCGTCCTTGCTTCATCTTTTCAAAAATACTCTCGTCGAAGGCGAAAACTTCAATACCTCAAAACCTGCCCGGCCTTGCTGACCACAAACTTGCGCACATCAGCAAAGCCCGGCGGGTTTCGTTCGGCCAAGACTTGAAACGGTCGCTGAGGCAGGATGATCGACCTTTGTGTGCGCGTTGCCCCGGTCTCAGCCCCCTGGCCACCAAACGGGTCCAGCGCGAAGATCTCACGCTCGACGGTCGAGAACCACCCTGCGCGCTCTTCGATCACCTCCTCGCTTTCAAGTTCCTCGGTGGTCCAGGCCAGCGCCCAATCCTCACCTTGCGGAGACTGCGCGTCCTCCAGCACCTGCCGCAGAGGGCCGGATTGCTCGGTATAGGCCGAGGAATACATCGGCCCGACGTGGATGCGGCGCAAGTGTTTGGGGTGTAGATCGTCGAAATCCTGATCAAAGCCTTTCGCGATGGTCACCAGTTTCAACCCACCCAAAGACTGCGCCATCAGATGCGCCTGAACCTCGGGCCAGCGGCGTTGATCCTTGGGCAGGGCAGTTTTGCCACTGTCCTCCAACTGCATCAGGTAGATGACCGGCAGGTTGATCTGGCTGTCATAGACCGCCCAGTGGATCATGAACTTGCGCCGCTCGCCCTCGTTCCCGATCCAGTGACATTCGGGATCATTACGGGCCCAGAACAGCTGACCTTTCAGCAATTCCTCGTAATAGAGCCTTTGGGACAGCGCAAATTGCAGCTTGGTCGGGATTTCCTGATCGCCAATGATCGTCCGCACCATGTCGGTTTTCAGGTCATCTTCCGAGGGCATGTTCGCCAGATGCACCTGCGCCTGCTGCGCGTCATTAGCCATGGTCAGCAGCTCGGCCGCCACCGGAAACCCGCTGTCGCGCTTGTCCATGGCGAGGCTGCCAAAGAACCGCCCCGTATCGCGCCCGACCAGCAGGTACTTCATGGAGAGCGCGCGGAAGGTGTAGAGCAGCCCCGAGAGGTAGCGCGACACGATCCGCACCTCTTGTTTGCTGATCGCCCCCTCTGCCTCCATCGTCGCGGCCACACGTAGGAGGTGGACAGTAATCACCTCGAATTTGCGGAAATATCGGCGCGAGGCGAAGGTGTCGGTCAGGCCGACATGGTCTTGGGTGGGGCTTCTATCGGTCATCTTGGAGCGTCCAAGTCCTTCCCGTTTTTGTCGATGTGAAACCACCACCGATATAGCGGCGAGCCAATACTATGCAGCACAACCTCGGGATTAATCCCAACTAAGCGCTGAAAACGAAGCCCCCTCTCGCTACCCCAACTCAGCCAGCACAAAAACCGAATGAGCCAAGCGCCAAAAGCCATCGAAAGCAGTATCTGGATAGTCTCGGGATAGATCGGCTTATGTTCTAATACACCCAACTTTTCCAAAAACTCTGGAACCATAAGTGGACCAAGGCTCAAGACCATCAATACTAATTGCTGGTAAGCGAAACGCACTTAGCCACCATACAAATTCTTATCATGCTTCTCGACAATCGACGCAAACCGGCGGGCAAACCGTTCGTCCGCCTTGGCTTTTTTCTCCAGCACGTCGCGGGCGAAGACCATGTGGTCTTCGTGCGCCTCAAGCATGTCGGCCATTTTCTGGTTGGTCGCGGTGCCGATGGCGGCCATCGCGGTTTGCGCTTCTTGGTCGGTTTGTACGCCGATCTCGTTTATACGGTGGGCCACGTCCTGCTGTTGTGCTGTTTTCAGCGATTTGGTCAGGGCGTCATACAGCACTACGCGCTGTTGCGTGTCTGTCTGCAGCTTGTTGATCAGCACCATCTGCGTCGCCGCCTGGTTTTGCAGTGAGTCAACCCAGGTTTTGCCCTTTTCGATATAGCGCTCCAGCGTCTGCGACTTGGCCAGTTTGACCTGCTCTTCCTGAACCTTGGCGTTGTATTGCTTGTTCAATTCGGCCAATTCAGTCTCTAACTGGGTGCGGGCGGCAGCATCCTGTTCGACGCTGATCTTGTTTTCCAGCGTGATGATGGTCGGATCCATACCCTGAATCTCAGCGCGCAAGGCTTCCAGCTCGGCCACCGTGGCCTCGCGGTCATCCAGCGTAACGGTCAGGTTGTCCTCGACCTTCACGCGCTGTTCTTCCAGCACTGACAGTTGCCCTTCCAGCAGCTTCACGATCACGTCGGATTTGGCAATCAGGTCCTGCAGCTTGTCATCGATATTGGCGGTACGCATGCGCTCTTGCCGCATCGACTCGGATTTGGCCTTGGCGAAGATGCCGACAAACGACTCCCACCCGGTTTTCGAGCGCATCTCGTCGAAATCTTTGGAAAACGCGTTTGTGACATCGTCCAGCCCCATGATGAGTTCAGCGATATTGGCGTTCATCACCTCGGTATGGGCGTGCACGTCTTCAAGCGTGGCATTTTCGATGTCGATATCGGCCTCGGCCGTGCCGATCTTGGCACGGGCTGCTTCGATCCGCGAGGTCAGCCCTTCGATCTGCGATTGGCTTTCGCGGACCTTGGCTTGGGTTTCCTGAATGAGCGCTTCGAATTGCTGGTTCGACATCTGTCCTATTCCTGTTTTTCTTATGTACCCAATAATATAGGCAATGTTACGACTGTTTACATCCCTTTGGATGCTAAATTCCCGCAAAGATTGGCAAATTCGATCATGAATTGAAAGACAGGACAACTCAGGCGCGAGCTTACGGTACAAGCCGCGTCTCTGATGCAACGCCGCGGTTCGGTTTGTCATGAAACTGAGGTAAAACTGTTATCATCGCGCAACAAACCCGGTTCATCCCACTTGCGTCCAAGTGAGAGAGGATAGCAACCGATGTCTTTGCGCATTGCATGCCTAACCTCTGCCCTTGCCCTGACCGCCGGTCAGGCTGCGGCAGAGATGAATTTTAACCGAATTGCGTCATTTCCCGTTGTGAAAAACATGGCCGAAGGGGCGGATACCACCCGCGAAACCTCGCCCGAGATCATTGCCGCCACTGCCGATGGCATGACGCTGGTCTACACTGATAGCCCACTGGGTGTGATCGGGATGGTCGATATCACCGACCCCGCGAACCCGGCGCCATTGGGTGCGATGGAGGTGGGCGGTGAGCCGACATCCGTTGGGATAGTTGGTGCGACAGCTTTTGTGGGTGTGAACACATCCGAGAGCTACACTGCCCCGTCGGGCAAGTTGATCTCGGTCGACATCGCGGGCAAGGCCGAAACCGGTGCGTGTGATCTGGGTGGTCAGCCGGACAGCGTCGCAATCGCGCCTGATGGCAAGTTTGTTGCCGTTGCGATCGAAAACGAGCGTGACGAAGACCTGAATGACGGCATCATCCCTCAACTGCCCGCCGGGTCGCTGGCGCTGGTGCCGCTGAAAGACGGTGCTCTGGATTGCGCGGGCATGAAAATGGCCTCGCTGACTGGTCTGGCAGAGGTCGCACCCACCGACCCCGAGCCGGAATTCGTTGACATCAACAGCCTTGGCGAAACCGTCATAACCTTGCAGGAGAACAACCACATCGCGGTTGTCGACAAAGATGGCAAAGTGGTCAGCCATTTCTCGGCCGGCAGCGTGGATCTGGAAGGCATCGACGCCACCGACGAACGCGGCGCGCTGATCTTCACCGAAAGCCAACCAGGCCGCCTGCGCGAACCTGATGCCGTGAAATGGATTGACGACAACCATTTCGCCACTGCCAACGAGGGTGACTACGAAGGCGGCTCGCGTGGCTGGACCATCTTCCACAAGGACGGCACCGTTGTTTACGAGAACGGCACCGAATTCGAGAAAGCCATCATCCAGATCGGCCACTATCCCGACAAACGGTCCGACAGCAAGGGCGTAGAGCCGGAAAGCGTGACAGCAGCCACTTTCGGCGGCACACCGATGATCTTTGTAGGGGCCGAGCGTGCCTCGGTCGTGGGTGTCTATGACGCTACCGATCCGGCGAACCCAGTGCTGAAACAGCTGCTGCCTTCGGGGGTTGGACCGGAAGGTTATGTGGCGATCCCGGAGCGCAACCTGCTGATCTCGGCCAACGAAAAAGACCTGATCGAAGATGGTGGCCCACGTGCGCATGTCAGCATCTTCGAATATCAGGACGCCCCCGCCAGCTATCCACATCTGACCTCGGAAGGCGCGGATGAACTGATCGGATGGGGTGCTCTGTCAGGTCTGGTCGCTGATGAGGACGGCATGATCTATGCGGTCAATGACAGCTTCTACGGCTTCCAGCCGTCGATCTTCAAGATCGACCCCAGTCAGCAGCCCGCACGCATCGTGGACGTGATCCGCATCCACCGTCAGGACGGCAACCCGGCGCAAAAGCTGGATCTGGAAGGCATCACGCTGGACGGTGAGGGCGGATTCTACGTCGCCTCCGAAGGCCGCACCGACCGCGTTATCCCGCACGCGATCTATCACGTCAGCGCCGATGGCCTGATCAAGGACCGCAAGGGTGAGATTGGCCTGCCGCCAGAACTCATGGCAGTTGAGAAGCGGTTTGGCTTTGAAGGTATCACCAAGGTTGGAGACACCCTTTGGATGGCCGTGCAGCGCGAATGGAAGGACGACCCTGAGAACCACGTGAAACTGGTTTCTTACAATCTCGATACCAAGAAATGGGGTGCCGTACATTATCCCAAGGCGAATCCGGAAACCGGCTGGGTTGGACTATCGGAAATCGTGGCCTTCGGGGATCATGTCTATGTCATCGAACGCGACAACCAGCATGACCATCGCGCTGTGACCAAAAAGGTCTACCGCATTCCGCTGTCTGAGATGGTACCTGCCCCGCTGGGCGGCGCGCTGCCCGTGGTCAGCAAGCAAGAGGTCCGCGACCTGCTGCCCGACCTGACCTCAACTGGCGGTTACGTTCTGGACAAGATCGAATGCCTGGCCATTCTGCCCTCGGGCGAGGCATTTGTAATGACCGACAATGACGGCGTCGACGACGCCTCGGGCGAGACGATGTTCTGGTCCATCGGGTCAGTGACAGCTGGAAACTAAGCTCGACCCCATCAACAAGAGGCCCCGCGCAAGTGCTGCGTGGGGCTTTTTGTGTCTGGTGCTACGATAGCTCAGTAATTCGAATACCGGAAGTTCACCACTTCATCGTTCTGTATCGCGCAATGCGCCTTGATATAGCTGCGCGCATCGGTGCTATCGCTTGAGCGGGCGACCTCAAGATCGATCAGGTCAATACCATCCGCATTGGTCGTGTAAGACAGCGTGCGCTCGAAATCCACGGCGTAATACCCCTGATTGGACATCGCTGTATGGGTGCGGTGCATACAAAGACCCACCGCATTTTCCTCGGGCGAGAGGTGGGGGTGCTTTTGATAATGCGAGCCATGGTGATGATGGTGCTTCGCGATCGAGGCCCCCAGAACACCAAGCGCGACGCCAGCAATCAGCGCGCCCGCATCGTCTGCTTTCGCAGGCGTGGTGTTTACCGAAGTAATAGCAATTACAGTACAAAAGAGTCCGGCAGAGACAAGTTTCGAGCACATTGGTCACGGTTTCCTTCTGGCCTATCGATGAACAGGCCCTCCAAGGACCTTTGCCCGAAAAAGACTAACGTGACCGTTGCGCCCATTGCCAGATTTTTTGTGGGAGGTGCTTGCTTTGGGCGGCGCTAAAACACTTCGCCCCGCGTCTGGAGGAACGCGGGGCGTGTGAAGCGATAATCCAGAGAGGAGGAGATTATCGCAAAATGGTTAACAGCCTCAGTTCACGGCTTTGGCGTCAACCACGTCCTTTTCGATGGCATTGGCCGAAGAAATCTCGATCCGGCGCGGTTTCAGCGCTTCGGGCACTTCACGCTTGAGATCAATGTTCAGCATGCCGTTTTCATGGCTCGCGCCGGTGACACGAACGTGATCCGCCAGCGCAAAGCGGCGTTCGAACGCGCGGGTGGCGATGCCACGGTGCAGATAGCTGCGGTCTTTGTCCTCGGCGGCTTTCTTGCCTGCGACGACAAGAGAATTCTCTTTCACTTCAACCGTCAGGTCGGCCTCGGAAAACCCGGCAACAGCAACCGAGATGCGATAGGTATCAGCATCGGTCTTTTCGATGTTGTACGGGGGATAGCTGGGCTGAGCCACATCATTGGTCAGCACCCGGTCCATCATGTCTGCGATCTGGTCGAAACCGATGGTTGCGCGGTGAAGTGGTGCAAAATCAAACGTACGCATGTCATATCCTCATCATTGAGCGATTTACGAATTTGCCCTCCGGTATGGACGGGCAGTGTTGCAATCCGGACCCCAGCTTTGGCGATCCGGTAAAACTCAGATGGGAAGTAATTGAAGCCGGTTCAAGACCCGCCGGCGCTTAGGAACTTTGCCCCTGAACTGGACTTGGCCGACCCGGGCTGCAATCTGCGGATCGTCGCTGTGGGTCTGGGCGCGTCACGGCGCAAAATCGCTTTCAGATCCGAGACGATATCCGCAAGCTCCATCCCATACCCGATTTTGCGCCGCCCATCTGACGCACCAGCAGACACGACTGACAAGATTTGCCAACGCGGGCCCTTTTTCGCCAGAATAGCAGAGCCCGACGACCCGAAAGTGATGTCGCAATCAAAGCTGATCAGACCCTGCCCACGCTGAAGAATGCGGCAAGAGCGCTGGCGCATGATCGCGTCGGCCCTGCCCTGCCCATACGAGGCAACGCTGATCTCACTGTCACTGATACGACCACTGTGAAGGGCGAACGGATCCGCTATCGAATAAGGAATCGGCTCTTCTAGCCGCATTAGAGCCACATCAATTCGAACACGCGGGGCCGAAACAGGCGCGTTGGCGACAAAATCGGGATGAGTCGCAATCTGGATAACTTTGCGCTCGGCCAGAGCCTCACCATCACTCAGCCCGGCGCGGAATGTGACCTCGCCCGGGGCATAGGGCTTTCCGGTGGCTTTGCTCACAGCACAATGCGCGGCTGTAAGAACGATATCCCGCGCGATCAATGTACCGGTGCAAAAGCCCCGATTACCAATGTCCAGACGCCCAACCGCCTCCCATCCGTAAAGATCATCGCGATCTGTCAGGCGCCGTTTGTTGCTGGTTTGGGCCTGCGATTCCGTAGCAAGAATTGAAAATAGCAATACAATGCTGAGAAATAGTCTGGTCATGGTTTAATGAATTTAGCTCCGAGGTTTTTGGTGTTGTTGTCCAATGACGCATTCATGCCCCGACCTTGCGAAAGCTCGGCCTGCAACAACTCCAATGATTCATCCAAGGCAGTGCCCAGCGCGACGCGTTGGCCTTGTAATTCAGCCTTTGCCGCGACGACCGACACAATGCGGGGCCGTTCGCCCGCAAACGAAAAGATCGGTGCACCCGAGGCCCCAAAATCGACGTTGCAGGACATGACCAGAATTCCGGCCTGCCGCCCGATGACGGAGCAGACCTCTTGAAGTGATGGCGCTTCGGCGCGGTCATGGGCATATGAGACGACGCCAACCTCTTCGCCCCGGGCGGGGCGGCGTCCGGTTTCAAACGGAATTACAGATGTATTGCGGATTGGCTGCCAGAGCTCGATCAGCGCAATATCGTGGCGTACCCGCGTGGCGGATGAATTGCCCCCGTACACATATTCGGGATGAACAACCGTGCGCCGCGCCGGACGATAGGCCGAGGCCCGCCCCAGACGCCAACCGGCTAGAAACTCGATCCGCGCCGGATTGATGCGCTCTTTCGTGGCCTTGTCGAACAGACAATGCGCCGCGGTCAAAACCAGCGTGGGCGAGATCAGTGAACCGGTGCAAAACCCGGTGCCGTCGATATCCAGACGACCAACCGCCATCCACTCGCGCCCGGCATCGGTGGTCTCAAGGCGTTTCAGCCCGGTATCTTGCGCTTGGCCCGACAAAGGGAACAAGCCTAATACAATAGCCGTGATCCAGTTGCGCACACAGGTCTCCGGTCATGGGGTCTGACCAAGACTCGTATGCTGTGGGTGGGGCGAAAATAGGGCAAATGGGATCTGCGCAATATTCTCATCAATCTGATGCACGCATGTCGCGATTTGCTAGCGCAATTGGGGTATGCCGCTGGCAACAGCGCGCAGTGCGCGCGGCTCAGGACCACCCGTAGCCCAGTCCAACAGTTCGACCGTGTGGACAACCGGAGTATCGGTTCCGGATCCGATCTGCATCATGCACCCGATGTTGCCCGCCGCGATCACATGAGGATTTCTGGCCTCAAGCGTGCGCACCTTGCGCCGCTTTAGCTGACCGGAAATCTCGGGCTGCATCAGATTGTAGGTGCCCGCGCTTCCGCAACATAAATGGCTATCAGCAGGCTCTAACACAGTAAAACCCGCAGCTTTTAGCAGGTTTTTGGGATGTACCGTCACCTTCTGTCCGTGCTGAAGCGAGCAGGCTGCGTGGTAGGCGACGACTAGTTCTTTCTTCTCAGCGAAAGGCATATCCAACTGCACCAACAGCTCGCTGATATCCAATGCTATGGCCGATACCCGCTCGGCATCCGAAGCCAACGGCTCGTTGCGGAACATATGCCCATAGTCTTTGACGGTGGTTCCGCAGCCCGAAGTGTTGATGACGATTGCGTCCAAGCCATCACCATCCATTTCACGCGTCCAGGCCCGGATATTTTCCGCGGCAGAAGCATGGCTTTCGTTGGTTTTGCCCATGTGATGGGTCAATGCCCCACAACAACCGGCCCCTTCGGCCACAACGACCTCGCATCCCAATCGAGTCAACAGTCGAATCGTGGCGTTGTTGATTTCGGTGTTAAGCGCCTTTTGCGCACAGCCCGTCATTAGCGCCACGCGTTTAATCTTGGCCCCTTTCGGCGCGAAGCTCTGCGGGTCATCGTTGCGGCTGACGGGTGGAATATGCCTTGGCGCCATATCCAACATCGCCTTCAGCCGTGCATCCGGCATCAGAAACCGAAACGGACGGCCCAGCTTTGCGCCAATTAACGCCCATCGAAAGCGCATGGGATAAGGTAGAATTTTGGCCAATATCCAACGCAGCGCCCGGTCCGAGAACGGGCGTTTATGTTTGTCTTCGATATACTCCCGCGCGTGATCCACGAGATGCATATAATGCACACCCGAAGGGCATGTGGTCATACAGGCAAGGCAAGACAGGCAGCGGTCGATGTGCCTGACGGTCTTTTCGTCCGGAACACGTTCATTCTCCAACATGTCCTTGATCAAATAGATGCGCCCTCGGGGGCTATCCAACTCATCGCCCAGCACCTGATATGTCGGGCAGGTTGCAGTGCAAAATCCGCAGTGAACACAATTCCGGAGTATCTCATTCGACCGCTGAATCGCGGGGTCCTGCAACTGTTTCTCGGTAAATTTCGTCTGCATCGCTTACCCCATCAGCCCTGGATTGAACACGCTTCGTGGGTCAAATTTTTGACGAATTGCCTTTGCTAGAGCCTGTACTTGCTTGATGTCGGGCTGGAAACGCCCCAATGCGCTGAACGTTTCAGCCTCTGCACGTACCAGCGTAGCATGTCCGCCAAAGTGACCCAGTCGCGCGCGCAGATCGGTGCCCTTGGGTACCAGAGCCCAGATCAATCCACCGCCCCAGTCAAAGAGCGTTCGATCCGCGTGGATCCGTTCAGCTATACCCGGCGCATCGCCAGGTTTCATCGAAACACGCCATACATCGCCTTCCAGATTCTGAAATCCACGTACATCGCGAAGATTGGCCCAACAGGTCTCTGAGTCCTCCAACTCGGTGCATTCGCACCCAAGGGTTTCGCGCAATCGGCCTGTCCGATAGGCAACCGAGTCGGCGAATCCCTCGATCCGCAGCAATACCTGGGAAACCTGCGGATCATACGCCGCGCCGCTCACTTCGAAGGGGGATTTCAGAGCAGCAGACATAAGGCCAACTGCGGTTTCCGCATCGGGGGCCCTAACCGCCAAAGTGGTCTCGGTTTCAGGCTTGGGCAGTACTTTCAACGAAACCTCAGACAACACGCCCAATGTGCCCCAGGATCCGGCCATCAGCTTGACCAGATCGTATCCGGTGACATTTTTCATCACCCGACCGCCATTCTTGATCACCTGCCCCAGCCCATCGACATAGCGAACGCCCAGCAGGAAATCTCTGCACGCTCCAGCTTGAATTCTGCGCGGCCCCGAAATGTTGGCCGCAACAACGCCGCCAATCGTCGGCTCACCTGAGGTGCCCAGTAACCCGCGATGATCCATAGGCTCGAACGCCAATTGCTGGCCCTCGGCTTCCAGCGCTGCCTCGATCTCGGCGACAGAGGTTCCGGCATGCGCGACCAGGGTCAAAGCGCCCGGCTCATACAATGTTATTCCACTAAGACCCGATACGTTCAGTACGGCCTCAGGCCCATCCACACCGCGTGTGCTGCCACCGGTGACGCGCACGGGGCCGTTTAGCCCTGCGACGATCTCTGCAAGTTCAGCCTCAGTTTTCGGTTTCATATACTTCATCTTTTCAAAAATACTCAGGAGTAAGGAGTCGATCCCGCTTACTCAGCCGCCATCCGGCGCGCGGCAGATGTCTCAAGCGGGAACACCTTAGCCGGGTTCAGCAGCCAGTTCGGATCGAACACATCTTTCACCGCCATCTGTGCCTCGAGATCCTCAGGCGCATATTGGTGGGTCATCAGATCACGCTTTTCGATGCCCACGCCATGCTCACCGGTCAGGCAGCCCCCAGCATCGACACAAAGCTTCAAGATATCCGCGCCAAACGCCTCACATTTCTCAAGATCACCAGGCTTATTGGCATCAAACAGGATCAAGGGATGCATATTCCCGTCACCAGCGTGGAACACATTGCCAACGGGCAGACCATAGTCTTTGCTCAGCTCCCCAATCCGGCGCAGGACGAAAGGCAGCGATGAGACCGGGATCGTCCCGTCCAAGCACATATAATCGTTGATCTGACCCATTGCGCCAAAGGCCGATTTCCGCCCCAGCCAGATACGCGCGCTTTCGTCAGCTGATTGGCTTTCGCGCAGCTCAACCGGATTATGTCGCTTGGCGATCTCGATGATCTTTGTCAGCTGACTGTCGATTTCAGCGTCCGATCCTTCAACCTCGACGATCAACAATGCCTCACAATCGGGATAGCCCGCATGGGCGAAATTCTCGCAAGCCCGGATGCACAGTCGGTCCATAAACTCGATCGCGACGGGTAAAATGCCCGATTTGATAATGTCAGAGACACATTGGCCTGCCACTTCATTGTCGTCAAAGCCCATCAGCACGGGCCGCGCCCCTTCGGGTTTGCGCAGGATGCGCAACGTCGCTTCGGTTACGATACCCAGCTGTCCTTCGGACCCGCAGATAACACCCAACAGATCTAATCCGCCTGAATCCAGATAAGCGCCGCCAATTTCAACTACGCTGCCATCCATCATGACCATGGTCACTCCCATCAGATTGTTGGTCGTCACCCCGTATTTAAGACAATGTGCCCCGCCCGAATTCATCGCGATATTCCCGGCAATGGCGCAGGCAAGCTGAGACGAGGGGTCGGGGGCGTAAAAGAAATCCTCTTCTTCGACGGCGCCGGTCACACTCAAATTAGTTCGGCCGGATTGCACCTTGATGAACCGATTGTCGTAATCGACTTCCAGCACTTCATTCATCCGTGCAACGCCGAGAATAACACAATCTGCAGTCGGCAGCGCGCCACCCGCCAATGACGTGCCCGCCCCGCGCGGCACGACCGGCACACCTAGTTCATGGCAAATGCGCAAAACATCGGAAACCTGTTGCGTGGTCGAAGGCAATACTGCCAGCATCGGTGGGCATTTATAGGCGGTAAGCGCATCGCATTCATAGGCCCGGGTCTCGGCCTCGTCATGGATCACAGCATCCTTTGGCAGCACCTGCTGTAGCCGCGTGACCAATGCTTGCTTACGCGCCAAGACATCCGGATTTGGTATCGGCATTTCCATCGCTGATCTCCCATCTGGTAAAATTATATTACCAATTATATCGGCTGGCAAGTTTCTGAATCCAACAATAGTGTCGCGCTATGACTTGGATCGACCGCGCATTGCTGTTTTCTCCACTAGACTATGCAGCTGTTTTGCTGCTGTTCGCCGCCTGGCTTGGGATTGGGTGGAAGATCGAGAATCCGTCCCCTCAGAAACCGTCTGTCTCATTGATGATGGATGATTATCGCAAGGCCTGGATGCGCGAAATGGTTACCCGCCAGCCGCGTGTTTTTGATGCACAAGTGATCTCGGCCATGCGTCAGGGCAGTACGTTCTTTGCATCAACAATCATGATTGCAATTGGTGGCGGTCTGGCGCTGCTTGGCAATACTGAACGCCTTGCCGGTGTTGCCGAAGATCTTGCGATTGGACGCGCGCCAGCGATGGTGTGGGAAGTCAAGATACTAGTTATTCTTCTTTTTCTGTCGAACGCGTTTCTGAAATTTGTTTGGTCTCATCGCCTATTTGGATACTGCGCCATCCTGATGGCCGCCGTCCCAAACGATCCCGATCATCCACAGGCCTATGCCCGTGCCGCTCAGGCAGCCGATATCTGCATCACGGCGGCACGCAGTTTTAATCGTGCCTTACGGGCCACCTACTTTGCGTTGGCTTCTATTGCCTGGATATTGGGGCCAGCAGCGTTGATACTGAGCTCTGTAGTCACATTCGGCGTACTCTATCGGCGCGAATTTGCCTCGCAGTCGCGAACCGTCATGATGACAGCACCACCAAACACAGAGTCGTGATCGCAATGCAGCGCCCGAGCGCATAGTTTAGCTCCATGCGCTATCTGATTCTCAGCACCCTACTGGCCAGCCCCGCTTTTGCCGACCCTCCGACGATCGAACAGGTCTCGGCGCGCTCAAGCGGAGATACCTGGCGGTTCGACGTCACGATTCGTCATCCTGATACAGGATGGGATGACTATGCCGATGGCTGGCGGGTGCTGGACATGCAGGGTAACGAATTGGGGATGCGTGTGCTGCATCACCCTCATGTCAATGAGCAGCCCTTTACCCGGTCACTGGGCGGTGTAGTTATCCCTGACGGGACCACGCAGGTGCAAATTCAGGCCCGCGACAATGTCGGGGGCTGGAGCGAAGACACGACCGTGGTCGATCTGAACTAACGCTCAGAACACCCCAAGGCTGAGACCGGCCGCCAGGGCAGCACCGATCTCGCGGCAGGTTTCAAGTTGCTGCTGTGGTATGGTCTTTTTGGCCAGGATAGCTGCGGGCGTTTGCGCATGCGTGCAGATGATCAGTGGCGGTTGTACCTCTTTCAGACGCCACCCCGTTGCGATTCGTGCCATCTGGCGCGCGGCATTTTCGCCATCTGATCCGGCGCATATCATCTGCGCGTAGGGGCGCCCTTCGATTCGACCAAGCACCGGATAATAGCAGCGGTCGAAAAATTCTTTCATCAGACCAGAAATCGCCGCCAGATTTTCGGGCGCGCAAAAGATATAACCGTCAGCCGCCAACATATCCTCAGGTTCGGCCTGATCGGCGGTTTTTAGAATTGTATCAGCCTCATCGCGCGCGGCCGCGGCGGCAGCCTCGGCCATCTGGCGCGCGCCGCCCGTACGGGAATGATAAACGATCAAAAGCTGCGCCATGTCAGACCCGGTGATAAGGGCCGCCCGACAGGATCGTTGCGGCCCGATACAGTTGCTCGGCCAGCATCACACGGACCAACATATGAGGCCAGACCATCGATCCGAATGAGATGGAAAAATCGGCCTCAGCCCGCAGATTAGGGTCTATTCCGTCCGCTCCACCGATGATCAACGCCAAATCCTGACGTCCTGCATCACGCCACCCACCCAGTTTTTTCGCAAAATCAGGAGACGACATGACCCGCCCGCGCTCGTCCAGCGTGCAGATCACAGCGCCTTTGGGCAGCGCCTTACGCAACAGCGCGGCTTCTGCCCCCATGCCAGCGTTTTTCTTATCCTCGACCTCGATCACCCGTGCCAGACCAAGGCCCAAGCTTCGGCCGGTCCGGTCAAATCGGGTCAGGTAATCATCAAGCAGGGACTTCTCCGGTCCGGCACGCAATCGCCCGACCGCAACTATGCTGATACGCATATTTCTCTCGCCTCCGGCCTGTTAATGCAGACCGGGATGGCGCCTCAATTCGCCGAGGCGCTGCCGCCCTGAGGCAGCCACATCTTTTCCAGCTGATAGAACTCACGCACTTCGGGGCGGAAGATATGAACGACCACGTCGCCCGTATCGATCAGCACCCAGTCGCCGGCATCTTTGCCTTCGACCTTCGAGGTGAAACCGAATTCCTGCTTGATGCGATCCGTCAGCTTTTCCGCCATGGCCGAAACCTGTCGAGTCGACCGGCCCGAGGCAATCACCATGTGATCCGCAACAGAAGACTTACCTTGCAGGTTGATCTGCACGACGTCTTCGGCCTTGTCATCAGAAAGTGAGGAAAGGATACGCTCAAGCAGCTTATCGCTGATTGACTGAGAGTGGGCCATTACACTGGCCCCATCATCGGCGGGCAAACCCGCCTGTGTATGTAGAGACAGGACATAGTCCTCCTTTGCTGCGCGCCGCCAAACCCCGGCGCCGGGGTACTAATAAGGTAACAAGGGGATTGCAACATTTCAATGAAAGGGCTGGTTTGCGCTGTGACATCCCCTCACTCTTTGGCGAGCTGTTGCGCCTCTGCGTCGTCGGGCAGCAGGCGCACTTCGCGCTGCGGGAAGGGCAACGAGATATCTTCGGCCTGAAACGCGTCCCATAACGCAAGGTAGACATTGCCCCGGATATTGGTCAGCCCCTTGGTCGGATCACTGATCCAGAACCGCAGAACATAGTCTACGCTGCTGTCGCCAAAACCGGTGATGTGACAAACCGGTTCATGCTTGCCGCCGCTTAACACCCGTTTGACCAACTTAACTGACCGGATCGCCGTTGCGCGCACCTTGTGCGGGTCGTCACTGTAGCTGGTTCCAAATTCCAGATCCAACCGAACGAACTTATCCGAGTGTGACCAGTTCACCACCTGATTGGTGATTAAATCCTCGTTCGGGATCAGGTATTCACGCCCGTCGCGGGTAACGACCGAGACATATCGCGCGCCCAGCGCATTGATCCAGCCGAACGTGTCGCCCAGCGAGATCACATCGCCCGGTTTGATCGACCGATCCATCAGGATGATGATGCCTGATATGAGATTCGAGACCACTTTCTGCAGTCCGAACCCGATCCCCACACCGATTGCACCAGACAACAGCGCAATCCCCGTCAGGTCAAAGCCAAGCGTCCGGATCGCGGCCATGAACACCGCACCATAAAGCAGCACCTGAATGCCCTTGGCCAGCAGCACCTGCATCGAAGGTGTGATGTCATCATTGCCCTTCAATCCGCGCTCGGCCGCGCGGGTCCCGATCCGTGCAAGTGTCAGCAGGACGCCGATCAGCAGAACAGCCTTGATGATCCCCAAGGCCGAGATATGCAGATCGCCGATCGAGATCGCCACACCGTCAAGGAATTCGGCCACGTCATCCGTCAATCCCAGCGCAATCAGCGTTGCATAGACCCACATCGACCACTTGAAGATCTGCCGCAGTGTCCGGTTGCGCACCAACCGTGAGACCAGCGCGATCGCCAGCCAGGCCAGCGCAAGCGTTGCAAAAACACCGATGATATAGCTGCGCGAAGGCCATGTTGTCTGCTGCATGACCCAATAGAGCCCCCAGGACAGCAAGACGAAGTAAACCAGTGTTAGACGCCGCATGAACTGAATTAGAATGCGCAATCGCCATTTCGGCCAACCGGTGCGGGCACGGGCCCATGCATCCCATCGCTTTTGCGTCAAAAGCTTCAGCAGAAACGCCAGCGCCCACAAAAACAGGATGATCACCAACTGATATTGGCGCCATCCGGGTGTGACGATCAGCTCGATCAGGGTCGCAAACTGTGCTGAAAAGGCTGCCGTCATGTTGGCATAAAGCTCGGACAGCGTTTCCGGTAGCAGATCCTGGTTCATGCCTGCCAGCTTGGCCATCCACGTGAAGGGATGCAAGCCCGCAGCCGGATTGCACCTTGATTGACAGCAAACCCCGATATATCTGAGGCGCATGAGACTCAATGTGGCCCAAGAACAGAATCTGGAAGACCGCGCACGCTTGCGTGAACGGTTCTTTGGGGCCGCCCGCACGGTTCTGGCCTGCCTATCCGCGGCCTAAGCCACCTCGCCAGCTATTTCTCATTACATACGGGGAGAGGACCGATGTCCCCCAAAACACTCTATGACAAAATCTGGGATGCCCATGTCGCGCATGAAGCCGATGATGGCACCTGCCTGCTTTATATCGACCGCCATCTGGTGCACGAAGTCACCAGCCCGCAAGCGTTCGAAGGCCTGCGTATGGCGGGTCGCAAGGTGCGCGCACCGGAAAAGACCATCGCCGTTCCGGACCACAACGTGCCGACGACGCCTGACCGTGTAAACGGGATCGAGAACCCGGAGAGCCGTATTCAGGTCGAAGCGCTGGACAAGAATGCCAAGGATTTCGGCATTCACTACTATCCTGTGCATGACGTGCGTCAGGGCATCGTGCACATCGTCGGCCCCGAACAGGGCTGGACCCTCCCTGGCATGACCGTTGTTTGCGGCGACAGCCACACCGCCACCCACGGCGCGTTTGGTGCGCTGGCGCATGGTATAGGCACGTCTGAGGTTGAGCACGTTCTGGCCACGCAGACCCTGATCCAGAAGAAATCCAAAAACATGAAGGTGGAGATCACCGGCAATTTGCAGCCGGGCGTGACCGCCAAGGACATCACTCTGGCCGTTATCGGCGAGACCGGTACTGCTGGTGGCACAGGCTATGTCATCGAATATTGCGGCGAAGCGATCCGGGAACTTTCGATGGAAGGCCGCATGACCGTCTGCAACATGGCGATCGAAGGTGGCGCGCGCGCTGGTTTGATCGCACCGGATGAGACCACGTTCGAGTATGTCAAAGGCCGGCCCCATGCGCCGAAAGGTGCCCAGTGGGAAGCCGCGATGGACTGGTGGAAGACGCTTTACACCGACGAAGGCGCACATTTTGACAAGGTCGTGACCCTGCGCGGCGAAGATATCGCTCCGGTCGTGACCTGGGGCACCAGCCCCGAGGACGTTCTGCCGATCACTGCATCCGTGCCGCATCCCGAGGATTTTGAAGGCGGCAAGGTCGATGCGGCCCGCCGCTCGATCGAGTACATGGGTCTGGAAGCCGGTCAAAAGCTGAGCGATGTGGAAATCGACACCGTCTTTATCGGGTCCTGCACCAACGGCCGGATCGAAGACCTGCGTGCTGCGGCGGAAATCCTGAAGGGCAAGAAGATCAAGGACGGCATGCGCGCCATGGTCGTGCCCGGCTCAGGCCTTGTTCGCGCTCAGGCCGAAGAAGAAGGTCTGGCCGAGATCTTTAAGGATGCCGGGTTCGAATGGCGCCTGGCAGGATGCTCAATGTGTCTGGCGATGAACCCGGATCAACTGCAGCCGGGCGAGCGATGTGCCGCGACCTCGAACCGCAACTTCGAAGGTCGACAGGGTCGGGGCGGACGCACCCACCTGCTAAGCCCGGCGATGGCTGCCGCAGCGGCAATCACAGGACGGCTGACAGACGTGCGTGAATTGATGTAAGAGTCTCTCATATATAGATATTTGATGGAGAGACTAACATGAGTGATTGGGTCAAATGGCTGCTGCTGGGACTTTTGTCCATAGCATTCGGGGTGTTCGTACTGGGCGCTCCGGTCGTGGCATCCGTTGCCGTGACGGTAGTGACCGGCGTGTTGCTGTTGATCGCGGGCGGATTGCAGATCGTTGGTGGCTTCACGGTTGAAGGCACCGGCAACAAGATTCTGTCACTCATTATGGGTGCGGTCATGGTGTTTCTGGGCTGGTCTTTTCTGGGCCATCCGCTGCAGGGCACACTGACACTTGCGACTGTTGTGCTGATCCTGTTCATGGCAGGTGGCATCGCGCGGATCATCCTGTCGTTCCAGATGAAAGGAACACAGTTTTTCTGGCCCACGATGATCTCGGGCATCTTGTCGATCATCCTGGCAGGCATCATTTGGAGCTATGTCGGGCAGGAACCTCAGGCGCTGCTGAGCATTCTGGGGATCTTCCTTGGCGTTGAGATGCTGTTCAACGGGTTCGGATTGGTCTTCATGGCGTTCTTCGTCAAGAACGCACCCAAGGACGAAACAACAGAAGCGAAAGAAGCTTAAACGCGGGAAACGGGCGCGGCCCTCTCTCGCAGGAGTGTAGACATGGAAAAGTTCGAAAAAGTCCACGGGGTGGCCGCCCCAATGCCGCTGATTAATATCGACACCGATATGATCATCCCCAAGGTGCACCTGAAAACCATCAAGCGGTCCGGCCTTGGCGTCGTTCTGTTTGATGAGATGCGTTATCACGACCATGGCGGCGAGAACGAGGAATTCGTTCTGAACAAACCCGCCTATCGTCAGACCGAGATTCTGGTGGCTGGCGACAACTTCGGCTGCGGCTCGTCGCGCGAACATGCGCCTTGGGCGATCAAGGATTTCGGCATCAAGGTCGTGATCTCGACCAGCTTCGCAGACATCTTTTTCAACAACTGCTTCAAAAACGGCATCCTGCCCATCGTAGTCGAAGAAGAGCATCATGCGATTCTGATGGATGACGCGCATAAGGGTGAGAACGCCCGCATGACTGTACATCTGGAAGATCAGACGATCACGACATCGGACGGTGTCGAGATCAGCTTTGATATCGACCCGCACCGCAAGCACTGCTTGCTGAACGGTCTGGACGATATCGGACTGACAATGGAAAAAGACCATCACATCGACAAATTCGAGGATCACGCCAGTCAGGCCCGCCCCTGGGTATGATTCTGGGGGCGAATCTGTTGATACTCAACCTGACGGGGTCGCCGAGGCGGCCCCGTTCGCGTTCTTGGGGTTGAGAATTACTAAACCACTACATCTAGGTATCATTTTGAGATACACGTCGGATTTGCGTCCTAAATGATGCAATCCCGCACCAGTTGCGCCATCATTTTGCCCGAAATCTCGTGTTTTCTGCACTCCGACTTGAGCGAAATACCGCTTGTCAGCCATGTTGACCTCTAAGAGGTAGCCGAAGGCGAACGAGCGGTAAGAGCAAGTTGGACGAAAGGTCGGCACAGAATCGACTAGTCCGGTTTGAAAAAGGGTTCGGATTGTGATTGCACGCACTACGGGGGCGGCGATACGTGGATTGCTTGTAGCACTTATGGTGCTAACACCTGCGTTGTACCTGCCTTCATCGACGTCAAATGGGACTGAGATTGTCGTCTTTCTGGCGATCCTTGCGTTCATCCTAACCTTCTCAGAATACAACTCGGCCTTTCCCAGCTTTATTGAATTTCGTGACGCGCCCCCTGTGAACCGGCTGCGCTTTGTTGGCCTGATGTCGATGATCACTTTTCTGACATTGATCTGCAAAAACGCCTATGCCCCCTCGGAACTGACGGGCCTGGCTTATTCAGTTGGCCTGAAGATCGCGAATGTGGTGGATTTCCCCTATTCCCCTGTTCGCCTCGTGGTTTTAATGCTGCCTGCCGATGCCAGCCAATCCCTTGTGGAATTGGTACGCGTATCAGCCAGCACTGCATACATTGCTGCGCTCGTTACGATCGCCAGCTTCGCCTATACGGTGAAGTTTCGAGGATGGCCAACGGGCAACGGGGCCTTCAATGTTTGGACAAATCTACCCCTGTTTGATCCGACCAAAGGCGGCGATGTCGTCACGCGCCTGCAACGCGACGGGCGTTTGAACATTGCGATTGGGGCATTGTTGCCTTTCCTGATTCCCGCTCTGATCAAGCTGACAGCGGCATTTATCACCCCGATTGCGCTCAGCAATCCGCAGACAATGATCTGGACGCTTTGCGCGTGGGCCTTCCTGCCTGCCAGTATGATCATGCGCGGCATGGCGACACTGCGCATTGCCAGCCTGATCGTCGAAAAGCGTCGCGCCTACTCAACGTCCGAGTCCACTCAAGTCGCATGATCCGCGCCTTGGCCCTGCTGTTGCTGCCGTTTGCGGCGCAGGCAGAGACTCTGCGTGTTGCAAGCTATAACACCGAGCTCAGCCGCGATGGCCCCGGGCTGTTGTTGCGTGACATCGGGCGCGAAGATTCGCAAGTTGTCGCGGTGATTGAGGTGCTGCGGGCAACACGCCCTGATATTGTTGCCCTACAAGGAATCGATTGGGATTCCGATGGGCATACCCTGACGGCTCTGTCAGATGCGATGAAAGACGTGGGGGTGGTCTACGCCTACAGCTTCACCGAACAACCCAATTCTGGGTTCGAAACCACATTGGATTTGGATGGAGATGGTGAGACCGGAGGCCCGGGTGATGCACAAGGCTGGGGCCGGTTTACAGGTCAGAACGGTTTGGCGGTGCTGTCTCGCTATCCCATCGTGAAAGATGAGGTCCTTTCCTATACAGAACTGCTATGGCGCGATCTGCCCGGGTCTCAGTTACCGGTTGTCGATGGAATGCCATTCCCCTCTGATCAGGCGCAGTCCATCCAAAGACTGTCTTCAACAGCGCATTGGGTCGTTCCTATTGAGGCCCCAGGTGGTCGTCTAGATCTGATGACCTTCCACGCCAGCCCCCCAGTCTTTGATGGGACGGAAGACCGGAATGGGCTGCGCAACAAGGATGAAATTCGGCTCTGGTCACTTTTGCTGAACGGCGACTTGGGTTCCAAACCCACTGGTCGCTTCATCATTGCAGGCGACGCCAATCTGGACCCAAACAGGGGAGAGGGTCGCAAGGCCGCAATCACAGGCCTTCTGTCCGACCCTCTAATCCAGGATCCCCTACCTGTTGATCCAACCGGGTCCACCACAACCGTGTTCTGGAAAGGCGTTGGTGAGATGAGAGTGGATTACGTATTGCCGTCATCCGATTGGCAAGTGCAAAACGCAGGCATTTATTGGCCTGATACCGCTGAGCGCGAAGTGGCTGCAAGCGCAAGCCGCCACCGGCTTGTTTGGGTCGATCTACTCGACAGATAGAACTGAGACTGATCGGCGAGCATTCATGACTGCAAAGCCGCCCCTTGTTGTTCTTGGTGCGCATCAGCAGAGCGATCAGGGATCGCCGTTTTCAGCGCCTCAATCAGGTCGGTCTGCGCAAATTCTGGTAAGAGCTGATCAAAGAATTGCCCATCCAGCCGGTGCGGCGTATTCCACAGATACTTCATCTCGATCAAGTGAGGTGCCAAGCGCCAGAATGGTCGGGCCAGATTCAAAGGCCACCACGCCATCTGTCTGAGCACCACCTCCTGTCCAACTAACTGCGACAATGCTTGCACCATTTCATTGCCGGTCAGAGTGTACCCGGCAAAGGGAATGTCACAGAAGCGTGGCAGTTCATCGCGCATTTCAGCCAGTGCAACGGCAGCGCGTGTCAGGTCGGGCAGATAGGCCCAAGCATGCGGAATATCAGGATTCCCGGGGTACACAAAGCGACCGCGCTGCAAGTGCTTGATCAATATCTGATCGAACCAGTTTCCCGAAGCCTCGGTGTCAATGAAATCACCCGCTCGCAGAACAATGGTTCGTACGGATGAGGCGCGATACGCCTCTTCCATTTCGACCCGAATGCGCCCCAGAGGGTTCTGTGCTAGATGCGGCGTATCGGTCGACCATGGGCCGGGCGTGTCCGCGCCAAATACATAAACATTCCCTGGTACAATCACCGTGAGGTCATATTCTGAGGCGACTTCGATCACCTGACGATGCAGTCCTGGCACCTGTTTTGCCCAATCGGGATACGGTGGGTTCCAGGCATTTACAATAACATCTGCTCCTCGCGCCGCCGTCTGTAAATGCTCGTTACGGCGATCAAACCGGCGCACGACCCAACCAGCGCTGGAAAAGGCTTGGGCAGCATTGCGACCAAATCGGCCGTTAGCCCCGAGAATAAGTGCTGTCTGTGGCATCTGTCCCTCCATTCATCACCAACCTAGTCATTCACTTGCTTTTGGAAATTGCCAAAAACTGCAGATTATGTATTCGTTTTTGAATGGCTAATCCTCTTCGACTTTCCGACTGGTCCTTGATCCAAAGCTTTCTCGCTGTTGCGGAAACGGGTTCCTTGTCCGCAGCCGCAAAGCAACTGGGGCGCAGCCAGCCAACGCTGGGGCGACAGGTGCATGCGCTGGAACAGGAGCTCGGCGTATCCCTGTTTGATCGCCACGCACGCGGTCTGACGCTCAGCGATGTGGGGCAGCAAGTGTTGCCGATGGCGCAGCAGATGCACGGCGCTGTCAATGCGCTTGGGCTGACGGCGGCCGGGCAGGCGCAACAGTTGGAAGGCTCGGTCAGGATCACCGCCTCGGTCTTTGTCTCGCACCATCTGCTGCCACCGATCATCGCCTCAATCCGGCAGGCGGAACCGGCCATTCAGCTTGATCTGGTCGCCTCAGACGCCAGTGAAAACCTGTTGTTTCGCGAAGCTGACATCGCCGTACGAATGTACCGCCCTGAACAGGTCGATATTGTTGCCAAACATATCGGAGAGGTTCCGCTGTGTTTCTGCGCCGCCCGATCCTATTTAGACCGCGCCGGACGGCCAAATACGCCGACAGAGCTGATGCAGCATGATCTTGTGGGATTTGACACTAACGAAGACATTATTACCGCGATGCGTAACAAGGGCTGGCCTGCCAGCCGGGACAGCTTTGCCACGCGGTGCGATAACCAGACGGCTTACTGGGAATTGATCCGCGCAGGTTGTGGCGTGGGGTTCAGTCAGCTCAGCATTGTGCAGGCTGATCCACAGGTCGAGGTGTTGGACATTGATGTCGAGATTCCGGTGCTGCCCGTCTGGTTGGCCGCGCCTCAGGCGATGCGACAGACCCCACGTATTCGCAGGGTCTGGGATTTGCTGGCTGAAGGGTTGAAGGCCCGATTGTAATTCCGACTACAACGCGCCGGTATAGGTTCCGCGCGCCGGATAATTGTTGGCCAGGGTGAATTTCAAACCACCAACGATATCCGAAATGGGTGGCCGGGCAAACGGCGTCGTTTGCTGCCAGACGTAATACAACGTCTGATCGGGTTTGATATAAAAATGCCCCGGCTCGGCGAATAACGCAGGCTCGGCACTGCCTTCGCGAGCCACCGAGATATTCAGCCCCCAGACGTCGCGCGCATCAGCCATAGGTAGGCCGTACCCTACGCGTAGCTTCGACACCCCGGCTTTTTCAACCGTTTCCGCCGCACGTTCGCCGGTATCCGTGGTGATCATGATCACCTCGATCCCCAATTCGGCGAAATCATCCAGTGCCGCTTCGACCTCACCCATCTGGCGAATGCAGATTGGACAGTGCAGGCCGCGATACTGAATCACCAGCGTTCCGTTTTCGCCTGTGTGACGTTCCAGATCAAAGGTGCCATGGCCTACAGTTTCGATTTTCAGCGATGGGGCCGGATTTCCGGGTGTCAGCCTGTGTTTTCCTCATGATTTGACGGGTTCGTCTCATTGACCCGATGCGCTGCAAACGCTAGGGCGTGTGCGACAAAACGCAAGGAGACTGTCGATGTCCAACCCCTCGCTCCTCATCCTGCCCGGAGACGGTATTGGCCCCGAAGTTATGGCCGAAGTGCGCAGAATCATCGATTGGTTCGGCACCAATCGCGACCTTCACTTTGACGTGAGCGAGGATCTGGTCGGCGGCGCTGCCTATGATGCGCACGGCAAGCCCCTGTCGGACGAAACCATGGCCAAGGCGCAAGACGTCGACGCCGTGCTGCTGGGGGCTGTTGGCGGCCCCAAATATGACGATCTGGATTTCAGCCTGAAGCCCGAACGCGGTCTGCTGCGTCTGCGCAAGGAAATGGACCTATATTCCAACCTGCGTCCCGCTCAGTGCTTTGACGCGCTGGCCGATTTCTCGTCGCTGAAGAAAGACGTGGTGGCGGGCCTCGACATCATGATCGTGCGCGAGCTGACCTCGGGCGTTTATTTCGGTGAGCCGCGCGGCATTTTTGGGGAAGGTAACGAGCGTGTGGGCATTAACACCCAACGTTACACCGAATCCGAGATCGAACGCGCCGCGCGTTCCGCTTTTGAGCTGGCGATGCGCCGGAACAAGAAACTGTGCTCGATGGAAAAAGCCAATGTAATGGAATCGGGCATCCTGTGGCGCGAAGTCGTGACCCGCGTGGGCCAGGAATACCCCGAGGTCGAGCTGACACATATGTATGCAGACAACGGTGCGATGCAGCTGGTGCGCGCACCCAAGCAGTTTGACGTGATCGTCACAGACAACCTGTTTGGCGATGTCCTGTCCGATTGTGCCGCGATGCTGACCGGGTCGCTGGGCATGCTGCCGTCGGCCTCACTGGGTGCCCCTATGGCCAATGGCCGCCCCAAGGCGATGTACGAACCGGTCCACGGGTCTGCCCCCGATATCACGGGTCAGGGCAAAGCCAACCCGATTGCCTGTATCCTCAGCTTCGCCATGGCGCTGCGTTACAGCTTTGATCAGGGCGCCGAAGCAGATCGTCTGGAAGCGGCGATCGAAAAGGTTCTGGCCGATGGTGTTCGCACGGCTGACCTGCTGGCCGAAGAAGGTGTTCAGCCGGTTTCGACCAGTGAAATGGGTGATGCAATTCTGGCGGCGCTGGACGAAAGCGTCTGATTACACAATCCATCAGTTTCCAAAGGCGGTGCCCAGCGCGCCGCCTTTTTTTGTTAGTTGCCAAAGATATTTTTCAACAGATTGTTGATTGCCCGATCCAGCCCGGTTTCTTTCTGGCGACGTGGTTGTTGTGGCTGAGCGGTTCTGACAGGTGGATCCGGCGCCAGCATCGGCAGTGGCGTGGGCGTCATACCTTCGGTCACACGCACCATAGTTTCTTTCCAGATCTCTGCCGGCAGGCCTCCACCAGTGACACCTGACAACGGCGTATTGTCGTCATAGCCCATCCAGACACCTGCCACATAATCCGCCGTGAAACCAATGAACCAAGCATCCCGCGCGGCCTGAGTTGTGCCGGTCTTGCCGGCCACCTGCCAGCCCGGCAGTTTCGCACGACCGCCTGTGCCTTCTGAAACCACGCGCTCCATCATCCAAGTCAGTTGCTTGGCGGCCTTGTCGTTTATCACACGCTCACCAATACCGGTTGTTGTGACCATGACAGGCTCGGTCTCACCCAGCAGCTTCAATTCGGTCAGGCCATAAGGCTCAACTGCCGAGCCGCCGTTCAGGATGCCTGCATAGGCCCCCGTCATCTCGATCAGTGTGCTTTCCGATGCGCCCAGCGCCAGCGCGAGGCCTTCTGCTAGATCGCTGGACAGGCCAAAACCACTAGCAACCGTGCGGACGTTATCCAGGCCCGAAATATCCGCCACTTTGACCGCAGGAATGTTCAAAGAGTTTTTCAGAGCGTCCGCCAGCGTCACGCGGCCATAGAACTTATTGGTGTAGTTCTTCGGACACCACTGACCTGATCCCGCGATGTTCCAGCAGGTCGGCTCGTCCATCACCGTGTCGAGCGGCGAATACCCAAGTTCTAACGCGGTCGCATAGACAAACGGTTTGAACGACGAACCGGTCTGTCGCAGAGCCTGTGTGGCCCGGTTGAACGCACCAGACACGCGGGTCTTGCGTCCGCCGACCATACCTCGGACAGCACCGTCTGCGGACATAACGACAATGGCGGCCTGTGCTTTGGAGCCTTCGCGCACTTTTTCCTGGAAAATGAACTTCAGCGCCTCTTCCGCCGATGTCTGGATGCGCTGATCCAACGTGGTCCGGATCACCACGTCTTCGGTTGTATTGCGGGTAAAAAACTCGGGACCGCTGGCCATGACCCAATCGGCAAAATACCCCCCTGCGCGCGCAGCCGCAGCTTCGGACAATTGCGCCGGACGGCTACGCGCCTCACTCGCTTGGGCGCTGCTCAGATAGCCCTGAGCCTCCATAAGCCCAACCACCAACCGCGCGCGATCCTGTGAGCGTTGCAGGTTGTTCGTGGGCGCATAGCGAGAAGGTGCCACCAGAAGCCCCGCCAACATTGCGGCCTCAGCCGGAGACACTTCGGCAGCCGAAATACCGAAATAGCGCTGGCTGGCGGCTTCGAAACCACGCGCTCCTGCGCCGAGGAAGGCGCGGTTCAGATAGATCGTCAGAATCTCATCCTTGGAGTATTTGACCTCCATCGCGATTGCGTAAACTGCCTCTTTCGCTTTGCGCCAAAGCGAACCCTGTCGGCAATCCGCCTCATACGCGGCCTCGGATTCCCATGCACTGGGATCATAAGGCACGCCCAAACACAGCAGCTTGGCCGTCTGCTGCGTGATGGTCGAACCGCCATGGCCCGACAATGGCCCGCGCCCTTCGCTCAAGTTGATGCGCACCGCACTCGCCACGCCGCGCGGGCTGACGCCGAAATGGCGATAGAATCGTTTATCCTCGGTCGCAATCACGGCGTTCTTCAGATGCGGAGAAACCGTATCTGCCGTGATCACGCCACCAAACTGATCCCCGCGCCAGGCAAAGACCTTGCCATCTCGATCCAGCAAGGTCACCGAACCCTTGGCCCGCCCATCCAGCAAGGCATCCACATCCGGCAGTGAGGTGTAGACGACTCCCACCGCCAGCGCCAAGAGAAGCCCGGCAACCGCGCCGACCCGCCATGTGATGCCCCAGAACAGGCTCCAGAGCCAGCGGAACATGCGGCGGAAGATACCGCCCCCTTTTCCACCGGAACTGCGGCGTGTTTTCTTGCGTGCTGTTTTGCGTACAGCGGGTTTTCGGGCCGTCGATTTCTTGCCCGCGGGTTTCGCAGACCGCTTGGTCGCCGCAGGTTTTCGACCTTTGGACGGGTACCTTTTGTCCGCGACCAGTCGCGGTTTGCGGCGGTTGGACTCAGCCATGCTCAAACTCTGCCCGATTATGCTTTTGAGGCACCATACCCCGCCAGATCGACCATGTAGAGGTGTGAAATTCCGGTATTTCCCCTTACAAGTTTGCCCAATTATTAATCATGTTGCACGGTTTGTGCAAAAAATGTGCATAATTGCTGATTTTCTGCCCGTTTTTACCCTCGGAAAATGTTCCATCTGAAACCCGGTCGCGCATTTTTCTGCAGGTGCAAAATACCAGACTGCCGGAGTAGTAGAGGGGAAAGACGTGAAACTGATCATTGCGACAATCAAACCGTTCAAGCTTGAGGAGGTGCGTGAGGCACTGACCAATGCAGGCGTGCGCGGCATGATGGTGACCGAGATCAAGGGCTTTGGCTCACAATCGGGCCACACCGAGATTTATCGCGGTGCCGAATACGCCGTGAATTTCGTGCCCAAGATCAAGCTTGAGATCGTGGTGCCCGCCACCATGGCCGACCAGATCGTTGAGACCATCACCACCACCGCCAAAACCGGCAAGATCGGTGACGGCAAGATTTTCGTCCTCGATGTCGAGCAGGCCCTGCGCGTGCGGACCGGGGAAACCAACGAAGAGGCGCTGTAAGGCGCCCCCACCCAACATCATTCGAGGATTGACAATGAACCTGATGAAATCTCTCATCCCTGCCGCCGCGATCGTCGCGTTGCCGCAGATGGGCTTTGCGCAAGAGGCCGCCAGCGGCGAGCCTGCGCTTCACACTCAATATATCTTCACCACGCTGCTATTCCTGATGGGTGGCTTCCTGGTGTTCTTCATGGCAGCAGGCTTTGCCATGCTCGAAGGCGGGCTGGTGCGGTCCAAGAACGTTGCCATGCAGATGATCAAGAACATCGCATTGTTTTCGATCGCAGCGATCATGTACTGGCTGATCGGCTTCAACCTGATGTATCCAGGTGATGGCTGGACCATTTCGGGTTGGCTGGGCCCCTTCTTCTCGACGACCGTTCTTGATCCGGTAGGTGTTGGCGCGGATGCAGCTGCGCTGGACTATGCCTCGGTCGGCTCGGACTTCTTCTTCCAGCTGGTTTTTGTCGCGGCAACCGCATCGATCGTGTCCGGTGCAGTGGCTGAACGGATCAAACTGTGGCCGTTCCTAGCCTTCGTGGTTGTTCTGACCGGTATTATGTACCCGATCTCGGGCTCATGGCAGTGGGGCGGCGGCTGGCTGTCCGAGGCTGGCTTCTCGGACTTCGCGGGTTCGACCATTGTACACTCGGTCGGTGGCTGGGCAGCGCTGGCAGGTGCCATCATCCTTGGGCCGCGTATTGGCAAGTACAAGGACGGCAAAGTGCACCCGATGCCCGGTTCGAACCTGGCCTTGGCCACCTTGGGGACCTTTATCCTGTGGCTGGGCTGGTTCGGCTTCAACGGCGGCTCGCAACTGGCGATGGGCACCGTCGGAGATGTGTCGGACGTATCGCGCATCTTCGCCAACACCAACATGGCCGCTGCATCCGGTGCCGTTGCAGCCCTGATCATGACGCAGCTGATGTACAAGAAGCCCGACCTGACCATGGTACTGAACGGCGCGCTGGCCGGTCTGGTTTCGATCACAGCTGAACCGCTGGCCCCGACCCTGTTCGGCGCTCTGTGGATCGGTGCTGTGGGTGGTATCATCGTGGTCTTCGCGGTTCCGATGCTGGACAAGTTCAAGATCGACGATGTTGTCGGTGCGATCCCGGTTCACCTGTTCGCCGGTATCTGGGGCACCATCGCCGTGATCTTCTACGGTGAGGCCAGCTTGATCACTCAGTTGACCGGTATCATCGCATACGGCGTGTTCACCTTTGTCGCCGCGCTGGTCCTGTGGTCAATCCTGAAGGCCACCATCGGCATCCGCGTCAGCGAAGAAGATGAGATCAACGGTCTCGACATGGCAGAGCTGGGCATGGAAGCTTATCCAGAGTTCTCCAAAGGCTAACCAGCCACCGATATTCAAACAAAAAACCCGGGCGTCGTGCCCGGGTTTTCCTTTTTTAAGGACGCTGTTCAGACGCCGACATCAATTATCGCCTGCGCCAGAATTGGCACGGTGGTCGCATTCAACCCAGCGATATTCAGGCGGCTGTCGCCAACCATATAGATACCGTGATCTGCCCGCAGCTTTTCAACCAGTTCGGGCGCCGCGCCCAAGCGTGAGAACATACCACGGTGCTGAGCGACAAAGCCAAACCGGTCCGACCCGCTGAGGCGTTGCAATTCATCTGCCAGTTGCTGACGCAAGCCCAGCATAGACAGCCTAACCTCTTCAAGTTCGGTGGCCCAATCGGCACGCAGAGCCTCATCATTGAGGATTGTCGTCACGACTCGCGCGCCGTGATCGGGCGGGAAGGAGTAGTTCTGACGATTCAGGAAAGCCAGCGTGGATTGGTTCAGCGCAGTTTGCGCCGGATCATCGCTGATCGCCATTAGCAGGCCGGTACGCTCGCGATAAACGCCAAAGTTTTTGGAACAAGATGCCGCGATCAGGCAGCACTTGACGGATGAGGCCACCAGACGAGTCGCTTGCGCATCTTCTTCCAGACCATCGCCAAAGCCCTGATAAGCGATATCGATCATCGCCACGAGGCCACGCTCGTTGATCAGGTTCACAACCTCTTGCCATTGCACCATGTTCAGGTTGGCGCCAGTCGGGTTGTGGCAGCAGCCGTGTAGCAGAACCACATCGCCTGCCTTGGCAGATTTCAGGTCTTCGATCATGCCGTCGAAGTCGACACCTCGGGTTTCGCTGTCGAAATACCGGTATTGGACGGTTTCGATCCCCAGATAATTCAGGATCGACAAATGGTTCGGCCATGTCGGGTTCGACACAAATACGCGTGCCGAGGGGTTGGCCATGCGGATCATCTCAAACGCTTGGCGGCAGGCGCCAGTGCCCCCCGGAGTTGCCACAGCGGCGATATTGGCGCGCGGCACCGATGCACCCAAGATCAGACCGATCATCGCATCAGCATAGGCCGGATCGCCCGCTAAGCCGGTATAGGCCTTGGTTTCCTGCTCTTCCAAAATGCGCTTTTCAGCCGCTTTTACGGCACGCATGACCGGGGTGATGCCCTCGACATTCTTGTAGACACCAACGCCCAGATCGATCTTCTGATCACGCGGGTCGTCGCGATACATCTGCATCAGCGCCAGAATCTTGTCTGCTGGCTGCGGTTTGAGGTTCTCGAACATCAGTTCTCTCCGGTTGCGACAGGAAGGGTCGGGAATGCACCCCATTCCGCCCATGAGCCGTCATAAAGCGCGTGGTCTTTCTTGCCCATGCGTTCCAACGCAAGGCTGAGGATCGCAGCGGTCACGCCAGACCCACAAGATGTGATTGCAGGCTTCGACAGATCGACGCCGGCGTTTTCAAATATCGCGCGGCATTCCTCGGGCGATTTCATGGTGCCATTCTTGTTCATCAGCAGACCAAATGGCACGTTGCGCGAACCGGGAATATGGCCCGAGCGTAAACCCTCGCGCGGTTCAGCCTCGGTCCCGGCAAAGCGCGCGGCCGAGCGCGCATCAATGATCTCGTGATCCGCCAATTTCGCAGCAGACGAGACCTGCGTGACGTTCCGAACAAGACGATTCTGTACACGCACGGTCATGTGGCGGTCGCGGATCACCGGGGGCAAGTCCTCGATCTCATGACCTTCGGCTTGCCATTTTGGCAGACCGCCGTCCAGCACGGCAATATTTTCCTGTCCCATAAGCCGGAATAGCCACCACACCCGCGCGGCCGACATCAGACCGGCACCATCGTAAACAACAACCTGATGGCCATCTCCGACGCCCATTGCGCGCAGACGAGACATGAATTTCTCGACCGGAGGTGCCATGTGCGGCAGCTCTGACCGGTGGTCAGAAATCTCGTCGATGTCAAAGAACCGCGCACCTGGGATATGGCCTGCGTCATACTCGGCCTTGGCATCGCGCTTTTGCTGCGGCAGGTACCACGACCCATCCAGTATCCGAAGATCGGGATCCTTGAGATGTGCGACCAACCATTCGGTGGAAACGAGGGTTTTAGGATCGTCCTGCATCAATACCTCCCCTAAGCGAGCTTGGTTTGTCCCTATAGGGGCTTGGCGCTACGTTCAAGTCACGCCGCAGGTCAGAGTGCTGGCAGGCAACGATTTTTTGCGATCAAACGCACGGCGTGCTTGACACCGAGCATTCTGCGGTAGAAATCTGCGCGGTATGGTTCCCAAAGGGTTGTTCCCGGCGGGATGAAAAGGGAATCCGGTGCGACATTCACTGCCAATTCCGGAACTGCCCCCGCAACTGTAAGCGGAGTATCGCCCCATCAAGGCCACTGACCGACAGGATCGGTTGGGAAGGCCGGGATCGATCCTAATCCGCGAGTCAGGAGACCTGCCATGCACAAACCGGGCCTTGCCCAATTTCAACACGTTTCTGCCGTCGGGTGTGACGGTAAGGAGAACAAACTATGCATATCGAACCGGGCGTCGTACACGGCGCCAAACTTGTCCTGAGCTACGCAACCGCAGCTGGCGCAGGGGTCTATAGTCTAAAGCTGGCATGGGAGAGCGTTAAGAACAGCGGTATCGCAAGCCTAGCCGCGCGGTCCGCCCTGACAACCGGCCTTGTGTTTGCTTTCTTCGAAGTTCTGCCTCATTTCCCTGTTGGAGTGTCAGAAGTTCACTTTATTCTGGGCTCGACGCTGTTTCTTTTGTTCGGGGCCGCTCCGGCCGCGATCGGGCTGATCCTGGGCCTGTTTGTTCAAGGTTTCTTCCTTGCACCATTCGATCTGCCTCAGTTCGGAATGAACATGACGACATTGCTGGTGCCGTTGTTTGCCTTGCAGGCATTGGCAAGCCGCATCATTGCGCCGAATACAGCTTATGTTGACCTCAAATATTCACAGGCTCTGGCGCTTTCGACCGCCTATCAGGGTGGCGTTGTCCTTTGGGTGGCATTCTGGGCGTTCTACGGTCAAGGATTCGGTGCTGAAAACATGACCGCCGTTGTCAGCTTTGGCGGCGCATACATGCTGGTTGTCTTGATCGAACCTCTGGCTGATCTCGCCGTGCTTGCGGCAGCCAAGTCCATGAAAGGTTTGGACAAGCTCGGCCTGTTTACCCCGCGCCTTCACAGCGCGGCTTAAACATCCTGCGCCGCGTTATCCTGTGCGGCGCAACCTGAAATGCTGAATGATGCCAATCACACTGATGATGATCCAAAACCCTTCGATCAGCATGGATGCCAGATTGAAGTTATGCATCAGCGAAAACACGATCAGAACCGATCCGATCAGGTTCACCACAGGAAAAGCCAGATCTTCCGAGTTCGTTAGACGCATCTGGGTCGCAAAATAGGCTGCAACGACCATTAAGGCTCCAAACGAGCCAATTGCATCAGCTATGGTCAATGAGTTCAGAAATGTTGTCATGATTAACCCGCCGCCTGTTGCCCATAGTGGTGCATGTTCAGAAACACAGCCCCCTCGGGGCCCGCGCGGTAGCCATGCGGCAGATCAGCGGCAAAGCGCAAGCCCTGTCCATTTTGCAACGTCACCCACTCTCCATCCCGCTGGACTTCAAGGGGGCCGTTCAAAACAAAGACCTCTTCGGTGACACCAGGAGCATGGGCCGGAGAGCTATGGCTTTGATCCGGTTTCAGGGTGACGTGAAAGGTCTCTGCCCCAAGAGCCGGATCAAACGGAAACACAATCTTGACCGAGATACTGCCGGGAAATGTCACCGTCTGAAACACCTCGGCAGACGGGTCACGCCCCGCAGCAGTGCCGATCAACGCGCTGAGCGGCATTTGAAACCCCTTGGCAATCTTCCAGAGCGTCGCAATCGTCGGGCTTGATTCTCCGCGCTCGATCTGACCTAGCATCGCTTTGCTGACCCCGGTCATTTCGGCGACTTTCGACAGGCTTAACCCCGAAGCCGCGCGCACATCCCTTAATTTCAGCGTTACTTCGTCCGATTCCATAGCCGTGCCTTGCGATTTGTCTTGTGCGTTATAACGTACATATGCTACGTGCGCTATAACGTACACACCCAATATCTCAGCTTGGGCAATAGGGAAACAGCATCATGCCATTGTACCGATCCAGAACATCCACCCATGGCCGTAACATGGCCGGTGCCCGTGGCCTGTGGCGCGCCACCGGAATGGGTGATGATGATTTTGGCAAACCGATCATCGCCATCGTGAATTCATTTACCCAATTTGTGCCCGGTCACGTCCACCTGAAGGACCTTGGCCAGATGGTCGCGCGCGAGGTCGAGAAAGCGGGTGGTGTTGCCAAAGAGTTCAACACGATCGCCGTGGATGACGGCATCGCGATGGGCCATGATGGGATGCTGTATTCCCTGCCCTCGCGCGAGGTCATTGCGGATTCGGTCGAATACATGGTCAATGCGCATTGTGCTGATGCGATGGTCTGTATCTCGAATTGCGACAAGATCACGCCGGGTATGCTTATGGCCGCCATGCGTCTGAACATCCCTGCGATCTTTGTCTCGGGCGGACCGATGGAAGCGGGCAAGATCGACATCGCCGATCTGGACGCCAAGAAGATTGACCTTGTGGATGCGATGGTTGCTGCAGCGGATGACCGCTTCACCGATGAGCAAGTTCAGCACATCGAAGAAAACGCCTGCCCGACCTGTGGGTCATGCTCGGGCATGTTCACTGCGAACTCGATGAACTGTCTTGCCGAAGCACTGGGTCTGGCGCTGCCGGGTAATGGCTCGACCCTGGCCACACATGCCGACCGCAAAGAGCTGTTCCTGGAAGCCGGTCGCCGCATCGTCGAGATCACCAAGCGCCACTATGATCTGGACGAGAAAGGCTTCCTGCCGCGTGAAATCGCCACGTTCGACGCGTTCGAGAATGCCATGAGCCTGGATATCGCAATGGGTGGATCGACCAATACGGTGCTTCACTTGCTGGCCATCGCGCACGAAGGTGAAGTGCATTTCACCATGTCCGACATGGACCGCCTGAGCCGACAGGTGCCCTGCCTCTGCAAGGTCGCGCCGAACACTGAAAATGTGCATATGGAAGACGTGCACCGCGCTGGCGGCATCTTCTCAATCCTCGGTGAACTCAGCCGCGCGGGCCTGTTGCATAACCACTGCTCGACCGTGCATTCGGCCACGATGGGCGAAGCGATTGCTAATTGGGACATCAAGGTCGCCAACAACCCGCAGGCGCAGGATCTGTTCAAAGCCGCCCCCGGTGGTGTCCGGACGACGCAAGCATTCAGCCAGTCGAACCGCTACAAAGAGCTGGACACAGACCGCGAAGGCGGCGTGATCCGCTCGAAAGAGCACGCATTTAGCCAAGATGGCGGTCTAGCTGTTCTGTTTGGCAACATCGCGCGCGATGGCTGTATCGTGAAAACTGCCGGGGTTGATGAGAATATCCTGAAATTCACCGGCTCGGCCTATGTTTGCGAAAGCCAGGATCAGGCGGTGAATGACATCCTGACGGGCAAAGTGAAAGAAGGCGATGTGGTGGTGATCCGTTATGAGGGACCTCGCGGAGGCCCGGGTATGCAAGAAATGCTATACCCGACGTCTTACCTGAAATCCAAAGGTCTGGGTAAAGCCTGCGCCCTGCTAACCGACGGACGGTTCTCGGGCGGCACATCGGGTCTGTCGATCGGTCACGTCTCGCCTGAAGCGGCCGAAGGCGGTGAGATCGGATTGGTGAATACTGGTGACACGATCGAAATCGACATCCCCAATCGGACCATCCATCTGGCTGTCTCTGACGAGGAACTGGCAGCGCGACGTGAAGAGCAGGATGAAAAAGGCTGGCAGCCAGCTGCACCGCGCAAGCGCAAAGTGTCAACTGCACTCAAAGCCTATGCAAAGCTGACAACCAGTGCTGCAAAAGGTGCGGTCCGCCAGGTGTAATTCCAGCGGGCGCGGAGAACTCCCGCACCCGCTTCATGGCTTCGGCTACGCCGATACCCTTCGCGGATTTTGGGGCGGGAGCCTCTGCGTTGGCGTCAGTCACCGAGTTTTGCGTGAATCTCGTCTAAATCGATCTCACCCGTCGGCATCTTGTTCGCGGGATTTTCGAAATCGTATTTGAACAGTTCGAAATCCTGTTTGTAGATTTCATAAACCAGATGCATCGACAGATCGTCGAAATAATCCTCGACCGGATGCGCCCGTTTGGGGCCATGGCCTTCGGATTCATTAAAGCGCGGGATTTCGGCAAGATTTACAGGATGCGCCGTTTCCAGATGCTCCAGCACCCCCTGCATGCCGTCATTGAATTTCTCAGTCCAGAAAATCCGATCGTACCTGCCGCCATTGGAAATCAGGGTCGAGACATGGCCCGACATGGCCGACCAGTGAATATCAGGGTCCATCGGACGCCGCCAACGGATCGTATCCCGGGCAAATAGCAGGAACCGGCGGAAGCTGGCGATCTGATCAAACTCACCCTTACCGTCCTCGCCTCCGACTTCGATCCCGTAGTTGTAGATCAGCGTCGGCACTAGATTGCCGCGATAGCGTTTGCCGTTGCGCTGGATGCCACAGATTTTGTCAAAGAAGGAACTGAGGATGCGCGTGTACGGATTACGCACGCAGGTGAATGTGTAAGATTCGTGTGACCTCACGTTTCTGGCTATCGGGTCCTGGCTGGAGCCGAAGGCCCATTTGTGCATCCCGTCCTGGGCATCGTGGATATCGCCATCAAAGAACCTGCCATGATCGGAAAAATACATGATCTGGCCAATCGTCGAACAGGCGCATTTTGGCACGACACGATAGACCATGCTTTGACTTTCGGTCATCCATGTACCGGGAAAACCCATCTGCTGCGCCTCCTTGGCCGGATATCAGTACGATACTCGGGTAATATTGGCTCAAAGAACCAAAATTATTCTGTTTATTCAATCGCTCATCCTAAGTATCACGATTGCGAACAGCAAAAACCGGGAATTCCGAAACACAAATGGCAACGATTGCCTATATCTTGCTATGTCACAAAGACCCTGACGCGATCATCGCTCAGGCCGGCCAGCTGACGGCTGCCGGTGATTGCATGGCAATACACTTCGATGCGCGCGCAAGTGACGCCGACTACGCGCGCATACGCGATTCCCTAAAAGACAACCCAAACGTTGCATTTGCGAAGAAACGGATCAAATGCGGATGGGGTGAATGGTCTCTGGTTCAGGCCACGCTTCACGCGCTGCAAGCAGCGGTGGATCAGTTTCCAAGGGTCACGCATTTTTACATGCTGTCCGGCGATTGCATGGCAATCAAAACCGCCGAATACGTGCACAAATTTCTCGATGAGAACGATATGGATTTCATCGAGAGCCATGATTTCTTCGAGAGCAACTGGATCAAGACCGGTATGAAAGAAGACCGGCTGGTTTATCGCCACTTCTTCAACGAACGCAATCAGCCACGCCTGTTCTATTCCGCTTATGAGATGCAAAAGCGATTTGGCCTGACCCGCGAGATTCCGGCGGACCTACAGGTTATGATCGGCAGCCAATGGTGGTGCTTGCGTCGCCGCACGGTCGAGATGATCCTTGAGTTCCTGCGTCAAAGGCGCGATGTGGTCCGCTTCTTCTCCACCACGTGGATTCCGGACGAGACGTTCTTTCAAACCCTTGTCCGCCATCTGATCCCAAAGCAAGAGATTGAGAACCGTACGCTGACATTCCTGATGTTTTCCGACTACGGCATGCCGGTTACCTTCTACAATGATCACTATGATATGCTGTTGGGCCAGCGTTACCTGTTCGCTCGTAAGATCAGCCCCGAAGCGCATGAGCTGAAGGATCGATTGGGTCAGCTCTACGCAAGTGAAGGGATCACGTTTCACATTTCGGACGAAGGGCGCAATCTCTATCACTTTCTGACCACACGCGGACGTGTCGGGCGACGTTTTACACAACGGTTTTGGGAAGCCGGAAATACTTTGGGACCAGATCGCGAGCTATTTCTGATCGTGTGCAAGAAATGGCATGTAGCCAAGCGTTTGGTCGATCAGATCGCGTCCGAGACCAACTTGCCTTGCATAGAATACCTATTTGATGAAGCGGATACGGCTTTGCCCGATTTGGGTGGGATTCAAACGACTCTGACAAAGCGATCTCGTCACCGGAGAGCGGTTGTTCGGATGCTGTTTGATCATTTTCAAAGCGACAAACTGGTGCTGTGCGTTGATCCGTCAAATCTGGACGTCATTCAGGATTTCTGCGCTGATCAGGCCCGCACACATGTTCTGGAGATCGAGTGCACATATTCTGACGATTATCTGACCGGCCATGCGCATCGGGTTGGCTTGGCTGGGCAGAACAGCTCGGACGCCTCGCTTGCACGCTTGTTGCCCACCCTACGCAACGCGCTGGCTTACGAATCCGAATTGATCCGAAACACTCAGAATGATGGTCTGTTTCATCTACGCGAAACCGCAGAGGTTTCAGAGAACGAAACGGTTATTTCTGAGTTCTTGGGAATCGGTGCCGATCAAGCCAGGGCGATACTGAATCTGGATTACTTGTTTGCCGACTAGGACCCGGCGGTGCGTATCGGCACCGCCGGGTCTGGTACCTTAGATATCGAACTTGACGCCTTGCGCCAGCGGTAGCTCAGCCGAATAGTTCACCGTATTGGTTTGACGCCGCATATAGGATTTCCACGCGTCCGAACCACTTTCACGTCCGCCGCCAGTTTCCTTTTCACCGCCGAATGCCCCACCGATCTCGGCGCCTGAGGGACCAATGTTCACATTGGCAATCCCGCAGTCCGAGCCTGCTGCAGTCAGGAATTGCTCGGCCTCGCGCATGTTCAATGTAAAGACACAGGATGACAGGCCTTGCGGTACGTCGTTCTGGATCTCAACCGCCTCAGCAAAATCGTCATACCCCATGACATATAGGATCGGTGCAAAAGTTTCGGTTTTTACCGTCGCAGTCTGGCCCGGCATTTCGACGATAGCCGGTTCCATATAGACACCAGCGGGTACATCTGCGGTCACGCGGTTGCCGCCGAACACGGTGCCGCCCTCGGCCTTTGCGGCCTCCAGCGCTGCGGTCATGGCGGCACCCGAAGCTTCATCCACCAGCGGTCCAATCAACGTCCCCTCAGACAGCGGGTCACCGATCGGCAGGCCTGCATAGGCTTTCTTGAGCCGTGCCACCAGTTCCTCTCGGATCGAGTTATGCACGATCAAACGGCGCAGGGTGGTACAGCGCTGCCCGGCCGTTCCAACCGCCGAGAACACGATTGCACGCACAGCCATTTCCAGATCCGCCGAAGGACCGACGATCATTGCGTTATTGCCCCCAAGCTCCAGAATGCACTTGCCGAAGCGCTGCGCCACAACCGGCGCGACCGCGCGTCCCATCCGAGTGGACCCGGTGGCGGAGATCACCGGCACATCCTCGCTTGCAACCAGTGCCTCACCCAATGCGGCACCTCCGATCAGGGTATGCAACAAACCTTCGGGTGCATCCCCGAATTTGGCGAGTGCTCGCTCGAATATCTTCTGGCAGGCCATCGCAGTAAGCGGTGTTTTTTCGGACGGCTTCCAAATCACCGGATCACCGCAGACCAGCGCCAGCGCCGCGTTCCACGACCACACCGCCACAGGGAAATTGAAAGCCGAGATCACACCCACGGGCCCCGCCGGGTGCCATGTTTCCATCATTCGGTGGCCGGGGCGTTCGGATGCTATCGTCAGGCCATATAGCTGCCGCGACAGGCCCACGGCAAAGTCACAGATATCAATCATCTCCTGCACTTCGCCCAGACCTTCGGACGTAATCTTGCCCGCTTCCCAACTGACAAGCGCGCCAAGGTCTTCTTTGGCGGCACGCAGTTCTTCACCCAGCAGTCGGATCAACTCACCCCGGCGCGGCGCAGGCACAACGCGCCATGCCTCGAACGCCGCTTTCGAACGGGCAAATATCGCCTCCATCTCGGCCATCGGGGTCTCATGCACCTCGGCCAGAGCGCTCCCATCAATCGGCGAAGTCACGCGCAGCGACCCACCTGTCAGTTCCGCGGTCGTCAGGTCCAATTTCGCAAGAATCGTGTCAGCAGTCATCACAACGTCTTTCATATTTCAGGCCGCCTTATTTTGTTCGGTTACATCGCCGGCGCGATAGAGCCGGCCGAATTCGGTGTTCAGGAAATCGTCAAGTTTCACCTGCTCTTGCCGGACAAAACCACGTGACGGCAGAACACCCGTGCGCATCAGATCAACCACACCCAGCACACCAGCTGCGGTGGTGATCTGAATTGCGCTCCAGACCTGCCCATCGATGGTGCGGGCGAAGGATTTGTTGATCAGGGATTTCTCGCGCAGCGTTCCACCGACCATCCCCTTGGCGGTACAATAGACCAGAACCACATCCTGATCGGTGCGTGGCAGGGCGGTCTCGAAGATCTCTTTCAGTAGATCGCGGCGGCGCTCCAGCCCCAGATCATTCAGCAATAGACGCAGTATGTCGCGATGCCCCGGATACCGGATCGAGCGATATGACACGGCCCGCGCCTTACCCTCAAGCGTTTCGGGCAACGTACCAAGCCCACCCGAGGTATTGAAACACTCGTATTCCACCCCATCATGGCCGATCAGTTCATAGTCTTCGAGCGGTGCAGTTTTAGTTCTTTCGCTGTTCACAATCGCATCACAGGGATTGCAGTATTCATTGATCAACCCGTCCGTGGACCAAGTCAGATTGTATTTCAGCGCATTCGTCGGATAGAGCGGTAGCGCTCCGACCCGCATATGCAAGCTGTCTATCTCATCGAATTCGGCTGCCAGCGCAGCACCTGCAATCCCGACAAACCCGGGCGCCAGGCCACATTGCGGCATGAAAGCTGTGTTGCTGTTTTGCGAGAGCTCACGCACTGCGTTGGTCGCAGCCACATCTTCTGTGAGATCAAAGTAATGCGCCCCTACAACCTTGGCCGCGCTTGCAATCGCTGGTGTTAGAAAGAATGGAGCGGCAGAGATCACCGCATCGAACCCTCTAAGCCCCTGTTCTAAATTGGCATTATCACGCGCATCAATTTGTCGAGTCGCGATGCCTCGTTGTTTGAACACAGCGAGCGCCGATAGATCGTGATCAGCCACTGTTACTGAGTAATGTGCCGATGTTTTCAGCATCGTTGCGATCATCTGACCGATCTTACCTGCACCGACTACGCAAATATTCCAGCTCAAAACGTGCCTCCTTACTCGATTTTCTTAAGTATGGCGCGCGGTCTGTTCGGTTCGCAGGGGCTATCTTGACGATACGACTGATATTTTTGACATTATTACGGGATGATCGACAAAACGACGCAACATGCCGATAGAAAGCTGTTTCTCAATTCTTGGAACCACAGTGACGATTTCATGATGCCTATATCTTTTGGAGGCATCATAGACTTCTAGGTTTTGGCTGATGAGGTGGTATCTAGGAGGCGCGATGTAGCGCTTACAATTCAACTGTCCAATGGGCTGTTTTTCGATCGCACGGGCTGTTCTGAGATTTTCTGACGCTGGTTGCGGGAGGACGCAGCCACCGTTGTCGGACAGAGTGAAAATGCAAAAATTGAGGCCTTAGGTTTCATTTTCACAGCATTCTTCTTCTCCTAATTACGTTGCCTCCTGCGAAAACACCGTGTCCTCGAGTTCGACTTAACAGCCTAGCGGGAGCCATGACATCTGGAAAGAACAGCAAATCGAATTGTCCTTATGAAGTGTCGACGGCCACACCATAGCCTAGTCGTTCACTATGGTCTGTGTGCCCGATCTGCTTTGCCGAACTAAACAATTCCTGTTGAACCACAGGGCCCAGATCCATACGCAACATCTTCGCTATTAAGCCAGCCAGCATTCCACAACTTGCAGAACTTCCGGTGTTGGCGACATGGTCGTCTAAATCTTCGCGAAAAAAGCTGGGGGTGCTTAGCTTGGGGTTCCTATTGAGAAGGCCTGGGCCAGGAGAGCCCTGCGAAGAGGATCCAATCCATTTGCCCGTGCAGTCACAAGCTGCAGTGCTCAGCACGAATTCCAATTGATTGGGATGCCATATACTACGTCCAGGCCCACGATCGTAAGGTCCGGCCTCGGGGTCTGGCGAGAAGCTACCGGTATTGCCTGCAGCGAAGACGACCGGGATTTTCTTGTCGGATGCCAAATAGTTGATGATAGAGTTCAACCCGTGGTCGCTGTCTTCTGTTAGTTTTCCTTGTGGTTGCTCACGCAACCGGTCCTTGACACCCCAAGCGTTTACTATGATGCGTGGTTCATCAGGCGGAATTTTGGGCGAAGCGATCAGTACAGAGAGTTGCTGGAAAGCTATGTCGGTTGCAGTGTCTAGCACCGCCCCAACGCGGTCAGGAATAACAGGGATATCATAGAAAACAATGGGTTGCTCACCTGCGCTGAGCCCTCTGTTGTGGCCGGCAATCGACAGTACGTTGCGCACCGTCATGTGGGCATGCCAGTGTGGCAAAGTGCGGTAGCGGTGCCGCTGCTCTCTGGGTAATTCACCTTGCCCAGGCTTAGGGGGAAAGCGTGGAGGGCCTGGAAAAGGCCAATTGCTCAGGTCCCACCAAATCATGCCGCCATAGGTGCCCGGCCCGCCGAGCGCCTCCACATACTCTCGACTCATTCCTTGATCAACAACGAATACATGCAGCTTTTTCTTTCGGAGCTTGGGTGGACCCTCGCACTCCATTAAGCGCAGTGCATCGGCACGGCGCATAAACGTCGCGCTGCCATGAAGGCCAGGTGCCCTGTGTTGTTGTGCCGGTGCCTCGTTCTCTGCAAATCCGATCCGGAAGTTCACAGCGGGGGACGCTGTCGATATTCCGATCTCCTTGGGATCTCGGCGGAAGGGCAGCATTACTCCGGGTGGTTCGGCTTCGTCGAGCATATAGCCTTTGTCACTGGCGTAGTTGAAGAAGCGGTAAGGGTTACGGCGAACGGCAACATCGACGAATTGGATCAATGTAGCCTCATCTCTGACCAAGGCCCGAATTTCGTCCTGCGTCCCAATTCTGTTTCTCAGTCGAACAAGCGCATCTTCAGTCAAGTATTCAAAAAGGGAATTATCGCCCGAAAATAGAGTTGGTATGTCTACTTCTAGATCCTTAACGAATTTCTTAACCAATGCCGGTGCGTCGACATGCAAAAGCGAAAACGCTGCCCTTTCCATGATCGTCCCTTCTGAAATGCTGAAATGCTGTACGAAATGTGCTATGCCAAAACAGTATACACTAATTTGATCTATTTTTCGCGACTGTTGAGTAGTTGGGATATGGGGTATTGCGTGGCTGCGGGAAAACAAGTTCAACTTTTTGAGGCTCCAGCTCCTGCCATCAATTATGTACGATGCGCCGTAGCGTTCCTTGACGTTGTTGGATTCTCCGCGCAGATGAGCGCGGATGAGCAAGCGACTTTCAATCGCTGGATCGGTCTAAAGAATGATTTGATCGTACCTTCCATTCTTCAAAACGGTGGCGATTTTATCAAATCCCTGGGTGACGGTGTTCTTGCCGCGTTCCAATCGCCAGATCAGGCATTGGCTTGGGCGGTTGACCTGCAAAAGAAGGCGCGCACCCGAGGGCAGAGCATGACAATGCGCATCGCGCTTGGATTTGGCGAAGTAATACGTGAATCCGATGGTGATCTAGCGGGCGACTGCGTGAACACCACTGCACGGCTTGAGCAGCGGTCAAAGGCTGGCGGGGTCATTATCACCAAACAGTTGCGTGACGCGTTGACCGAAAACGTCAACCACAAGCTGCACGCGACGGGGCCTCTTAAATTGCACAACATTTCCAAAGACGTGCATGCCTTTCACGTGCTGCTTGATGGTAGAAGTTTCGCGCACATACCGCGAGTTGGGCGCCTACCGTCGATCGCGATCCTGCCGTTCGAATCGAAGGAAGAAGAGGCCTACTTTTCGAACGGCGTCGTTGATGACATCATCGTTTCCCTTGGCGGTGTTCAGGAACTGAACGTGATCGCGCAGTCCTCGGTCAGAGCATTAGGTGAACACAAACATATCGATCCGCGCGAGATCGGCGAAAATCTCGGTGTCGACTTCATTGTGAGCGGAGCGATCCAGAAATCTCGCGTGGCAATGCGAGCGGAGACCAAACTGTTGGATGCCCTGACGGGCGAAATCATCTCGACTGACAGGTCAGTCTTCAAGATCGACGAATTGTTTTTGGTTCAAGACAAATACATCGAAAAGATCGTGGCTCTCGTTGCGCCCGAGGTGAAACGTGCCACGCTTGAGCGCGCTCTTCGCAAGCCACCGGGAAACTACACGGCATACGAACACATGCTACGCGCACTGGACAAGGTCTCCAGTTTCGACAGAGCCCGCTTCGAAGAAGCTAAGCTACAACTCGACGCGGCCATCACAGCAGACCCCGACTTTGCAAATCCCTACGCTTGGTTGGCGCGCTGGCACACTATCAACGCAGGTCAAGGCTGGTCAACCGATCCAATGTGCGAGAGTAAGATGGCTCTAGAAGCAGCACAAAAAGCAATCCGCTTGAACCGTCGAAATGCACTCGCACTTGCCAGCTATGGCCACGTTCTTGCCTATACCATTCGCGACTACGACACCGCAATAAACTACCTGGACCGGGCAGTCTCTGCGGGACCAAACAATGCAATAGCACATTCCTTGCGCAGTGTTACATTGAGCTTCCTCGGCAGGACAACGGAAGCAATTGCTGCAGCGGAAAAGGCAATACGATTGTCCCCCTTTGATGAGCAACTCTTTCAGTTTTTCTCCTTTTTAGCGCTGGCCCATTATGCAGACGGAAATTTCGAGAGTGCCATTTCTTGGGCGCAACGTAGCATGGCGGAGAACCCAAATTATACTAACACTTTGAAAATTATTACTATTTCGAAAGTGGCGGTTGGCGACTTCGAAGGCGCTAAGCTTAGCGCTGCGATGTTGCTTCAAAAAGAACCCAAGTTTTCACTCGAACAATACCAAAAGGGGCCGTTGCCGTTTAAGGAAGCTTGGCGTTCCGAAAAGTTGCTGGAACACTATCGCCTTGCGGGAATTCCAAATCGATAAACTACTTTAATCTGAAACGACCAATTTAAGGAGATGACTATGCCCGGCACCGCTGATGGACTTGACGCCCTGGACGCACTTGATGCACTTGATGCACTTGATGCACTTGACGCGCTGAGCGGAGGATCGGGACCGGCCGCTGGAAACGGCATGCGGCCAATCGGAGTTTCCCCCCATCTCGAACCTGCCGAGAGCGGGTTTGTGAAACATCAGGAGTGGTGGAACGGAAACCTATGGCCTGCTGTTAACCCGGAGGCCTGGCAGAAAGACCCTGCGACAAGCGAAATGAGTTATGTCCCGTTACATAAGATTTATAATTTCGTCACTGGCCGACGCTACGATCAGAGCCATTGGTCAACAGACAAATACGCCGATGTAATTGTCACCAAATTTGCTGCTGAACGAACCAATGTTTCTGGCGAAGTTGATCATGAAAAGAAGAGCTGGCTGAACTGGCCAGATCCCGACATAGCCTGGGACAATCTGACGAAAAGTACTACATTTGATGACGAGAAATACGAGTTTGAAAATTGGACGGACCTGGATGACATTGACTACAGCGGACACACGCCCGTGTCGTTGGACGACGAACTGACCGAGCTAGTATCCTTGATTGAATATCGTGGCGGCGCGCTAAGCGAGGCGCTTGCGCAACGGCAGGGCATCGGAATTTTCTTTCGCGGCGTTGTTCCGTTCAGCAGGACGACGCATCCAAAAACAACGCTAGCCCTGGCCGGGGCCATGAGAGTCGCACAATTCCTAGCCATGCATTACAAGGAAAGATACGAAAGACCCCGTCCCGCACAACTGGCTCCGGCCTTAATGCCGCCGATACCGAACCCAGGACACGCGGCATTTCCCAGTGCGCATGCAACAGAGGCGTACATGGCCGCACTCGTCCTTTCCTGTATTCCCTTTGTTCAAAGAATGAGTCGGGCCCATTTGCACAAATCTGGGGCACCCCATGTGGAAGTCGTACGTAACCCAATCCTTGACGTTGCACGCCGCATCGCGCGAAACCGAGAGGTCTTAGGTGTTCATTACCCTACGGACAGCGAGGCTGGAAAGCGTCTGGCCGCATTCGGTTTTTGGCATTTGCATAAAACAACCGACTTCAAGACTTTATTGGATGGCGCGATTCGCGATGAGTGGGGCCACTAAGGACGCTTATTGAAAAATCCACGTATAACCGGGTTTTTAATCCAGTCATTTTTCGCAAAGCCGGCGAGACGACAATCCCGTCGCTCGGCCAAACATTCTGTGTACACTATGTCGAAATAATGCGCGGTGCTTTGCTCAAAAAATAAGTCTCCATGCATCATCCAGCTTAGCTCATGTTTCACATGAGAAATAGATTTCTCAGCGTGTTCGATACTAGGTGCGAAAAAGGCTCGCTTTCTGGGCTCTTGAAGTGCGGTGAAAATAACGTCCTTGCACCTAGACCAAAAAAATAACGATACGGCGAAAGCCGTTCAGCCAAAAATCCGGAATGGTTTCACAAAGGTCTTCATGTTCGCGGTGGAAGATGGCGTGGCAGTTGACCCGATCACAGTTACGCTGCAGTGCGTAATAAAACCAGGTTGGGATTGAACCGGTTGCACAGCGTAATTCGTCAGGCTGTTTTTGAATGTGTTACGAGAGTGTTAGCGCACGGATGTGGATTTTTCATCAAAGCCCAACGTAGATAAACTGACGCCACTTGTAACCCACCAGCCTTAGAGGCTGGGCCGCAATCATTGGGAGAAAACAGGGCGGCTCTTCGTCATGAGAGCACTCGATGGCAATGATCCTGACCCCTTTTGCGGTCAGTGTTTTGCCGTGTTGAGTGCGCTCCCCTGCCAAGCAACACTATCATTGCCTCGTGAGGTTCCTTCAGAAGGACCACTGCTTTGACGTGTTCGAATACCAATCCCAAGGGCAATCTGCCCGAAGGCACCTGCAACAACCGGTTGGCGATCAAACACGCGGAATTGGAGGATCGTGTTCTCTCCGGCCTCAAGGAACAGTTGCTGCACCCTGATCTGATCGCGGAATTCACCAAAGCCTATCAAGAGGAACACAACCGCCTTGCCGGGTCCATTCAACAGGAGTGGAGTAAGGCGACACGTGATCTGGCGCAGGTCGAGCGTAAGATCGCACATCTCATCGACGCCATCAGCGATGGCATGTTTCACGCCAGCATGAAGGATAAGCTGACAGCGTTAGAAGCGCGCAAGGCCGAACTCGCATCCTTGACCGCGTCCGCCTCTGATGAACCACCGGTTTTGCTGCACCCCGGTTTGTCCGACCTCTACCGAGAACGGGTCGCCAATTTGACGACGGCATTGCGCGATCCATCATCGCAAGCTGAAGTGACATCCATCATTCGCGGCCTATTGTCGGGGATTCGATTGATTCCGGAAGATGGGACGTATGCGATTGAGTTGATTGGGGAGTTGGCGGGATTGTTGCGTTGGGTGTGTCCCGGAACGAACAAAGCCGCCCAGAGGCGGCGTGTAAGCTTTTGTTTTCTGAACCTAAACTTGGTTTCGGGAGAGGATTTGAGCCTCTGACTTTCAGGTTATGAGCC
>NZ_JBQFVE010000003.1:0-498079 GCF_056539605.1 Ruegeria sp. BA2 | reverse complement strand
TTGATTGGTGAAGTACTCAAGGGCAACTAGCAGACCTCGGAAGACCCGCAGTATGGGTCCCTACCGCTTCTTCCGTGAACTACTCGGCCCAGAGCCGACCTTGAGCGCTATGTTCGAATGCTGCGCTTGCGAGTTAGCTATCCGGTGGAATTCGACCAATACATGTGTGGGTTGTTGAACTGAGACCATTCGTCTGGTAACAAGACGAACCGGAAACCCTGATACAGGAGATATCAGATATGCTGAATTGTCAGACCTCAATGCTTCGCGCGGTAGGCGCAGTAGCCCGTTAAAGCGGTCTGACAGGTTTCCGATCTGAAGGCCGCCTCGTGAGCGGCCTTTTTTGTGTTTTCCTCATGTGGCGGCTTTCCATCATTTCATGGAGAGAACAATGCCAAGCTTATCACTTCACATACCAATTGGCCGGTCGCGCGGCCTCTTACTGCGGCTAGCGGCTATCTTCGACCGGCGACCCAGTGTGGAAAGGCCTATTCGACGAAAGAAAGCCGAGTTGCCGACTAATCTGAGGAAGGACGTTGGTCTTCCACCGGAGGCTGAACACCCACCTCCTTCACATTATCGGTTCCCTTTTTAAGGAACCGTCCAAGCAAGGGCATTAAGCTGCCCTTGCTTTTAACAATCGTTCCGTGCCCGGAGTGATGCCTATCCTCCTTCCGCGCGATAAACGAACCCTGCTGTTTGCAGTTCCTACAGGGTACTGCGTTGGGTGCGCTGAGGGGAATGTCGGAAATGAACTTGCCCACGATCATAACCCTGACGGCCTATTGGCCACTTGCCTTGCCGGCCAGCTATGCACTGGGGTTCCTCTTTGGTTTCGGAGCGGTCGGCGTCAGGATCGGCTATGTTCTGGGTCTGAATGCGGCAGCCATTGCCCTGCCCTTGCGGTTCTGGGCGCTGACACGAACCTGAATTTTGGGGACTGATCGATTGGGAAAACTTAGCCGCGAGCCACTTCGCGACGGGGTGATATGACTTGCCAGATCCTAGAGCAGCGACATCTTGGACCTTACACGGGCTAATTGTTGATGATCAAATCGAATTTTTCGGTGCCGACTCGATTGGAAAAGTACCAGTCTTCGGCGTTAATCCACTGTTGTTCCCAAGCACCCAAGCTGCCTTCACGTAAGAGGAGCCGCCTTTTTCTTTCTTCACCATCCAGCATGACCAGAATTGAAATATCTACTAGATCTTCTATTTCCCTTCGAGCAGAATAAACCCCCTCCAAAATTATCACTTTTTTGTCTTGCAAAGAATAGCATTGGAGAATCCGTGAGCCATCGAACTTAGACCAACAAAATCGGAAATGACTACTGGTACCACTGACCTTTAAGTCACCGATGACACGATGCTGGGACCGCCAGTCGACGCACTCCTCTGCCAGCACTTCAAGAGGGTCGTCTCGAATGGCAGTTCCGCCAGTAAAAAAATCGTCTCCTTCAATCACCAAAGCGCCAAGTTCGTTTCCAATTGCCTTGGAGATAGTTGACTTTCCAGACCCGCTTTTCCCATCAACTGCAATAACTGGAGGTGAGTTCAAAGTGGTTCCGTTACGCAGTAGAAGATATTTAATTTGACCAACGATGTCGCCCATCTGATCTGGGTACGTATACACCTTTGAGCTGTTCACGATCTATGCCTCCGTGTTGGATTACGAAACTGACACCAATGGGGCCGCTGCAATTCGCTGACCAGACGGTGAAATATGCTTACTTCAGGTGTAAGTCAGAATAGACATCGAATTCCGGTGTTTTCAGGCAAGCTATAGTTCGAATTCGAGGCGTGGCAGAAACCTTCCAGGTATCGAACCTGATGGCACATTTCCCGCTTCGCGACAGCCCATTGCTTTGTAGAACGGAACAGCGTCGGGATCAGCTTCAACAACCACACACATAGCTTGCCGAAGTCGCGATTTATCCTGCGCCCAAGTAAACAGGCTCCGCCCAACCCCTTTTCCCATGTAGGCAGGATCAACAAAGAGTTTTTCAAGATACGCCGTTGTCCCATCGAACGATAATTGAACAACTCCGGTGATCTCTGAATCTTGCACTGACAAGACAATGGCTTCTTCAGACAGATCGCTTTCCATCACAGTAAGTTCTGTCCGACAAGCATTCATGAAATCCGCATCATAACCCCAGAAGGCTTTCGATCGCATACACAGATCCGTCACCGCTTCGAGCTCACTTTGCCGTGGTGAACGTATTTCAATCAATATTTGTCTCCTTTGCTTTACTGCGCACTCAGCCGGACCTTGGCCTATCATAGCAAAATGTACTCTCAATAGGTCAGCAGGGGTTGCCCAGCGGTTATAAAATTCTGAGCAACCCTCGTCTTCAATGGCTTTGGTTAAGTTGCGACTAGCCTCTTAAAGTGATGCAAGAGTGCTTTGGCCGCCTGACGCCCCATCAGGAGTCTTTCTCGGCTCCGGATGGGAGAAAGATCACCGTCTGTTGATTGGAGCAAGCGAAGTAACCCATAAGTCCATCGTTTCTGGCCGTGTCGGGTACAGAACCTGGCACACTTTCGTCGGTGCAACCCCCTCTGAACGTCGACATCATCTGACGCTCGTAACCCATCTGCAACGGCCCATGGTCGCGCAGTACAAGGTGAATTTCCGCGTTAGGTTGCGCTAGTCCATTTCCAAACCAGGCATTTGTCAGATCACCCAACGGTTGGAATGTCGCAAAATGGGCGGCTCCACTGAGGTCTGCAATGGTCCCATCTGCGAAACCCAGATCTGAATTTACCGTGGTAGAAGAGCCAAGCACGTCAGTGCTTGGACAGGGCGTTGCGCTGCAATTCGATGGATCGTTTATTGCGACGAACCACATCGTATAGACGTGCCTCGGTGTTAGGTCTTTGGTTTTGACATCAACAAAAATGCCACTCTCAGACCGAACCATCGTTCCTGTGGCCCCTTGAACCTCCCGAACATCGCCTTGAGACCTGTGCGTGTTCACAGAGGCTTGTTGCAGATGTAGGTCCATGGCGTGAGCCTGAGTCGTCATGCTTACGGCACCAACCAAAAGCGATTGAGCCAGAATAGACTTTGTCACTTGTCTCAACTTAATTCTCCTTTGTCTCAAATCTGGTTTGGTTATCGAGGCTGATCAACGACACGCATATAGGGTTTGATCGTTTGCCACCCGTGAGGGTAGCGCTTTCGCGCATCTTCGTCGGTGACCCATGGCAGGATCATCACCGGTTCACCCGGTTGCCAGCCCGCAGGTGTGCCCACATCATGTCGCGCTGTCAGAAGGATTGCGTCGACGATCCTGAGCACTTCTTCAAAGTTCCGACCTGCCGTCATTGGATAGGTCATCGCCATCTGAAGCCGCTTGTCGGGTGAGATAAGAAACGTGCTGCGGATGGTAAACAGGTCCTGCGCAGTCCTGCTTTCGAGATCGAACTCTGCGGATGCCGGGATCATGTCATAGAGTTTGGCTACTTGCAGATCCGTATCCGCGATAATCGGATATCTTGGGCGGGCGCCCTGCGTTTCTTCGATATCACCGGACCACCTGATGTGATCCTCTACACTGTCGGTGCCCAGTCCGATGACTTTGACACCACGCTCGGTGAAATCGGCATGGTATCGCGCCATTGATCCGAGTTCGGTTGTACAGATCGGTGTGAAGTCCTTTGGATGGCTGAACAACAGGCACCAGTCCTGTCCGATCCAATCGTGAAACCGGATTTCACCCGCCGTGCTATCGGCCGAAAAATCCGGCACCTTGTCTCCAAGTTTCATTGTGCTTCCTTTCAGTATCCGGGGTCCTACTAGGCCCGGATACGAGGTAGACCTTTTGGAATTTCTGCTGAATGATCGTCTGACCGGAATTCATTGCCGATTTGCCGGAAGTCAGATCGTGAGGACGTTGATGGATGCTTTGTCGGAAATTCTTCGTTCAGCACGGCTGACAGGTGGCGTTTTTCTTCACGCGGAGTTTTCCGAACCCTGGTGTGTGTCCTCAGCTCTAAAAGCATCCGATTGCAGTCACTATCTGGGTCCCGCAGATCAAATGGTTCTTTTTCATTACGTGTTGGAAGGCTGTCTGACTGTGATCGATGCGGATAAAAACGCCCACATATTCTTGCCCGGTCAGGCGGTTATTCTTCCCCGTAATGACCCTCACCTTTTAAAAGGTCAGCAACCGGCTATAACCATTCCGGCATTGGATGTGACTGACCGAAATGGGCCTGAAGAGCTTATGGTCATCAGACATGGCGGAGGTGGTGAACAAACCAGAATTGTGTGCGGGTTCTTGGGAGGGCGCGGGCTTCAGCATGATCCGCTACTGAACGCTTTGCCACCCGTGTTTCGCTACAATGGCCCTGAGTGTCGTTCCGGGTCCTTGGTGGAAAAAACCTTGAAGTATGCGGCAACGGAAATGTCCGACGGTCAGCTTGGATCAGAGGCCACGCTCACAAAGATATCCGAGCTTCTGTTTGTCGAAGCCGTTCGAGACCATATCTCAAATTCCAAGAACGGTGGGTTGCTTGACGCACTCAAAGACCGTGCTGTCAGCAGGGCGATTGGATTGATCCACCGGTATCCAGGGAAGAGATGGGTTGTCGAAACGCTAGCGCAGGAATGCGCGGTTTCGCGTACCGTGCTGACCGAAAGATTCAATCAACTGCTTGGCTGTTCACCTGGAGAGTTTGTACAAAACACGTGTATGCAGCTTGCGGCACGCGGTCTTGCTGAACAGCAGCTGAACATCGCGGATGCAGCAGAGCGGGCCGGATATGCATCAGAAGCGGCGTTTAGCCGAGCCTTTAAGCGTCATTTTGGCGTTTCACCCTCTGAATGGAGAAAGCAAAATTGTTAGCTCTTCAGGAGTTCACTTTGACGACCTGTCTTTGCAAACAGATGCAGACTTGGTCTGCACGCACAAGAATGTCCATCTAGAGTTGGGTCGCATCTGCTATCTTGGCCCAAAAACCGCTCTCTGCATTCATTCCAAAAGGCCCGATCTCAGGACCACAAACTCGAACGCCAATATTCTTCACTCAGGCTCCCAACCTCACGCTAGGCCGGTTCCCAAAGCTCTATTGGATTTCCTTCCGGATCATTGAGCCACGCGAATTTGCCATTCGGATATGGCGATTCCGGATCTCGGCGGACGTCGACACCATTGGACTCGAGCTGCGCGATCATTTTCTCAATGTCACGAACACGAAAATTCAGCATAAATGCCTTTTCCTGGTTCCCGAAATACTCTGTTACTTTTTCAAACGGAGCGAACACCGTTTCGCCTGCTTCTTGCGTCCAACACGGCGTTTCATAATCATTTGGAACGAGATCAATTCCCAAATTGTCCCGATACCAAACCGCCAAGGTGGCAGGGTCTTCCGCCCGAAAGAAAAACCCTCCAAATCCCAGTACTTTTTCCATAGTCGAATTCAAACCCGATCATGTTGTGAGAGCAAGCCATTTCAGTCTGTGGCAATTGAAAAGCAGACCTAAAGGTGATTTGCGACGACGACCGACCTCGCTGCACTGCGGTCGGTTGAAGCTACTATTCGCTGTACGCGCATTGCCACTACTTGGCTAAAGCCCTAAGTCGAAAGGCCATTGCAACAATTGAACCAACTGGTTGAAACACAGCATTTTAGCCATTCTGTTCTTTCAACTGCTTACCCCATTCTTTGCTGAAAATTCCAAGTGGACGAAGATGCGCGTGGAGTTGCAGCCCCAGCTCGGTTGATGCGTATCCTCCTTCCGCGCGATGAACGAACCCTGCGGCCTGAAGCTCCTTTAGACGTTTATTCAAGGCAGCAGGCGAGATCGTTTCGCACTCTTCTTGCAGCTTACGAAAGGTGCAGGGGCCGATTTCGCTTAGGATCCAGAGTACACCCATTGCCCAGTGGCGGCCGAGCAGATCGAATAGGGCCATGATCGGAGCTCCGGTTTTTGATCCGCGAACAGGGTGTCCCGGCATTGGAATTTGCGTCACTTGCTATACTTTCTGTAGTGAATTATGTTGCTATGTAATTTGTAGCAATCAGTGATGGCGCTGCCAATGACGAAAACCGAATTCTACGAAATCCGCGATGAACGCTTCAGACGCAGCATCAAACTGGATGAGCCGATCGAACAAATCTGGACCGGTGGAAAATGGACCGAGGGGCCAGTTTATTCTCCGGCCTTCAGGTGCCTGATCTGGAGCGACATTCCCAATGATCGCAGACTTCGGTGGGATGAGTTGACCGGGGTCGTCGGGGACATCCGTTCCGGCCTGGGTTGCTACACCAATGGCTCGACCCTCGATCGGCAAGGGCGGATCGTTGCGTGCGAACATGGCAGCCGCAGCGTCACCCGGATCGAACATGACGGGTCGGTCACAACTTTGGCCAGCCACCTCAACGGCAAGCGATTCAACAGCCCCAATGATGTTGTGGTGAGGTCTGACGATACAATCTGGTTCAGCGATCCGGCCTATGGGATCGAATCCAACTATGAAGGGTTTCAGGCCGAACCGGAATTGGATGGCGAGCATGTTTATCGGCTAGATCCTGCGACTGGCGACATCACTCAAGTGACAACTGATTTCGCCTGCCCCAATGGGTTGGCTTTCTCGCTCGACGAGCAAATGCTCTACATCGCCGACAGCGGTGGGACCCGTTATGCCAGCGGCGAACATCATATCCGCGCGTTTTCCGTTGGAAGTGACGGCACTTTGACAGGTGGCGACGTGTTCGCTGAATGCGAGGCGGGGGTATTCGATGGATTCCGGCTCGACACCCAAGGCCGCATCTGGACAAGCGCAATGGATGGCGTTCATTGCTATCACCCGGATGGAACACTTCTGGGAAAGATCTTCATCCCCGAAGAGGTCTCGAATATTTGCTTTGGCGGACCGAAACGCAACCGCTTGTTCATCACCGCCTCGACAAGCGTTTATGCGGTTCTCCTGCCGACGACCGGAGCACCGATTTTCAAGAGGCCGATACGTTCACGCTAACGGCGCGTGCCTACCAAGCGTTTCGGTTATTACAGGCAACAACGACGTTAAACATGCGGACGAGTGTCAGGGTCGCAGAAGCGATGCTCGGGGATCACAGACACTGGCACCAATTCGACAAGCAAACCAGGCGCAACGAGACCGGACACCCGGATCAGGACGCTGGCCGGCGCGCAACGTGGCGCGAACTTCTCGGTTCGGACAGCCTGAATGACAGGTAAATCGGCCGGGTTCACAAAATAAATCGTCAAAGAAACGATATCTTCAAGTTGCCCGCCCGCTTCATCGAGGATCCTTTCGACACCCTCAAAACAGGTACGAATTTGCACCTCGCAATCGTCTTCTCCAACTATGGTGCCTTTGTTGTTCCAAGCAACCTGCCCGGTCATATGGAGCACCCTGCCTTCGGGTTCGACGACGCCGTGATTGAAGGCACGACCATTCTGTGGCCAGCACCCTTCGGGGTTGAAGCGTTGTGTCATCCAGGTGATTCCTTCCAAAAATTCACTTGAGAATTGTCCTTCGTGCGCGCGCAAAAACCTCTGTGTGAGCTACATGAGTCTGACGGCGTCTATTTTCTAGGCCGCTGCGTCTTAACGTATTCTTCAATAGTTCCGGCTCCATTACTGTGTAGTTTAGCGCCCATTTTATCTTTGCGTCGTTCTGGGAGAGCAGACGCTCGCCTTCCGTGATGGCGGAAATATTAGCGTTGCGAATTTTTTTCGAGGCACGACGCCAACGACCCCATCAAGCCAGCGTAGTTTTTGGCGTCCCAGCGAGATACGTCATGCATATCGCTGTTGCCCCTTTTGTCGCACCGCGGCGGGCCTAAAATGCTTCCGCATCCGCGCCACCTGGATGATCACGCCGCCTGGCGCCTTCATTTTGATCCTCTCAACAACTTCGTAGCCGTTAGCGCCATATAACAACTCACCGATTGGGGTGGCGATCAATTCCAAGCGAGATATCCCTGCTAAGCGGGCGGAGGTCTCGCAGAAAGACAGAACGCTCTGGCCCAGTCCCCGCCGCGAATAAGCCGGGTCTGTGTACATCGCCCGAATTCGTGCCGTCCCGGTCTCTTTACTCTGCGCTGGCCGAGATTGAGCGTTGGGGTCGTGGATCAGAGGAGTCTTTCCGCTCCATCCGCCCGAGGCACGGAGCACCCCGTCGACTTCGAGAACATAGTACGTTCCATCTTCAATAAGCCACGGATCAAGCGGGGTGAAAGCCGATGTCGCCTCCCGTTGCTCTGCCGACAGAAATGGGTTGAGCAAATCGTGGGTGGCACGACGTGCCAAACACTCTATCGCCGCACGGTCGGCTCCGGTCGCCGGTCTGATGCAAACCGACGCTGGAGCCTCGGGGGGCGTGCTGCGACTACCAGATCCGAACGGTTTCAAAACCAGCCTCCGAGAATGTAACCTCGCGATAAGTTCCATTCGCATCGCCTTCGGTTGTGAATTCAACTGCACTCGCGCCGACATAATCGATCTCGTCACCCTGCGCGAGAATGCGCAGGCCCTTCTCGATTTCACCAGGGCCGATTCTGATACCAGGCGCGTTTGCAACACGAAGCATTGATTTTGATACCGCGTCACTATCAGTCGTTCCGGCCGCTTGCATAGCAAGGGTCAGAACCGCCGCCGCGTCATAAGCCTCGGCGCGAAATGGCGCCCGGCTGGTGATATCGTGCGCCTGCAACATGCGCTCAAATCTATCGATGCTTTCATTGTCGCCACCTGGCAAGGTCCCGATCGATCCAACCAACGCTGCGCCAAATTCCTCAATCAAGGAGTCCGAAACCATGCCGTCAGGCAGCACAAAACGATCAAATGCACCTGTATCAAGAGATGCCTGAATGATGGCGCGACCGCCCTGGTCGGCATATCCGGCAACCAGCAGGGTATCGGCACCACTGGCTGCGAGGGTGGCAACTTCAGCTGCGTAGTCCGCTTTGCCATCGACATGAGCAGCTGCCACAAGAACCTCACCACCAAGTTCTTCGAAAGCGGCGGCGAAGGTAGAGGATAGTCCGACGCCGTAGTCGTTGGAGGTATAAGTCACCGCAATCTTTCGAATGCCCTTTTCGATCAATAGTTCGGCAATAACATCACCCTGCCGTGCGTCAGATGGTGCGGTACGAAAAAAGAGCCCGTTGTCTTTCGCTTCGGTCAATCCGGGTGACGTGGCGGTGGGAGAAATCGACAAAACGTTGTGGGGAAGTGCGACATTTGCCAAAACGGCCGCGGCAGCCCCGGAACAGCCAGCCCCGATGATCGCGGCTACATTGTTGGCTGTCACCAGCCGTTCCGCTGCCGCCACCGCTAAGGACGTATCCACGCAGGTGCTGTCGGCCCGGACGGGAACGATGTCGCGGCCTCCTAGAAAGGCGCCAGACTCCGCAGCCTCGCGCAAAGCCAATTCCGCGGACTCGGCTATAGCAGGCGTCATCGACTCAATCGGCCCGGTAAAGCCAAAGAGAACACCGATATGCACCGGATTTTCTTGGTCTGCGGATGCAACCGAGGCGCTCGCGCATATTGCTGTGGTCAAGAGTAAGTTTTTGGTCATTGAATCCTCGTTTGGGTCGTACGAAAGGCGGCGCGAAGGCCAAAGGGACGCTCTACTCGATGTAGTATTGCCAGATAATTGGAAGCCGCTCGGCTACGGTTTCAAACTAGTCGGAGCAACCATGTGATGCTTGTAGACGATCTGTAGAATTCGGGGAGATTTTGGGGATTTTCGACCAATCCAGAACGTTGTTGACCTCCCCTCTAAGGTCACACGCAGAAGGGACAATGATTTGACGCCTCCGCCACTGCCTGACAGAATCCCGTCATATCGGCAGCGCAGAGCGGACCGGGCGAACCCGAGTACGCGAAGTGGGCTTAGACGGAGCGGACCATGATTAGTAGGTTTGGTGACTTCGAACTCGACACAGCGGCATTTGAACTTCGCAAGAACGGAGACAAGGTTGCAGTCGAACCCCAGGTCTTTGCCGTAATTCAGTTTCTGGTCGAAAACAGAGATCAGATGGTTTCGAAATCAGAAATAATGGATGCCATCTGGAACGGGCGGATCGTTTCTGAGGCTGCAATCAGCAGTCGCATTCGCTCTGCGAGGAAAGCGCTGGGAGATACCGGCAAGACGCGGCAATTGATACAGACGATCCACGGCAGAGGTTTTCGGTTCATCGCCCCAGTGACTGAAGCGGTTTCCTCAGCTGCAATTCACTCACAACAAGCCAAACCGACTGCGCATTCCTTGGCATTGCCTGAAAGAAAAGATCGGCCAGCAATCGCAGTGCTACCTTTTGAGAATTTTGGCTCCGACCGCGAAGACGATTTTTTCGCTGCCGGATTAACAGAGGAGGTCATCGCGAACCTCTCTCGGTTCCGCGACCTCTTTGTCTTTTCGCGTTCGACCACAGCTGCACTCTCGCGCGAGCAGGCAACCATCAGCGACGTCAGGCAAACGCTCAAAGCGGATTTTGTAATAGAGGGAAGCGTACGAAAGTCAGATACGAAGGTTCGCATTACTTTTCAGCTTATCGACACAAAGACAGACGGGCACATTCTTGTCGAAAAGTTTGATCGTGCATGCACGCTTGAGAACATCTTCGATATCCAAGATCAGATCTCCCTGCTTATCGCGGCCCGGGTCGCAAATCGGCGCGACTTACTGGACGACGCGGCCGCACTTTCTGGTCGCCAAGGCCGACCAGCAACCTGGCAGACGTATCGATCAACCGCCCAGTACTACGAATATGCCAGAATTCGAGATCCCCGGATGCATGCTGCGGTGCAGGACGATTTGCGCCAAGTACTTTCAAAGGATTCAATTTCTTCGGATGCTTGTGCAGCCCTTGCCGTGGTGTTGCTCGACCAATATCGATTTCCTGTTAAGGCAAATGACAGTAGCTTCATTTTGGGTGAAGCCTTTAGATACGCCCGACGCTCTGTATCGCTCGATCCCGACAATGCATTTGCCCATCAGGCAATCGCGATGGTTCAGTTCTATCGCGGCGAATTCGAGAACTTCTTAAGCGCGGTGGAAAAGTCAATTGCACTCAATCCCGGCAAGTCGGATGCGCTAGCTGAGTTCGGATATTGCTTCTACATGGCCGGCGACATTGATCGCGCGCTTTACTTTCTTGATCGGTCTTCCGAGCTCAACCCACTGGAGGATCGCATCCCACGCCTTTTCCGCGCCGCGTGTTATTTCATGCAGGACAGGTTCCAGGATGCGTTGGTCGAAATTTGCAGGTCGCCGATGGCAGGTGCATACTGGTATCACGCTTATGCGCTCGCCATTTCGCATGCAGCCGGCAACCTCGAAAAAGCAAAGAAAGAAGCCGCCAAATTGCGAAAGCACTTCCCGGATTTCATGACGGAACGGTCGGCAATAAATGCAGTATTGCGTGTCTCGCGCGACGTCGACGAAAAATTTGCGCGAATCTGGCAGCTTTATCTTTCCTGAAAATAAACAGCATTCGGTTGAGGGTCGCATGCTTCCGGCCCAAAGGCGACATCCATCCCGCTCAGCATTGCTGCGTTGCAGCTTCCCTAAAGCGGACCTCTAGAGCGCCCCATCAGATTTGGGCCATTGTTTTGTTTGAGCGTCGGAGGGCACCCCAATCCAGACTTTCGCAACTAGGTTCTGCGAATCTCGATCATAAGACCAAACCGACGTCTGTTCATGCAGCAAATGCCGAAGATGCACTTTGCAGCTCGCGCCAATTCCAATCTTGCGTCGTGACCACTAGTCGGGAAGACCAAGCGCGATCGCAGCCTCTTCAGTTAAGGCGCGAAATTCGGTGTGACTACTCGGAACCAGAGCCTTTGCTTTTGCTTTGCTGAACCCCGGGTTTCGGCGCTTTGTTTCTTTTAACCACCGCGACACACCATCATTATTGCCAACCAAACGGTTTGTCATCGCCGCAAACATCGCGTGGCCCGCATGCGCACCGGGCGTCAGCGCGGTTTGCTGTGCCCACTGAACCGCAGCATCATAGTCCTTTGCGGCAAGCGCGATCCACATCTTGTTGCAGAGCATGCCGCCTCGCAACGGGTCAAGCGGGCTAAGGGCAATGGCAAGGTCAGTCATTTCGTTTCCACCTGCGTAGTCCGATGTGAAAACCTTTGCCCAACTCGAAGCATAACGGCCGAATGCGTAATTCGGACTTTCAAGGACCGCCCGGTCAAACCACGGCTTACTCGCTTCTGTATCTCCTGTCAGCCACAGGCTTCTGCCCATCACAACATTCGAAAACGGGTCACGCGGTTGAAGAAGAACACTTTCTTCGGCGCTGAGCCTGGCAGCCAGTCGGTCCGCGGCGAGGTCGGACGAATACCCCAGAAACACGCGTTGAAAAGTGGTGAACGAAATTCCAGCATGCGCGCGTGCCAATGTTGGTTCCAGTGTTACAGCACGTTCGAACATCTTTCGGGCTATTTCTGTATCTGACTTGTTGAACCGATACATATGACGAATTCCCAGATGCAAAGATGACCATGCATCCAGATTTTCTGCATCATCCACTTCCAGAAGTCGCGCCTCGTGTTCGGGAAGCTCAAATTCCGAAATATTGAGCACAGCCCCTGCTATTTCGGTTCGCAAACGTTGCACCTCGTCAATCGGGGCTTCTTTTCGAATTGCCCAGACGATCTCACCGGTGCGAGTATCGGCCATTTCTACATCCACATAGAGACGACCAGCCAACGCCTCCACCATTCCAGAGATGCAGTACTGTGCACCCAGGAGTGACTTTACGTCTTCAAACTCGATCGTCTGTCCTCGGAACCTGAATGACGATCCGTGTGCAATGACACGCAACCAACGCACGCTGGAAAGCGATCTGATCAATTCGCGCGGGATTGCATCCGCCAGTGATCTTCCGATCTCTAAGTTGCCGATCGCTGAAAATGGCAACACCGCGATGCATGGTGGCGCCCCGACCGTTTTCCGCTCGGCTGTTTCAGATGGTTCCAGTGCCGTGGCACTATCTACCGACACCAATTTGGCGGGTGCCACAAAGCGAAACCCTTGCCCTCGCAACGTACGGATGTATTTCTGAGCGCTCCCATCATCGCCTAATGCCTGACGTAGCGATTTTACGCGACCGAGGATTGTCCAATCCGAAACCACCCTTCCAAACCATACGCGCTGGACAATCTCGTCCTTGGAAACCACCCGATGGCAGTTTTCAAGAAAAAGAACTAACAGATCAAAGACTTGCGGCTCGAGCGCGACAGCGGTCGCACCACGGCGAAGCTCGCGTGTGTCAGTGTCTAACTTAAAGGCATCGAACTCGTATCGCATTCTCGCACCGCTTCTCGGTCTTGCCATTTTATCCCAAGTGAAGTCTCAAATACAGATTTCCAATGATCTCCCAAAAATCTCCCAATTGACTTCAAGCAGTTCATGCGGCGGCGCGGTAGAGCCATCGCATTCGGGCAATCCGCCCAGTCAAAAAAGAGTTTGGAGAATGACATGCCCCATCAAGAAACGAGATTGTCCGGAAACTGGCCTGCTGCGGGCTCGAAAGAAATCGCCGCAGACTATTTCAACGCCGCCATACGCGCGTTCAACATCTACAGGGGCGATCCTGTGGCGCTTGTCGACCAGGCGATTGAAGCGGCGCCGGACTATGCGATGCCGTATATTCTGAAAGCCTATCTGTTCGGATTGGCAACCGAGCCTGATGCTGCGGCTGAGGCACGGAACATTTTGGCGACAGTCCGCTCACTTGCCAAATCCGACCTGGAAAAATCGCATGTCGATGCCCTGAATGCGCTTCTTGCCAACAATTGGACGGAAGCTGCCGTCAAGTTGGATCGTCACAACATGGCGTTTCCACATGATATTCTCGGCCTGCAAGCCGGTCACCTGATGGACTTTTATCGCGCCAATGCGCGCGACATGCGGGACCGGATTGCGCGAGTCCTACCGAAGTGGTCGGAGGACCAGCCGGGCTATTCCGTCCTCCTGGGCATGTATTCCTTCGGGTTGGAAGAGACCGGAGACTATGGCCGTGCTGAAGCCGTTGGTCGGGAGGCGGTCGAACGCGATCCGTTGGACTGCTGGGCGCAGCACGCTGTCGCGCATGTGCTGGAAATGCAGGGACGTGCTGAGGACGGGATCGAATGGATGGCGTCGCGTGAACCAAATTGGTCGGGTGATGACAACTTCTTCAAGGTCCACAACTGGTGGCACAAGGCGCTGTACCACCTAGACCTCGGTCAGACCAATGAGGCGATCAAGCTGTACGATGCGCGGATTCGCGAAGGAAAAAGCGACGTGGCGCTGGATCTGGTCGATGCCTCAGCCCTTCTGTGGCGCTTGCATCTGGAAGATCACGACATCTCCGACCGCTGGGCCGATGTTGCGGCGTGCTGGGACAACCACGCCGATGGCAAGCTATATCCATTCAATGATTGGCACGCGGCCATGGCCTATCTGGGATCCGGTCGCGATGACGAGGTCGATCGTATCGTTGATCAATATCGCAATGCACCCGCCGGTGGCGGCGAGACATCGCGTTGGGCCGCAGCAACAGGGCTGCCCTTGATCGAAGGGTTCCGGGCATTTTGGCAGGGCCGCTACGAAGATGCGACCGAAGCGCTTCATGGTGCGCGGTTTATCGCGAACTCGTTTGGCGGCAGTCACGCGCAACGCGACATCATCGATTGGACGTTGACCGAAGCTGCGTTGCGTTCTGGCAATCGAAATGCGGCAGAAGCGCTGGCAAACGAGCGGATTGCTGTCAAACCACACAGCCCCATCAACAAACGCTTTTTGGGTCGCGCGAATGCGCAGCCCCAAGGTTCCATGATCGTGGCCTAGAAGCTGACGTCGCAAAGAAACTGGCGCGGGCAAATATTCGCGCGCGCCAGATGACCTGATTGAGAGGACAAAAAATGGGAATTGAAATCCGCCATGTCGAAGCACAGGACGGATCGGACATCAAACGCATATTAACTGATGATTCCGTGATGTTGGGCACAATGCGCCTGCCACATGTTGCAAACGCCAATGTCGAAGCGCGTATCAACACGGGACTGGGCGACTACAAACTGGTGGCTGAAGTAGACGGTAGTGTCGTTGGCATCTGCTTTATGTCGTCGACGCCGGACGTGCCACGCCACAATCACGCAGGCGAAATTGATCTGGTCGCGGTCCGCAGCGACTTTCAGGGCAAGGGAATAGCCAAAGCGTTGTTGGGCGCGATGCTGGATCTCTGTGATAACTGGTTGCAGCTGGAACGAACCGGCCTCTTGGTGTGGTCGGACAACACTCACGCCATCGAGCTTTACGAAGCCTTTGGATTTGAGCGGGAAGGCGTCATTCGCAAATACGCCCGTCGTCCGGGCGGCTTTGTCGATGCGGTGATGATGGGCCGATTGTCGGATCATCACCCGGCGCCTGATCTGCATGTCGGCCACCAGGCGAACCATTCCATTTAAACATCAAAACCAAAGCTGCTGCGTTTCAATCGAACGTAGCGAGAGGCATCAGCTTGCGAAGGGAAAAGACATGACTCTCACATATTGTGCCAAGCGCTCGGCGAAGCTGATCATCTCGATATTATACCTGACAACGGTGATAGCCGGCACGGCTGCGCGGGCTGACGTTCAACGCCTGCCCCCGCCTCTAACAGATACAGATTTTCTGTGGGATGGAGTTCCTGACCAGGCACTCGTCACTCTTGGACAAAATCTCTTCTTTGACCCCATTCTTTCGGGCAATCACAACATTTCCTGCGGAACTTGTCACGACCCGTCGCTGGGCACCGGGGACGGATTGGCACTGGGTATTGGCGAGGGCGGCCAAGGCGCAGGTCAGAAGCGCGAGACGAAGGACGGCGTTATCGGACGCGTACCCCGCAATGCCCAGCCGCTCTACAACATTGGCGCGAAAAGTTACACGCGTATTTTCCACGATGGCAGGCTGGAGCCCGACGATCAAAAGACCTTCCCGAGCGGTTTCTGGAGCCCCGCGCGCGAACACTTGCCCGCTGGACTGCCCAATGCGCTGACCGCGCAGGCAATGTTCCCTGTTCTGTCGCCTATCGAAATGGCAGGCCAAAAGGGAGAGAATCCGATCGCGACCGCAGTAGCCGAAGATCGGGTGACTGATGCTTGGGACCGGATCGCTGAGCGACTGGGCAGTATTCCCGGATATCAGCACCTATTTGAGGAGGCTTTCGGACCGGGTCAGATAACCTTCAGTCAGGCTGCCGAAGCCCTGGCGGCGTTTCAAAGCGTGGCGTTCCGGTCAGAGGGCAGTCCCTTTCATCGGGCCTTGGCATCCTCCGATTTTTCAGGTCTGTCGGACAGCTCTCAAAGGGGGATGGATTTGTTTTATGGCTCTGCAGGATGTGCAGAATGCCATGAAGGGCCACTTCTTACGGATCATGAGTTTCACGCAATTGCGATGCCGCAGATCGGCCCGGGCAAAGGTCACGGAAAGGATACAAGTTTCTGGCGGGCCTCTGGTTTTATGGACCGGCTCGAGGATGAGGGGCGCTATCGCGTAACCTACGAGGTTGAGGATCTTTTTCGGTTTCGCACGCCGTCACTGGTCAACGTCGCTTTGACAGGGCCATGGGGACACAGTGGAGCATATGACACGCTTGAAGATGTGGTTCGGCATCACACTAATCCTTTGGAAAGCCTTGAATCCTATGACGCGCCGCCTTTGCAGCGGATCAACGACGTAATCGAGCAGACTGGAAGAGGCTCAGTTCTGATCTTTCAACCGCTGAATCCTGCGCGGCGGACCGCGTTCGATGCGCGGGACAGGTTTGTTCAAGGCTCCGAACAACTGCGCGGTCGCATCGCCGAAGCCAACGATCTTATGCCCAAACCAATGACGGACAAAGAGATCGCCGACATTGTCGCATTTCTCAACGCGTTGACCGACCCAACGATGACTGACTTGTCCGTGCTGGTTCCCGACAGCGTGCCGTCGGGGCTTCCACCACAACCAAAGCGTTGAACCAATAGCAGGTTTCCGATGACACATTGCGCAAAACCCTACTTTTTCTGGTTGGTCAAATCCGAAAGCAATCCGAGTCGCTTAGCTTCCGCTCGTCGTGTGAATGTGACGCGGTGCAAGTATTTCGACCATCTATCCGGCTTTCTGATGCGTGACGTTGGCCTGCCCCACAACGCGCATAGAAAACTACTCAGCCCGCGCTCCCTAGGCGCATTTTGAGAAGTTCATCTGCGAAAAATTGAAAAGGAGATTCCCATGCTTCGCATTTTGAAAACCACAACTGTTCTGTTTTCGATGACCCTTGCGGGCATCGCCGCGGCTGATGATTTCAGTCACACAGAATACGACTCGGGAGGAGCCGTTGGACCGATTGAACACGCGCCCGAGGTCAACATCATGATGGCCGCCTATGAAGCAAAGCGGACCATGTCGCTCAGCTTCATGTTCCACATAGACGAAGGGCTGACCGAGCAGGATGTTTTCTTCGAAAAAGTCCCTGGTTCCGGCGAGGTGTTCCGCCCGACGGCCGCAACACGTGATATGAATGCGCCACTCTTTGCCCCGGCAATTCCGGTGCCGCACACGCCGCTACAAACGGAAAACACTGGACCGTGGCCGAAAGGCAAGCCGCTTGGTATCACGCTTGGTGAATGGTTCGCGGCCAAAGGTGAGGGTACGTACCGGTGCGAGTACGGCACTGGAGAGTTGAATCTGCGATTTGAAAACCTCGTGCCTAACGGTCTTTACACGATGTGGCACGACTTTGCCGTCTGGCCGCCAACCGATCCGTTCAAAGGGTTTTATGACCTGCCTTTCGGCGCCCGCGATGGTTCGGAAAACGCGTTCAGGGCCGATGCTGACGGGTTCGCACATTTCCACCGCACGATAACGCCCTGCCTTCAACTTACCGGTGAACAGCTTATCTCAGAATTGGCCATTGCCTGGCACAGTGATGGGCAAACCTGGGGGCCGGACACAGGCGAATTTTCGACCAAAACCCACGTCCAACTCTATGTTCCGTTACCAAAGCGGCACGGACTTTGATCGGACAGTGAATCACCCCTGCTAAGCACTCTGCGTAATGAGATTTAAACGCAGAGTGCTCTTTCTCAATCCGGACACCTCATCCGGCGACGCCGAGTATCAGCGGGAAAACCGACGCTGTCTTTGAAAAAGGAAATTACGATGAAGAAATTGCAGAATGGATCAAAAGGCTCTGACGTCAAATCCCTTCAGAAAGCCTTGAACACTTCAAAAATTAAGGCGCGCTTAAAGGTCGACGGAAAGTTCGGCGTCAAAACGGAAGACGCGGTTCGAAAATGGCAAAAACACAGTCGTCTGAAAGTGACTGGAGTTGTGGATAAAACAACACTTGCCTCGCTTGGTCTTGGTGGCAACACATCGCGGCGATCAAGACAAGGGTATCCTTTTGTGGCCCCAGACTCGATAGTCATTGATGCCAAGAAACGCCGAAGCGAAGGCCGTGCACGAATGCAAAAGGTCATGCGCCTTGCCGCCAAGAGCAAGGTTCCCAAAATGTCATACAGGCAAAAACTCATGCCCAAAGTCTGGAAAACGGCAGAAGCGCGATGGCGTGAGGTCGAAACGCCAACAATTGCATTGGTCTTTGCCGAAGGCGTCTTCATCTCCGCAGATGGCCAAGACCCTCGGACGAAATCCAAACTTCTCAAAGATGGCAAAGCCAACCTGGCTAGGGCGCTGAGGGCTTTGAAGTCCTACAACAAAGCGATGGACGAAGTGGAACGCATCATGGGCGATATGGAGCAAATCGCGCAAGACGAAGTGCTTTACACGCCAATTCTGTTGACCGCCCGCAGTTTGCTACGTGAAATGAAGAAATGGCGAAAAGACCAGCAAGACAGCGTTCTGCAGAAAATGAAAGTCTGCAACACCTATGGCAGGCCTGAGTTCGAGGCGGTCCGTCGGCGCTACTTGCAGATTGAATCGTTGCTGGACAAGAGCTTCAAAGCAGTTTGGACACATCAGGAGATCCTCGCCAACCAAGAGGATATGTACAACAAGTACATCAAGTCAAAACCCCGCCAATCATTGATCGAACTTAAGAAACGGATGGAGAGACAAAAAAGAAAAGTCGACTCCGTTGTTGCTTCTTGGGACGCTATTAGCCGGCAAAAACACGATTTGGATGAAGAATTGTCGGCTTTGGCGCGAGCGGCGGCGTAAACTTCTACCTCATCGTGAACTGACAAGGGCTGCTTTGACTGAGTTGGGCCAACAACAGACGTGGAAAGCAATGCAGCATCCACTCGCAATTCCACCAATACGCCATCACTAACGGCCCAGAGCCGCCGTCCGTGCGGAAGTTGAATGCTGCATTGCGGCTTCCCAGAAGCGGACATTGAAGAAATCCGAACAGCTCGAGGCGCAGCAAAGAGTTGATAATGCACAGGCGCAGCCGCAGCCTCATCCGAGCAACGTACGCAACTCACTGTTTTCGAGGACAGCAATACGACGAGGATCGTGTATCGCAGTATGAAGCATGGCATGAGCCAATTCATCGGAAGTTACACCGATGGACGGCATCAGCCTTTGGAGCGGTTTGAAAAGGTAATCAGCCAACTTACATGTGTTTCTCGGGCCTGACGGCGCAATATAGCCTGGACGAAAGGCGAACCTCCGTTCGAGGTCAGATGCAAACAGTTTGCTCTCCGCTTCGCCTTTAACCTTCAGCGCGAAGGACATGCCGCCACCATCTGGCCGAGCACCTTGCGCGGAAAACAAGCAGAACGTTGCACCAGGCGCAGACCTCTGGCAGGCCGCTAGCAAGGCGCGCATCCAATCGACTGTAATTTTCTCGTATTCTGTTCGACTGACTCGCGCGGAATAAGTGGCAAGGCAATGGAAGACGGTGTCAATGCCATCGAAATAGGGTTCGATGGCTTGGGTATCGCCGAATGCTGCAAACCTCACATCGGTTAGCTTTGGGTGGTCTATATTGCACGGCCTGCGCCCAAGTGACACGACTTCGCGCGCAGTTCTTTCGTTCAACAATGCCGCAAGTACCGAGGAACCCACCATCCCCGTCGCACCGGTCAGCAGGACGCGTCCAAGTGGTCGTGTTATCTTGTCAGGCGGATTTGGCACGGCGTTCTGCCTCGGCTTTCAAGCCGCGATTGAAAGCTTGGTAGCCTTCCACATACATCTTTGCCAAGCGCCCGCCCATCAGGAAGGTGATGCCCCCCATGATCTCGTCGGATTGCACAAAGCGGGTTTTGCCGCTTCCCAGTGGCTCGACACGAAAGTGATGGTTGTCGCGAATGCCACCCGGCCCCTTCTCGGCCCAAAAGAACTCCGCCCCGTCTACGACTGTGATCGTGTGGTCCAGCGTGGTCAGCTTTTCCTTTGATGGATCAAGTTTGAAGTCGACGGTGATCGTCGATTCATCCGTAATCTCTCCCTTGATACCCACAAGGAACACAGCCCAGTCCTTGTAGTTTGCCGTGTCGGTCAACACCGACCAGACCACGTCCGGCGGCGCATCGATCACAATGTCGGTGTGGATTTTGTGATGTGAGAGGCTCACTTTTTCCGATGATCCGGTTTCCATGACAATCCTTCCCTTGGGGTCTCAGACGTTCAGTGGAGATACGCGATCCCCGCCCTGAATTGTGATCCGCCCAAAACGGTCCCGCATGCGCTTGGATCGAAAAAGGTAGATCGAGATGATGATGTAGTTGACGCATTCCTGGACGAAGTTCCGGTAGCGATCCGGGTTTTCCAACATGTCGAAGGTTTGCACAGCACACATGGTGGCAAGCGCGGTGAACATGACCAGCATGGCAACCGGAGTGAAGCTCCAGCGCAGTACGTATCCGACCAGAAACGTGGCACCCGATGCGGTGATCAGTATCCAATGGAGAGTTTGCATGCCCAGCGGAAAGGTCTCGTTCTGCAATGGCATGAGCGGCGCCAGCCCGGTGAAGTATTCAAGAAACCCGAGCAGTCCCCAGCCCAACATGATAGCCGAGGCGAGCACGATCAGATACTCGAACCCCTGCGAGAGACGCTCTATGAACCGGTTCATCCCCGTCCCTCAGATCGCGAATGTCTGGTCGGTCATCTCTTCCGAGAGACGCCACAGACGTTTGGCCAAATCGCGGTCTTCGCAAATCGGATTGCGGGTCGCGACCCCGGTCTTGCCACTCATCTCTTCGGGGCCTGTCGGGCCGTAGTATTCGCCACCTTTAACCTGATCCGACAAAGCGGCGAACAGAGACGGCTTCGCGGCGTCTTCGTTGGAGTGCAGAAGCTCTTCGACTTGTGCCTTCATGTTAGCGCGCGTTGCTTCGTCCAATTCGTTGAACAGACCGGAGTCCGACCCGCCCGGATGCACAGTCAGCGATTTCAGCGAATTTCCCGAAGCCTTGAGGCGGCGGTTCAGTTCGTCACCGAAGAGCAGACAGGCAAGCTTGGATTGACCGTAAGCAACGCCGCCATCCTGGCCGCATGTCAGATCGTCAAAGTGAATATCCGCATTCTTGTGGGCGATACTGGAGAGTGAGACGATCCGCGATGCAGGGTTGTCAGGGATCATGTCGATCAGACGCGCAGTCAGCAGGAAATGTCCCAGGTGGTTGGTTGCGAACTGCAACTCGACGCCATCTGCATTCGTTTGAGCGGAGTACAGCAAGATACCCGCGTTGTTTATCAGCAAATCCAGCTTGGAGTACTTATTGCGGAATGCATCGGTGAACGCATGAACAGAAGTCACATCGCTCAGGTCCAGCACGAGAATGTCGATTGATGCGGACGGGATCCGCGCGAGAACGTTTGCTTTGGCGGCTTCGGCTTTTTCAAGGCTGCGGCACGCCATGACGACGTTGAAACCTGCTTCGGCCATCCCGACCGTTGTTTCAAATCCGATGCCATTGTTTGCACCGGTGACGATCGCGACTTTTTCAGATTGTTTGGGCATCTCGCATCCTGACAAGTTGACATATCATGGGTGATTGTAAATATTGACACAAGGCATCTATTTGTCAATATGTAAATCATGAAAGAACGCCACGACTACATCCTCGAAGCCGCGAAACGGCTTTTTCTTCGCTATGGCGTGAAGCGCACGGGCATGAACGATATCGCCAAAGAAGCGGGGATTTCACGGCAAACGCTCTACAAGGCATTCGCGAACAAGGATGAGGTGTTACGGGCCACGATCCGTTCGCTGGCAGACAGGGTCGTTCTTGATATCGAGACCGATCTTGGAAAAGCTGATGGCCTTGGTGCGCAACTTGATGTGGTCTTCAAATACGCCGTCATCGAGCATTATGACTTCTTGCAGTCATCGCCCAACGCCGAGGACATCATTGCTGGCGTGACATCGACAAGTCAGAAAGAGTTGGAGGCCGGCGCAAAGCGAAACACCGAGATCATCGCACGTGTCCTGGAGCCGTATTCGGGTGCGATTGAGAACTGTGGCCTGACTGTTGATCAGTACGCGGATTTCATCCAGCGTTCTTCAACAGCGGCCAAGTACAGCGCAAAGAACAAGAAACACTTGATCGAATTGCTGTCCGCTTTGCGAATGTCGGCGTTGAAAGTCACGAGCAGCGCTTAGACGGGCTCGGCCCAAAGGCGACATCCAACAACCAGCTGAGATGCTGCGTTTGCATCCCAATTTCCAGACATTCGCCGCGGATGCGAGACTACTCCGACGCTAAATTCAACTAGCAACGTCTTTCCTGTCCCGGACACGCCCGTGAACACCACGATCAGTTGTTGCTGGAGATCACGATTGAGGTTGTTATTGTGCACCGCACGGATGCGGATGTTCTTCACCTTAGATCGCCTCGTTCCTTCCGGCCGCCTGATCCAGAATCCAGTCAACGCCACGCAGAAAGTCGTCGATTGTCAGGGGATTGTTTTCTCCGCTTGAGGCCGAAAGCACAAAGCCATGAGCATAGTCGATCAGGAGGTGAACCAGCACATCTCCGCCGTCGCTGTTCTCCAGTTGGTCCGTACAGGCCTTCAATTCCGCCGCAACACGGACAAGGTCCTCGCTCATGAGTGTAACGTCGTTGAGGATCGCGCGCAGAAGATTGGCGTTCTTCAACGCATATCCGTAGTAGGTCGCCAGTATGCTGCGGGCCCGTTTGACCGGGGGCGTTTCTTCAATGCCGTCTGCGACCCCCTTGAAGGCAAGCTCCACCAGATCGGTCAAAAGCTGTTTCTTGTTGCCAACGTGGTATGTGACTGCCATCGGGGTGACGCCCAGCTGTTCAGCCAGCACACGAAAAGACAGCGCATCGACACCGCCTTTCTGAACGATTGGCAGTGCAGTTCTCAGGATCACTTGCTTTGACAGGTGTTGCGACGATTTTATCGGTCGTCCAACGGGTGCGACCTTGGTCACTGTTTCACCTTGTATTCAAGGTCCACCAACCCGGACGGGAAGGAGGTCGAGGACACCAGCTCCAGATCGATGTCCGTGTCATTGGAGCCAAAAATACGGATGCCGTCGCCAAGAAGGATCGGCACGATGGATATTTTCATATCCTCGATAAGCCCCGCCTGGATAAAAGACCGAATAACCGCGCCGCCATCGACATATGCCTGTTTCAAACCGCGCTTCTCCAACGAGTCCAACAGGGCTTTGGGCTCAAGTGTCGAAACCTCAACCTTGCCGCGCAGATCCTCCGGAATGTCTTCGTCAGTCATTGTGCGGCTCATCACGATGCAGGGGATGGTGTATGGCCACTCCCCGAATCCTAAAACAGTGCGAAACGATCCTGACCCCATGACGATCACGTCCATCCGGCCCTGAAACTCTGCAAAGCCGTGATCTTCGTTCTGCGTCGCTTGCTTGTTCAGCCAGTCAAGCGAGTGATCGGGTCTTGCAACAAAACCATCCAGGCTCATGGCCATCATGATGTGTCCGGTTGCCATATCGTGTCTCCATGAATCGTATTTATACAGCGTATAAATATTGAATCGATGATGTTCAAGCCAAACGTGGTTAAGATTGGTTGGTCAACCAGTCCGAGAAGGCGGCCACGGCCTCCGTCGCAACAGTGTTGTGTGGCTGAACAAGAAAGTATCCGTAGTCGGGCAGTTCAATATCAGACAATCGGAACAGCAGTTGCGCCTCGAGATCGGCCGACACAAGGTCGTCCATCAAAGCAATCCCTTGCCCGTCGATGACAGCCTGTACCCGGACGTTGGGGTCGGGGACGATCAACACATCTTGACGCGTCTGCTTGGGCAGACCTGAGGCGGTCAGCCAATCGGACCAGGCATTGCTGTCGTCCCGGTCTCTGAGCAATGTGAGCTGTGATATTGCCACTCCCATTCCCAACGCCTCAACTTTTTGCGCCACAGAAGAGTTCCCGACGGGATAGGGCGGCAATGCCATGAAAGGGATCACCACTCCTCCCCCCCATTCTCCATTCCCCCACCTGATCGCCAGATCAACATGCTTCATTTCCTGCTTAGAAAACTGGATCATCGGCTGAATGCGCAGCTGAACGTCCGGGTGGCGCTGCATAAAGGTCATCAGACGTGGGGACAGCCATCTCGCCGCGAAATAGGTCGATACTCCAACAGTCAGGGATCGCGATACGCGCCCCCTCATCTCCAGGATATCAGCTTCGATTTCCTGATAATGGGTCTGGCAAGCCGACAGCAGCTTCAACCCTTCATCCGTCAGGGAAACGCCGCGTGTCGTGCGGCGGAATAGTGCCATCCCCAGATCAGCTTCAAGCGTCTTGATCTGATAGCTAATCGCACCCTTGGTCATGTTCAGCGCTGCGGCAGCGTCCGAGAAACTGGAATGCCGGCCTATCTCGGTGAACAACCTAAGCAGGTCGTGATGGCGAAAGTGTCGGCGCATATCAAATTTGTACAAAATTTTTGAACGCTATGACCAGAAAATTTTGATTTCCAACCGCGAAGCAAACGCCGATCCTGCCGAGGAACAATTGAATCGGAGTTTCGCGTTTGAGTGCTTTGAACACCACTACGGACTTCTCGAAACCAGCAGAGCGCCGCATCCGTTCCCGTCGAGATCGACCTTCATGTCGCGACACTGTGTCTCCAGGCGCTCCATTCACCACGCGAAAAATCCCTGCATACGCGATGCTGAGCGATACGGCTTTGGCGCGGATCGAAGATCAGGCGGACTGGATTCTGAGCAAGATCGGGATCGATTTTCGAGGCGACCCAGCAGCGTTAGAAATGTTTGCCGAGTCAGGCGCTCACGTCGAAGGTGAGCGCGTTCGGTTTGACCCGGGGCATGCACGCGACCTTTGCGCGACGGCTCCGTCTGAATTCAAACTGCATGGTCGGGAATCCGCCAGAACCGTGATCCTTGGCGGAGACAATATTGTTCTGATGCCGGGTTACGGGTCTCCCTTTGTTAGCGATCTGAGCAATGGAAGGCGATACGCGACGCTCGAAGACTTTCGCAACTTTGTCAAACTCACATACAACTCCCCTGCCCTGCATCATTCCGGCGGCACGGTGGTCGAACCAACGGATGTGCCTGTGAACAAACGGCATCTGGACATGATGCTTGCCCACCTGACCCTGTCGACAAAACCCTTTATGGGGTCCGTCACCGCGCCAGAACGCGCGCAGGACAGCATCGACATGGCGCGGTTAGTCTTTGGGCGCGACGTCATGGAACGCAACGCGGTGATGCAGGCCAATATCAACGTCAACTCTCCGCTGGTATTCGATGACACCATGTCCTCCGCGCTCCGCATCTATGCGAAAGCAAACCAGTGCGTGTGCGTCTCTCCGGCGATTTTCGCTGGGGCCATGGGGCCGCTCTCACCTGCGGCAGTGGCAGCCCAAACGCTGGCCGAAGCCATGGTCGGCATCGCCCTGGTACAGCTTGTCCGGCCCGGGTGCCCGGTGGTCATGGGGTCGTTTCATTCCAGCATGAACCTCCGCACAGGTGCGTTGACCTTCGGATCGGCGGAAGCAAACATGGTCACCATGGCGCTATCGCAACTGGGGCGCAGGCTCTGCGTTCCGGTGCGCTCTGGCGGTGGACAGATCACCGCGTCCAACGCCCCGGACGGACAAGCGATGCAGGACAGTACGGGGGCCATGTGGTCCACACTTCTGTCCGGCGCGCATCAGGTCTGGCATGCGGCGGGCTGGCTCGAAGGCGGGTTGGTCATGTCCTATGAGAAGTTCATCATGGACGTAGATCATTGCGGCGCGATGCTGAAACTGTTGCAGGGTTTTGACACGGGCGATGAAGCCTTTGGCCGCGATGCCTATCTCGAAACCGGCCCGGGCGACAACTTTCTCTCCACCGGGCACACGCTGCGCCACTACAGATCGGCGAATTTTGAACCGCAAATCCCGGATGCCGGCCCTTTCGAGACCTGGACTGAGAACGGCGCGCTTACGTCAGACCAACGCGCCACGGCGCGGTGGCGCCAGATGCTGGACGACTATCAACAGCCCGAAATGAACCCTGGCACAAAAGCAGCGCTTGAAGACTTCGTGTCTGAACGCAAGGCAAGCATGCCGGACGAATGGTACTAGAAAGGAAGACCTATGACCGAAGAGCTTAGCCGCACATCCGCCCTTGCATCGCGCCATACCGCGCTTGGCTCTGGGCTGGAGGACTGGAACGGCATGGGTACGGCCTGGACCTATAACTCGGATCCCAATGATGAGCACGATGCGGTCCGTGAACAGGCCGGCATGTTCGACATGTCTCCCCTGAAGAAAGTGTTCGTACGCGGGCCCGAAGCCCAGGCGGTGTTGAATCATCTAACCACGCGCGATCTGACCAAAGTTGGACCGGGAAAGGCTGCCTACCTCTGCGTTCTGACCGATGAAGGAGGGATCGCTGACGATGCGATCGTGTCGAACAATGGTGGCAATGAATGGATGATCGTGCACGGCTCCGGCGACACCATGGCGCTGCTAGAAGCCTCGGCGGCAGGGCGTGACGTTCAGATCGACTTTACTGACGATCTGCATGACCTTTCGGTGCAGGGCCCCGCCTCTTTGGAGATCTTGAACGCCCACACGGATATCGATCTGGCCGAACTGGCTTATTTCGAACACGCGCCAGCGGTTCTGTTTGGCCATCCCTGCCGCATCTCACGCACGGGATATTCCGGCGAACGCGGCTATGAGATTTTCGCAGATGGGACAGTTATTACGGATATCTGGGACAAGCTCGTGCAGGAGGGTGTTATGCCCTGTTCCTTTACTGCCCTGGACAAGGTGCGGATCGAAGCCGGGCTCTTGTTTTTCGGCTATGACATGACCGAGGACAACACCCCATGGGAGGTCGGCCTTGGATTCACTGTCAGCAGCACCAAGGCCGACTATCGCGGCAAAGCGGCTGCCCTGGCTGCGAAGGGAAAGGAAAAGATCAACAATGTATGCCTGGACATAGATCATCCTGACATGGTCGCCGGTGGTGAAACGCTCTCACTGGGCGGCCAAACTGTCGGCGTGATCAACAGCCCCTGCTATTCACACCGAATGGGAAAATCCCTTGCACTTGCGCATGTTGTTCCAGGACTGGCCGTTGGAACAACGCTGGCAGTCTCAAGCGACGGCCTGAACACGCAAGCAACCATCGCAGCAAGCCCCATCTACGATCCAACGAAACTGCGAGCGCACGAATAGAGGGGTCGTTGCCAGTTGCTGTAGAGCGCGGCCCAAAAGAGACCTTCATAGTGGCTCTGTAATACTGCGGTCGCGCCTGCATAGACCGGTTCGTGGTGCAGACTTTGCCGCCATCCACTCAGCGCACAACAGTGCCCGCACCCGGCAGCAGCAGACATTTAAGTCGAAAAACGAGGTGATATTGTGCGATGTCTGCTTTCACCGAGACCGGGCATTCAGCAAAATAGGCTTTATGTCCGAATTGCGGACAAAGCGGACGTTCGAACTCAGCCAAAAGAACAATTCCCAAACAACTGGCAAGCTGGGTCAATGCTGTGATCAGAACCTAACCCTAAACGCCAGTCCAACCAATGGCGCAGTATCGTAGCTCTGGCGACTTATTTCTGCTCCATTCGCATCATCTAGCGTCAGGCGGCCGTCAAATTCTGCGCCTGCGAATACGCTCAATGAAACTCCGGGATTTGGATTGTATCCAATCGAAAGTACGACGGGGACACTCTTGTCTTCGCCCACCCCGTCCGGCGCGAGACCTTCCCCATCCAATCTGAATCGAACTCTCTCCGATCGTGCGGTTAAGGAAAGGTCTATGGTCTCAGTCAACGTGTAGCTCAGCGTCAACCCAGGGCCTTGTGTCGCTCCAATCCCTGAGCCAGTGTTCAAGTTCCAGCGATCATTTAGGTCCCAATCAATCAGTAGGGCCGGAAAAAAATCGGTACCACCATCGTCAAATTGAGAGAACGCGCCAAAGGCCGGTCCTATCGTCAGGCGCTCGTTAAGTTGCCAAGCAATACCCGCGAAAACACCGTAGGTCTTACCATCAGATGCGGAAGCTCCACTTTGATAATCCCACCTGATCTGTGGTGACACAAAAACTGTTGCTGTATCGCTCGCACGAAATCGCATGGGAACAGCAACGCGCAAGTCACGGATGTTCTCCCATGGCTGATTGTTCGATTGACTAAAGCTATAATCCAGTTTGCCGAAGCTGGTTGAAAGCCCGATGGAGTTTCCTCCTTCCAGATTGTAAAATGCGGTAGCACGTAGAAATGCTCGGCTTGCAGAGAATTCGCCACCGTCACTCAAATCCGCGTCCCCTTGAAACGCAGCAAGCCCATCAACCTGATACGCCCAACCTAGCCGGGGCTGCGCGGCTGAAGGTAACGCTGCAAATCCTAGAGAAATAGCTCCAAAGCAGCACGTTAGAAAAAGATATTTCATTTGGCATTTCCCACGTGACGCTGGTTCCTTTTGGGTTGCCATTACTAAACGAGCGTTTCAAGCCCAATAAAATCTGCTCTGCGGACCAGAGCAGCCATATTGTTTCAGTAGCTTGGTAACGCACAGGCCTCTAATTTGTTGAACATTAAACCGAAAATAATGGCCTCCCGGCGACACCACTCACTAGAATCTCCGGGAGGCAACCAGACGGATCTGGCGAACGCGCGAGCAACAGAGGTAATACAAATTCGCCACGCATACGAATACTTGAATCTAAAATACAACAAATCAAGTAATTTTACGCGCGCCAAAAAATTTGCTCTCGCGTGCTTGAGAAATTCTTGTTTTTCAACCTACACATCCGCGTCAGAAAACGTGGCGGCGCTGTGCAGATGGCGGGTGACGAACTTTGACTGTAGCGAACAGAATTTGCGCTCATGCCAACTTGGTTGACTAACAGCGGCCAACTGCTCATTCAACTTAGTCTGGCTAGTCCCATAGTCAGGCTAAATCCCCGCGTTGCCCATCATCCCAGATAGAGTTGACGCGGGGAACTTTGATCCATCTTTCGATCAGTACCGTAACACCAACACCCCAAAACTACAGCCCGCGTTGTTCATTTGGTTTCCCTCCGAACGATGCGGGTCTTTTTTGAAGATGGTGGTGTAGTGATTTTCCGTTATTCAGAGCGACCGACCGGACCTTCCAATTCTGGTTCGGTCGGTGGTGCATCAAGTGCCTTTCCAAAGATCACCTTGTCGCCGCCATAGGCCCAAAAATCGCGAATACCCGAAGGTTGGTTCGAGTTGGAGTGTCTGAAAATGGGTTCGGAGCGGTCATTGGATCCGATCTGACGAACGGCTGCCATGCGGACTGAACAGACATTGATCCAACCTGAACCAATGTCTGCTCTTGTGTCATCAGAACTTGTTAATGGAGTTTCCCCCATCTGCAAGCATCGCACTTCCAGTCACAAACGAAGCGTCGTCAGACAAAAGGAATTGTGCTGCGTTCGCAATTTCAGTGGGCTCTGCCATGCGTTCGAGCGCATGAAGACCTCTTACAACCTGATGGAACTCGGCGTCCTCGCCTGCCATCGGGGTCATTGTTCCACCGGGCAAAAGCGCATTCACCCGGATGTTCTCTGATCCATGTTCAGCAGCCAGGACTTGGGTCATACCGATCAAGCCCGCCTTTGCCGCAGCGTAGGCTCCCATTCCCGGGAGACCAACGGTGTATCCGACAAAGGATGAGGTAAACACGATCGAGCCACCACCTCGCTTGCGGAGTGCCGGAATCTGGAATTTTGCCGCGTAGAAACCGCTGTCGAGGTTGACGGAAACAACCTTGTGCCAGTTGTCACTTGCCATGTCTGGCAATGAACTCATGTCGCCCATTGTGCCAGCATTGTTAAACGCGCCATCTAGACCACCAAAGCGCTTCTCGGCCAGTTCGACGAGCGCGCGTGCGTACGCCTCGTTGGCCACATCGCCTGCAATCGAGACGGCGTTGCCGTTGCTTTGCACGATCTGTCCCACGATTTGCTCCAGTTCATTCTCCCGGCGCGCGCCCAGAACAACATTTGCCCCACTTTTGGCGAACAAGAACGCCGCCGCCGCACCGATTCCGCTGCTCGCTCCAGTGATGATGATCGTCTTGTCTTTGAGTTTCATTGCCATGCCTTTCCTTCGTTGCATGGCACTCCACTAAGGTGGTGGCGCGCCACCATACGACCCGATTTATGCGCATGCCCGATGCGCAGAATTGAAAGCGCAAGATCCGGGTCAACTGCATGAGACGAAACGCAATCTTTGTCACCGCGCTGAGTTGCCTTCAAAAAACGAATGGAAAACAGAATTCTAGAAGATTTCACTGATCGGCATGTCACAAAACCCATCCGACAATCGTCACTAGGGCATAGGATAAACAAACTAAGGAGAGTGACGATGAGCGCTTCAACAACAACCAAATACGAACAAACGATCCCTGACGTCCTCCAAGCGATGGCGGGCGTGCATCAAGTGCTCGACACCTATGGGCTTGATCTGAAGATCCGCCATCTGGTTCAGCTTCGTGCCTCTCAAATCAATCGCTGCGGCTTTTGCATCAAAATGCACACGAAAGAGGCGCGGCAGAACGGGGAGACCAGCGAGCGCCTCGACCGGGTGATCGCCTGGGATCAGGTGAACGACTTCACCGATGCGGAGAAAGCCGCACTCGAATGGACCGAAGCTCTGACCAGTTTGCACTTGAAATCTGACCTTGGAGCCATTCGCGCTCGGTTGAGTGGGCATTTCTCTGATGAAGAGATGGGGGCTCTTACCGCCGAAGTTGCAATGATCAATCTGTGGAACCGGATCAATGTGTCGAAGCACTGAACTCACACCGTCGGAACTCAATGCTTTCGAAAGTATGCGCCCAAGGTTATCTGGCCTCGCCTACAGAATTCTCGGCTCGCTGAGCGATGCTGAGGATGCGGTGCAGGACACCTTTCTCAAATGGGCGAGCACAGATCGCTCAACGATTGAAAATCCAAGCGGCTGGCTTGTCACTGCTTGCACTCGTCGCTGCCTCGACATGCGGCGCTCGGGCGACCGGGCGCGCATGGACTACGTGGGTGCCTGGTTGCCGGAGCCGATACAGATTTCCGTCGATAATGACGCCGAGAAGGAGGTCGAACTGACATCCAGCCTTTCGATGGCATTTCTAATGATGCTCGAGCGGCTGACGCCGAAGGAGCGTGCTGCATTCCTGCTGCACGACATTTTCGATTTGTCCCATGCTGCAGTTGCGGAAACACTTGATATTTCCGAAGCCAGCATCCGCAAGCTGGTGTCTCGAGCGCGTGGCAATGTGGGGCGTTCGGTTGTGCGTAATAATGCCTCTCCGGATCGGCAAATGGCGTTCCTGTCGGCATTCAAAACGGCAGTGACTAATGGGCAGATCGACAAACTGTCCAGCATGTTGGCGACAGATGCTCGCCTGAGTGCGGATGGTGGCGGCAAGGTACCGGCAATCCTTGAAGCCATCGAAGGTGCCACGCCGCTGTGCAATTTCGTTTCTTCCAATCTACGCCACTACTGGGCGGATCACAAATGGGTTCTGGTGAACCTGAATGGTATGCACGGTGCCTTGATCAAATTCGAGGAAACGACCACGGCGGCCCTCTCCTTTGCATTCGACGACAACGGAAAGGTCCAGGACATCTATATTGTCCGAAACCCTGACAAACTTACTCATCTCGACGCGGTTCGCATCCACTGACAGCCGCACCCGGAGCTCAAACCATGAAGAACATCATCCAGGCTATTGGAGCCGCCATTATGCTCACCTTTTCTGCCAACCCCGGCTTGGCCGCAGATTTACAATCCGTCAATCCACCAGCGCTCTACGATCCAGTGCCAAACGGATATAGTCACGCCATGATCGCCAACGACCTCCTCTTCATTGCAGGACAAGGTGGTGAGAACCAGAAAGGGGATCTCGATCCTGATTTTGAAGCACAGGTTGCGCAAGCCTACCAAAACCTCGATACGGCGCTTGACGCCGCAGGTGCGCGACCCGACCAAGTCATCAAACTGACCACTTATGTCGTTGATCACGATCAGGCGAAACTTGCCGTGTTGACGCGCCAACTCAAGGCCGTCTTCGGCAGCCACTTACCGACGCAGACGCTTGTGCCGGTACCACGGCTGGCCCTTGACGGAATGCTCTTCGAAGTCGATGCCATCGCCATTCTGGAACCTGGCAATTTGCAGCGCTGACGTGACAAGACGCAATTAGACTATAGGGAAGCACCGGCTCGGGTGTCTCCCTCCCCTCATCAACCAGACAAGAGAGATTTACAATGACGGCAAGGATTCACTCCGGCCGCCCAGAGCACGTTTGTGTCGAAGGCAGGCTGCGGTCTGAGATACGCGAAATCCTGAAACTGGCCATCCCCACGGTACTGGGGCTGGTTTCCACAGTCGCTATGGGGGCCATAGACACCGCGATGCTCGCGCCCCTTGGCAATGATGTCGTCGCGGCCGTGGGGCTCTCGACAAGTGCGTTCATCTTCATCAATTCGGCCGTGATCGGGTTCGCATCTGTGATTGGCGTTGGAATTGCAAAGGCTAGTGGAACAGGCGACGCAACACTGGTTTCCAGGTCAATGATGTCGGGGCTCGCGTTTGCAGCGATCCTTTCATTGCTTGCCGTAGTCACGATGGCTGCCACCGCTCAGCTTGTCTCGTCACTCGCTCCCAATGCATCAGTAGCATCCCTGACACAGAGCTATTGGCTGGCGATGACACTGGCTGTCGTGCCCCACACAATGCTTGCGGCACTCCGTGGTGCGTATACCGCGCTTGGCCATCCTTGGACGGCACTTGGCATCACCTTGATTGGGATAGGAATGAATATTCCGTTGAACCAGACTCTGATCCACGGCGTTGCAGGTTTGGAGGGGCTTGGTGTTTTGGGTGCCGGAGTGGCGAGTTTGCTTGCCAAGGCGGTCGCAGTCGCGATCTTCGTGATACACTGGCGTACTGCCAAGCGCATGAAGGTCTCTCGCAGCGATTTCCGTATGTCGTTCAGAACCGTCGCAGCGTTGGCACGTGAAGGCATGCCGGTTGCCACAGGCAGCGTCGCGGAAGGTGGCGCCTACGCTGTGACAGGGTTTTTGGCAGCGATGCTGGGTGCAACGGCGCTGGCAGCCCATCAGGTCGTCCACTCGATTGGCGTCCTGTTCTACATGGTCCCGATCGGCATGATGATTGCGTCGTCGATCCGAACCGGGCAACTGCTCGGTGCGGGAAGGGAAACAGAAATAACCTGCTCCCTAAAGGCCGCAAACATTGTGACACTAGCATGGTCGGCAAGCGTCCTGTTTTTCGTGCTGGCCGTTCGACTTCCTATTGCGGTCGCCCTAAGCCCGGCAAAGGATGTTGCGTCTCTTGCTGCGCCGCTATTCATAGCCATGGTTTTTGTACAATTCGCAGATTGCGCGCAATCGAACGCGCTCGGTGTGTTGCGTGGACTTTCCGACAACATTGTCCCCAACGCCCTTACGGTCCTCGCCTACTGGCTGCTTGCCCTACCGCTCGCGGCGTTTCTCGGGCTGTTTCTGGATTTTGGCGTTGTAGGGGTTTCACTAGGATACGGATTGGTAGTCCTCGCTGTCGCGGGTGCGTTGCAATTTCGAGCAGTGAGGTTTTCGAAGAACCTTTGAGACTCTTCTCGAAGAACTCGAGAATTACCTCCATCAGTTCAGGCAACACTTGCACAAGGATGAATTCGTCGATGGTTTCACGAACTGTGCCCTGCAGTTGCAAGCGAGTTCCTGTTGTCCGAAAACTCATGCTTCAAGCGGCCCATTGCGGACATTTAGGACGGAATTCAAATGCTGCAGTGGCATACCGGTCTGCGGACATCCGCAACAGTGGCGCAAGCTCTTCATTGTTCACTGAATTCCGCCAAGCCACGTTCGTGTCGCTTCAAGCCCATTGCGCAAGATAGAAAACATCTGTTCAATTTCACTTTCGCTGATGATAAGGGGCGGTGAAAGAACACACATGTTGATAATAGGTCGAACTAATAACCCACGTTTTTGGCATTCTATATCGATCTGGCCGCCAATCTCGTAGTCGCATCCCAGATCGCTCCTGGGATCACCATCGACTGAGCATTGTACGCATCCCATCAACCCCATCCCACGCACATCGGCAACGATGTCAATCTGTCGCAAATGCTGCAGCTGATCCTGAAAAACCGGAGCGACCTTTTGAACGTGTTCGAGAAGTTTTTCCCGCTCAATGATCTCAATGCCCTTCAAACCCGCAGCCGCGCTAACTGGATGACCAGAATAGGTGTAACCATTTGAGAAGTTAGCATCTTTTCCCGAAACGTCGGCGATCAATCGGTCAGAGATAATCGCGGCACCCATCGGCGCGTACCCAGATGTCATTCCTTTAGCACAAGTTATTATGTCCGGCTGAATGCCGAAAACAGCCTCTGACGAAAACCAATGGCCCAATCGCCCAAAAGCTGTCACCACTTCGTCGGAGATGTATAGAACATCATACTTCTTGCAGATGTTTAGGCAGCCTTGGTGATATCCTTTTGGCGGCACGATCACGCCACCAGATGCCAGAACCGGTTCGGCGATAAAAGCGGCAACGTTTTCCGGGCCAAGCGCCAAAATGGCGTTTTCAAGATCGGAAACTTTCTCCTTCAGAAAGCTCTCTTCGCTTTGACCAGGTGAACGGTAGAGCGGATTCACGTCTGGCAGGAAATGAGCGAGTGCATCGGCTTTGTCGAGCCATAGCCTGTCACGCTCTTTTCCACTAACGCTGGCCGCCAAGTAGGTGCTTCCATGATAGGCCTTTTGCCTTGAAATGATTTTCTTTTTCTCGGGACGACCCAAAAGGTTGTTTCGAAAATGGACAAATCGGATAGCCGTATCCACGGCTGTGGAACCGCCGGTGGTAAAAAATACATTGTTCAAATCGCCCGGCGCACGTTTGGCGATTTCGCGAGCAAACCGCGCAGCAGTCGAATTGGTGTTGTTGAAGGGCGAAAAATAGGCAAGGTTCCGAGCTTGCTCAGCCATGGCCTCGGCCATCTCCTCGCGCCCATAACCGATCTGGGTGCACCACATGCCTCCCGGTCCGTCGATCAAGCGTTCGCCTTTTTGGTTCACCACATGGATGCCGCTGCCACCTTCGATAAATGTCCGATCGTTTTCACCCAATGTTGCCATCCCTTCCCACGGGTGCAGGAAGTGGTCGTTGTCCCATTGCTTGACGTTAGAGTTATCCACGGCGGGCCATGCTTTCTGCGCTCATCACAATTGGGAACTCTTTGCGCACCTGAGCGTCTGAGGCGCCGAAGTAGTTGGGGAAATGGCTGTCGAGAATGGAATTGGCCTTATCACGGGCACGGTCCATCAGATCAGTTTTGCCTTCGTTTTCCCATGTATCTGTACGCTCACGATCCATAAGCCGCGGGTAGACGAATTCGCTGTTCATATAGTTCAGCGTATGCGGGTTGCCGAGGAAGTGACCAGGATCAATAGCGCACTGGTGGATCACATCCACTGCCATAGTTTCATCTGTGACCTCTATCCCGCGTAACGATCGCAGGATCATACCGCCCGCTTCGTCATCAATAACCATGCTTTCAAAACTGCATCCCATCAGGCTGCCGATCATCCCCCCGAATTCGCACAGACGATTGGCGCCGGCATGAGCGGCAAGCGTGAAGGTCAGCGCCTTTTCCAACCCGTATTGCGCGTCAGGTAGTTTGGCATCGGTCATGCCTGCGCCAACAGATGTGGGAAGGCCATAGAAATTGCCCATTTGAATGGCTGCCGCCCCGATCAGGGCCTGCTCTCCGCTGCCGCCAGTGAACGATCCGCTGCGCAGATCAGTGATAAAAGGCCAGGCGGCAAAGCAGACCGGACAGCCTGGTGTGATGAGGTTTACGATCGCAACACAGGCCAGCGTTTCGGCCACGGTCTGAACCAGTGTTCCCGCAAGCGTCGCGGGGGCTGTGGCCCCAGCCTGCGGAGGCACAGCCAGATCGACCGTCAGGCCAAGCTTGGCGGTATCAATCAGGATTTCCATGTTTTCTTTGCCGATCCGCAGGGGCGAAACCATAGGGCAGCCGCCAAAAATAACGCTTGGCTTCTTCATGAATGCCCCTTCACCACCGTGAGCCAAATCAAACATGCGGATGGCATGCGGAATATGGCTGCGGTCGCGAAAGGTCAGACAGGCAGGTTTTTGGCTGCCTGCGAGCATTGCATATATGGTGTTCATATCGTGGGCGAAATCATCGGTCACATCGGTAGCCAAAACTGTGTCGCCCAGCATATGGATGTTGTCCAAACGGTCCACGAGACGGGTGAAATCATAAACATCGCGCAGGACCGATGGGCGGTAAGACTTGGTCTGGGAATCGAAGGTGGTGACGGCGGTTCCAGAGTTGGCGAAGTAAACGCTCTCTGCCGAACAATGCATGTCGTCTTTGCCTTCACGCTCTCCGCGGGCATAGACGTAAAACTCCTTGGCGGCGCCAGCCAGGATGTCTTCCATCAGGGCACGGGGGAAGCACAGCCGATTGAGTTCATTCATCACCGCGCCTTTGGGAAGCACTAGATCAAGCAGTTCTGGAAAATGGTCGGTAACGCCGGTGTTTTCCAGAACGGTTAAGGCCGCTTGGTGAATGTTCTTCATATCTGTTTGAGTGAGCGGTTTGTAGCGTCCGCCACTTAGGCCCCCACGTACAGCCTCATTGCCCGTGGTCGCCTCTTGCACCTTTATGCGTGCGGCGCGCCCGCCGCCACCGCGACGGCGAGATTTTGCCTCAGCCATGACCGGCCATCCTTTGTTCTGGTTCCGGGCTAATCATGGTGAAATAGAATTCATAAAAATCCTGGATAGAGGTTTCCATTTCGCCCAAGGGGCCCGGTTTGAAGTATTGAGAGTTTACGCCGGACTGGTTGTGGCGAATGATGCGCTCGTCATCCAAAGATGTGACATGCCAAAGCCAGGTCAGGTCTTCCTTGTTGTAATCCTGGGCTTCTTCAGCATCAGCGCGAACCAACCAGACCACCTGAATGTCGGTTTCCTGTAGGCCACGCGGAATGAAGCGGTAGCCGACCATGTGATCCGAATAGATCAGGAACCAATTCAACGGGCCGACATCAAAGTCAGTTGCGCCACCATCGAAACCTTTTAGCGTTCCAAGCAAAGGCGCAAGTGCTTCGCCCGTTTTACTGCCGGTTTTATAGCCTTGATAAAGCGGATATCGCCGATAGTAGCCGCTGGTGAACGGGGTTGGTGCGGCCGCGCCGACAAGTGCCAATTCACCAGGTGTCAGGCCGACTTCCTCAGCCTTTGCTTTTAGCGGTTCGACCAATCCAGCCATGTCTTGCGGCGATTTCAGGCTATGAGAGCGAGAGTATTCTTTGTGTGCTGGTCCGCAGTGGTAGCATTCAAGATAGTTCTCAACCGCCAGCTTCCAATTCGCGGGAACGGGAAATGACGCCGTATGCGCCACTTTCAGATCGTCAAAACCATAGGGTTCGACGAGTGGCGAAAGCTGGCTGAGGACAGGATCAAGCGATGGCGTATTTGCATCCGCACAGACAAAAATCAGGCCTTTGAAGACATTTACCTGAACGGGAAAGAGCCCGAATTTGGAAGGGTCAAAATGTGCCCCCATATTGTGGCCCGCACGAAGTTTTCCCGAAAGCTCATATGTCCAGGCGTGGTAGGGGCAAACAAGAACACGGGCGTTGCCAGACTGTTCCGTGCAAACCCGAGAACCCCGATGGCGGCAGACATTCAAATGAGCGCGAATATCGCCATCGCGGTCGCGAACAATGATAATGCTCTCCGGGCCATAGTCGAACAGGAAGTAGTCACCGGGGCTTGGGATTTGACTGACATGCCCTGCCCAAAGCCAGTTGCGGTTCCAGACCCGGGCAATGTCATAGTTATAGATGTCTTGGGAGGTATAGAATTCGCGCGGCAGGGCGTGGCCGTACTGGTGCGAGGCTATCAGCGCATCCAACTCAAATGGTCGGCTGTTCATCTCGTTTCCTCCAAATCGATTATCTCGCGGCGAAACCAATCCTGATCTGCTTCTGCCTTGGGGCGTTCAAAATCACGGGCCGCGCGGTGGCCTGCGAAGACTGCGTCGACGATCAGCCCTGGAGAAGCGGCATCGCCAATAAGTTCGACGGTTTTCAACCTGAGCCCGCGCAAGCTGTCATATAGCGTCGTCTCACGCTGACGTTCAGTGACCAGAATTGTCGAGGCACATGGAATATCCATTTCGCGACCAGTAAAGGCACAACCGATGCGGGCCATGTCACCTTGAACCGCCGTCAGCACCTGATTGCAACGAATGTCGATACCAAGCTCCATCAGACGGGCCTGAATGCGAGGCTGCTCCAAAGTATTGATGGAGTAAGCTGAAACCAAACTCTGCGGCGTGACAAAGACCACCTGGTATCCTGCAGTCGCAAGTTTTTCGGCGATCACTCCTGCCAGATAGATATGATCGTCATCATAGATCATGACCGGGCCATCCGGCGGTAGAACACCATTCATGATGTCATCAGGCGTCAGCACATTGGCGCTTTGCTCGATCTGTGGCACATGGCGCTGGGTGTTACGGCCCATGCCGTCGGTTCGCCAAAGGCTGCCGGTGGCCACAAAGACGTGTTCGACGTCCAGCTCTGCCACTTGATCGCCATCAAGCCTGCTGTCAGTGAACAGCTGAACGTTGCCGCGTTGCTTTAAATCATGCAGACGATAGTCGACGACGCGGGACCAAGCTGCGAGGCCGGGAAGTTTGCTTTCCTTCGTAACCCGCCCGCCCAATTCGGCTGACGCCTCGGCCAACGTTACCTGATATCCTCGCCTTGCCAACTGCATGGCGCATTCAAGACCGGCAGGGCCACCGCCAACAACCAAAGTGTCCGCGTTGCTCTTTTTCGGCGCGATGATCTCGGGGTGCCAACCGCGCCGCCATTCCTCACCCATGGTGGGGTTTTGAGTGCAGCGGATCGGGATGCCCAGATTGTCGGATGAGACGCAGATATTGCAGCCGATACATTCGCGGATTTCGTCAATGCGACCCTTCTCAATCTTTTTCGGAATGAACGGGTCCGCTATGGAAGGTCGCGCGGCTCCGATAAGGTCGACAATTCCCTTATTGACCATCGACAACATCATGTCAGGCGACGTCAGGCGGCCGACACCAACCACAGGTTTGCGGGTGATCTGCTTAACGTGGGACAGAAACGCGTTCTGATATCCGTCCTCTGGCTGAAAACGAGTCGTGGCACTGTCATTGGACCAGTCAGCCACATTCACATCCCATAGGTCAGGAAGATCAGCCAAGAGCTCGACAATGGCGCGGCCTTCTTCTGCTGCCTGCATGCCCCTGGCACCCATCATCTCATCAATAGCAAAACGTAACGCCACAGCGCAGCTGTCGCCCACGGCTTCGTGAGTGTCTTCCAGCAGTTCACGTGTCAGACGCACGCGATTTTCGAGCGACCCACCATATTCATCGCTACGCTGGTTCATATGTGGCAGCATGAAATGCTGCGCCAATGTCATGTTGTGCCCGGCATACACATAAATGATGTCAAACCCGGCATCTTTCGCGCGCAAGGCGGCCTCGCGGTGCCAACGGCGGAATTCCCGAATGTCGGCCTTATCCATAGCCTGCGCCTGCTTGGGGTGTGTCGTGTCGACGGACATTTCGGAAGGTGCAAGAACCGGGGCGCGGGTTAGCAGGTTTTGCGCATGATTGCCGTTATGAACCAGCTGGATAGCCGCCAGTGCACCATGTGCATGTACTGCGTCTGTCATCAGCCGCAACGCCGGCACATCGCGCGCGTCCCATAGCCGCCCTTCGGCGTAAGGAGAAAGGTCAGAAGTCGGGTGAATCTCGGTCTCCTGATTGGAAACCACCGCCCACCCGCCTTCGGCCTTCATTCCACGAACGGCAGCATCCGCCCTTGGTCGGAGGTGCCCCAACCCGGTGCAATGAGGCACCTGATAGAAGCGGTTCCTGGCAGTGACTGGCCCGATCTGAACCGGTTCCAAGAGCATAGCATATGGGTTCGCGTCTGACATGTTCACGCGTTTTCCTGTGTTTGTGTTCCGGGGCTGGTTGGCCCCGGAGATATTGTTGAATCAGAAGCCGGCTTTGATCCGTTCAAACTCCGCCAGCATTTTTGCCTCAAGCTCGGGGTTCACCGCATCAAAGAACAAACTGCCCTCGAAGAAGCTTTTTGGATCGGAGAAACCATAGGCTTCGATGTTGGCCTGATCGGCAACTTCGAACGCTTTTGCGTTGGAATGCGGGTAGCCCCAGTTGTCGATGATGTACTGACCGCTGGCCGGGTCGGTAAGCGCGTTCAACAGATCATAGACCTGATCGACCGGTGTCGTGGATGATTTCAGATGCACATAGCCGCACGCCCAGGTCGCGATACCCTTGTCGACGTCTCGCATCATCGCGGCCGGCACCTCATTCCAGATCAGGTTTAGTTCTGACTGGTTCCAGGCCCAACCCAATTCGATCTCGCCGCTGGTCATTGCCTGGTCAAACTGACCTGCGTCGGACCAGTAAAAGCGCATGTTCGGGTGGATCGAGCGCAGAAAGTCAGACGCTTCCTTGAACTGCTCATCGCTCAAGTTGGTGTAGTCGTCAGCATTTCCAGTAGCCAGCGCCGCTAACGCATACGCAGATGATGCGGCATCCGGGATAGCGATCTTACCGGCATAGGCCGGGTCGGCCAGCAATTGCAGTGAGATATCGTCGCCCGAGATCTTGTCAGTGCGATAGATAAGGCCCGTGTTCCCCCATTCGAACGGCAACATGTAAAGCTGGCCGTCCAGAACGATGGCGTCGACCTCCTTGATCTCGGGCAGTACATCGGCCCAATTGGTCAGTTTGCTTTCATCCAGCGGCTGAATCAGATCTGCTGCGACCCATTTTCTGACCGCGTCGGAACAAGGATGTGCCAGATCAGCAGTAAAACCGGAACTCAGCTTGGTAAAGGCTTCTTCCTGGCTTCCGAAATAGGAATAGCTCGGTGCCTCATTCCCGTATTTTTCCATGTAGCTGGCAAAGAAGCCCGGGTCTTCATATCCCGACCAGTCAAAAACCGTCAGATCAGCTCCACCGGCGCTGGCGCTTCCTGCACTTATCGCCGCCGCACATGCGAAAGCCGCAATTCCCTGAAGTTTCATTTTTTCCTCCCATTGTCTTATTCTGTGTCTGTGCCAAGATCGATCACGCTGGCGCTTTGGACTCCCAGCCAAACTGCGTCGCCGCGATTGAAATCAACCGTGTGAAAGTAGTTCGGAACCGAGACCGCGATCGGCGCGTCGGCTTCCGCAACCTGAATGTGGTAGTGAATGTTCTCGCCATAGAAGGCCACATTGCTGACTTTGCCCTGAACGGTTGATGGATAGTCTTCGGGTTTTTCAGCGGTGATTTCTAATTGTTCGGGTCGAATACCGATGTTCATATCTCGGGCGCTGGTTGCAACGTTGGGGTTTCTTCCAATTTCCATTTGGCCAAAGGCCTTCGCGTGGATTGAAAGCGTATCGCCATTTTCCTTTAGCAACTGGGCAGGCAGAATGTTCATCTCACCGATGAAACTGGCAACCTGCTGATCGCAAGGCCGGGCGTAAAGCGTTGTTGGCGTATCCACCTGCTTGAGGCGCCCATTGAACATCACGCCAATGCGGTCAGACATTGTCATCGCCTCGTATTGGTCGTGTGTGACCATCACAAAGGTAATACCCAGCGATTGCTGCAGATTGCGCATTTCAAATTGCATCTGCTCGCGCAGCTTCTTGTCCAAGGCCGACAAGGGCTCATCCAGCAACAATACTTTGGGTCGCATGATCAGCGCGCGGGCGAGCGCCACCCTTTGCCGTTGCCCGCCTGACAACTCACTTGCGCCGCGATCCTCAAGCCCCCCCAACTCGACCATTTCCAAGGCTTCAGCTACGCGCTGGTCGATTTCGGCTTTGGGGGCCTTGCCGCGTAATCCATAGGCCACGTTGTTCCCGACATTCAGGTGCGGGAAGATAGCATAGCTCTGAAATACCATGTTGGTCGGCCGGTTATTGGCAGGCACACCATCCATATCCTGACCGTCGATCAGCACAGTGCCTTTGGTCGGCTCTTGGAATCCCGCGATCATCCTCAATACCGTGGTTTTGCCACATCCCGATGGGCCGAGGAGTGAGAAAAACTCGCCTTCTTTAAGATCGAGATTGATCCCGCTAGCCGCCAGGAATGTACCATAGCGCTTTTCGACGCCCCTGAGTTCTATGATGTTTTTGTCTGTCATCTGACCTCTGATGCGGATGAGCGGCGCCGGAAATACTCAGCCAGCACCAAAAGCAGGACCGATGTAAGCAGCAGGATAGAGCCTAGGGCCAAAACGTTTGGAAGCTTGGCGGGGAAACGAATCTGGCTCCAGATGTATACTGGCAAGGTTGGTTGGTTGCCGGACAGGAAAAAGGCGAGGACGAATTCGTCGAAGCTGACTGTGAAAGTGACCAACAAACTGGCTACGATACCCGGGGAAACAACCGGAAGCGTCACGCGGCGGAAGGTGTCGAATACGCCGACGCCCAGATCGTAAGATGCTTCCTCCAGCGACGCATCGAAGTCATCGAACGCAGACTTCAGGATCGAGACGGAAAACGGCAGCGCAAGAAATGTATGGCCCAGAACGACGGTCAGCAAAGACGGCTTGAGTCCGACAAACAGAAACAGAACCAGCATTGAAGAAGCAACTATAATGCCGGGAATAACCAAAGGCAGCATCACCAGACCTTCGGCAGCACGCTGACCCCGAAAACGGTACCGAACAAAGGCGCGAGCGGCGAACAACCCCATTGCGGTAGACAGAAGTGCCACGACGGTGCCGACGCCAAGCGAATTCCAAAGGGCCTGGATCAAGGTATCCTGTTCGCCCAGCTTCCGATACCAGTCCAGCGTCCAGCCCTTGATCGGAAAGGCAACTATTGTGCCGCTATTGAATGAAAACAAGGGCAGAAAAAGGACGGGCAGGTAAAGAAAAACCAAATACAGAAAAACGTAGGCTGTCAGGGTCGAAGGGCGTCTCATCTTATGCGCCTCCCTAGCCGGGTGGCGGTAATTACAAACACTATAGCGACAAAGCCAACCGATAGCATCGCGATCAGTGAAAGGGTGGCGCCGAGTGGCCAGTTGTTGGCGGCCCCGAACTGCACCTGAATTAGGTTGGCGATCATCTTCCCGTCCGACCCTCCAACCAGTGCCGGGGTCACATAGTCACCTACCGTGGGGATAAATATGATCAGACAAGCAGCAATAATCCCCGGGATGGTTAGTGGCAGCGTCACCCGCATGAAGCGTTGAAAAGGGCTGTTACCGAGGTCGGTGGCGGCTTCTAGTAAGCTTGGATCGATCTTCTGCAATGAGACATAGATCGGCAGGATCGCAAATGGCGCCCAGGCATGAGCAAGCGTCAGCACGACTGCAAATTCATTGTAGAGAAGGAAGTCCAGCGGTTCGTCAATCAAGCCAAGCATCAACAGTGCGGAGTTCATCACTCCATTGAACCCTAGAATGAGTTTCCAGGCAAAAACGCGCAGGAGGTAGCTAGACCAGAATGGAATGGTGATGAGCAGAAGCCAGATGGTCTTTTTCCGGGCCTTCATCGCGATGAAATAAGCGATGGGATATGCCAGTGCGACGGTAACTGCTGTTACTGCTCCGGCAATCCAGATCGACCTTAGCATCAAGTGTCGGACCAGAGGATCTGCAAACGCGTCGCTATAATTTTTTAGTGTCGGCGTCTTGTCGAGCGTTACGTAAGATTGCGTCCAGAACGAATAGGCGATCAGGATCAACAATGGAGCCGTCACCAGAAAACCCACGTAAGCCGTGGCTGGTGCGCTGAGGGTATAGCCCCGGGATGCTTCGCTACGAAAGATTACCCAACCTCCTTTCCGGATTTTCACGAGTCACTAATGGACGATCGTCCATTAAATGTTGCGCCAGAACGGTCTTTCGTGTCAATCTTCATGTGAGATAGACTTGAGGGATGCCATCAAGAGGATGGAATTATTGAATAAAGTGGAAAACGTCAGAGGAAGAAAACGTGGCTCGAAACGTGCTCCGGATGCCAATAAGCAACTTCTGATCAAGGCGACTCTGGACTCTATCGCGGATATTGGTGTCACCGATACGACGGTCAGCCGCATCTGCGAGCGTTCTGGTTTATCGCGCGGAATGATCCATTTACATTTCGGCGGGAAGGACAATTTGCTGACGGCAGCAGCCCAGCATTTCAGTGCTCAATATTATGCCGAAATGGACAAATTGACCGACCTGGGTTCGGATGCATCGCCCGAAGACCGTGTGATGGCCGTGATCGAGGCGGACCTATCCGAAGCTCTGCTCAATCCAAGAAGTACGAAAATCTGGCATGCATTCCGCGGCATCGCGAGCTCACATCCAGGTATTGCCCGCTACAGCAGCACCCAAGATCAAAAACTTGTCGAGACCTTGCGGCTTGCATTTAAGGAGATAGCTCAAAAAAACGAGCGTGACCCAAACTTGGTGGACGATGCCACCGCCGGAACGCTGGCTTTGCTGGAAGGTATGTGGGTCAATTACCTAACAGATATGCAGGGTTTTTCACGACGACGCTCTGTTGATCTTATCAGACGTTTCTTGTGCGGACTTTTCCCCGGAAAATTCAAATTGTGAGATTTCGGGACGCTCAGATTTGAGACAGAAAAACAGCATGTTCTTGGAAAGCCGACTGCTGGTATTGGCGAATTCCCTGGCGTCTAAATGCAACACCCCGTGCATTGGACGAAATCCAACATCCGCTTTCCCCCGAAGAAAGGTTTCCATTGCACGTGCAGCGAAAGACCGCTTTCCGCCCTTTTCGACGAATGCTGCGGTCATTGCCGAAGTCGCCTTTGGGCTCGAAGCAGTCATCCGACGGCATTGGCGATGAGACTGGTTTGTGGTTGCGAGCGGTCATTGGGGCCGCTCTCAGGATTGGTCCGACATCGGCCCTCCCAGCAATATTCAACGAGTTTTCAAGCTTGACGCTGAGGTTCTACCGCCGTCTGACCCTCTCTCGGGTGCTGTCAGACGAATTCGAACCGGTCTCAGTTTGCCGCGGAAACCGCGAACCTATCCGGAACAAAGTTGACGCCACTCGCTAAGAGCGGCGGCGCGGGTCAACTTGAAGGTGTCTCGGCGGGTGAGGGATCTTTCTTGATTGAAGTGGTTGTAGACGGAGGAATGGACGGCGGCGAATTTCTGCAAACTTCGCATGCGCCTGAAACGCTGCATCGCGCGTTCACGCCGTCGAAACGGCAGGTGCGAGTTCTCGACGCGGTTGTTGAGCCACCTTCCCGTCTGTTGTTTTTCGAGCGCGCCCAGCTCTCTGAGCGCGGCTCTGTATGAGGCGAAGCGATCCGTGACGACGTTTTCCGCTTTACCGTGTCGCTTCATCAATTTCCTGAGGAATTTCAGTGCTGCAGCTTTGTTTCGGCGCTTGGTGACAACGGCTTCCAGCACCTCACCCTCGTGATCAACGGCCCGCCAAAGATAATGACGCTTGCCGTTCACCTTCACGAAAACCTCGTCCACGTGCCACTTCAATTTGGAGTATGCTCTCAATTGCTGAACACGCTTTCTTCGGATCTCAGCAGCGAACATCGGGCCAAACCTGTTCCACCAATATCGGACAGCCTCGTGACTCACGTCGATGCCTCGCTCGTGCAACAAATCTTCGACATTCCGAAGCGAGAGCGGGAAGCGGATGTACAACATCACCGCAAGGCGGATTATCTCTGGGCTGGTTTTGAAGTACTTGAAAGAGGCCGGATTGGTCATGGGCAAAAGCTACGCAACAACCCTAACTCGCTCAACCAAAGTTCTTCTGACAAGACCTTTTCCGTTATTCAGAGCGACCGACCGGACCTTCCAATTCTGGTTCGGTCGGTGGTGCATCAAGTGCCTTTCCAAAGATCACCTTGTCGCCGCCATAGGCCCAAAAATCGCGAATACCCGAAGGTTGGTTCGAGTTGGAGTGTCTGAAAATGGGTTCGGAGCGGTCATTGGATCCGATCTGACGAACGGCTGCCATGCGGACAAAGCCGTCGCTCAGGATCTGATTGTCAAGGTCAGCATCCGGCCGCTTCTTACCTATCCACTCCCGGACACAATTCCGATCTAACAAATAAAACATAGCCACATCCACGTTGATTTGGATGGACCGGAAATCCTCCGTTTCTCAAATCCTTAAATCAACCCGGATAGCGCTTAAGTCAGGCGGGCTTGCCCAAGACAATGGATGATGTCGCCGGCGTTTGACACGACGTAAATCTTAGACCAGCATCTCAGTTCGATGGGAGCCAAGCGCGGTGTCGGTTTTTTGCCGATATTGTCAACCGAACAGTCTACAGGCGGAGTACATGCACCGAACACTGAGCGTGGCGAACAACAAGAGCGGCTGTTGATCCCAAAAAGAACTCCTTCATCCCAGGTCTATGCGAAGCAAGCACGATACAGTCGATGCCATGTTTGTTGGCGTATTCAGTGATCGCTCGCCCAGCCGATTGGCTTTCGATCAGGACAGATGAGACCCCGTATTCACCTTCCAAGCGTTCGGACAAGCGTGCCTTTGCCTTTTGGAGAGATTTTTCGGCAATGCCGTCATCCATGTAGTACATAATCTGTCTGTTGGGCGGTTCATGAATGTGTGCGGCGGTGATTGTACCACCTTCGGACACAAGGGCGCGTGCAGTCGAAAGCGCATGTTCACTGATGCCGTGTTCAAGCGATAGGGCCACTAAGATGTTGTTGTACATTTCTAACCTCTGGTTGAAGGATTCCGTTTTTCTGCTGTAAATCTGTCTCTCACAGATTGTCTTTGAGAGAGTTCTCGCACCCCAGTCGTCAGACAGGGGTGCGCTCTTGGGCGTGTTCTTGGTATTTTGTGCCTTCTCGCGCTACCTACCCAGCAGTAGGTCTGGCAAGAACAGAGCCAACTCTGGGACAAAGGTCGTCAGCATCAGCGTTGGTAACCATGCAAAAACGATGAACACCAAAGTCGGCCACAGCATACGCGAAACCGGTTCATCGCAGACCTGAGCGCCAAGATAGAGAAGCGGCGCTGTAGGTGGAGTGATGTTGGCCATACCCAGGTTCACGCCGATCACAGCCGCAAAATGGATCGGATCCATGCCAGTGCTCTGCGCTATGGGCAGCAAGATCGGTGTCGCCAAAAGCAGACCCGAGATATCGTCCATCAGCATCCCGATCAGGATCAACACGATGTTGATCATCAACAGAACCACAATCGGATTTTCAGATACTGAATAGACCATTTGTTTTGCCAGCTGTGGCGCACCTTGCGCAATCAGGTTATCGGATACGATCAGAACCATGAAGATCATGACCATGACTACGCCAATCGTAACGCCCGAGTTTTGGATGGTTTGAGCCAGCGTTTTCCAGGTCAGACCACGGTAGAAGTAGATCGCGATCGGGATCGAGTAGACCACTGCAATACCGGCGGCCTCGGTCGGTGTCATGATGCCGCCATAGATACCACCCAGAATGATAAGCGGCATCATCAGTGCAGGCCCGGCCAAACGCGCCTGGACACCGAAGGTTGGCAGGAATGGCTTTGGACGTTCCGTCAGATTAATGTTGTCGTATTTCCGCAGCATGAACTGATTGACCACAATCAGCAGCGTGATCAGGATGAACGCTGGCAGAACCGTAGACAGAAAGCACTTCAGGACGTGTTGCTGTGCGACCCAGCCATAAAGGATCATCGTAGAGCTTGGCGGGATCAAAAGGCCCAGCGGACTTGCAGCCACGATCAGTGCCGCTGATTGCCCGCCTGGATAGTTGGCCTTTTTCAGGTGGGGCATCATGATGCCGCCAATACAGGTCAGCGTCGCATTCGCGCTACCGGAAATGGAGCCAAATACACCACAGGCCAATACACCCGCAGCGCTAAGACCTCCTTTGATATGGCCGATGAACATTTCAGCCAACGAGACAAGAGGGGCTGCGATCTTACCCTTTTCCATGATGCCACCAGCGATCATGAAGAGCGGGATCGCCAGAAGCACCAGGGAACGGATGCCCGTAGAGCCGGTCGGCAGATAGCCCGTGATGCCTTGGTCCCCAACAAGGGCGATGAAGATCAGGACCGCTCCGAATGCCACATATACGCTTACACCCAACAGCAGCATAAGGCAGACGATTAGGAGACTTCCTCCAATAATCATTGGGCTTCTCCTTTTTGCATTTCTGATCTCAGGGGCAGACCCAGCCCCTTACGGATATGTACGTACAGATAAGCAGCCGTAAACGTTGCCATGAAGCCAAAGGCTATCATGATAAAAATCCGCCAAGTGACAAACGGAATTCGCAGCACCGGGGTTGCGCGCAACCGTGGGAAAGAGAAGTCATCGAGCAGCGAGACATAACACGCGTACATGAGGAACAGGATCACCAGTACCTCAATCGTCAGGACGACAAAGCCGCGCCACCAGATCAGTCTGGGGTTCTGTATCACGATGCCAAGAATATCTGCGTTGATATGCAGGTTGCGTGCAGAGGCCAAAACAGCGCCTGCAAAAAAGCCGATGATGCTGATGCCCAGAAGCCATTCTTCATAGGCGAAAAGATCGCCCCCAAACCCATACCGGATGACAACAACAGCCCCAAACGTGAATGCCATCAGGAAACCGGAAAACATGACGATCTGTCTCATGACAAACGCGACTGCTTTCAATGGGTACCCGATAACAACTGGCAGCTCGTCGGTGATTTTTTGCGAAGTCTTGTTCTCTGCGCTTTCGACGACCAATGGACGGTCAGCTTCCGAGCTAGACATCTTTCTCCCTCCCTTTGTTGAGCCAAAGACAAAGAAGGGCCAACTGACGTGCTGGCCCTTCTTTTAGTATTTATTGTTGTTCTTTAGCTGCCAGCAGCCGGTCGATGATGTCCTGACCGACGTTTTGAGCCATCGAAGGCCAGACCGTCTCCTGGACATGTGCGGCCATTGCAGCCTGCTCTTCGTCGTTCAGGCGCAGGATGGTGTAGCCTTTGTCCAGCAGTTTCTGACCGAACACTTCGTCATTCTCGCGGTTGTAAGCAAAGAAGTCTTCGGAGGCTTTGGTCATCGCCGCCTGCAGCACCGCGCGCTGCTCGTCGTTCAGCTTGTCGAGCGTCCGTTGAGAGGCGTAAAATGTCGTGAGTTCCGAGATCGAGTTATACTCGACAAAGTGGGTCCCAACATCCGATTTAGCGAAGATGGAATAGGTTGCTGTCTTTGTGCAGCAGATTGCGCCATCTACGATACCGGCCTGAAGTGCCGGAAAGATGTCGCCCCAAGCCATGGTTGTCGCCTGGTAGCCCAGCTCTTCAACCATCGATTTTACGACGCTGGACGACCAAACACGAATGTTCATGCCCTTGTCGTCAAAGTTGCTCCAGTTCTCTGGCTCTTGCGAAGCAACAATACCGATGAACCCTTCTGGGTTCTGCGCCATGACGCGAACACCGTATTCGTCGGTGATTTCCTGCAGGATGGTGTTGAACTCGGAATCCATGTTCAGAAGTGTGCTTTCCATGTCATCCCAGCCGCCCAGCAGGAACGGCATTGACAGGAATTCCAGGCGTGGATCGGTATCGGCATAGATAAATGCCGAAGCCAGGTCGATATTGCCGCGTGCAACATCTTCGAACAGCGCTTCACCAGAACCTAACTGGTTTGCCGGGAAGACTTCGACCGTCAGGCCGACATCCGCAGCTGCCACATCTGCTGCGACCTGCTCCATCATCTTCGTGCCCTGGTGGTCGATCGGGAACACGCCGGCAAAACGCAGCGTCATGTCTTCCGCGAATGCGGCAGTTGACATCAGCGCGCTCAGTGCGCCAGCTGCCATACCTTTGGTAAACTTATTAAAACTCATCGGGTATCTCCTCCTGGTTGACGAGTAACGCCCACCCGGCAACATGCCGAAGCGGGCGATAAATTTGCTGGTGTCAGCAAAGTTCCGGGGCGATGAACTCGTATCCAAGGTCATCGGCCACAGCCTTGTACGTCACCTTGCCGTGGGCCACGTTCAGGCCGTCCATCAGGTGACGATTGTCTGCAAGCGCCTGCTTCCAGCCGTTGTTGGCAATAGCCAGAGCGTGCGGCAGCGTGACGTTGTTCAGTGCATAGGTCGAGGTTCGGGCGACTGCGCCCGGCATGTTGGCGACGCAGTAGTGAACTACATCGTCGACCACATAGGTAGGCTCTGCGTGAGTGGTGGCTTTGGACGTTTCAAAGCAGCCGCCCTGGTCAATCGCCACGTCCACGACGACCGCTCCGGGTTTCATTTTCGAGATCAAATCGCGCGTGACTAGCTTGGGCGCAGCAGCACCGGGGATCAGAACCGCGCCGATAACCAGATCGGCATTGGTGACCTCTTCCTCCAGCGCGGCTTTGGTCGAATAAACAACCTTGGCGGACGCCTCGAAATGGTTCTCCAGCTTCTCAAGCACTGCCGGATTGCGGTCTAGAATGGTTACGTCCGCGTGCAAGCCGACGGCCATCTGAGCCGCGTTGAACCCAACAACACCGCCACCGATGACCACAACTTTGCCGGGCTTCACACCGGGTACACCGCCCAGCAATACGCCCAGGCCCCCCTTTGCTTTCTCCAACGCGCTGGCACCAGCCTGGATCGACATGCGACCGGCAACCTGGCTCATCGGTTTCAGCAGGGGCAGACCGCCATTATCGTCGGTGACTGTCTCGTAAGCGATGCAGACAGCGCCCGAGTCGACCAAATCTTTGGTCTGTTCCGGGTCGGGGGCCAGATGCAGATAGGTGTAAAGGATCTGACCTTCCCGCAGCATGGCGCGTTCAACGGCCTGGGGCTCTTTCACCTTCACGATCATCTCGGCATTGGCGAAAATATCGGCTGCTGTTTCAGCAATCTCGGCACCAGCGGCACGATAGGCATCGTCATCAGCCCCAATGCCGATGCCGGCATTGGTTTCCACGATGACGTTATGACCATGAGAAACCAGTTCCGCGACGCTCTCGGGGGTCAGGCCAACCCGATATTCATGGTTCTTGATTTCCTTGGGAACACCAATGAACATGTTCTTCACTCCTTGGATCGGATGATCATTTTGCCGTTGGCATGACGAACTCGGCACCTTCCGAGATACTTTCAGGCCAGCGCTGCATGATGGATTTCTGCTTGGTGTAGAAACGAACACCCTCTTCGCCATAGGCGTGCATGTCGCCGAACAGGCTCTTCTTCCAGCCGCCAAAACCATGCCAGGCCATCGGAACCGGGATCGGAACGTTGACACCGACCATGCCGACCTGAACCTGCTTGCCAAACTCACGTGCAGCGTTGCCGTCACGGGTGAACAGCGACACGCCGTTGCCAAACTCGTGGTCGTTGATCAGTTGCAGGCCTTCGGCAAAGTTCGAGACGCGGACACAGGACAGAACCGGGCCAAAGATCTCTTCCTTGTAGATCTTCATGTCTGTCGTGACATTGTCGAACAGAGTGCCACCCAGGAAGAATCCTCCCTCATGCCCTTCGACGCTGTAGTCGCGGCCATCGACCAGCAGGTCAGCACCTTCTGCAACGCCAGAGTCGATGTAACCCTTGATCCGGTCACGCGCAGCGGCCGTAACGATCGGGCCCATCTCGGCATCCAGCTCAAGGCCATTTTTGACCTTCAGGGTTTCGGCGCGCTCTTTCAGAACCGGGATAAGCTTGTCGGCAGCATCGCCAACCAGCAGAGCAACCGAGATCGCCATGCAGCGTTCGCCCGCCGATCCGAAGGCCGCACCAATCAGGGCGTCGGCAGCCTTGTTCATGTCGGCATCGGGCATCACCAGCATGTGGTTCTTTGCGCCACCCAGAGCCTGAACCCGTTTGCCGTGCCGAGCACCAACTTCGTAGATATAGTTCGCAATCGGGGTCGAACCGACGAAGGACACGGCCTTGACGTCGTCGTTCTCCAACAACGCGTCCACCGCGACCTTGTCACCTTGTACGACGTTGAACACACCATCAGGGAAACCGGCCTTCTGCATCAGATCCGCGTACAGCAGCGCAGCGGACGGGTCGGTCGGCGACGGCTTTAGGATAAAGGTATTGCCTGCGGCGATGGCGATCGGGAACATCCACATCGGCACCATCACCGGGAAGTTGAAGGGAGTGATCCCGGCGACAACCCCCAACGCTTGACGCGTGGTCCAGTTGTCCATGCCAGTGGAGACCTGCTCCGTGTAATCGCCCTTGAGGAGTTGCGGGATGCCGCAGGCAAACTCGATGATATCAATACCGCGCTCAACCTCGCCTTGGGCGTCGGTGAAAACCTTGCCGTGCTCGACGGTGATGGCGCGCGCCAATTCGTCCTTGTGCTCACGCACCAGAGCCAGAAAGTTGTTCATAAGACGTGCGCGGCGGATTGGCGGTGTGTTCGACCACTTCGGGAACGATGCTTTTGCCGCGGCCACTGCGTCGTCGACTGTCTGGACGTTCGCCAGCGACACCGCGCCGGTTTGTGCCCCGGTTGCGGGGTTGAATACCGGCTGGGTCTTTTCACCGGATGGAGCAGTGATTTGGCCATTAATGTAGTGGCCGATCAAAGCGATCGGGGATGCATCTTTCATGATGTCAGTCCTTTTTGGTGTTAGAAGTCAGGGGTTATGGCAGGTCAGCCAATACCTCTCCAAGTGTTTGACAGAGTGTCGTAATTTCAGGTTCCGAGATGATCAGCGGCGGCGACAGGGCGACGATGTCACCGGTGACCCGGATCATTAGACCGGCGTCCCAGGCCCGTTTCATCGCATCATAGCCCCTTGTCCCTGGCGCGCCCTCTCGTGGTGCAAGCTCGATTGCGCCCACCAGTCCCAAATTGCGAATGTCGATGACATTTGGCAGGCCTTTGAGGCCGTGAAGCTGATCCTCCCAAGGCCCCGACAGCAACGCTGCGCGGCGGAACAGATCGTTCTGCTTGTAACTTTCCAGTGTCGCCAGAGCTGCAGCGCAAGACACCGGGTTGGCCGAGTAGGTATAGCCGTGGAACAACTCAATCGGCGCATCTGCGTTTTCCATCGCCGAGTTATAAATCGCATCGGAAACGACGACAGCCCCCATTGGGATGACACCGTTGGTTAGGCCTTTTGCCGTCGTTATGATGTCCGGCTTCACATCGAAATACTCCGATGCAGTCGCGGCACCCAAACGACCAAAGGCGGTGATGACCTCGTCGAATATCAGCAGAATTCCATGCCGGTCACATATTTCCCGTAACCGCTTTAGGTATCCTTTCGGCGGCAGAAGCACACCGGTGGACCCGGCCATCGGCTCAACGATCACGGCTGCAACGGTCGACGCATCGTGAAGCGCGACTAACCGTTCCAGATCGTCCGCAAGTTCTGCCCCATGTTGCGGGCATCCACGTGAGAACGCGTTTTTCTCCAGATCATGGGTATGGCGCAGGTGATCGACACCGGTGAGAAGCGTGCCAAAATGCATACGATTCTTAACAATACCGCCGACCGAGATTCCGCCGAAGCCGGTGCCGTGGTAGCCGCGCTCTCGCCCGATCAAACGGGTGCGGGCCCCGTCACCGCGCATCCGGTGATAATGCAGCGCAATCTTGAGCGCCGTATCAACGGACTCGGAGCCAGAGTTGGTGAAAAAGGCGTGGTTCATTCCCTCAGGCATCATCGCGGTCAGCTTTGCCGACAACTCAAACGCCTGAGGGTGGGAGAACTGGAAGTTCGGTGCGTAATCCAACTCGTGCGCCTGCCTCTGTACCGCTTCGACGATCAGTGGATCACGATGACCTGCGTTGACGCACCACAGTCCGGCGGTACCATCCATGACCTCTCGGCCATCAGAACTGGTGTAATACATCCCGTTGGCTGACTGGATCATTCGGGGCTCGCGAAGGAAATCACGATTGGCCGAAAACGGCATCCAAAACGATGACATTGTGTTGGGTTGATCAAGCACGTTCATTCCTCGTGAGGCAGATTTTCATTTGATGCCAAATCTTTGCAGAGTTCAGGCATTCCGCACACCCGGCTTTGTGGGAATCTGTAAGTTGTTGAAAAACAGTCCGTGCTCACATAAAGTGCTTTCGATCAAAAGCGAGAAATCACTGAGGTAACGGTTTTGTCATCAGATTTGGAAACGGCTCGTCGCCTGAAACTGATTCGTACCTCAAAGGGTCTCAGCCAGCGTGAGATGGCCAAGCGTGCTGGAGTTGGTAGCGGGACAATTTCTCAGATCGAAAGTGGATCGACCCAACCCTCAGTAGCTTTGCTCAAGAAGATCCTCGCTGGCGTTGATATTAATCTGGGGTTCTTTTTTAGTTTTGAACTCAAAAATGAAGACAGCTTTTACTTTCCCCATGGAACCATGCGCGATCTTGGGTCACCTGGAGTCTCCTATCTGTTGGTTGCAGGTGAGCGCCGAGACAGGAAACTACAGATGCTGATTGAGGAGTACGAAGTAGGTGCTGACTCGGGTCGAGCTGAACTGTCTCACGAAGGTGAGGAATGCGCGGTTGTGATTGAAGGCCGTCTTGAAGTGACGGTAGATGGGCAGTCCAGGGTTCTGGGTCCAGGGGACGCGTACTATTTTTCAAGCATACTGCCACACAGGTTTCGGAATGCCGGTGATACGCAATGCAAAGTGATCAGCGCATGTACTCCTTCGTCGTTTTGAAACGACCAATCAAAACAAACTTAGAATTCTGCCCTGCGCACTGAATGCCCGGAACGAAGGGCCACGCCGTAGCATCAAAATGGTATGTCAAATGGCAAAATATAGCTGTTCCCAAAATGGTAAATGTCAGCTTTGCGCACTTGTGCGCAATTGGTGAAGGTCGCAGCATTCGGTAGATCTGGGCTCGGTGCAGACCTTCGCTGCAATTAGCCCTAACGTCGGTGCTGTCAGACGAATTCGAACCAGTCTCAGTTTGCCGCGGAAACCGCGATCCTAACCGGAACAAAGTTGACGCCACTCTGCAAGAGCGGCGGCGCGGGTCAGTTTGAAGGTGTCTCGGCTGGCTAACGATCTTTCCTGGTTGAAGTGGTTGTAAACGGAGGAGTGGACGGAGGCGAATTTCTGTAAACTTCGCATGCGCCTGAATCGTTGCATCGCGCGTTCGCGTCGTCGGAACGGCAGGTGCGAGTTCTCAACCCGGTTATTGAGCCACCTGCCCGTCTGCTGTTTTTTGGTAGCGCCCAGCTCTCTGAGAGCGGCCTGATACGACGCGAAGCGATCGGTGACTACTACTTCAGCTTTACCGTGTCGCTTCATCAATTTCCTGAGGAATTTCAATGCGGCCTGCTTGTTTCGGCGTTTGGTGACAATGGCTTCCAGTACCTCGCCTTCGTGATCAACAGCCCGCCAAAGACAATGCCGCTTGCCGTTCACCTTCACAAAAACCTCGTCCACGTGCCACTTCCATTTTGAAAAGGCTCGGAGTTGCTGAACCCGCTTTCTTCGGATCTCAGCAGCAAACATCGGGCCGAACCTGTTCCACCAATACCGGACAGTTTCGTGGCTCACGTCGATGCCTCGCTCGTGCAACAAATCTTCGACATTGCGAAGCGAGAGCGGGAAACGGATGTACAGCATCACCGCAAGGCGGATGATCTCGGGGCTGGTTTTGAAGTATTTGAAAGAGGCAGGTCTGGTCATGGACAAAAGCTACGCAACACCCCTACCCCGCTCAACCAAAGTTCTTCTGACAAGACCCTCAGCGCAGCCGGATACCTGCATAGCCGAATGGTGCTCGAAGGACGGCCACATACTGTCTACAGCCTCTCAGAGAGCGGAACGGCAGCATTCGGTGACTGCATTGATTGCCTCAGAGCAATCTGCGCGACGGCAACGGACTCAGATTCCAACTGATGACTCAAAGTCGACATTGGTGCATTTCGAGTCTGGGAATTCTGAGCGGAGCCTTGCTGTGTGGCCTGCTTCGGCTGGGGCGGAAACCGCCTAATCACCGTGGGGGAATTTTGCCGAGCAGGTGTTTGCGGATACGACTCTCACAAACACGCGGAGATTGGCGCAAAACCGACCTACACACTCATTGCGGGTGAAGCACAGTGCGTTTGGGTGTTTCTGGTGCCTGTCTGGACACACACACTCAAAACTTGCTTAGGAGACATGGAATGAAACCTAAATTTGTCGCCACAGTTGCAACAGTTGCCTTCGGGCTGCCCACTCTGGCCGCAGCTCAATCTGCGGACGCCAACGGAGATGGTGTTTTGACGATTGAAGAGGTGCAAGCTGTTGCGCCGAACGTTGATGCCGATACATTTACGGTAATGGACACCAATGGAGATGGTTCTCTGGATCAGGATGAGATTCAGATTGCGCAAGAAGCGGGAATACTTCCGCCAGATAACGGCTAACCTGCTTATTGAGAATGGCGGCCCGATCCTCCCTGGGCCGCCTGCTCCGCTAAGCAGCTGGTTGGAGCAAGTACAATTCTCAGAGTTCTCCGTTCTTTCGAATTACCTACAAGAAAGCCCGACTTTGCCATACCCAACTCTTTTGCGTCGTCTTGCCGAAGGTTGGGTTTGAACGGCCGGTCGGGTAGGATGTACCTCAAAAGTGATTGCACCATACTGACCTATTTGAAGAGCGGATCGCGACATGCCGGTTTTTATCACTCTAACCAATGCAGATATTAACGATCCCGCTTTTTGGGCTGCGCTGGATATTGGCGCCGATAGTACGATTGATGCATCGGGGCTGAGCAACGCTATCCAAGTCACAATGACTGGAAGCTCCATTACCTTCACCAACACAAGCACAGGCACGGTCACGACTTATACGGATGCCGATCTTGCCGGTGGGTCATTCAGCCAGTTTGTCGAGTACACCGGCAACAACAACGATGACAATGTAAGCGGGTCCGTTGGTCTGAACGCAGGAGGGTATAGCGGCGGGCGAGGCAACGATACCCTTGTCGATAGCGGTTCGCTTGGCGGAAGCATCAGCGGTGGGCGTGGCAATGACACCCTGCAAGGCGGTTCAGGCGACAACAATATCTTTGGCGGTCAGGGTCAAGATATCCTGCGCGGCGGTTCAGGAAATAACAATCTCAGTGGAGGCGGCGGTCGCGACACGCTTTTTGCGGAAGACGGCAGTGGCAATCTGGACGGCGGCGGCGGGAGAGACGTCATATACGCCGGATTGAACACAAGTTTCGTTGATGGCGGCAATGGGAACGACCGGTTGATTTTGCCTCCGGGCTCTACATTCACTCCGTTTTCTCCTGGATCTACAGGCGGGACGGCCAACCTACCGAACGGCCGGAGTTTCACCTATCTGAGTATCGAGACAGTCGAAATCGCATGTTTCACTGAGGGAACGCAAATTCGCACCCCGAGCGGTGATCGCCTAATCGAAGACCTGAAAGTTGGTGATCTGGTTGAAACGCTGGATCATGGACCGCAGCCCGTGAGATGGATTGGCAAACGTTCTGTTTGCGGGCGGGGCAAGCATTCCCCAATCCGGTTTGCGCCTGGTACAATCGGGAACCGTCGCGAGCTGCGTGTATCACCCCAGCATCGAATGCTGGTTTCTGGTTGGCGCTGTGAACTGTATTTCCATGCACCCGAGTTGCTCTGTGCCGCCAAACATCTGTGTGATGGAGACCAAGTCTGCCGTGACCCTTGTGATACGGTAAACTACATCCACATCATGTTTGACAAACACGAAATCGTAAACTGCGAGGATGCCCTACTCGAAAGCTTTTTCGCAGGTGAACACATACTCAATGCAGATCTTGACGTATATCAGGAGTTGATAGAGATTTTCCCTGAGCTTGCTGACAGAAGATACAAACCAAGTCCTGCTCGCCCGTTTATCCGCCGCATCGAAGCTGCTCTCATTAACTGAATGACAAATTGGGTTTCGAACCCAAGCTGTTCAGCCCCACGCGAAAAGCAAGCCGGCAAAACGATGCTCTGCAAACTGTCCAATGTCCTCGTCTAGCTCGTTCTTCCAACTTTATCACAGATGACGGCTGACTAATCTAGTTGGCTATTGGCCGGCGGGCTAAATGCAACTCGGGGACACATTGTCCCCGAATGCAGAAGGTACTGAAAAAACTCTCTCACGGTAAAGACCCGTCATGAGGACAAACCTATCGCCCACTATTCACCGCTTTTCTTTTGAGTTTTGAGGCTCATTCAAAAAGAGTCTACGTAAATGTCGATTGGCGCATTGGTCGCGCGTCGTTTGGGTCAAGGGGCATGATGCTCCTTGCTCTAACGAGGAGACAGAACGATGAACTTAAAGAAAATTGCAACTTATGCGATCGGTGGCCTGGCAGCCTTATCCGTCGCGACAATGGCCCGGCCCCGCCACGTAAGCGTAGAACGCGCGGCCACGTTGGGGGCCGCACCCGAAGCCATCCTTGCTCTTGCCGCGTCGAATGAAGGCACAGACCTTCAACCCCTATATGAGCATTGACCCAGATTTGCGGATCGATCTCTTTGGCCCTGCAACGGGCGTCGGATCAGGCTGTCACTTCGACAGCAAGGACGGCACAGGCACTCAGACCGTTTCTAACGTGACCGCGGAACAAGTAACCTACGCCGTCGATCTCGGCCCTTTGGGCCAACCCACGCAATCGATCAGCGCCGTGCCCGCTGACGATGGAACCAAGGTGGTCTGGCGCGTCGATGCAGATATGGGCTTTAACCCCGTGCTTCGCATCCTGGGCCTCTTCATGGACGGCATGATGGGTCCAACTTTCGAGCTTGGCCTTGAAAACCTGCGCCAAGCTACCGCTTAATCTCAACTATCAAACTAATGGAACCAACCCAATGCGTTATACATTTTTGCTTTACTCCAACCCGGCTGACTTTGCCGACATGACACCCGAAGACTGGGCCAAGGAAAAAGAAGTCTACGGCGCTTATATCGGTGCGCTGCAAGAGGCTGGCGTGTTTGTCGACACCGATTGGCTACACCCGGCTGGCACCGCGACAACTATCACGCTGAAAGATGGTGAAAAGCGCGTGCAAGATGGGCCGTTTGCAGAGACGAAGGAAACGCTTGGCGGGTTCTTCGCAATTGATGTGCCTGACCTTGATGCGGCACTGGCCTGGGCCGAGAAATGCCCGGCGGCCAAGCATGGCAAGATTGAGATCCGCGCATCGGCCATGGGCGACTATTGACCCATCACGATGCACAGGCGCGGGCCGAGGATGTCGCCCGCGCCGCTTATGGCAAATTGATCGCGATGCTGGCCAGTCGGTCTGGTGACATCATCGCCGCAGAAGATGCCTTGTCGGATGCCTTTGTGGCCGCTCTCAAGACCTGGCCAGAACGTGGCATCCCCGAACGGCCCGAAGCCTGGCTGCTGACAGTGGCCAAAAACAGACGCACCGATCAGGCGCGTAAAGATGCCCGTCTGGTCATCACGGATGAGGTTCCCGAGATGGAAGACGCACTAGCAATCGAAAATGACGACAATCTAGACGAACGGCTGAAGCTGCTTTTTGTGTGTGCTCATCCGGCCATTGATGCAGGCATCCGCACACCGCTGATGCTGCAAACAGTGCTGGGTCTGGAGGCTGAGGAGATCGCCAAGGCTTTTCTGGTTTCCCCAACAGCCATGGCGCAGCGACTGGTCCGGGCGAAGAAGAAAATCAAATCAGCCGGTATCCCGTTTGTTCTGCCAGACGCCGAATCCTATCCGGAACGCATGGGCGCAGTGCTTGAAGCTGTATACGGAGCCTATGCGGTTGATTGGTTGGAAGGATCCGGAGATCTTTCCCACGAGGCGTTCTTCCTGGCGACCATTCTTGCAGACCTTGCGCCTCAAAACCCCGAAGCCTTGGGCCTGTCCGCCCTCATCGGCTTTGTTGAAGCGCGTCGTGATGCCCGGGTGCAGCTCGGCGTTCTGGTGCCCGTCCCTGAACAAGACACCGAGCTTTGGGACGCTGCACTTGTCGAACGATCTACGGCGCTTATGGCGCGCGCGTCTACCAAGGGCCAAATCGGCCGCTTTCAACTGGAAGCCGCAATCCAATCTGTTCATGCCGCGCGCGCGGTGACGGGTCGTACAGACTGGCGCGCGTTGTCGCAGCTTTACACGGGGCTCGTTCAGATGAATCCGACGATTGGGGCGGCGGTCAGTCGCGCGGCTGTGGTGGCCGAAGACGCCGGACCCGCCCAAGGCCTGCAGATGCTGAAATTAATCGACTTTCCAAACATCGACACCTATCAGCCTGCCTTGGCTGTGCGTGCCCAATGTCTTGCACAGCTTGAGCGTTATGCAGAGGCGGCGGAAACCTATACCCGGGCCATCTTGCTTTGCACTGATCTGCCCTCGCGCCGGTGGCTGGAAAAGAAAAAGACCGATTTGCGAAAAAAATTGTTGTGAGATGTCGATTGGCGGCCCGTTCATCCGTCGTGTTGGCAGAAGGCACAAAATCCCCGCTCTCAGCCAACCAGACAGAAGGACAGATACCATGACAATTCTTTACACAGCTCTCGCCATCATCGCTGCAATCGCACTGGTTGCTTTACTCTCGCCGCGCAAGGTCATCGTCACCCGAAATGCCGAAGTGCCTCTTTCTCCGGCCGACATCATTGACCGAGTTGCCTCAACCAAGGGCTTCCAGACGTTCAACCCCTATTGCACCACTGATCCAAACCTCAAGATCACACCTTTCGGCCCTGAGGCCGGTGTCGGATCTGGATTCCGCTTTGAAGGGAAAGAAGGCAAAGGCACCCAGACGATCATAGCGGTCACAGACAGCAGCGTCACCCATTTGATTGACCTGGGTGCCATGGGCAAACCAGTTCAGCAGATCAAAGCCGAGCCGAGTGCTAACGGGTCGAAGGTTACCTGGACTGTCACATCCGATATGGGCTTCAATCCCGTATTCCGCATCTTCGGCCTGTTCATGGATCGGATGCTTGGCAAAACCTACGAACTGGGCCTGAAAAACATGAAAACGCTTGGATAGGCCGGTACGCTACTTTAACGCATCGGGCGGGCGCAGGCCCGCCCTAATTGTTGCGCTCAATCTAAATCCCGCATTGGTGCAATGTGTAGTATCGAGCACTTTAGGTTCGGTGCCGACCTTGTTGCGACCGGGGCAAAGCGTTGCTGCGGCCTCGATGATGCACGCGTTTCGCGAAAACCAGTTCATACGGCAGGCATCTGCTGGGTGGCGCAATGGATACCGCCACCCATCTCGCCCAATGGGTCAATATTCAGTGTTACGATCTCCCGACTGGGATAGCGCCGCGCAAGAGCTTCTCGCGCGATCTCGTCGGTTTCTCTGTCTCCAAATTCAGCAGCAATCACCGCCCCATTGCAGGCATAGTAGTTTGCATAGGAGGCTACGAAATCGATGCTGTTCACCCGACGGATCACCGGCTCAGGAATTAGCTCTACGTCCAAACCGCTTGCAACAAGCGCATCATGTGTCTCAACGGCAGCGAAATGGAACGGGTCTTCCAGATCGGGGTCATCCGGCAAATTGATCAGTACACGTCCCGGACCAGTAAACCGCGCAAGACTGTCGATGTGATAATCGGTGATGTCCTCGCCACGGACACCAGGCGACCAGATCATCCGGTCCGCGCCGTAGGCGGTCAGCAACCGGCGTTCGATCTCGTCGCGGCTCAGGCCGGGATTTCGATTGTCGTTCACCCAGCTGCTTTCGTGTGCAATCAACAGACCATGCCCATCCTGCTCTACGCCACCGGCTTCTCCGCGTAATCCGGTGGGCAAAAGCTGCAGCCCCAGACGTTCGGCAACACGCTCGGCAATCAGGCTATCGCGGGCATTCACTTGTTTTTCCCCCCAGCCATTGAACTGGACATGGCTGATGGCAAGACCGCCAGCGCCGTCTACCACAAAGATCGGTCCTGCGTCGCGGCACCACAGATCTTCGGTGGGGATGTCCCACAAATCCACTTTCTCAGAAAGCTTTGCCTGCGTCCTTGCATGTCCCTCAGCCGCACAGAGCATCGTTACCGGCTCGAACTCACTGATTGCATTCGCGATATCGGCAATCGTTTGCTGAGCCATATCGAGGAAGACAGGATCAGGATAAACCCTGCGGTTTACGGGCCATTGCATGAAGGTTCGCTCATGAGAATCTTCTTCCGGCGGCACGTAGAAACCGGAATTGGCCGACGCCCTATCCATCCCGAGCAATCCCACCATTCCGAGTGCCCCGCTGCCGACCATCATACTACGCCGCTTCATGAACCCTCACAATCGTTTATGAAATGGCTACCCGGTCTGATTATTGCGGGATGGTAGACATCAGCGCAAGGTGAAGCACCACGTCGATAGGGCTCGTTGCGGACTTTGGATGCGATGCCGCATCGTTTGCCTGCAAAACCATTACCCTGATGAGGACGGCCCGTTACCGGCCATTCGCCTTACCTCGCCACCGCTGCGATGCGGCCCGTCATTCCGGACTTTCGCTGCAAGTGCAAAATCGAACCGACAGCGAACTCACAGTGTGCGAACATTGCTGCCATTGACTTTGGTTTTCCGAATGTCCGCTTGCAAAATGGTACTTGTCGTACTAGCTCATTTTCACGTGCTGCACGAACGCAGGGCGATGGAGAATTTATGTCTACGATTGCGGCCCGCCGCTAAGGTCCACCTGATTGGACCAACTTGAACCAGAAGACTTCCGCGCGAGATGCCGGAAGCCTTTTTTGCTGACATAAACTCAAGAGACAATCCGTTGAATATCTCAAAACACGAACAGCGTGTTTTGCACGTTCTGGCGCAAGGTGGAGCCATCCATTTTGAGCGTATGGCGAACGGCAAAGTGCGCGAAGTCTCATGCTTCTCCCGCGACGGCCACGTATTGGCTGATTGCTCGCTGAAGCTCTTTGACCGCCTGAAGAAACGGCGGTTAATCAAATCTGAAAACGGACGACCTTACCGCGCCACAAGGCTCGGCATTCGCTCCGTGAACCCTCAGTACGACAACCGATAAGGATAAACAGAAAATGACAGACCCAATCATTAAAGCGGCTTCAACCGACGACATTGCAGGACTTCAGGCAGTGCTGGATGGGACCAAGCTTTTCCCGAGCGAAATGCTCCCAGACATGCTGGCCCCGTCATTGGCAGGCGAAACAGAAGCCTTTTGGCTGACCTGCCATAGCGACGGAGAAGCTGTGGGCCTGTGCTACACAGTGCGCGAGGAACTCGCCGATGGGACGTGGAACATGCTCGCCCTCGCGGTGCGCCCTGATTTGCAAGGCAAACGGCTGGGGGCGGCACTGGTTCATGCGGCCGAGCAGCACCTAAAGGACAAAGGGCAACGCATCTTGATTGTAGACACGTCCGGCACGGACGACTTTGCCTTGACGCGCAAGTTCTACGCTCAAAATGGCTATGAAGAAGAAGCACGTATCCGCGACTTTTGGGCCGATGGCGACGACAAGGTGATCTTCCGCAAAGCGCTTTAAACGGCAATGCCCTCCGCCACTGTTGTGGCGGGGGGCACTTCGTAGACGACGTTCGCTACGATGCAACAACTTGGTAGGTTCGGGCTCTTCGCGACTGATGAGACAAACGCCAAGAGCGAACAGATGAACTTGGTTGCTGATTGCTCCAAAGTTGGCTGCGATCTGCGACTAGGATACCATGCAATTTGAGTATTAGTCCGGTAGCCCCGCCACGCGTAGATCATTCAGGAACTGGTCGGCGGCGCCTGGATCGTGGAACTTCCCCGCGAGACTATGTCGCTGCAATTCGATTGTGTAGTCGGGCGCATCTTCGAGTAACCTCGCTATCACCTTCCGAGCTTCGTCAACACGGCCAAGCCGAACCAGCAAAGCTGCATTTGTGCGACGTGCCAGATTGGGCATATTCGCCATACTTTGTATGGCCTCTAACCCAGCTTCATATTCTCCAGAAAAGTAAAGCGCCCAGGCCAATGTCCATAGATACCAGTCTGGATGATGGGGGTTCAAACGAATTGCTGTCTGAATACGGGTGACGCCTTCCTCCATGCGGCCCATATAGACCAACGCCTCAGTGGAGTCGGCTAAGACACCGGCCGAATTGGGATTAAGTAAAATAGACCGCTCATATTCAATGGTAGCTTGCTCAAGATTACCGCTCTGCATGGTTGCATTTGCCAAAACCCAATATGCGAGCGAACTGTCCGGGTCCAACGCGATTGCCTTCCGGGCGGACCAAAAAGCCTGATCCAGAGCCATCTCTTGTGGCCGTTCTCCACACCACGCCCAGCGAAAGCAATTGATGTGAACCCAAGCCAAACTGAAATACGCCTCAGAGTAACTCGGGTCGATCACCAATGCCTTCTCCGAGAGCTGTAACGCCAGTTCATTGCCCTCCGGTGTAAATTTCAACCGTTCAGCACGCCCACGATTGACGAGTTCGTAAGCTTCCAGGCTATTTGTAGGTTGGCGCAACAGGCGATTGTATTCGGCCTGATTGATGTTTTCCTCCAAAGTTGCAGCGATGGAGCGGGTGATATCTTTCTGCAACTCAAAGAGTTCCACCAGATCGCGATCATAGGTTTCTACCCAGATCGTGTTCCCGGCTATCGCATCCACCAACTGCGCGGTGACCCGCAGACCATCTCCGGCTTTCTGTTGGCTGCCTTCAACAATGTAACGAACACCAAGATCTGCAGCGATGTCGCGCGCGGTGGCCGACTTGTCCCGGTAATAAAAGCTCGATTGCTTTGCGATGACGAAGAGGTCAGGAAAATGGGAAAGCCGAGTGATGATCTCATCGCTGATGGCATCACTCAGATATCCCTTGTCTGCACCCTGGCTCTGATCGCCAAATGCAAGAACGGCGATCGAGGGTTTATCGGGTAAGGGCAAGTGTGCTGTTGCCGGATCAAGCGGCTCGAAGTCTGTGGACGTTTCCAATGTGAAATAGGCGATCCCGACCACACCTGCCAACACGATCAAGAACAGAGACAAAGACGATCCGAAATCACGGCCGAGGGTCGGACTCGAAGCCTTAGATTTGTTCTGCCCGTCTTCCTGGATCGGGACTGCATCAAGCTTGTATCCTTTCTTGGGTACGGTCTGCACGATCTTGTGATCCGTATCATTTAGGGCACGCCGGATATCGGCAATGCACTGCACCAGACTGTCATCCGTCACAAAGGTGTCGGGCCAGATATTCTCGATGAGATCCGCTTTGGAAACTAGCTTGCCGGAGCGACGTGCCAGATAAATCAGGATGTCTGTGCTTTGGCTGCGCAGATGGAGAGCATTCCCACTTGAGTCTTTTAACTCTTTGTTCTGCAGGGAAAACGTGAACTCTCCAAGATGGAAATCCTCGGCGGATTTCGTTTCTTTTTCGTCGTTGTCTCGGGACATTTCAGCGGCCTCCGTGCGCTCCTCAACATGCGGGGCTACCACTGGGTTGGCAACAGAATTCGCATCATTCCAGCGCTCCCCGCGTATCGACTAGGTATCCAGGTCAGGAGCGTTAAGGATGAAAATAGGGACAATTTTGACGATTGCATTCAATTTAACCGGCGCAGCCACGGCATCGGAAAGCAGTAATTTAACTGGCGCCACAACTACGCTCATTTCCGTGCTGAATACGTGGCTTGACACTAAAACCGAATTCCAAGCGCCGGAGAGCCGACCCCAGATCGAATTTGTAAACATCGAGCGAGCTGAACTCCTGCACGATGTGGCAGATCGTTCTAGTGGTCGAATTCGCGGACTGTACGACTCAGAGAGTGAGATAATTTACTTGGTAGAGCCGTGGTCCCCGGAAAATCCGCGCGACATTAGCGTCCTGCTGCACGAGATGGTTCATCACAGACAGAAAAGCCAGCATTGGTATTGCGAGCAAGCGCAGGAGTGGCGGGCCTATCAGATCCAGGCACAATGGTTGGCGGAACAACAAATCGCGGATGGCTTCTATTGGCCGGCGATCTTACTACAATCAAGTTGTGCAAAGCGTGATATACATCCTTGACGATGAGTAGATTGGCCTTCTGATCTTTCGTTTTCTACTGGTTCCATTGGAACGCCGCGCCGCGCATGGAGGGCGAATTCGGAACATTGATCCGCAGCACAACTCTTCGTGTCAAAAGTTCAGCAAGGGCTGACAGATGGCCCCGCAATGGCTTCTATACGCGGGGTAGTTGTCGTCGGTGCGTTTCGCAGCATCCGACACTTTGGGCTCGTGGCAGACCTCGTCGCAGACGCAGCACAAGCCCCTGCCCTGTTTACTACGAAACATCCAACGGCCCTTTCCGGACCTTCGTGGCTTAGTGAGGCGCTGCAGCGCAGCTTCACCGAACCGGACTTTCGCCGCGAGCGCAAAATTCGGCGATGGTCGAACTCCCAGTCTGCGAGACAAACTTAGCTATGGCCCTTCCGCGGTCTACGCCTGCTCGCAGCCCAAATCGGATATTCATAGCTATCCGAATTCGCGTTAACAAAATCGCAGTCGGATTGACAGCCAAGAACAGAGCTTGCGGCAGAACCAACAATTGTCGCCCAATGGGGAGTGGGCTTGATATGTCCAATCATCACTACATTCTAAAGTTGCTGCCCCATCGCCGTGTGCTAGGCGACGACAAGTGGCCAAGAAAATTCATTATCCGTTTTTCGCTTTCTGCGTTGCACTGGAGTTTCTCCGTATCGGGTTTTGAAATGTTTGCTCAAGCAAGAAGTGTTTGAGAACCCTGATGCCAATGCGATCTCAGCTAAGCTCATGGTCGTGTTGGTGAGCAGATCCAGTGCGCGTTCAAGTCGAATCGCGCGATAATAGTTTCCAGGCGAGGTCCCCAAGTGATTTCGGAACAGCCGCTCCATTTGCCGCGAAGACACACAACTCTGGCGTGCGATCTCACTCAGGCTGAGTGTCTCTTCTATATTTCTTGCCATGGTCTCGACGGCTTGCGCCAAATATTTGGGCGCTCCAAGCAAACGACGCGTTTGCGAACCTGGCTGCTCAACGTCACCAAATCTCGGCGCATTGATCAAGAAATGATTGGCCGCTGCAACGCTTGCTTCCTTGGAAATGTCTGCAATTAGACTAATCACCAAGTCCAAAACAGCGGTTTCCCCTGCGCAACTCCCAAGCGAACTACGCTTCACAAATAGCGAGTTCACGCCTTCCGCGTTCCAGTTGTTCTCGACAAAAGATGCAAGCAATTTCCAATGCACTGCGCATTTTTCACCGTCGAACATCCCAGCATGAGCCATCAGCAAACAAACCGAGCCGATACCAAATACCGGAATTTGGTTAAACCGTGCCTTTCGCAGTACAGGAAGCAACGCCTCAGCGTCCAAAGAAGCCTTCTCTGTCGGACCACAGATCACCAGAATCCGTTTTCCTTTTGGTATTGAGAGCTGTTCCAAATAGTCGGCGAGTTGTAGATCGCATTCTACACGCACACCACCACTGGACACCGCATCATCACCACCAGCACTAAGCAATTCAATACTTGGCGCAATGTCGGGGTATCGTTCAGCAAAGAAATGAAGTGGCTCAGCAACTGAGCCTAAGCTCAAAGTAGAGAAGCCATCCAGCAGCAATATAGAGATGGACTCGTGTTTATATGCAAAATCAAACATTGTGTCTGCTCAGCGCTTATTTACTGCGGTCAAACAAGGTGACTTTGCATGTTGGTGAACGAACTCGACAGAGCGTTGGATTCCGCCTAGCGGGAAGAGATGAACTTGTCTGATCAGGCTATCATTTTGGGCGGCCTGATAGGCTTGCAGACCGTGCAGGACTTCAAGGGGTTCGTACGGCAGCAACAAGTTCGTCACGTCTTTCGCCCGCCTCTGCAAAACGCGGATAGACGGACCAACGCCGCATGCCACCGCGAATTTGAGCATTGATTGCAACTTCGCTGGACCTGCAATTCCAACATGAATGGGAAGAGTAACGCCCGCTTCGCGAAGTTGCTGCTCCCACGCAATTATAGGCTCTATCTCAAACGCAAACTGCGTGACAATTGCCATTTCGCAATCTGTTCGATTAGAAAAATCCTGTTTGGCAAGCAACGCCTTCATGACATTCGTGGTTGACCCGTCTGGGTCAATGTCTCGATTGCCCTCTGGGTGCCCGGCAACATGCAGACGTTCAAACCCATATTTGTCTAAAAGACCTGAGCCCAAAAGTGCGAGCGAACTGTCATACTCCCCGATTGGACTTGAGATTCCGCCCGCCAGCAGTAGCGCCTGTTTAGCTCCAACGTCGCGATAACGCTGTAACCAGTCTTCAAAGGCCTTCTTGTTCTCAACCAATCTGGCCGGGATATGCGGCATCACAGTAAATCCATCAGATGAAAGCCGCGCCACGGTTGAAACCATATCCTCGATAGGTGTGCCCGCGATATGTGCGACATAGATTCGTGTACCCTTCGGCAAGATGGTCTTAAAATCCGGTATCTTGGCAGCAGTTCGGGGCATCACTTCGATCGAGAAATCTGACAATACGTCCGCAAGCGCGCCATTGGCAGCGGTCCGAATTTGCGGTTTACGACTTCCGGATATCCAACTGACAATATTAACCATCTTAACTCCCGATCCCTTTTATCATTGACGTTCAAGGCTGCACATTCTGAGCGGGTCAGCGCCGCTAAGGTAGCGCCTCCAGCCCCGATGGGCTGTGAAGCACGATGTGACCGCGGCCACATTCGGCAATGCCCATTTCCTCAAGCTCTTTCAGAAGCTTATTCACCCACTGACGAGACAGACCGGTCTCAGCAGCCAACTGAGATTGCGTTGCGACAACTTTCCTTTTGTCTTGGCCTGTTGGGGTTGATCTCGACAAGAGTGAAGCACCCAACCGACGCAAACCGTTTTCGTCTTTTGTAGTGCGTAACAAGGAATACTTTGTCTGTTCTTGCAGCACGTTCACTAAGTTGGCCGCAAACTTCGGAGATATTGCCAGCGCACTTTGAAGCTTCAACGAAGTAAACAAGCAAACGGTGGACTGAACCAGTACCCAGTGCGCGCTTTCGTACTCCATGTCATCAGGCATTGATAGAACCACGGGCGCTGAGCGTGGGATAGTGGGCTCGTTGCTATCAACGTCCTCTCGCAGCGGACGCAAACCCACACAACCACTCAAGAAAAGTGCAGTTGTTTCACCTTCTTCAACAAAGCTTTCAAGCCAAGAGTTGCTTGAAACCGTCACGTGGCGGCCATACGCGAGAACAGCATCCCATTCTTGCCACGATAATCCTTGGCACAGGCTTTCAATTTCGCGCTGAATTTTCAAATGCCCTGACCTCCCCTTCAAGACATGGAAACTTTGTGCTTGGACAAACTGCCGAGCGCATCTGGTACGCTCAAATGTTCAGAAAACAAACGCTCCCAGGACTCCATCTATCTTACATCTATGTTAGATATTGTATCTTTTGTGTGATGTCAAATCGCTTTGCCTATGCTTGACCTCGGCAACTGTCAACTGGTTGACAGAACTCGACAAGAACTCGCGCTAGTTTTCTCCTCATCACTAATCAAGGGAGGAAATCAGTGACAAAGCGTAGGAAAACAAGGCTCAAGCACCTTGCTGAGAAAGTTGCAAAAGGCGAACGCATCGTCGGGATGGAATGTCATGACACACCAAGCGCGATCATCGCGGAAGAGCTCGGTATGGATCTTCTGTGCTGTGGCAGCCCTGGGCCAATGGGTCTGATGGGTCACAAATCTATGGCCACGGTAGATTTTGAAGAACAGCTCTATATGTTGGAAGGGGTTCTCCGCGGTGCGTCTTCACCTTTCATTATCTGCAATATGCCCAACACAACGGCGTGTATTTCGATCGAAGAATCTGTGCGCAATGCAGCGCGGGTCGTTAAACTAGGTGCAGATGGAGTTCATATTGAACCGTCATTGGGCACTGTTGAACACATACGCGCCATCGTCGCAGCCGGTATTCCCGTTGTTGGTCATTTTGGTGTACAGGGGGAGCGCGCCGTAATGAACTCAGGCCATGCTCCCGCCGGTCGCACAGCAGAAGAGGCCGCTAGTATCCTGGAGCTAGTAAAAGCCTCTATCGACGCCGGGATATTTGCCGCCTTGTTCGAGCACACCTCTGTTGAATTGACGAAATGGTGCTATGAAAACCTTCCTGTCGCTGTGGCCAGTCTTGGCTCTGGTCCGCATGCGCACGGTATCTTTCATGTATCCAGCGATATCATCGGCTGTTCGGTCTTCCCAATTCCACCAAAACGTGAAGTGTTTGGCGATGTGATGGGGGAAATGCGCACAGCGTATTCGACGTATTTTGAGCGCGCGCATTCGGGCCAATTCCCCAACCCCGATTTGTCGCACCACATGCACGCAGGTGAGGCCGAGAAATTGGCTGGTCTTTTGAAGATGTGACACGGTCCGGCAACCCAATGACCCCCTCGGACGCTCTATCCTGGATATCCGGGTTGCCGGAACATAAAATGCTCTGCATCGATTGCGGTGCAGGCACAACCGGCACCGCAAACTTTTTGGCAAGGAATTTTGACAACGCAATCGCCTTAGACATCAATCCCGTGCTTGGGGATTGTGTATCAAATGTGAAGAAGCTGACAGGAAGTGCAAACAGATTACCTCTTAGTTCGAACTCTGTCGATCTTGTGATTTCTGTTCAAGCCTTTCATCATTTTGATAGTAAGAAACACCTTGAGAGTGCGCTGCGCATTCTTCGACCAGGCGGCGTATTTGCCGCGCTGTGCTGGGGAGAAATCGAGATCCCAAGCCCCGTCAAAACGGCGTATGCCTCAATCTTTGAGGCTATCGAGCACTATTGGGAACCGTCGCGTGCAGATACCCTGGCCGGCTATCCAAGTCTTTCGATGCCAGGTCAGTCGTTGACCCTGCCAACGACCTACAGGAGCCTCGACGTAACTCTGGACCAGTTCGAAGGCATTGTTGCAACTTGGTCCGGGCTGCAATCTGCCATTCGCGCAGGAGTGGAAATACCGGAGCCAGAGGACACCGCCCTAGAACACTTGGATAGCGTGTTCGAGCTGCGTTGGCCGCTGATGGGCAAGTTATTCCGGGTTTGATCTCAGCTATCCTGCCAGATCATTTGGGACAGGTCGGTCTTATTCTCACTGGTTTCCATCGGGCAATCCGGGCAGGTCTTTGCGGAGGGCAAGTTACGACAACCGTGGCAGCCGCGAATTAGACGCAACGTTCGCATGACCTCATCCTCCAGTTCGAGCATCTGAGCCGCTTGCCCGCGCAGTTCATCCGAAAGGCGTTCCAGGATCTCCGTCATTGCTGCACTGGATAGATCACCTGTATCGAAATCTCGACGCCTGGTGGCAATCTCTTGAATAGTGGTCACCGGTATGTTGAGGTTGCGCATGCGATGCGCCAGTTTCGCAATCGTCAGGCCAGTGTTCGAATAATACCTTGTACCGCCATCTGAGCGGATCGACGAAATAATCCCCATTTCTTCATAACCACGAATTGTACGCACGCTAAGGCCCGACAGATTGGCAAGCTCTCCGATTTTATAGGATTTCGCAAGATTGTCAGATTTCATGAATCATTTTCCTGTCATTGTGGCTCTTGCTTGGAGGTTCGTTGTCTTGCTTGCAATGCAGAAACCGCACCGTAAGTAGCGACACAGTAAGGAACGGTATACGTCAACAAGCATTTGAAAGCATTGACTTGTTGTTGTCCGAAGATTGCATCGCCTTGATTGATTAGGTTTAACGCCGAACCAACAATAAGTGCAACCTTTAACGATCTGACAACGATCTCCCGATCCAACGCGGCTTCAAGCATAATCGCCCTCCTTATCTGACACCATTGTAAGATAATTTGGCGGTAACGCAAACACTCGATAAGGGTTATTTGAGGCACGCAACTTCTTTGTTAAACCACGCCGAAATTTTTATAGATACAATTATTGGCGGCGAAGCAGCAAAGCGAACGAATTTCAAGCTGGTTTGGGTAGGGCGGCGTTCGCCTACTTTGTCCTGGCCTAATCTGAGAGCTTTGGTGTCGCTCCGGTCTCGTAGATTGAAATGTTTCACGACCACGGCCCAGAGCTGCCGTTCGTCGCCAAGATCGACCGCTGCGGTGCGGCCCGTCAGACCGGACTTTCTCTGCCACTGCAAAAACCCGAGAGGTTGCGAATTAACAGATCGCGGACGAAGCAGTCATAGGTCCGCTGTCCACCATTAGTTTGGGACTTCATTTCGTTGTCGTAATTTGTATCTGAAGAAATCGACGAAACGGGTTTTAATCTTGCTTGGTGGTGCTGACCCCCGGCACCGCCTATTGTTCATAATCAGAAACAGATTTTAACGGCAGGAGGATCGAGTGCAAAGCATCTCTGATCGAAGTTTGTTCGCCACCAAAGTGGCTGAAGAAGCAGGCGCGTTGGCTATAAGATATTTTGGCAATAGAGACACTCTGGTGGTGGATGCAAAGGGTGCTCAGGATTGGGTTAGCGAAGCCGACCGGAATGTCGAGACGTATGTTCGCGAAAAAATATCCGAGGCCTATCCCGATGATGGAATCTTCGGAGAGGAACACGCTGCGAAATTAGGGTCCAGCGGGTTTGACTGGGTGATCGACCCAATCGACGGCACCACGAACTTCGTAAACGGCATTCCGGCGTGGACGATCGTTCTGGCGGTTGTTTCAGAGGGACAAACACAAATCGGTGTCATTCACGAGCCGAACGTGGCTGAGACCTTTGCCGCCATGCGGGGGGCGGGAGCAACGCTCAACGGGCAGCCAATGCAGGTCGCATCAGGCGTCGATATGGCAAGCGGGACCGTCTCGGTCGGATATTCGAACCGCATCGAAGCGGCAAAGGTGATCCCAATCATTTCTGCCATCATCGAACGCGGGGCCATGTATCATCGCAATGCAAGCGGCGCGCTGTCGCTTGCCTATGTCGCGGCAGGCCGGCTGTTGGGGTACGTCGAAGAGCATATGAACGCGTGGGACTGTCTTGCCGGTCAGCTGTTGATCGCAGAGGCCGGTGGTGTCGTCGAAGAACAGGACGCCAATGAAATGATCCGCGATGGTGGCCGCGTCATTGCCGGTACGCCAAAGATCTTTGATGATCTCAAAGCAATTTGCGAGAAGGCATGGCACGTCTGATTTTCGTCAGGCGATAGCCCACCAGCCGGGGCTACAGCACAGCGTGTCCAAATCAGCGCTCCAGAAATGCCCCTGCCCAGGCTGGTCGTGCTGGCGATCAATCCGCACTCCGGAGAGATGACACCATAGCAGCGTCCCAACCGCGCCGTGGGTTACGATGGCAAGATCACCACCATCGTGCGCGTCCATGATTGACGTGACTGCCCCGACAATCCGGGCCTGAGCATCTGTCGCGGTTTCCCAGCCGCGAAAGCTCACGTCGGGTGCAGCGAAGAATGCATCGGCGGCGGCTTCGAACTGGTGCGGTGGCAGGAAACCGGTGGCACTGCGGTCATTTTCGCCCAGCGCCGGGTTTAACTTCACCTCAAGGCCGTGCGGTTTGGCCAGGATCGCAGCTGTCTGTTCTGCCTTGCGTTCGGTGCTGGACCAGATGGCGCTGACCGAGGCCATGATCGGCGCATTTGCAAATGCTTCGGCCCGGGTGCGGCCCACCTCACTCAGTTCCCATTTGGTGATTGCGATCTCTGGGTTCACGACCACTTCCGGGTGCGAAATGATAACGAGTTTCGGCAATGTTAGCCCTTCGGCAGCAAAACCGGTCCCCGGTCTGCAAAGGCCATTTTGACGTCAGCGCCCGGTTGCAACGGGTCATCCACGTCGTCCTGCACGGCAAACACCTGTCCGAATGCGCCGGTCAGCGTGTATTCCATGCGCACGCCGACATAGGTAGCCTTGGAGACTTTTGCCGGGATACCGGTTTCGTATCCGATCAGGATGCGGGACGGACGCACCGCCAGCGTTGCCGGACCCACGGGCAAATCGCGAGAGGGCAAGCTGTGGCGGTGTCCTTCGATGTCGATTGTCGCCTGATCGCCATCGACTTCGACGATTTTGCACTCGATCAGGTTTGCTTCACCGATGAAGTCGGCCACGAAGCGGTCGATTGGTGCGTCATAGAGTTGCCGTGGTGTGCCGATCTGGGCGATGGCGGCGTTACGCATGACGACGATCTCGTCCGACACGGCAAGCGCTTCCTCCTGATCGTGGGTTACATAGACAACCGTCAGTCCGAGGTCCCGCTGAATGGAGCGAATGTCTTCGCGCACCTGTCGACGCAGTTTGGCATCGAGGTTCGACAGGGGTTCGTCAAAGAGCAGCACCTGCGGTTCCAGCACCAGCGCGCGGGCGACTGCAACACGTTGTTGCTGGCCTCCTGACAGTTCGCTAGGCAAACGGTTGTCGAAGCCCTTGAGGCCCACCAGTTCCAACCCTTTGAGCGCGCGCGATCTAGCCTCGCTCTTATCAAAGCCGGAGAATGTCAAACCGTACATCACGTTTTCTAGCACGCTCATATGTGGGAACAGGGCGTAAGACTGAAATACCATAGACACATCGCGATCGGTCGCGGGCAGCTTGGTCACGTCGCGATCGCCAATCACTATCCGGCCCGAGCTGGCCATCTCCAGACCGGCAATCATGCGCAGCGTCGTTGTTTTGCCGCAGCCCGATGGCCCCAGCAGCGTCACCAGTTTACCTGCTTCCACATGCAGGTCGATGTTGTCGACGGCCACGACATCTTTGCCAAATACTTTTGACACTCCTTCGAACCGAACCGGCGCGGCTTTACTAGCAATGTTGGTATCCGTCATGTCGTTCGTTCCGCTCCGATCTGGGTGCGCCGTCCGATCTGCACGCGGCCCACGGTGAATTGCAAAAGCCCTACAGCTGCCAGCATCACGAAGATCAGCGTGGTGGAATAGGCGATGGCAAGGCCGTAGTCATTGTTCTCGACGCGCCCGATGATGTAGCTGGTCGCCATGTCGTATTCGGCCGATACCAGAAAAATGACTGCCGAGATCGCGGTCATCGCGCGGACAAAACTGTAGACGAGTGCCGCTAGGATGGCGGGCTTAAGCAGGGGCAGGATCACGCGTCGGAACGTCTGCCACGAGTTTGCACCCAGCGTCAGCGAGGATTCATCAAGCGAACTGTCCAGTTGCGACATGGATGCAATGCCCGCACGCACGCCGACGGGCATGTTGCGGAAAATGAAGCTGATCACGAGGATCACACCAGTGCCTGTGATTTCGATCGGGGGAACGTTGAAAGCCAGGATGTAGCTGACCCCGATGACGGTACCGGGAATGGCGAAGGACAGCATCGTTCCGAATTCGAAGGCGTTCTTTCCGGCGAAATTTTGGCGCGTGAGCAAGTAGGCGGTCACCAGTCCTACAGCTGCCGTCAGCGGAGCCGCTATGGCCGCAATGCTGATGGTGGTCCAGAAACTGTCCCATGCGGCACCCGTCCAGCGGATGCCTTCCTCTTCAAAGCGCACTGAGAAGGCGGTGACATAGTGTTTGAAGGTGAGCGTGTTGTTGACGCCCCAAAGCTCAACGACGCTGCCGTAAATGATCATGCCGTACACAACCGCTGTAAACAGCGCCCAGATGGACGCGATGGCCAACACGGGTATTGCCAGCCCATTGGGCATCAGCGGATGCACGCCAGCGTCCCCCTTGCCGGAAACGGTGGTGTAGCTTTTCTTACCGAGCCAGGCGCGCTGCGCGTAAAAGGCAGACAGCGTGAAGAAGAGCAGTACCATGGCCAGCACGGCGGCCCGACCCTGATCATATTGCGCGCCGACGATGGCAAAGAAAATCTCGGTCGACAGAACGTCAAAATTACCGCCTAGAACAAGCGGGTTGCCGAAGTCGGCCATGCTTTCGATGAAGCCTAGCAGAAAGGCATTCGCCAGACCGGGCCTCATCAGGGGCAGCGACACCGTTCGGAAGGTTTGCCACCTATTGGCGCGCAGCGTTTGGGCGGCTTCCTCCATCGACGGCGACACGCCTTCGACAACACCAATCAGCACCAGAAATGCGATGGGGGTGAAGGCCAGCGTCTGGGCGATCAGGACACCCGGCATTCCATAGAGCCACCGCGACGGTTGCACGCCAAAAAGATCAGCGAAAAAGACTGTGACCGACCCGGATAAACCGAAGAGTAGGATCAAGGCCAGCCCGATTACGAAGGGGGGCGTGATGATTGGCAAAACCGTCAGCGCGCGCATCCCACGCTTGAACCGAAACCCTGACCTGGTGACCACAAGTGCAAAACAAAGTCCCAGAACCGTGGTGATCAGGCCGACGAGAATGGCCAAAAAGAGGGAGTTCCACGCGGCGCCGCATTTAGCACCCCAAAAACACCCCAATCCCCAGAGACGGTAATCAAAAAATTTTGAGGCAAAAACAGATACCGAATAGGCGCCGTCTTCGGTCAAAAAGGCCGAAAACAGCATGTTGGCAATTGGAAAGAACACGAAGGCGGTGACGATTGTAATGACGCCGCCGATGGCGCTGACGACAAACACATCGCCGTTGACTGCACCGCGCGCCGCGATGCCCTGCGTGAGCAGGAACAGGAAAGCCGACGCACAGAGCATCGCTCCATACCCCATGCCGAACTGTCGGATTTTCGGCTCACCAAAGAGGGCCTTGAGCCAGTCGAAGTTGAAGCCGCGAATGCCGATCCCGAAGCCTTGCGCAATCAGCCAGCCAAAGCCCAGTGCACCGGCAAGAATCAGGATCTTAGCGTAGATCGGATCAGATTTAGGTTTCCCCAGCACCAGAATTGGCAATGCCAGCGGGATCAGCAAGGGTGCAAGCCAGAGCTTTTCACCCCGCCCGATCAGAAATAGTGCGGGCGCAAAATCTTCGTCAAACGGATAGCCGTTAAAGAGCCATTCAAATGACCAAAGGCCATCCTCAACCATGTACCATGGCAGCAGGACGTAGCCGGCCCAACCGACAATGATCCAGAAGATCAATACCGGGTGGGTCCTGGTTTTCGCTTTGTCAGTCACTTACTGCGGCAGCACCGAAACGTCTTCGTCCCACTTTTGCAGCAGACGCTTACGCTCATCAGAGGAGCCGTATTTTTTGAAGTCGTAGTCGATCAGCTTGATCTGGCTCATATCCGGGGCGCTTTCAGATGTTTGCGCACCCTTGTTGGACGGGACCTGGAAGGCATTGACTTCAAGTGCGAGGTTCTGGGCTTCGGCACTCAGCGCCCAGTCGTAGAACTTTTTGGCTTCTTCTTCGTTGCGAGCGCCTTCAATGATCGACATCGAACCGATCTCGTAACCAGTGCCTTCGCACGGGGCGACAACCTTTACAGGGAAGCCTGACACCGCCTGCTTGACGGCGTCATGCATGAAGACAATGCCGATCGTGTTCTCGCCACGACCCGCGGCCTTGATGGGCGCCGAACCAGATTTGGTGTACTGATTTATGTTGGCGTGAAGGCCTTTCATGAACTCAAAGCCCTCGTCCTCGCCAAAGATCTGCACCATCGACGCCAGCGTCGTGTAGGCAGTTCCGGACGAATTCGGGTTCGCCATCTGAACGTGCCCTTTATATTCCGGCTTGAGCAGGTCCTTCCAGCAAGCGGGTTCAGGCAGGTTGTTGGCCGCCAGGAGGTCAGAGTTGTAGCCATAGCCCAACGCACCCGAATAGATACCGATGGTCTTGTTGCCAGCACTTTCGGCCTGTGAAATTGCCCAGTCATGCAACTGGTCACGCATGGGCGAGACATATTCCATAGTTAAACCTTCTTCGGCCGCTTGAAGGTGCGGGTCACCCGTGCCGCCCCACCAGACATCTCCTTTTGGGTTTGAGCTTTCCGCACGGATTTGCGCAAAGGTCTCGCCAGAGGATTTGCGAGTCATGTTCACGTCAATGCCGGTGGCGTCCTCGAAGCTGCGCGCCATAAGCTGGCACCAGTCTTCCTGCGCCGAACAGTAGAATGTCAGCTTGTCGGCTTGCGCAGCACCCATGGAAGCGGCGAATGCGATCAGTGAGCCAGCAAGTGTGTTGGTCAATTTCTTCAAAGTCTTTCCTCCCATAACTATCCAGCTTCCGGCTTTGAGCCGGGAACTGTCATGTCACCTGTGAGGGCGGCCACGCTTAATTGTGGCATCTTCTGATTTAACCGGTCTCGGTACGGCTTTTCCTCTTTGTGACTATGTAAGTCTGACCACTCTAACACTTGTTTCGCAAGGATTTTTGCATAGCGACAAAATCAGTGCGATCCAAACGGAGCACCTTTGCAAGCATTATTCAAAGGAAGATCGCAAGCTCATCCATAGCCTTCGAATGCGCGGAGCTTGATACTTGCGCCAATTGGCGAATGTGTTCTGGGCAATCAGATTGTCTAGCGGTCATACAGATTTTGCAGCGAGTGTTTAAAGCTAGCTTCCGATTTTGACCACACTTGTGATGTGTGGGTTCACGCAGTGAGTGCGTTCTCATCGCCCTGCATGACCGAGGAAACTTACCTTAGGAACGTCAACAATGGGCTCTATGCCGACCTTGTAGCAAGCGCGGCATCTCAAAACTTGCACCGCCAGGCTCCGATGATGACGGCCCAAAGCGGTCACTCAGCTGAGCACCTGGATACTGCGACCGCAGCCCTCTTTCCTGCCGTTCGCTGCGCGAGCGAAATTTGCAATTAACCAGATTTACGTCGAACAGGATACAATGAATCAACGAATTTTATTTGCTGGAGGCCGTGGACCATATCTTGGCTGAAATCCTGGATGGCAGGAGGTCCCTGAAGGAATGCCCTGGTCGCCACTCCACTTCGTGTATTTCATGAATGGTTTGGATATCCTCAACGGTCAGACGATCAAGCAGATTTACACCGGTAGAAGACTGGATCGCTTTCAGCACCGGTGCTTTGTGCGCAGGCGATTGCGCAACGACGTTGCCCAACTCGTCGTGATGCGCATCCATTGTGGGTTCGTAGAATTCATCTTCGATCATACCGCCAAACAAGCAGCTCGCGCCCTCGTGACGGTATGCACCAACGCCAAACTTTGGATTGAAAGCTTTTTTGTCCTGCGCTTCGAGGCGGGCAATGGCGGTGTCAAACAGGTCTGCAACACTCATGTTGGTTGATCCTCCTTCCATTGGGTAAGTTCGCAAAAACTACGTGTATGATGATATCAAGATCGGCAATGCAAGCCAGCGGGTCGAGGCACAATCTATGGCAAAAAGTTCAGCGCGATGAGTGGCTCAGACAAGCCAGCGGGTTCAACGGGGAAAAAGAACCGCGCGTACCTACTTTGGGGTGGCATTGCGGATTCCTTGTCCGATATTCTCGCCAGCCCGAGCATTGTGCTTCCATTTTTGTATCTGGCGCTTGGGGCTCCCCAATTTCTCGCGGGGCTGCTTCTTCCATGTGTAAAGGGTGCTCGTATTGTTGCTGAAGCCGTGATGTCTCCGTATGTGCGCGTGGGGGAACGCTCCAAAAAGGCGATGATCCTTCCCAACCTTGTCATTGCTTTGGTCCTAGTCGTTTTGGCGTTGTCGGGTGCGGCACTTCCCAATGGGGTCGTCATGGTGCTGTTTGTGCTGGTCGCCTTGGTAGTTGGCTGTTGCTACGGAATCTGGGCCTTGGGCAGTAACCACATCTACGGGTCGGAACTCGAAGACGAAGAACGAGGGCAGATCATCTTCACGCAACTGGCACTAAGTTGCATCATAGCGATAGTCCTCGTTTGGGCCACACGAGCGCTGATGACAGGAGAAACTCCGTTCGAGCGACATCGTGTTTTGCTTTGGTTGGGTGTGCTGGCACTTTTGGTTTCGTGCTTTTGCATGTTTCGACTTGTACTAACGAAATCGCCCGAAGAGGTTAGCAATCCGGAGGCTTCCGAGGAGAAAGAGACCTTTTTCAATCAGGTTTCGCGGGGTTGGTCCCTGGCGCTCCAATTTGCCTGGTTCCGCCGCTTCCTCGTCGCGCGACTTTTCTTTTTGTCAGTCGAACTGGCGACGCCATTCTACACAATTCATGCGGCTACATTTCACCTGTCTACTCCGCACATCCTGAGTATCTTCGTTACGGCAACAAGTGCTGGACGCGCACTTGGCGCGATCTTGTGGCGCCGGGTTGTTCGCAAGTCGATCCGCTACACAATCGCTGGCGCGTCTATGATCGCTTGCCTTTCGGCGCTTATGGCGATTGGATTCGACCTGTTCGGCCTGGCCAGCAACCCCTGGGTTTATGCCACAACGATCTTTTTTCTGTCCTTTGGAATCGGTGGGGAAACTGAAGGACGGTATTTGTATCTGCTTTCGATGTCCTCTGACACTAATCGCCCATATATGGTCGCGCTCGCAGACGCGGTGGCAGGTATAGGCGGGATCATTTTCGCTGCGGTGCTTGGACTGGTGGCGCAAATCCAAAGCGTCCTGTTTCCATTGATCGTTCTGGCCGGGCTTAATGCTATTTCTGTCTATCTTGCCCTGTCGCTGACCGAGAAACCGGAAAAAACGCCCTCAGGGTAATTCGTCCGTGCTGAGAGTTGAAATCTGTCGTCAGCTAAAGACAGGTTATTGCGACTGCAGTGCTTTGTTCGCTGCGGCGATGATGGCATCGGCAAGGGGGCCATAAAGGGTTCCGTGCAATCCACCCGGCACAATAACGAGTTCTGATCGAGGCAGGGCCCTATGCAGACGCCAAGGTGTCCACAAAGGAGCCGAGAGATCGAGCCGGCTGTGGATAAGATATGTCTTTAGATCAGCGAGTTTGGAGACTTGCTCTAATAATGGCGTGTCGAGCCAGGCAAGGTTGCGAAAGTAGTGGGTGACGACCCTTGCGAAACCAAGCCGAAAGCGTTCGTCATCGTAAGATAAATTGGGCTCTACGCGGGGGTCCAAGCTTACTACGGCGGCTTCCCATGTGCACCACGCGAGCGCGGCAGCGGACCTCAAGCTTGCGTCCTCACCAATCAGAAGATCGTTGTAACCGGCTGCAATTTCAATCCCGTCGTGAGCTTCGGGTACTAAAGCATGGAACTGTTCATGTGCCTCGGGCAAAAACCGACGGGCTCCAAAATAGAGAAAGTCGAGGTCTTCGCTGGATGTCATTGCCACCGCCGCAAGGATTAAACCGTTCACCCGGTCCAGATGTTCCAGCGCGTAGGCCACGGCAAGCGTGGTACCCCATGAAGAACCATAAATGTACCAGTTCGCCAGCCCCAAACTTGCGCGTAATCGTTCAAGATCATGGATCAGGTGTTTTGTCGTATTCGCCGTGAGGCCATCCACGCTGTCGCCCGCGTGCGGCTTGGAGCGCCCCGCCCCTCTTTGGTCAATTGTCACAATGTGCCAACGTTCCGGATCGAACAACTGAACCATTTGCGGACGCGTCCCACCGCCGGGCCCTCCGTGCAGCAGCACAATAGCTGGCGCATTTTCGTTACCGAATGTTTGCCAAAACACAGAGTGGCCATCTTCTTCTGGTAAAACACCAGAGAGCAGAGGCAGCGAAGGATGATAGAGAGCCATTACGCTGTCATACACTGCTTTAGGAAGCCTCGATAGCTCGATGCACCCCGTCGCCGTGAAGCTTCTTCTCAGCGCGACAAAGCTTGCCCATTTCTTACGTCTGCCGGCGTTTCTAACTGTATTCGTATTGATCGCGAGATTTGCGTGGTTTGCGATTGGCGTGATTTTACAAGGCGCCGCTTGAAACCTAGGATAGAGAGGACTGGCACCAAAGTATCCATACAGGAGAGTGTTGTTATGAGAATGCTATCGGTAGCTACAGCTTTTGCTTGTATGATGTTTCTTCCTGTGGCGGCGCTTTCGCAAGTAAGTATGAGTGTGTATTCGGATACGCCGTCCACGCATCCGAAATCTAAACTGCTGGCGTCCTTGGTGACCCAGATTCGGGACCGAACCAAGGGGCGGATCAAAGCCGAGTTCTTTAGTGCAGAATCGGGTTTGTTTCCGAATGAAGACACCGCACTGGACGCCTTGGTCAACAATCAAGTTCAGATGGTCTGGCCTCCGGTGGCGCGTCTTGAACGCTTTGCCCCCGAATTCATGCTGCTGACGCTTCCGTATAGCATCGACTTGTTTGCCATTCGCGATGCAAAAGGCCACGCGGCGCTAGTAGACGACCTTTCAAACCGGCTTCACAATGTGGGCCTGGACATTTTGGGTCTAGCCCCGGCCGGATACACTCTGTTTGTGAGTAAGAACCCTCTGACCAGTGTTGACCAGCTGCCGGGAAAGATCGTCCGCGTACCAGGGTCGCCAATGCTGACGGATTACCTGGAAGCGATTGGAGCGAAAGGCGTCAACTTTCCAGCGCCTGAGTTGCCAAAGATCCTAGGAGACAAGAGGGTAGATGTCGTCTTAACGTCTTTCGCCGGATGGAACCTGATTGGCCCAACCGATGGGGAATATGTATTGGTTGATCTTGACATGCGCGTCGGGTTTTACGGTGCCGTATTAAACGATGACTGGCTCGCTTCGCTCGGTGAACGCGACAGACAAATCGTGATTGAAGAAGTGTCAAACACCTTAGCCGCGCGTTGGTTGCAACTTGAAGATGAAAGAGTTGCATTCGAGGAGCAAATGCGCGCGGTCGGCACGACATACACAGAAATCTCAGGGGCAGATGCGGCGGTCCTCAAAACTGCGGCAGACGCTATCAGGAGTGACTACATTGAACAATCGCCGGAGTTCATTCAAAACTATTTGAAGTGAGTGACCCAAGGCGTGTGTCTCTGATCTTATCCTTGCAAGCGTCCAGCTTGTACTTACGCAAACCAAAGGTCTCGATTCTTCAGATCATCGAGTAAAGGCCATGGGTTCTGAGTCTAGCGCGCTATGTAACTCCGATGACGAGCGATCTTCCGGTGTATCCGTCCTCTTTGCTGATGATCCAGCCCAAACTTCAATTATTTTTGGCGTTCACGAACGACCGGAGTTGATGCAGATATATATATTGGAATACCCGCTCGTATTTGGCTTGCCGAATAGTCAAACGACAAATCGCTTCCGGACCCACCTGCCAATCAAAGTGCCCCATAAAAACCCAGAGTTTTCGGTATCGAGACATGTGTTACTGAATCTAGTTGGTGAGCTTCTTCACAACTTTATCAATCAACTCAGTGTTTTCTTTGACATAGCGCTGGCCAGAGGCCCGAATCTGGTCGATATTTTCTTGTTTAGGATTGAACCCATTGACGCCTGTCACCGCGTCTGGTGACAGGAAATAGCTGTCTATATCAATGGACGACTCAAAATCCGCATGTCTTTGCAATGCGTGCGAACTGACCGTCGCTTCTCCGTTGAAAACCATATGCATCATAGGAAAGAACCACCTAATCAATCCGCCACCTTCGGCGGTCGCGGGTGATACAGGCTGTCGCAGCTTGCTTCCAAGCGCGACAACTACGAATTCCTGATGTTCTGGCAGGTTCGAGCGCGCGTGCAGATACGCGATTTCACCCGGAGCGTTCAAAATCATGGCAGCATCCCCAAGGAATTCCCCAGATGCATGTTCGCCCGAGAACGTAACCGCAGGAAAATAAACCGGAGCACTGGTCACCGCCGTTACAAGTGAATGTAGATAGATGTTGCCTTCTACAGTATCCCAGTTTCGGAACACTCTAAGTCCGTTCTCTTTCTGCGAATAAGACGGGAACATAGCCGGGCGCAGAAGGTCATTGAACCTAGTGTCACCAAATGCTTGTTCATACACTCTAAAGCGGCCCTCATTTGGGATGGCCGGGCCGAACAGACCATGGCCCGTCAGTATTTTATGATAAATAGGGATTCCCAGAATTTCTCTTGCATATTGCTCATAGTCCTCCAGCGCTTTTTCGGCCGTGATCGGTTGTCCGTTCTCCCCGCTGGGGCTGAACAACAGCGCGGCTATGATTGCTCCGGTCGATGATCCGGCTACAAAGTCAAAAAGTTCGTGTACAGGCTTGCCTGATTTCTCCTCAAGCGCCTTCAGAACTTCAAGCTCTGCCAGACCATATAAGGCGCCACCGTTCATCGCCAGTATGCGCACCCGCTTGGGATCGTCGGTACGCCATTCCAGCGGATCATCAAAGTCTATTGTATCCGGCCAGCCTGGCAGTTCAGACTGGCTGTCGTAAAAGTACCTGCCATAGAAAAACACGCTTGCGGCGTAAATCAGCACAAGAGGGATCATACAGACCAGAACAGTTCCGACTATTTGAATGAGGCGCTTCATACGGTCCCTGTCTCGATTGAGAAGATAGTTCAGTCATAGCTGCCCCTGCCAATTCATCAACCGCGATCGGTGAAACGGTCAGGTAGGTTCACCAAGCGCGCGGTGTTCATTTCGCCATTCTCACTTTGTTCGGGTCGCAAGGCGCCAATGGAGGTCCGGCTGCCTGAATGATTGACTGACGGGCAAACCAATGCAACGCTCGCAACAGTTGTTTTCATACAAAGGTGGATTTGAGTTGATGCGAAGTGTTTGGTTCGTTCTGGCAACAGCTCTTTTGTTTGTTTCGGCGGCCGCTCATGCGCAGACTGATGCGACCCCACCAAGTGTGCTTGTCCTGAAGGCCCAAACCCAAAAATCAGGCTTGACAGATTCCTATGTGGGCCGTGTCGAGGCGATCAGCACGGTGGATATCATGGCGCGTGTCGAAGGCACGTTAGATGCGCGAAAGTTCGTCGAAGGTGGGCTGGTCAAAACAGGCGATATCCTGTTTGAGATCGAACGAGATTCCTACCAGGCGCTGGTCGATCAATCCGCTGCGACGGTCAACGGCGCAAAGTCGACCGCAAAAGGCGCTGAGGTGGACTACGAGCGTCAGCTGGCCCTGCTGCAGCGCGACGATGTTCCGCAATCCACGGTTGACTCGGCACAGGCAACGCTTGGCGCGGATCAGGCTGCGGTCAGTAAGGCCGAAGCGGAACTGGAACAGGCGAAAATCAATCTAAGCTATACAACGATCACCAGCCCAATCGACGGTCGCATATCGAAGTCAAACGTCGACGTTGGCAATCTTGTTAGCTCAAACTCCGGCGTGCTTGCGACCATCACCAGCGTCGATCCGATTTATGTCAGCCTCTACGTCAGCGAGCGTGATCTGATCCAAAAGCGGCAGCAAGGACTGATCGGACAAAATACATCGACGCTGGGTGTTCGGCTGGAACTGAGTAGCGGGGCGACCTATGCGCAAAGCGGGCAGGTTACCTACATCAGCAACGAAATCGAAGCGGCAACCGACACGATTGAAATCCGTGCCACATTCGAAAACTCTGACGGTCTGCTGATCCCCGGACAAGTGGTGACGGTCACCTTCGACGATCCTAATGCCAAAGAAGTGGTTGTGATCCCTCAGACCGCCATCCAATTGGACCAAAAGGGTCACTTCGTGTTTGTTGTGAACAGCGACAACGTCGCAAAACGGCAGGATGTTACCTTGGGGGCACAAACTGGTCTTGACTGGGTGGTCTCTTCGGGCCTGCAGGCCGGGGACTTGGTCATCGTTCAGGGTCTGCAACGGGTCCGGGAGGATGAAAAAGTCACCCCGACCGAGAACCAATCCTAAGCGGTAGTCCTTAATATGCTATCCAAATTCTTCATTGATCGTCCGAACTTTGCCATTGTTCTGGCTGTGATTATGGTTCTGCTGGGTGCCATCGCGACCCGATTGGTACCCATCGCCGAATTCCCGTCAATCGCTCCGCCACAGATCCAGGTCACAGCGAGCTATCCCGGCGCTAATGCTGCTCTGATCCGGGACGCTGTGGCAACACCTATCGAAGAAGAAGTGAACGGAGTTGAGGGCATGATCTACATGTCCTCCTCGTCGTCGAGCGAAGGTACATACAGTCTGACAATCACTTTCGATATTAACACCGACCCGGATATTGCCGCGGTAAATGTGCAAAACCGCGTCGCGCTGGCCACAGCGCTTCTGCCCGAGACGGTGACTCAGCAAGGGATTTCCACCTCGAAGCAGAACAGCAACATGCTGCAGGTGATTAACCTGGTATCGCCCAATAAAACCTACGATCAACTGTTTCTGAGCAACTATTCGGCGGATTTCCTGCAAGACCCTCTCAGCCGCATCGACGGAGTGGGTGCAACAACGCAGTTTGGTCAGTTGAACTATTCCATGCGGATCTGGCTGAACACGGATCAGATGGCGGCCCTTAACATTGATGCCACTGACGTGGAAGCCGCGATACAGGCACAAAATATCGAAGCCGCAGCAGGGCAGATTGGCGCGGCCCCGTTCGACGATGAAACGACTGCGTTTCAGTTCACTTTGGATGCTCAAGGCCTGTTGGACGATCCAAAACAGTTCGAGAACATCATTGTTCAAGCGCAGGATGACGGCTCATTTGTGCGTCTTAAGGACATTGCCCGCATCGAATTAGGCGCTGAGAACTATTCCGCCATCGCCTACTACAACGGTCAGCCTTCCGCGATCCTTGCGATTTTTCAGGAAAGCGGAGCCAACGCAATCGATGTCTCTACAGCCGTACAGACCGAGATCGAAAAACTGGCCCAACAATTCCCCGATGATGTAGAATACATCCTTGCCTATGACGTGACCGACGCGGTGCGTCAGTCGATCGAAGAGATAATCACAACACTGGCCATAACAGCCGCCATCGTTGTTGCCGTGACCTTTGTGTTCCTGCTGAGCATACGCGCCACGATCATCCCAGCGGTTGCCATCCCTGTGTCCCTTCTGGGGACGATTGCTCTCATCTACCTGATTGGGTTTAGCGCCAATATGATCACTCTTTTTGCTTTGGTACTGGCCATCACTCTGGTGATTGATGATGCGATCATCATCATCGAAAACACCGAACGGATCATGGAAGAAGACGGTCTGGAGCCGCGCGAGGCAACGCTCAAGGCCATGTCGCAGGTTACGCGACCGATCATCGCAACAACTTTTGTTCTGGCCGCCGTGTTCATACCGGTCTGCTTCTTTCCGGGCATTACCGGCCGCATCTACCTTCAATTCGCCCTGACAATCACCTTTGCCTTCACCCTTTCTGCAATAAACGCCCTCACGCTAGGCCCGGTACTGTGCGCTCAGTTTCTAAGTCGTAAAACCGGGCATCCCAAAGGGATTGCCCGCATCATACCCAAAGCGATCAACCGATGCCGGGATGTCTATGTGGCACTGGTCAGGCTCACGCTGAGGTTCAAGGCCCTGTGCCTGATCCTATACGCTGGCGTTGTGGCCGGAACCGTGTATCTGTTCCTGCACACACCCACCGGGTTTATCCCGCCCGAAGACAACGGCGTTCTCTTTGCCAGCATTACCCTGCCCGATGGTGCATCGCTTCAGCGCACCGAAGAGGTGTTGCTGGACATCGGCGAACAGGTCAAAGAGCACCCCGGAGTTGCTTCGGTGACGTCGGTTGCAGGGTTCAGCCTGATCGCCGGGGACAAGTCAAATGTAGGTATGTTGGTGATGCTTCTCGATCCATGGGACGAGAGGAAATCCAAGGAAACCCAGTGGTATAACATCATGTTCGCCTTGAACGATATTCTCGCGACAAGACCAGAGGCGACCTCGTTTGTTTTCCCACTACCTGCTATTTCCGGCGTCGGGCAGGCAGGCGGCCTGTCGGCACAACTGCTGGATCTGCAGTCCCATGACGTGCAGGAGTTTGATGCGGTTAAAAACGGCTTGCTTGCCGCATTGATGAAACAGCCTCAAGTGCAGCAGGCCTACAGCTCCATGTCAGCCAATGCACCCCAGTATTTCCTAGATATAGACCGAGACCGGGCCGAAGCGCTGCAAGTGGATGTTAGCAAGATTTTCACCGCTCTGCAGGCAAGTTTTGGGTCACTGTACGTGAACAATTTCGTGCGCGGCGGCCGGGTCTATTGGGTGGTCATGTCAGCAGATGCAAAACACCGGCAATCGTTGGATGAGATTGAAGGAGTGTATGTCAAGAATGCGTCAGGCACCGCGCTGCCGCTGCGGACATTCGTGACCGTCAAGCCGCAACTGGGGGCCGAGATCCTTTATCGCTACAACTTGTTCAATTCAGCGTCGATCAGTACCCAGCTGCAAACGGGGGTCAGCTCTGGCGAAGGCATCGCGCTGGTTGAGCAGGTCGCCGCGAGCACCCTGCCCGAAGGCTACATCCTAGAGTGGACGGACGTATCACTGCAGGAGGTCCAAGCCGGTGACCTCGTTCTCATTATCCTGGCGCTTGCGGTGGTTTTTGCCTATTTGTTTATGGTCGCCCAATATGAAAGCTGGATTTTGCCCCTTGCGATCATGGCGTCCACTATCTTTGCGGTTCTGGGCGCGCTCATTCCGCTGCAATTCATCCCCAACATCAACAACAATATCTACGCACAGATTGGGATCGTTCTGTTGATCGGCCTCGCCGCAAAGAAGGCCATCATGGTTGTCGAATTTGCCCATAACATGCGGCGCAATGAAGGCATATCTATTGATGATGCGGCGATCAAGGCCGCCCACATGCGGTTCCGGCCGGTCACGATGACGGGCCTATGCTTTATCATGGGCGTGCTGCCGCTGATGCTGGCCAGCGGTGCGGGCGCGGCGGGCCGGGTGTCTATCGGCTATCCAGTCTTTGCAGGCATGATCATCGACAGCACCCTCGGCCTTCTTATGATACCGGTATTGTACGCAGTGTTCCAAAGTCTGTCAGAGCGTTTGCCGGGCAATCCGCGTACAGCATGTTCAAAGTGAAAGCAATTCGGCTCAGAGGAGCGTAAAGAACGATGGCCTGGAAACAGGGGTGTCCGACAACTGGCCCGAATACTTGGATGCGGCCGGCGTCGGGTCTGCTGGTTCTCGCTTTGCGTCAACCGACTAGAGACTGAGCGATACTGTAAATCACTTTTTCACTTAATTACTTTGTCTATCCACCGACGAGAGTAATCCAATATTGTTGTATGTATATGCCAAGTAAATGTGGTTCTCTGATGAACAAGAACGCAATTTCGCGGTTCCGTCACCCACTTTCAGTTGATCGCACATTTGGCAATCTGAAGGTCCGCTTCGATGCCAGCACAAAGAGTTGTTGGCACCTGCAGCGAACTTCCGGTTTCCGCCCTTCGGACCCAATGACCAAGGTTTCGCTGGGCGGTTCTAGGCCGACTACCGGCCTCGAACCTTGGTTTCTGTTCTACCGCCGTCTGATCCGCTCGCGACGGCGCTCGCGACGTTCGATGTTTATCTGATGATCATGGCCTAGCGCCCGATAGAACCCCACTCCCTTGGACCAGTTCACAAAGTGGGCAAAGCTGTCGACCTGATCGTCATTGCGACCGCGTGGAAAGGACTGCAGTTCGCGTTTGAACGTCGCCAGCCAGGGCGCGTCTGCAGGCAGGTACACCTTGCCCTCTTCGACAGGACCGCACGCGGACTGGAACCGGGTTTCCTTGTCCTTATCAGGTTTGACACGGTCGTACCGCCGGCGGTCATCACGAAACAACTCATCGAAAAGCGGTTTGCCTGAGGCAGCATCTTCGATCAGAACACGATCGGGATCCCAACGGCCGACAAGCTGCAGTGCCTTAGCCTTCAGGTCTGGGTAGTCCATCTGACCGCGCCAGACGTCGAGAAGATACCACGCATTTTCGCGGAACCCCCAGGTCGTACACACCGAGAAGTCGGACTGCGGGTTCGCCGACATGCCAGTATCCCAGCTTTGAACGACAAGCTGATACCAGCGGCGATCTTCGATGGTCTCGTAGGTGCCAAACCACTCCCAGCGTAAGGGCGACCCTTCTGGCGCAATCGGGTTTTGCTGATACTGGCAATTGAACACGGCCGCGCCCATTTCGCGACGCTTCGTATCCAGCGTTTGCTGATCCAGGCGTGACGGACACAGGAGATCACCAGGATTGCGGCGCTGGACCCGTCCACGCCCAAGAGGAACCGTCTCATGGTCTTCGGCGATGGCAGGCAGATTCAGATGCCGATAGGTCCCGCGTTCCAGCAGATACCCCGGCGGATCCATCTCGTGCAACCGCTGTGCGACCATAACAACGCGCCCCTCGGCCGGGTTGTCAAAGCGCGACAGCAAGGTTCCCTCAATAAACTCCTGCGCCTTGACCAGTTCAGCTTCGGAACCCGCATCACCCGCTTTCAGCAGATCATCGATGATAATGTAATCGGCACCATGGCCAGTGACAGAACTGCCGATGGAGACAGCCTTACGGCTGCCTCCCATTGTGGTGCGGATTTCTTCTGAGGTGTTGCCCTTACGGGCCAGAACAGTTCCGGGAAAGATTTCCCGGTACCAACGCGCAGACATGATCCGACGACAATCTTCGGAATGTTTGCGCGCCAGATCCAGCCCATAGCTGGCAACAATGATCTTAGCGCTGGGGTTATGACCGAGAAGATAGGCGACATACGCAACAGCCACGGTGACCGACTTCAGGCACCGGGGCGGAATGTTGATGATCAACCGCTTGTTTTCGCCGACGCGAACGTTGTCCAACTCATGGCACATGGCCCGCACATGCCAGGCCGGATCAAAGCTGCGGTCAGTTCCCTGGTGCAGCGTGCCAAACACACGCCACACGAAGGGAAAGAAATTATCCCGGCAAATCTCGCGAGCGACCTGCCGGACCATTTTGGGATCAGGAGCTGACATCATAGGCCTCCTCATCTTCAGGACCGCCGTCACCATCCGGGTGACTGGAAAAGAAATCCCGGAGAATGTCGTAGTCGACAGCGTCCGGCTCAACCGCGCGGACGCTTTCTTGCGCGTCCATGTCACTTGTGTTGAACAGATCTGAGTCCAGCTTCAACAGCGCCATCAGTAATTTCGTGTCGCCCTTCAACGCGCCAGCCGTGAGCCGCTTGGCAATTGCCTCCGCCTTGGAAATCCGGATTTCGTGGCTGCCTTCGCGAACCGTAATCTTGGTTTCCAATTCACGTTTCAAGCTGGCACTCACCCCTTTGGCACCTTTCGGCCGCCCTTTCGGATTGCCGGATCGGCCTTTCTTGAATTGGGTTGCTTTAGGCGGTTTGCCGTAGCCCACTTCGTAATCTTTCGTATAGTCAGACATGATCCGCCTCCTGCTTCGAGGCGGTGTCGCTGGCCGCAGAACGCGCATCGAACGCTTGCCCCGTGACGGCATGCACGGCGCTCTCACCGGTCATCTCCTGCCAACGACGGATGGCGACGTCGACATAAACCGGGTCGAGCTCAATCAGCCGCGCCCGGCGTCCGGTTTTCTCAGCGGCCAGCAAGGTCGCGCCGGACCCGCCAAAGGAGTCCAGCACGACATCGCCGCGGTGGCTCACATCCATGATGGCATCCGCGACCAGGGCCGTTGGCTTCACTGTGGGATGATCAGCGAGATCCGCGTCACGCCCTACCCCAAAGCTGTTCACACCGGCATAATCCCAGACATTGGTCCGGTTGCGACCATGCTTTCCCAGTTCGACATTGTTGATATGCGGCGCACCAGGCTTCTTGAAGATAGCAACCAGCTCGTGCTTGGAACGATAAAGGCTGCCCATGCCTCCGTTTGTCTTGTTCCAGACGCAGAGGTTGATGAGATCAAAGCCGCCTGCCTTGCCGGTCGTAATCAGTTCTTCGATATGACGCCAGTCCATGCAGATCATCGCAATGCCCCCGCCCGGCAAGCAGTCAAACAGCCGGTTGTTCACGTCCGAGAGAAAGCCACGGAACTCGCTATCCGACATTTCTCCCGACGCCATGGCAAATTCGCGATGATCGCCGCCGGTGCCGCAACGGATATGCCCATTGACCGGCACGTTGTAAGGCGGATCGGTGAAGACTATCTGCGGGGTCTCGCCTTCCAGCAAGGTGTCGTAGCTCTGGGCTTGAAGGGCGTCCCCGCAGAAGATGCGATGATCTCCGAGAACCCAGAGGTCGCCCGACTCCGTGGCTACGGGTGCCGCAGGGTCCGGCGTCTCAACAGTTTCCGCTACAGATTCCGTCACCTCACCGACGCTGTCGATAATGATGTCGATCTCCGGTGTTTCGAACCCTGTGATGTCCAGATCAAAGTTCAACTCGCTATCAAGGCTGAGATCCATCAGCTCGGCAAACTCAATCTGAAGGGCCGCTTCGTTCCAGTCGGACAATTCCGCTAGCTTGTTATCCGCAATGCGCAGAGCGCGCACTTCAGCATCTGACAAGTGATCCGCGACAACCGTCGGCACAGACTTCAACCCCAGAGCCTTGGCGGCTTCATAGCGGCCATGACCCGCGATGATTGTGCCCGAACCATCCAACAAGATCGGGGTGACAAAGCCAAACTTGGCCACCGACTCCTTCAGCTTGTTAATATTCTTGGCCGCGTGCACGCGATTGTTGTTGGCGTAGGGCTTGATCTGGCTGATCTGAGATTGGATGACTTTGTCCGCCATCCAGATCGGCGTGTTGGACGCCTTGGCGTCGCTGTGTGTTTTTTGGGCAGACATAGCCGCCTCCTTTCGTTTGACGCTCGTTAGCGTCGACAAGAAAGGATCGTGTTGGGAATTCGGAGAGAGCACGATTAACAACTCTCCGGACCAATCGATCCGGTTCGTTGCCCCTTCGAATGCTCTCGGTCTTATCCGCTTCAAAAAATGCGGCGCCGAATGCTGCCTGGGAGATGTGTTCACCTCCCCGTGGGACCTTGTCCCTTGCAGGGCTGAGCAGAATCTATGCGCGGGCTTTTGCAATTGCAACCCCCAAGCAAAAAGTAACCAATTAAGATTGTTGACGAATAATCGGGGGTACAGCAGCAACGCCCGGCATAACACAGCCCTCTTCGGATTGCCCCAGAAAGAGCTGGACTGTTGCTGTGAACCACGCATCACTGAACCAACGCCCGAGCCATTCGGGCGCTCCTCGGTACCAGGGTTCGGCATCTCGCTGACCCAAGATCAGAGGAGACGATACATGTCCAAATCCAAACAAACCAAAATTGACAAAGTGCAACACTTGTTGCGCCGCCCGAGTGGCGCCAGCCTTGAGGCGCTCTGCAAAGCAACGGAGTGGCAGCCTCATTCGGTCCGAGCAGCTCTAAGCGGTCTGCGGAAAAAAGGCGTCACAATTGAACGGCGAACATCTGACAAACCAAATGGACCATCCACATATCACCTGACGGCGGGAACAGGAGAAGAGTCATGACCAAGACGAGCGGCGTCGCCGATCTGGCCACCATGGGTCGATCGGATCTGGTCACGATTTGGCAGCAACTGTTTCATCAACCCGCACCCGCCATGCTCAGCCAACCCTTCCTGCGCCGTTTTATCGCCTTTGAGATGCAGTCCCGCCGTCATGGCGGGCTACCCCGGCAGGTCCAAGCCACGCTGGAAAAGGGCTCTGAGAACAAGCCCCGGCCTACATGCCCTGCCCTAAAACCCGGCGGGCGCCTGCTGCGCGAGTGGAATAGCGTGACCCATGTAGTCGACGTTACAGAAGACGGCTTCACTTGGAACGGTCGGTCCTATCGCTCACTCTCGGCCATCGCCCGAGAGATAACCGGCGCGCATTGGTCAGGGCCGCGTTTCTTTGGGCTCACCGGCAAGGGGGCCAAATGAGCCCGCGCCGCAAAACCCGATGCGCCATCTATACGCGCAAGTCGTCCGAGGATGGGTTGGACCAGGACTTCAATTCACTAGATGCGCAATATGAAGCCTGCGCGGCTTATGTCGCCAGCCAGCGACATGAAGGCTGGACCCAATTGCCAGTCCGCTACGATGACGGTGGCCTGTCGGGCGGCACCTTAGAGCGCCCCGCCCTGCAACGCCTGCTTGAAGATATCGATGCCGGGCGTATTGACATGGTGGTGGTCTACAAGATTGACCGGCTGACCCGGTCGCTTGCCGACTTCTCTAAGCTGGTCGAACGGCTGGAACAGGCGAACTGTTCTTTTGTGTCCGTCACACAGGCCTTCAATACTTCTTCATCCATGGGTCGATTAACCCTTAACGTGCTGTTGTCCTTTGCTCAGTTTGAACGGGAAGTCACCGCCGAACGTATTCGCGACAAAATCGCGGCGTCCAAGAAAAAGGGGCTTTGGATGGGTGGCAACCTGCCCCTGGGCTATGACCGCCACCCCGGTCCAAAAGCAAGAACGCTGGTGGTGAACGAAGATGAGGCCAGAACGGTCCGGCATCTCTTTGGGCTTTATGACGAACTGGGTTGTCTGCGCAAAGTAGAAGAACGGGCAACAGCAGAAGGACTGCGGTCAAAACGGGTTGTTCGGGCGGATGGAAGCGTGAAGGGGGATTGTCCGCTGTCACGCGGCCAGATCTATTACCTGTTGCGCAACCCGGTTTATCTCGGAAAAATCCGCCACAAGGACAAGATCTGGGACGGACAACATCCGGCGATCATCGATCAGGACATTTGGGACCGGGTGCAGGAAAAAATGCGACAGACCTCCAACCGCTCGCGGGCACGCGGCCACTCCGGTGCGCGCCAACTCTCCACTGACCCCGGGTCCTGGCTCACCGGTCTGCTGCATGACGAAACTGGTGATCGGTTGACGCCAACCCACACCACGCGCACAGGCCGACGGTTGCGCTACTATATCTCCAACAGACTCATCTCGGGCGGCAAGGATATCTCCGGCTGGCGACTGCCCGGCCCTGCGCTGGAAAACGCGGTCATTGATGTCATCGTCAGACATCTGCAAGACGCCGCAATCACGCATCGAGTTCTGTCGCAACCGGAGGCCGGGTCAGCCGCGGTGATCCAGACGTCAATTGCCGATTTGGTGACTCGGCTTCAACGCCAAGGCGGTTATGTGGGCGCTGCTCTTCTGGCCAAAGGCAAAATCGCACGAAGACAGATCGACCTCGAATTGAACCGCAAAACCCTGGCAAGCACTCTTGGCATCACTACCGATCATCTGCACCCGGATCTCACGCACATCACCGCACCCTTCGATCAGCGCCGCCGCGGCGTCGAGGCCAAGGTAATCGCCGGAGATATGGCACCCCAACCCGACCCCCACCTCCGGTCCATGCTGATCCGCGCTCATGGCTGGGCCCGAGATCTGAAAGCCGGGGTTCAACTGATGGAAATTGCGCGGCGGGAAAACCTCCCCGGCGCCTTCATCCGTACCCGTGCTCAGATCGCGTTTCTCTCCCCGAAGATTCAGGCTGCGATTCTCGACGGCACCCAGCCGCCCGAACTCACACTCAAGCGTCTGGTCAGCGTGACCCACCCACTTGATTGGTCCGAACAGGAACGCCTGTTCGGCTTTTGATAGCTCCAGTCCTGCGTCCCTGATACAGGTTTCGCCCTCCCTGATCCGTCGGCACAATTCCCTGTTCCCACGAGAAAATTCCCTGTTCCACGTTTTAGGGAATTTGCAACATAAACCTCTGGAAAACATACAGTTCTGAAGTGAGGAATGACGGAACTCAGACCCGTTTCACGAAAATTCCCTGTAAATTGCCGGGTATCAGGGAAATCCCGCCCAAAGCGACCCCGCTAAAATGCGACACTGAGACTGCGGCCGGAATTGCGCTCTGAGTGTGCGATCTGCTCCGTCTCTGATTGAAAGCGCATGCGCCAACGCGCGGGAATTGCGGCACAATTCCGGGTCAGAAAACACAACTGAAGTGAGACAGGTATGAGTGGCGGGGAGACAGGGATTCGAACCCTGGGAACGCTCTCACGTTCAACGGTTTTCAAGACCGCCGCATTCGACCACTCTGCCACCTCCCCGCGTGAGGCAGGGTCTAAGGCGAGTTGAGCGCAGAGGCAAGCCATAAAGAGGGGAAATATTGCCTAAGCGTGTGCAGCAGTCTTTCCATGACCGGGCGCTCACGCTATGATCCGACGCAGAGACCGCATGAGACTGGCAACAAGAACCAGCAATACGCGGTGGGGCGCGGCCAAATTGGCCTTGTCAGGCAAGGGATTGAGAAAAATGGAGCGAGCTACGGGCACACGCTTTGGGCCACAACGGCTGGCAATTCTGGTCGTGGCCATGGCAGCACTGGCTGGATGCGAAGAAGGGTTCCTCACTTCAGAAGACCCTCCGGAAGACACCGCTGTCGATGATGCAGACAACACCAATCGATTTGAATTGTTCCCCGAAGCGGCCTCGGGGCAACAGCGCGATGTCGAGGCGCCAGAGGTCTTTCAGGTAACCGAAGCGGGCCTTTGGGACGGGCGGCCTTCGCTGGGTGGCATTTGGGTCGCGCACCCCGATGTGACGCAACCTGAGCGTGTTGTCATCAAAAACACGGCGAACAACAAAACCGTCACCGGAGCCCTGTTCCGACGCGAACGGAACTTGCCCGGACCTGCGCTGCAGGTCTCGTCTTCGGCAGCAGAGAAATTGGGCATGCTTGCCGGTGCGCCAACCAAGGTTCAAGTCGTCGCCCTACGGCGAGAGGCTATTGAAGAGCCCCCTGCGTCGGCTGAGGCGGAGCCGTCCGAAGACGCAGAGACTACGGAAGAGTCGCAAACCGCTGAAGCGTCGAACGCCCCGGATACCGACGCGGCTGAGGTAGAAAAGCCACAAAAGCGCAAATGGTGGCAGAAAAAGCCCAGCGCAGAAACATCGGCCGGAGCAGCCGTAGTTGCGGGCGCAGCAGCGGGGGCAACAGTCGCTTCCACTGATACCGACTCTCCCACCGCTGACGTGGCAAGCACCGATCTGGCTGCAGCCGAAGCCCCGGCACCTGAAAAACCCGCCAAACGCAAATGGTGGCAAAAGAAACCAAGCGACGAGACTGCAGCGGCCGCCGCGACCGCTGCAGCAGTTTCTGAGGCAGAGACCGCTGCGCAAGAGACGCAAGCTGCTGCCGTGCAGGAACCACAAACGGCCGCATTGTCTGAGCCTGTGGTAACGCCACCGGCTGAGAAGCCTGCCAAACGGAAGTGGTGGCAAAAGAAAGACCCCAACGAAATCACCGAAACACCGCTGGACCCAATTGCCGGTGCAGCGGCGGCCATAGAAGCATCTGAACCAACAGCTGCAGCGGCTCCGGTCGCGGCGAGCGCCACGACGGCTGGCGGATTGGCCAAACCGTTTGTTCAGGCGGGAACCTTCAGTGTTGAATCCAACGCCCGAAGTGCCGCCGAAAAGATCCGCCGCAACGGCATGACCGCCGAGGTGCTGGAGCTTAAGAGCGAGGACAAATCGGTCTGGCGCGTTCTGGTCGGGCCAGTCGCGACTCGCGCTGAACGTCGGGCGATGTTGAACGATGTAAAAGACCTCGGGTTCACCGACGCCTTCACGGCCAAAAACTGACAGAACAGGAGGCCCATGATGTTTTCCGCTTTGCGATCAACCACTCTGGCCCTTGGGTTGGCGCTTATGGCGCTGCCTGCACATGCGTTCGATACGACCGCGCGCGCGGCTTATGTGATCGACCAGAAAACAGGGACGGTGCTGCTGTCCAAAGATGCCGATCAGCCTCTGCCCCCGGCGTCCATGTCGAAACTCATGACGCTCTATGTGGCTTTCGAAGCCCTGCGCGATGGGCGGTTGACCTTGCAAGAGACATTGCCCGTGTCGGAACACGCCATGAGTTATGGCGGTTCGACCATGTTTCTGAATACACAAGATCGCGTTACGGTCGAGGATCTTCTAAGAGGCATTATCGTACTGTCGGGCAACGATGCTTGCGTGGTGATCGCCGAAGCGCTTAGCCCCGACGGGACCGAGGCCGGGTTCGCCCGGTTCATGACCCAACGTGCGCAGCAGATGGGAATGAATCACTCAAACTTTGCCAATTCCAACGGCTGGCCCGCAGCCGGGCACATGATGTCGGTGCATGACTTAGCGGTTCTGGCGGATCGGCTGATTACGGATTTTCCCGAATACTACCCGCTTTTCGCCGAAGAAGAGTTCGAGTTTGATGGCCGCGCACCTTCGAACGCACGCAACCGCAACCCGCTACTGAAGCTTGATATCGGGGCTGATGGCCTCAAGACAGGCCATACGCAAGAGGCCGGGTATGGTCTGGTTGGTTCGGCCAAACAAGGTGATCGCCGCGTTGTTTTCGTCCTCTCTGGCCTCGACAGCACAGCCAAGCGCGCAGAGGAGGCTGAGGCCGTGGTTAACTGGTCGTTTCGAAATTTTGTCGAGAGGACAGTTGCCAAAGCGGAAGAACCGGTAGCCCAGGCCAAGCTTTGGATGGGCGCCGACAAGACGGTTGGGCTGGTCCCCGAGGGCGATCTGACCCTGCTTTTCCCGGTGTTGGGAAACAAGGATATCGAGGCCGAAGTTGTCTATGAAGGCCCGATCAATGCGCCTGTCAGCAAAGGGCAGCAATTGGCTGAATTGGTCATCAAACCCGAAGGGTTGCCTGAAATTCGCCGTCCTTTGGTGGCGGACAAGGATGTGCCGCTTGGTGGTTTTGTTGTGCGTATGATGACGGTTGGTGGGATTGTCCTGAAAGACGTGATCAACACTCCGCTGGAGCAAATGTGACCACGCGCGGTACGTTTCTGACCTTTGAAGGCATTGACGGATCGGGCAAGTCTACGCAGGCCCGCCTGCTGGCCGAGCACCTGCGTCGCGACGGGCGCGATGTCGTTTTGACCCGCGAGCCCGGCGGCTCTGACGGGGCCGAGGAAATCCGAAGCCTTGTGCTGCAGGGTGATCCTGACCGTTGGTCAGCCGAGACCGAAATCCTGCTGTTCACCGCTGCCCGGCGCGACCATCTGGAACGCACGATCGAGCCCGCGCTGGCCGAGGGCAAAGTGGTGATTTGCGATCGTTTCGCTGACAGCACGCGGATGTATCAGGGTTTGTCGCGCGGTGATCTGCGCGGCTTGGTCGATCAGTTGCACAATCTGATGATCGGACGGGAACCCGACATGACTTTGCTGATCGACATGGACCCGGAAACCGGTCTGTCCCGCGCCAAGGGGCGTCAGGGAGCTGAAGAGCGGTTCGAAGACTTCGGACTGAACCTGCAACAGCAGATGCGTGCCGGGTTTCTGTCCCTCGCAGATGAGTTTTCCGATCGGTTTCGCGTCGTTGATGGCAATCGAGACATGGACAGCGTCGCGCGGGATGTGACAGACATTGTTATGACTTCCCTGCGATAGACCGGACATGAGCGACGACACCCCAACCCCGGACCAAGCCCCCGGAGCGCCGCATCCGCGCGAAACGGCGCGGTTGTTCGGTCAGGATGCGGCAGAACAAGCGTTTTTAAGCACATATAACTCGGACCGGTTGCATCACGGCTGGTTGCTGACGGGGCCGCGCGGGGTCGGAAAAGCCACGCTCGCATGGCGTATTGCACAGTTCTTGCTGGCAACACCTCCGGCAGATGATGGAGGGTTGTTTGGCGCTCCGCCGCCTCCGACCACTCTGGATGTTGACCCGGATCATCCGGTCGTGCACCGGATTATGGCAGGGGCTGAGCCCGGCCTTGCTGCGATCACGCGCTCTGTCAACGATCAGGGGCGGTTACGCAATGAGATCGTGGTCGATGACATCCGCAAACTCGGACGGTTCTTCGGCCTCTCCTCTGCCGATGGCGGTCGACGTATTGTCATCGTGGATTCTGCGGATGAAATGAACGTCAGCGCGGCCAATGCGCTGTTGAAGATGCTTGAAGAGCCGCCCGCGCGCACGACGTTGTTGTTGGTATCACATCAACCCTCACGCCTGCTGCCGACGATCCGATCGCGCTGCAGGACGTTGCGGCTTGCTCCGCTTGGGCCCGACGAAATGCAGGCGGCCTTAGCCCAGACCGGCACCGAAACCCCCGGTCAGGCCGATCATCTGGCGGCACTTGCCGCCGGGTCCGTAGGCGACGCGGTTCGACTGATCAATCTGGGTGGGCTCGAATTGTACGCTGAGTTGATCGCCATTTTAGGCACCCTGCCCCGGCTCGACCGGCAGCGTGCGCTAAAGCTGGCTGAAAGCGCCGCGCAACGCGGCGCTGCCGAACGGTTCGACCTGCTGCTTTCGCTGATCGATGTTGCGCTTTCACGTCTGGCGCTGACGGGCGCAACTGGTGCGGCCCCAGTGCCCGAAGCCGCCCCGAACGAGGCCGAAACCCTCGCGCGTCTATCAAATTCACCCCACAAGGCGCGCCAATGGGCCGAGGTCGCCGCCCTCATCACGCCGCGCGCGCGGCATGGGCAGGCGGTGAACCTTGACCCTGCCTCGCTTGTCCTAGATACGGTGTTCAAGATACAGGAAACCGCCGGTCACAGCTGATGAGCCTCACCCCCGAAATTACCGACAGCCACTGCCATCTGGATTTCCCGGATTTCGACGGTCAGTTGGATGAAATCGTTGCACGCGCTGCCGAGGCAGGTGTGACCCGCATGGTGACGATCTGTACCCGGCTTCGCAATGAACCTTCCGTCCGCGCCATCGCCGAAACCCACGCCCCAGTGTTCTATGCCGCGGGCACCCACCCGATGAGCGCGTCCGAAGAACCGATGGCCTCCGTGGATGAATTGGTCGCCCTTGCCCAGCATCCAAAGTTCGTAGGTATTGGCGAAAGCGGGCTTGATTATCACTACACCGCCGAGTCGGCAGATGTGCAGAAACAGTCGCTGCGTATCCATATCGAGGCAGCCCAGCGCACTGGGCTGCCGCTGATCATCCATGCCCGCGCCGCAGACGATGACATGGCCCGCATTCTGGCCGAAGAGCATCGCAACGCCGCCTATTGCTGTGTCATGCACTGCTTTTCTTCGTCGGCAGAGCTGGCCCGGGCTGCGCTTGATCTGGGGTTCTACCTGTCGATGTCCGGAATCGCCGCCTTCCCCAAAAGTCAGGAGCTGCGCGATATCTTCGCCGCAGCCCCGATCGACCGCATTCTGGTCGAAACCGACGCGCCTTACCTCGCTCCACCGCCCTATCGCGGCAAACGGAATGAACCTGCGTTCACCGCGCACACAGCCCGCAAAGGGGCCGAGGTCTTTGGCCTCGACTACGCCGAATTCGCCGCACACACGCAGGCCAATTTTGATCGGCTTTTCACCAAAGCAGCCACATATAAGGCGGCTGCATGAGTGAACTGCGCCTGACAATACTTGGCTGCGGATCATCTGGCGGCGTTCCTCGATTGGGCGGCGTCTGGGGTGATTGCGATCCCGAGAACCCGAAGAACAACCGCCGGCGTTGTTCTTTGTTGGTTGAACGCGATGGGCCGGATGGTACGACATCGGTTCTGATCGACACTTCACCGGATATGCGCAGTCAATTGCTGGACACCGGGACCGGGCGTTTAGATGGTGTGATCTACACCCATTCGCACGCCGATCATACCAACGGTATCGACGACCTACGTATGATCGTTTTCAACATGAAAACCCGTGTGCCTGTCTGGGCTGATGGTGATACGCAGAACGACCTGCTCAGCCGGTTTGGCTATGCTTTCGTTCAACCCGAAGGATCGCCCTATCCCCCTATTCTGGACCTCAAGACAATAAATGGCCCGTTTGAGATTTCTGGCCCCGGTGGCGACATCCCATTTCGGCCGTTTCGCGTAAATCACGGCTCAATTGACGCCCTTGGTTTCCGGATGGGAAATGCCGTGTATCTGCCTGATGTTGCAGAACTTTATGACGACAGCATGGCCGAGCTGACCGGCTTGGATTGTCTGATCATTGACGCGCTGCGCCGCTCTCCTCATCCGACCCATGCGCATCTGGACAAAACGCTGGGCTGGATTGAGCAACTGAAACCTGAACGCGCCGTGTTGACCAACATGCATATCGATTTGGACTATGCGGCGGTCGACTCCGAAACACCGGATCACATCACGCCGGCCTTTGACGGCATGGTGATCCGGCAACCTCTGTAGGGCAAGCCGCTGGGCATGCTTGCGATACCCCATTTGGTACAGCCATGTTCCAAAGCCTGATTGACGTCATTCTGCCAGTTTTTCTGGTCATCGGAGCCGGGTACACCGCAACCCGGTCCGGCTATTTCAAAGAATCCTATGTCGACGGTCTGATGCACTTCACGCAGGGGTTCGCCATTCCCTGTCTGTTGTTTCTGGCCATCGCTAATCTTGACCTAAGCGCCAGTTTTGATCCCCGTCTTCTGGCCAGTTTCTATTCAGCAGCGGGGCTGTGTTTCATCGCGGGGATGGTTGGTGCACGTTTCATATTCAAGCGCGAATGGGAGGACGCCGTAGCCATCGGCTTCTGCTGCCTGTTCTCAAACTCGGTTTTACTGGGATTGCCGATCACGGAACGCGCCTATGGGCCAGACAATTTGACCGGCAATTTCGCGATTATCGCTTTCCACTCGCCCTTTTGCTATTGCGTCGGCATCACGGTGATGGAGGTCTTTCGAAATCGCGGCCACGGTGGGACGCGGATGGTGACGTCGGTTCTGTCGGCCATGTTCAAGAACGCGCTTATTCTTGGCATCTCACTGGGGTTCATAGTGAATCTCACAGGGTTCATGATACCTGCAGTCGTTGATGAAGCCCTAAATCTTATCACGCGCGCTGCTCTGCCGGGCGCATTGTTCGCTTTAGGTGGTGTTCTGGTCAAGTACCGGCCAGAAGGCGATCTGCGGACAATTCTGTTTGTCTGCTGTATCTCACTGATGGTGCACCCAAGTCTGGTGTGGCTGTTCGGATCAACGCTTGCTTTGCCTCAGGATTTGTTCCGTTCGGGCGTCGTAACAGCGGCGATGGCCCCGGGGTTCAACGCTTACATCTTTGCCAATATGTATGGACGGGCGAAACGGGTGGCAGCTTCGTCAGTTCTGATCGGAACTGCCGTCTCAATATTGACCGTGTGGTTTTGGTTGACCCTATTGGGATAACAATTTTCTTAAGCTTTCATTGACTCTGTTCGCCCGAAAGACATCTATCTCTGAACCCATTCGGAGCCCTGCATGCCACACGCCGTTATCGTAGCCCATGGCCAGCCTTCTGACCCGGCCCCCGCCGAGGCATCGCTGGCAGCCTTTGCCATGGAAATTGATGCCTTATGTGAACGGGTTTCAGTGTCATCGGCCACATTGGCGGCCCCTCAGGCGTTAGAAAATTGCCTGGATAATCTGCCCGAAGGCACCGCAATTTACCCTTTGTTTATGGCACGTGGCTGGTTTGTCACCAACGCGTTGCCCAAGCGGCTCGGGTCACGGCCTGTAAAGATCCTGGATCCTTTAGGGATCGATCCGGAACTGCCTAAGCTGGTTTCGACGGCTGTGCATCAGGACCTAGTTGCCCGGGGCTGGGACGCCGAAGACACAGACCTTGTGATAGCCGCGCATGGGTCAGGCCGCAGCGCCAACCCTGCAGTTATCGCAATGGGCTTTGCAGAAAAGCTGGGTCAAATAGTCAGATGCAAAAACATCCGCACCGGGTTTGTTGAGCAAACTCCGACCATTGCCGAAGCGGCTGCCAATTGTGGGCCCAATGCACTCTGCCTGCCCTTCTTTGCCTGCACCGGTGGGCATGTTCTGGAAGACGTTCCGCAAGAACTGGCCCGCGCCAACTTCTCGGGTCATGTCATGCCGGTGATCTCGGAGCTCCCCCAGGTCGAGCGGCACATTGCGGCAAGGCTTGATGCTTTTTAGCGGCACCACACAGTTCCACGCAAATTCAGCCGGATTGCTGCGCATCCGACAATTCGCAATAAAAACGATGGCAGGATCGCCCATTTCGCTTCGCCGCATATAGCGCAAGATCAGCAGCATGCAGAATATCGTGCGCTTTCGGCACCTCGAACTGAGTAGAGAGCGCCGTACCAATACTTGCCGAAATCCTGCAGTCTGCCCCCTCAAACTGCATTGGCTCGCACAGGCGCGAGATGAGCCGCCGGGCAATTCCGTCAAGCTTTGGGCGGTCGATCATCCCTTTGAAGATCAAAACAAATTCATCCCCACCGATACGGGCAACCGTGTCGCCGCTTCGTGTCACGTCCAGCATGATTTGCGAGGCCTGTTGCAGCACGTAATCCCCCGCCGCATGGCCCAATCGGTCATTGATCGATTTGAAGAAATCCAGATCCAGATGCATCAATGCAAAGGTCGAATTAGACGAGATCAGATGCCCCAGGATATGATCCATTGCACGCCGGTTCTTAAGCCCGGTCAATGTGTCTGTGTAAGCTTGTTTTTCAGCAGCGAGCCGCGCACCTTGCAGACGGAGGTTCAGAGAGCGTGAAGCCTCCATCGCAGCTGAATTTGCCTCAACCAGATACAACAATTCGATCGCCAAATCGGTGCCCGAAAAATCACCACTGGTCAGCGAATAGTCCCGTACGGCGTCGAGTATGGAAATACCGAAAGACAGATTGATGACTGCGCCTCCGCCGCAAGGATACGGGGCGATCAGACCTTTGAACGCGGTCTGAGGGTGATCTTGGAACCTGAGGCGCAGCATTCGATCCGACAGCGCCATCATCTCTGCCACCGCAGTGATGGATTTGGGCCGCACGAGCTCAAAAATGTCTAGAAAATTTCGCCCGGCCAATGGCCGATCCGGGCGCAATTTCTGCAACGTTGGACCGACCCGACCGATCAGCCCCGCGTCATCGACAAGGACATACATCGGACACAGTGTATCCAGCAGAGAGCCAAGGTATTCGGTCTTGATCATGGTTTTCGTGCCCCAAGATCAAAATCACGCCCTTCGGCAAATGCGCTTTCAATCAATGTGATCGAAATAATCTCGGTCTCGCTTTGATTGCCTTGATTGGAAAGAAAAACCAACGCCCCGTAGTCATCTGCCATAGCACGCAATATGCCAGTCATGACACTGGCGTATCCCGGTAAGCCCGGAGCACAATGCAGTTGATATTCTGCTGCTGAATACTCCAGCAATTCCAAATCCGGCAACTTAAGGTCTGAAACAGCAAGACGCACGCGATCCGACAAGTCATCCAGCGAATGCAGAAATTCAACATAGGTCACGCCTCCGAAACGCAGCAATCGTCGCAGATCTTCCATATTCGGGTGAGAGACCAGATATGTACCAAGGTCTTCAAGAAACTCGGATTTTGAACGTTTCAAGTCCACACAGAGTACGTCCAAGACACGGGTTGAAATGTCCGCATCATAAATCAGCATTGCCTCAAACTCGTCGAAACCCAGCTCAGCCGCTTGGGTCGCACGCAGCCAGCATTGTCGGCCGTAAGTGGCGCAGACAAATGATTGGATCGCCCTGTTGATCAGCCCGTGCATGAGTCGCCTCAGATTGAATTACAACCTCAGGTGATCCCAGAAAGCTTAACAAACGCCCAAAATCCACAATGGGATCATGAGAATGCAATCTAGTTACAAAGTGAAACTCAGATAATCATGAAGGTCAGAAATCGGTTGGTGCACCACCTTCAGCTTTGCGGCGTTCAACAAACTCAGCCAGTTCCTCACGGATCGCTTCATCCATGTGCGGGGCTTCGAAGTTGTTGACGATCTCCTTGAACATTTGGTGCGCGCGTTCCGCTGTCCAGATGCCTCCGGCCACTTCCCATGCCTCGAAGTTTTTCCAGTCACTCAGAAACGGTTGATAGAATGCCGTCGTATAGCGATCCTGCGTATGTTGGATGCCAAAGAAATGCCCGTCGTTCCCAACCGATTTGATCGCTTCGAGTGCAATCTCATCCGGACCGGTCGCTGTTAGTTCAGGGTTCATATAGCGCTGAATTTGCTGCAGTATTTCGCAGTCCATGATGAACTTTTCAGGGCTCGCGATCAGCCCTCCCTCTAGCCAGCCAGCCGCGTGATAAACCATGTTGGTCCCCGACTGAACCGCCGCCCAAAGCGAATTCGACGTTTCCCAGACTGCCTGCCCATCCGGCACATTCGCAGCGCAAACACCCGAAGACCGCATCGGCAAGCCATAGAATCGTGCCATTTGCCCGGTCATCTGAGTGGAGCGCATGTACTCCGGTGTCCCGAATGCGGGCGCGCCCGATTTCATGTCGACGTTCGATGTAAACGTACCAATCGCGCACGGTATACCGGGCCGTACATATTGGAACAGAGCAATCGCACACAGCGCTTCGGCAAGCGATTGCGCCACCGCGCCCGCCATGGTCACTGGTGCCATCGCCCCGGCCAGTGTGAAGGGTGTCACCACAATCGCCTGCCCCCGCCGCGCCAAGCGCAGGCAGCCATCGATCATCGGATGATCGTGCTTGAGTGGCGAGGTCGAGTTGATGTTGGTGTACATCCGAGGTGAGGCTTCGAATTCTTCATGGCTGAGCGCGCCCGCGATCCGCACCATCTCCATCACATCTTCAACACGCTCTTTGCCCAACGAATAGGCGTGCATCGCCTTGTCAGTCAGTGTGAGCTTGTCGTAGAGCACGTCCAGATGCCGAACACTGGCGTGAATATCCACCGGTTCTACCGGATAACCACCTGCAAAGTGGATACAGTTAAAATATTGTGTCAGCTTAAGCAGATCCTGGCACATTCGGCGATTGCCGGGCACCTTCTTACCGATTTCCATATCCCAATAATTCGGAGGCGAAGAGACGTTGCCGAACACCATATTCCTGCCGCCGATCTCGATCTTATGATCGGGATTGCGCGGTGTGATGGTGAACGAGCTGGGGGCCTTTCCCACCATTTCCATCACGAAGTCCCGCCCCATACGGATATTATCACCCGAGATCGTGCACCCTGCCTCACGCAGAATGCCGATGGCCTCCTCATTATAAAACTCGATGCCAATTTCTTCGAGGATACGCATGGCACCCTCGTGAATCGCCTCGATCCCTTCGGGACCCAATGGCTCGGTAGGCCGGTCGATGTTGATCGGCGGATTCCACGGCATCTGCTCGATCACTGTGCCGCCGCGCCGGGCCGCTGCCCCTGCCCGGCCGCCACCGCGCCGTTTGCGTGTTTTTGTGTCAGCCATAGTTATTCTCCGCGCACTTTCTTTCTCAAGAAAGCCCCGAAGATCGGGTTTTCGCCGCTCTGTCTGCGACAGATAATGTCGGTTTTGCCATTCAACCCGGCGTTTCAGAACATTGGACGATCAGGACTTGGACAACCAATCGGGAATATGGCCGATGTCGGGTAATACAACATCCGCCAAAGGCGCGAGAGTTTCGGCCGTCGCCATTCCGGTCAAAACCCCGATCGTCACCATCCCCGCCGCGCGCCCTGCTTCCAGATCGTGCAGACTGTCGCCAACCATCGCAATTCGCGCAGGCTCTACCTCAACTTGTTGCGCAAAGGCCAACAATTGCCCAGGACCGGGTTTATAGCCATGACCGCTGTCATAACCGGCGACAAAATCAAAATGATCGCGCACGCCGACCGAATGCAGGTGCTGCAGGGCGGGCATTTCAGCATCATTGGTGGCGACACCCAGCTTGAACCCGGCCTCTCGCAGCTTTTCGAGGAACGGCGCCAAGGGAACTGCGGGTATCTGCTGTGCTTCGGCGGATGCGCGGTTGAGCGTTTCAATCAACTGCTCATGCGACATTTCGGGCAAGTGAGGCTTCAGCGCGCCAGCAACCTCATCAACTGTTCCTGCAATAACAATGCTGTCTGGCTCATAAACTTCTTGCTCGATATCGAACCCGATTGCCTTTCCCAACTCTGAGGCGCGCTGCACGTCGCCATCGGCAAGCTGTTCCAGCGCGATGCGTCCGAACGCCCCCCAAGTGGCCGCAAAATCAAAAAGTGTGCCGTCCTTGTCGAACACGAGGGCGTCTATTGCCATGAAAAAGGCTCCTGTGGATTAAGTCCAGTGCATGTCCGAATTGCCAGACAATACCGCGCGGGCTTGTCCCGGTTCATCGTAAGGTACAGAATTGGCGTCACAAAAAGCGATCACCCACGAATCGTCAAGCAACAGAAAGTCCAATACCGATCCCAGGAACTCGGCCTCGCCCGCTCGGTCGCGCAGATCCTGAGCAGAGGCCCCGGTCGCACCAAGAAAAACAGGTAACAATTCCTCATTCCCAACCAGCCAACTCAGCACATTTATAGCCAGCGTTTCAGCGGAGTTGGCAGAGATCGGCATAAACTGGCCTCGGGCATTAGCTTGGAAAGGGTTTGTTAACCAGAGTCATAAACACTTTGGCAACGCATGCAATCAAACGGTGAATGGCTATGTCTGTACAAGGCACCATACTCGTCCTCGACGGTGTTTCGACCAATCGCATAATGCTTAAGGTTCAACTGACGGCGGCCTGGTATCATGTCGTGCAAGGGGAAAAACTCGTCGGGCTAGGCGCATTGCTCAGGCGGACCCGTCCTGATCTGGTTTTGACAGCGCAGACTTTGCCGGACGGTACAGCGGCAGATGTCAAGAAAGTGATGGCGGCTGATCCTGCGCTGATCGATGTACCAATCGTCGCTATTGCACCCCAAAACGACAAAGCCGCGCGTTTACGAGCACTGTCGGATGGTCTGGATGATGTTCTGGGCTATCCGTTCAAAGACACACTGTTACTCGCCCGGATACGCAGCTTGTTACGCGCGAGGGGGGACAGGCAGGACCTAAGCCTCAAAGGTGAGTCTCAGCCCATCGGATTTGGCGAACCGCCACAAGTACTGCTGGCTCCGCCAGTGACCGCACAGATCGCGATCTTGGCGCATTCAGCACGGACCGGCGCGTTGTGGCGCAAAACTCTGGCTAGTCAAACGCGGCACAACGTGAACAGCCATACACTTCCTGATCTCAAAGGCGTTTTGTCCGGGGCCACGCCGGATGCAATTGTCGTCGAATTGAAGCCAACCGCCTCTGGGCGTAACCTTCTGGCCGATCTGCGATCCCGCAACGCAACGCGAAATACGGTGCTGATCGGGGTGTTGCCTGATGAAAACCCCTTACGCGCAGCCGAAGCATTGGACAACGGGGCAGATGCGGTCTGCATGGGCGGGTTTCACACGGACGAGATTTCGTTGCGGTTGGAAACCCTGATTGCCCGCAAGACCCGAGACGACCGGCTGCGTGCGGCTTTGCGGAAGGATTTGGCCGAATCGCTAACCGATCCGCTGACCGGGTTGCACAATCGACGTTATGCCATGAGGGCCCTGCAGCAGATTGCACATCAGGCACCGGATGCAGAACACGGGTTTGCAATCATGCTGGCCGATCTTGATCACTTTAAGGCAATCAATGACCGGTTTGGTCACGCCGCTGGTGATCTGGTGCTGACCGAGGCCGCCCGAAGGCTGCGCCTGGTAGTTGGGGCATCCGGTTTCGTAGCGCGTATCGGAGGGGAGGAGTTTATGATCGGGCTTCCCAACGCATCAGCGGAACTGGCCCTGAAACAAGCGCGAGAGGTTTGTAAGGCCATCTATGAAAAACCCTTTCAACTGCCTGACAGGCCTACACTTGTTCCCGTCACGATCAGTGTCGGGGTAAAGCTTTGCGCGCCGCCGGAACTCGCAAGGCGCGACGAAAACGACCCGGTGGGGCGCCTGATCAACTCGGCGGACCAAGCGCTTTACGCCGCGAAAAAGGCAGGCCGCAATCGAGTGCAAATTCAGAAGAGCGCGGCGTAAGGGATCAATCCTGCTTCTTTGGTTTGCGCGGGCCCCTTTTGACCACTTTTTCCAGCCGGTCCGCATATTCGGCGCGCTCCTCATCGCTCATAGCGGTAATCTGCGCCAGCCATTGCCGGTGAAGGGCTGTTTGCAAATCAGCGGTCGCCTTCGATTGCTGTTCAAGCAAAGTCTCAACCGCCGCTGGGTTAAACGGAACGACCCTCAATGCCTGACTGAGCGCAGAGAAATCCTGCTTGCGGCCATGTGATCGCTTGCCGCGCAAGTCCGACAATTCGCCGCGCAGCGCTTTTCGATCCGGCTTGGGTAAGGCGTAGTACAACGCTGGGCCAAAGCCCGGTGGGGTGTCTACCCGATCATTTCCTTTGAAACGCATGACAGCGCCCAGAACAATGCCGACAACCAACAAGTTCAGAGCAAGCGAGACGGCCAGCGCAATCGGTATCCATTTACGCTTGGGTGCAGGATTATCGCTCATTCTGCGTCCTCCAGGTAGTTTTCGTCCAAGTTCAGATCTGCCATTAGATAATTCGTCTCTTGCGATAAGAAGTAGTCAACGGGATCTGGCAAAAAGGTTGGGGCAGAAAACCCGATCCATACGCCCGCTGCGCTTGCAGCTACAAGGCCGCTCAAACCCTGCCAACCGCCAATCACACTAATGCTGGATCGCCACGACCAACGACCTTTCGGGGCAATTCGAGATAGCCGAACCGCTTCGGCGTCGGTTTCGATTCGAACAGCAAGATCGTCCGGAAGTTCATTCCGCGTTGCGCGCGCCTGCGCAAACAGATGGTCGAGTTCGTTATTCAGTTCAGCCATGTTCGTACCCCAGTTCATCCCGGCGACCCGCCAGTATGGCGGTCAGGGACCTTTTCCCACGCGCGGTCAGGCTTTCAACGGCCTCGACCGAAATATCCATGATCCCCGCGATTTCGGGATTGGACAATTCTTCAATGTGCCTCAGAACCACCGCTTGCCGCTGCCGCTCCGGTAGTTGATCCAATGCCTCCTGCAAGGCATCTTTACGTGCTTCATCCTGAAGTTGATCCACCACGCTGGCCGCACCATCTTCGGGCTCAGCGACATTATCCAACGCTTCAGGCCGCTTTTTTCGCCGCATATCCGCGCAGAGGTTCAGCGTCACTCTAAACAGCCAAGTCGATATCTGCGCCTGCCCCGGCACCCAATTGGGTGCCATCTTCCACAGCCGCATCATCGCCTCTTGGGTCACATCCTCGGCTTCAGCTTGGTTACCCAGCATGCGCAAGGCCACGGAATAGCAGCGCGGTCCCAGACGTCCGGTCAACAAACGGGCCGCCGCCGCGTCCCCATCAGCAAATTGGCCCAGCAACTCATCGTCGCTGGGCTCGGGCACGGCGGAAATTCCGCCGTCCGCCGTGTTCGGGTAAGAGGTCAGATCCTCCATCCCTTATCAGTTGTTGTCGGTGTCCGACTGCTGTTGCCGCTTGTGTTTCCGGCCCATTTTGCCTTTTGCATCCGCATATTCCTGTTCCGAGATCGAACCGTTTCCATCGGCATCGATACGCTCGAACATCTTGGAGGCACGGCGCGGTTTCGGCAATTCATCTTCGCTCAGGAAACCGTCAGCATTTGCATCGTGCTTTTCGAACATCTTGTTGACCCGCTCAGTCGCTTTGGTCTGTGCGGCAGCCTGCATCTCCTGAACGCTCAGTTGCCCATCGCCATCCGCATCTGCAGCGGTGAACTTTTGGTTGCGATGCGCGGTGATCTCGGCCTGAGTGACCTGCCCGTCGCCGTCGGCGTCAAGTTCCTGAAATGTTGCTCGCGGCCCTTTGGCCGATGCCATTGTGCCAGTCACGGCGACTGCTGCAAGAACGACGGCCGAGATGAAGGTAGTGGTTTTCATTACAAAGTTCCTTGAATTTAGCGGTCCAGTACCGCTGTTGATACTTACTCAAACGCGGCCCGAACGGTTTTCCGTCGCATCGGTAGCAACTTTTTTCACCGAGTTTGAATAGCGGCGACAAGCTGATAGGCTGCGGGTGATCGCCACAAAGCGACGCACCCCCCTTTTCCGACGGGTTCGAAACCGCCTATATCGCCCAAGGATAAACGCGTGAGACTCAAATGACTGCTCAAACGATCAACACTTCGGTCGAGGAAGACCGCCCAACCAAACCCGCACTGATCCGTGGGTTTCGTTGCAAATGCCCAAATTGCGGCGAAGGTAAGCTGTTGCACAGTTATCTCAAGGTGAACGATACCTGCACCGAATGCGGGCAGGAGTTGTTTCACCATCGCGCTGATGATGGCCCGGCCTACCTGACCATTCTGATCGTCGGTCACCTTTTGGCGCCCGCGCTACATGTGTCGTACGTGCACTGGCGCCCAGATCCATGGGTCATGGCCATTGGCTTTTCCATCGCTTGCGTCGCGCTGTCACTGTACCTTCTGCCCCGGCTGAAAGGTGCGGTGGTCGCCTATCAATGGGCGCGCCGGATGCATGGGTTCGGCAAAACTGCATGAGCGCAGACAAGACCGCCATTCGCAACGCTGCAACCGTCATCGTTCTGCGTGACAGGCTCAGCGATCCTTCGATCTTGATGGGGCAGCGTGGCGCGAAGGCGGCGTTCATGCCCAACAAGTTTGTATTCCCGGGTGGTGCAGTCGATCCTGCCGATGCTGGCATAACGCTCAGCACACCTCTGCCCGATCTCTGCACCGAGCGCTTGTCACAGCAATCCCAACCGGACCTGCAGAATGCTCTGGCTGCTGCTGCAATACGGGAATTGTGGGAAGAGACCGGGCTGATCCTTGGCCAACCGGGTGAATGGCCGGGTGCGGCCCCGCCCGATTGGCAAAGCTTTGCGCGGATGGGTTATCTGCCTTCTGCCGAAGCATTGCAATTCGTCTTTCGCGCCGTTACGCCCCCCGGGCGACCTCGCCGATTTGATGCCCGGTTTTTTTTGGTCGATGCCGATGCGATTCACGGCGATTTGGATGATTTCACTCATGCCTCGGATGAGTTATCGCATCTGCAATGGGTCAAGATCAGCCAAGCCCGCGAATTCGATCTGCCATTCATAACCGAAGTCGTCTTAGCCGAGATTGCAGCACGCACCGCAGACCCGAAGCCGCCAGAGACCGTGCCTTTCTTCCTCAACGACGAAGAGGCCAGCCTGTTCTTGCAGCTTCGGGGATATCCGATGCCTTATGCGGATTAGCGCATTCGGCTGACGACCACCGTGACCTCGGGCTTCTTGCCAATCTCGGCCTGCGCGGTCTGACGCGCGATCCGGCGCAACCCTTCTTCCATCTTGTCGTCATCGCGCAATGTCTTGGCGCCCGCGCGCATCAGGAACTGGTTCAGGTCTTCTTCCAACACTTCGACCAGCCCTGCGCGGGACGATCCCATCTCGGGCAGCCCCATGGTATCGCACCAAGGCTCACCCAACGGCTCGTCTTCTTCGTCCAGTATGACCGTGATCGTGATGTGGCCGTTCAGCGCCATACGGATGCGATCACGCACAACGCCGTCCAGGGCACCGATCTTGACCGTACCATCCAGATAAGTGCGACCGGTCTCGATATAGTCCGCGACCTTCGGAGCATTGCCAGTCAAATCCAGCATGGTGCCGTTTACTGCCAAAATCCCAGTGCGCCCGCCTTCTTCGGCCAGCTTGGCATGTTCTCGCAGGTGGCGATGTTCGCCGTGCATCGGGATGACCATCTGCGGATCGATAAGCGCGTGAACTTTTTCCAGATCAGGCCGATTGGCGTGCCCTGAGACGTGATACAGCCCCGAGCTGTCATCGACCACATCCACACCCTTCTCGCTGAGTTGATTCATGATGCGGATCACGCCGCGTTCATTACCCGGAATGGTCTTGGACGAGAACAGGAACAAATCGCCTTCTTTCGCTTCAAGCCCGCGATACTTGCCACGCGCCAGTTGGGCGCTGGCGGCACGGCGTTCACCTTGGCTACCGGTGACGATCAGCATCAGGTTCGCGCGGGGGACATCCAGCGCCTCTTCTGCGCTGATGACCTTTGGAAAGTCGCTAAGGATACCTGTTTCGGTCGCCGCCTCGATCATCCGTCTCATCGCACGACCCAGCAGCACGACCGAGCGTCCTGCCTTCTGCCCCGCCTCGGCCAGCGTCTTCACCCGCGCCACGTTCGAAGCAAAGGTTGTCGCGATGACCATACCGCTGGCATCTTGAACAAGCCGCGTGATTTCAGGCCCGACCTCAGATTCCGAGCGCCCGGGATGAGACGAAAACACGTTGGTGCTGTCGCAAACCAGCGCTTTGACGCCCGATTTGGCCACCTCTGACCACAAGTCGGGATCAAACGGCTCACCCACGATTGGGTTGGCATCCAGTTTGAAATCACCCGTATGCACCACCCGGCCCGAAGGGGTATCGATGATCAGCCCCGCACTTTCGGGGATCGAATGCGAAACCGGCAGGAAACCAATTGTAAACGGACCCGCCTTGATCTGTTCCGGCCAAGGCGAAGCAGTAAGCACCGCTTCGGTCGGATGACCATGTTCTTCCATTTTGCGGCGCGCGATATTGGCCGTGAACGCGCGCGCATAGATCGGAGCGCCCAAAGCCTCGTAACAATGCGCGACCGCGCCAACATGATCTTCGTGCGCGTGGGTCACAAACACCGCCTGAAGCCGGTCGGCGCGTTCTTTCAGCCATGTGATATCGGCGAAAATCAGATCAACACCGGGCGAGGTATCCATGTCAGGAAACGACACACCCAGATCCACCAGGATCAACCGCTCTTGCCCCGGCTTGCCATAGCCGTAGACATAAGCATTCATGCCAATTTCGCCTGCACCGCCCAGCGGCAAATAGATCAGTCGTTCACTGCTCATGTTGAGCTATTTTCCTTGTTATAGCGATGGATCACGGTCAAACCGTGCATCGTCAGATCATCTTCGATGGCGTCAAAACCCACGTCTGCCTGATCGAACAGAGGCGCCAGCCCCCCGGTGCCGACGACTTTCATCTCCATTCCGTATTCGGCTTTGACGCGTGAGATCAGACCTTCGATCAGGCCGGAATACCCCCAGTACACGCCGGATTGGATGCAGCCAACCGTGTTTGTTCCGATCACTTTTTCGGGTCTTGTGATATCGATATGCGGCAGTGCCGCTGCGCCCTGATGCAATGCTTCGAGGCTTAGGTTCACACCGGGGGCGATGATACCCCCGACATAGGCGCCGTCAGCTGCGACTACATCAAAATTCGTGGCTGTCCCAAAGTCGACCACAACCACATTGCCGCCATGGCGGTCAAAGGCCGCCGCCGCATTGGCCAATCGGTCCGGACCAGGTACCGTGCCTTCATCGACGCGTGGATTAACCGGCAATAAGCAATCTGGTTTACCGATGACAAGCGGGCGGCATCCGAAAAACCGATCTGCAAAAACCCGAAGGTTGAACACCACTCGTGGCACGGTCGAGGCGATGATCACGTCTGTAATATCCGCCTCGATCCCGTAGTGTTTCACCAAGGTTGAATACCATGTGAAATACGCGTCCGCTGTACGTGCGTGATGGGTTGACGTGCGCAGGGTACACAGAAACTTCTCACCGTCCCAGATCGAGAAAACGGTGTTGGTATTGCCGCAATCAATCGCCAGAAGCATCTTTGCCCCCTTCAGAAATAGACATCCGCGGCCGGAATACTGACACGGCCCTTGGCGGTGTTTAGGACAAGGCTGCCACCCGCGTCCACCGTTTCAAACGTACCTACAGTTTCTGACGCAGCGGTACGGGCGGTAATTACCTCGCCCAACCGCGCAGCGCGCGAAAGCCAGGCGGCGCGGATCGGCTCGAACCCATAGGTCATGAACTGCGTTTCGTAATGCGCATAGCCCGAAGCCAATTCGGTCAGAAAATCCTCGGGTGTCACCAAAGCACCAGTTTCCGAAAGCAATGAGACCGGGCGCACCGCCCCAGCTTCGACATTGTCAGCACTTGGAGCCTCGGAAAGATTGACGCCAATCCCGATCGCCAAATGCGTAACACCTCGGCCCTGCCCCGTGCTTTCAAGCAAGATACCGGCCAGTTTGCCGCCGTTCAGCAGCACATCGTTGGGCCATTTCAAGGACAAACCGCTGGTCCGCCCAGTCACCGCCACACAGGCATCAAATAACGCCAACGCGGCAACGAAGCTGCGCAGCGCCGCCTGCTCTGGATCACCTGGCGGGCGCATCAGCAACGTCGCGGCCAGATTGCCCGTGGGATTGACCCAAGCACGCCCACGACGCCCCCGAGCGGCAGTCTGCCGATGCGCCATGATCCAAACCGGCCCAGCAGCGGTAGGAGCCAGCCGCGCAGCCTCGTTCAGGGTGCTGTCCACCTCCTGCAGCACGTGCAGACCATATCCTTGGGGCCAGTCGCTCATGTCAAAAAGGCCCGGTACAACGCCCGAGCCCCTTTGCTGAGTTTCGGATTGGGATCAATTAACAAGCGTTGTCGCCGCAGCGGCCGCCGCGCCCTCGATGCCAAATTGGTAGAATACTCCGATCAGCATCAGCGCCGCAGACCCCATCAATGCACCCCACAGAACGGGTGACGAGCGGGTTTCGATTGGGTCTTCGTTCTCGGCCCCGAAATACATGTAGTACACGATGCGCAGATAATAGAACGCACCGATGACCGAAGCGATCGCAGATGCGATCACCAGACCGGTCAGCCCAGCCTCGATCCCGGCTTGCCAAACACCGAACTTGGCAAAGAAACCAAGCATCGGCGGCACGCCTGCAAGGCTGAACATCAAGATCAAAACAGCAAGCGCCTTGCCCGGATCGCGTTTCGAATACTGCCGCAATGCGTCGATATCGGTCACCGGTTTGCCGTCACGCTCCATCATCAGGATGAAGGCGAAGGTACCAATGTTCATCGTCACATAGATCGCCAGATACATCAGCATGGCTTTGACGCCCATTTCAGTGCCTGCAGCCAGACCGATAAGCGCATAACCCATGTGGGCAATGGACGAAAACGCCATCAGTCGCTTGATGTCACGCTGCCCGATCGCCGCAATAGCGCCCAGAAGCATCGACAGAACCGAAAGCAGGACTATCACCTGCTGCCAATCTTTGACAACACCCCCGAAGGCATCATGCAAGACACGCGCGAACAAGGCCATTGCAGCCACTTTGGGCGCGGTTGCGAAGAACGCAGTGATCGGCGTCGGCGAACCCTCGTACACATCCGGTGTCCACATATGGAACGGCACGGCCGAGACCTTGAACGCAAGGCCCGAGATCAACAGGACCAGACCAAACAGCAGCCCCAGCGAGACATCATCATGATGCACCGTCTGGATGATGCCCGAGAACAACGTGGTTCCGGTAAAGCCATAGACCAGCGATGCCCCATAAAGCAGCAGACCGGAGCTGAGCGCACCCAGAACAAAATACTTCAGGCCTGCCTCGGTCGATTTGGCGCTGTCCCGGCGCAGCGCGGCTACGACATAAAGCGACAAGGATTGCAGCTCTAGCCCCATGTAAAGCGACATCAGATCGCCCGCACTGACCATCATCATCATACCGACAGCCGCCAAAGCGACCAGCAGCGGATATTCAAACCGCAGCAACCCACGGCGCGCCATGTAGTCCTGGCTCATCAGCAGAACAGCAGCGGCGGACAACAGGATCGCTACTTTGGCAAAGCGCGCAAAGCCGTCATCCACAAACATGCCATTGAAAGCGATGTTTGTTCCGTCGCCATTCATCGCAATCCAGATCGCCAGAATGGCCATCAGACCAGATGTCGACCAGACCAGAACCGGGGCAAGCCCGTCTTTGGTCGTGTAGACAGCCCCGATCAGCGCCGCCATCGCATATACGGCCAGAACGATTTCTGGCAGGATTATTGTCAGATCAGCTTGGATCATGTCTCCAAAGCCTCCTTAATGCGAAGCGGCTGTCTGGGATGCGGCCTCAGCCGCGGCCAGAGCCGTGTCATAGTTCGAAATCAGCGCAGCGGTGGATTGCCCGATCACATCGGTCACCAGCGATGGATAGATCCCTAGCAGTATCGTCATGAGGATCAGCGGTGCAAAGATCAGGCGCTCACGGGAACTCATGTCGGTCATCGCCTTCAGGCTTTCTTTGATCAGATCGCCAAAGACTACCCGGCGATAGAGCCACAGCGCATAGCCCGCCGAGAAGATCACGCCGGTTGCAGCCACAGCCGTCACCCAGGTGTTGACCTGGAACGCGCCCATCAGGGTCAGGAATTCTCCGATAAACCCAGACGTGCCCGGCAGGCCGACATTGGCCATGGTGAACAGCATGAATACCAGCGCGTAAGCTGGCATCCGGATCACCAGACCTCCATATGCCTCGATATCACGGGTATGCATCCGGTCGTAAATTACGCCGACGCACAGGAACAGCGCAGCCGAAATAAACCCGTGGCTGAGCATCTGGAAGATCGCGCCGTCAACGCCCTGTTGGTTCGCCGCAAAGATGCCCATGGTCACAAAGCCCATATGCGCGACCGAGGAATACGCGATCAGTTTCTTCATATCCTCCTGCACCAGCGCCACCAGCGAGGTATAAACGACCGCAATCGCCGACATCCAAAGCACCAGATCGGTCATCACCGCCGAGCCCACGGGGAACATCGGCAGACTGAACCGCAGGAAGCCATAGCCGCCCATCTTCAAGAGGATCGCCGCCAGCACAACCGAACCCGCGGTCGGCGCTTGCACGTGCGCATCTGGCAACCACGTGTGTACCGGCCACATCGGCATTTTCACCGCAAAGGATGCGAAGAACGCCAAGAACATCAGCGTCTGCATGCCGCCGACGATATAGATGCCCAGCACGCTGAACCCAACCGACGAGAACTGATGGCTCATCAGCGCTTCGATATCCGTGGTGCCCGCATCGGCGTACATCGCAACCATCGCCACCAGCATCAGCACCGAGCCAAGGAAGGTGTAGAGGAAGAATTTGAAGCTTGCGTATATCCGATCCTTGCCGCCCCAGATGCCGATGATCAGGAACATTGGGATCAGACCGGCCTCGAAGAACAGGTAGAACAGCACCAGATCCAGCGCCATGAAAACGCCCAGCATCAGCGTTTCAAGCAGCAGGAACGCGATCATGTATTCCTTGACACGATCCGTTACGTTCCAACTGGCCAGAATGGTCAGCGGCATGATGAAGGTGGTCAACAGGACGAACAGAACGCTGATGCCGTCGACACCCATCTTGTATTTCAGTCCCAGCAGCCATTCGCCCTCTTCCACCATCTGGAAGCCGGTGTTTGAGGGATCAAAGCCGGTATAGATGCCAATCGAGACCAGGAAGGTCACAGTCGTCGCGATCAAAGCCACCCATTTGGCGTTGCGTTGCGCATCAGGATCGTCCCCCCGCAGAAACAGCGCCAGAATCGCCGCTGCCGCTGCCGGAGTGAAGGTTACGATCGATAGGATGAGATCCATTAGTGTGCGCCTCCGCCGATAGACATCCAGGTGACAAGGGCGGCAATGCCCAAGACCATCCAGAAGGCGTAAGTAAAGATGTAACCGGTCTGAGCCTTGCCTGCGAGGCGGGTGAAGAAGGGCACAACGCCCATCGCAACCCCATTCAGGAAGCCATCGATTGTATTGCCGTCACCGCGTTTCCAAAGGAATCGACCAAGTGCGACAGTGGGTTTGACAAAGATCGCGTTGTAGATCTCATCGAAATACCACTTGTTCAACAGGAACAGATACAGTGGACGTTGGTTCGCAGCCAGACGCGCAGGCAGCGAGGTGTTCACGATGTAGAACCAATAGGCCACTATGAACCCAAGCAACATCGCAACGAAGGGCGAGACCTTGACCCATTTCGGAACCGCATGGGCATCGTCAAGCACGGTGTTGTCCGGCGCCATATACAGCGCACCCTCACCCGGCTGACCAGCGAACACATAGTGATGATCACCATGGTCGTCTTTATCTCCATGCGCCGCATCGTCGCCATGGGAGTCATCGGTATGAGAGTCATCGCTATGGCCCTGATCGGCATGTGAGTCTTCGCCGTGACCATCATCGCCATGCGCCTCACCATGCTCTGACGCTTCGGCCACCGGAATTCCGTAAAACTTGCCGACTTTATCCGTATGTCCGAAGAAGTTGCCATACCAGATCATGCCGGCGAAGACTGCGCCCAGGGACAATACGCCCAGCGGGATCAACATGACCATCGGGCTCTCATGCGCGTGCTCATGGGTATGCTTGTCCCCACGTTCTTCACCATAAAAGGTCAAGAAGATCAGGCGCCAGCTATAGAACGAGGTGAAGACAGCCGCGATAACCAGCATCCAGAAGGCGTAGCCTGTGCCACCTGCAAAAGCGCTTTCGATGATCGCGTCTTTTGACAGGAAGCCTGCAAAACCAAAGGTGGTTAGCGGAATGCCAACACCGGTGATGGCCAGCGTCCCGATCATCATCGCCCAGAACGTATAGGGGATTTTCTTCCGCAACCCGCCGTACTCAGTCATCTCTTGCTCGTGATGCATGGCATGGATCACCGAACCGGCCCCAAGGAACAACAGCGCCTTGAAGAATGCGTGGGTCAACAGGTGGAACATCGCCGCCGAGTACATGCCGACGCCTGCAGCAACGAACATATAGCCCAGCTGAGAACAGGTTGAATACGCGATCACGCGCTTGATGTCTGTCTGAACCAGCCCCACAGTCGCAGCGAAGAACGCGGTCGAGGCCCCGAGGAAAGTGATGAAACCAGTCGCGCCCGGTGCGAACTCCATTAGCGGCGACATGCGACAGACAAGGAAGACACCTGCGGTTACCATGGTTGCGGCGTGGATCAGGGCCGATACAGGCGTCGGGCCTTCCATCGCATCCGGCAGCCAGGTGTGCAGGATCAACTGCGCCGATTTACCCATTGCGCCGATGAACAGCAGAACACAGATCACTTCGATGGCTGTCCACTCGCCCCAGAGGAAGTGCAATTTCTCCTCGGCCAGAGCCGGAGCCGCCGCAAAGACATCCGAAAAATTGATGCTGTCCGTCAGCAAAAAGATCGCAAAGATCCCCAGCGCAAAGCCAAAATCACCAACCCGGTTTACGATGAACGCTTTCATCGCTGCCGCATTGGCAGAAGGCTTACGATAATAGAACCCTATCAGCAGGTATGAGGCAACGCCCACGCCTTCCCAGCCAAAGAACATCTGCACCAAGTTGTCCGCCGTTACCAGCATCAGCATGGCGAAGGTGAAGAACGACAGATAGGCAAAGAAGCGCGGCTTATAGCTTTCGCCTTCGCGCCATTGCGGATCATGATCCATGTAGCCAAAGGAATAGAGGTGCACCAACGCCGAGACGGTCGTCACCACGATCAGCATAATCGCGGTGAGACGGTCCAGGCGGATCGCCCAGCTTGTCGAGAGCGAACCGCTCTCGATCCAGCGCAGGATTTCGATCTGTTGGGTGACGCCATCGAAGGTGAAGAACACGATCCAGCTCAGCAGACAGGCCAGAAACAGCAGCCCGGTGGCGGTCCACATCGCGGCCTTTTCACCAATAAACTTCCAGCCAAAACCGCAGATCAGCGCACCCACGAGCGGGGCAAAGAGGATGGTTGTTTCCATAGTTCTCTTAGCCCTTCATCATATTGACGTCTTCAACCGCGATGGTGCCGCGGTTGCGGAAGAAGCAGACCAGAATGGCCAGGCCAATCGCCGCCTCGGCCGCCGCCACGGTCAGCACGAATAGCGTAAACACCTGCCCGACCAGATCGCCGAGGAAACTGGAAAACGCCACGAGGTTGATATTCACCGCCAAGAGCATCAGTTCGATGCTCATCAGTAGGATGATGACGTTCTTGCGGTTCAGGAAGAGACCGAAGATGCCGATGACGAACAGCGTCGCCGCGACCGTAAGATAGTGTTCAAGTCCGATCATATTGACGATCCTGTCCCTCTCACGACGCCGAAATCTTTGTAAGATTTCAGGCCGATTTTTTTTGAAAAAATCGAGTCTCTCACAATCCCTGCCCCGGTTTCACGTCCTTCAACTCCATCGCCTTGGCCGGGTCGCGCATCATCTGGCCGACGATGTCCTGACGCTTGATGTCCTGACGGTGGCGCAGAGTCAGTACGATGGCACCGATCATGGCCACCAGCAGGATCAGGCCCGCCAGTTGGAACAGAAGGAAGTATTGATCATAAAGAATGACGCCCAACGCCTCGGTATTGTGACGATCCGCTGGAACCGGTTGTGCCAGATTGGACGCCGCGCCCTGCGCGCTGTCCCAGGCTCCAAAGGCCATGACGAACTGCATCAGGATGACCAGACCGATCAGCAGGGCCAGCGGCATATAGCGTGCCATCTCGGCCTTGAGCTCGGCAAAGTCCACGTCGAGCATCATCACCACGAATAAGAACAGAACCGCGACCGCGCCGACATAAACGATGATCAGCAGCATCGCCACAAACTCGGCCCCCAGCAGCACGAACAGTCCCGCCGAAGACAGGAAGGACAGGATCAGCCATAGCACCGAGTGCACCGGTTGGCGGCTGATCACCGTAAACAGCCCGCCGGTGATGGCGCTGATGGCAAACAGGTAGAAGGCAAAGACGGTCATTGATCCTCATCCTCGTTATCGCCCATGACCTCTTGCGCCAGATCCAGCGCGCGGGTCATGGCCGGGATGCCGGCAAAGACCGACATCTGACCGATCGTTTCCACGATCTCTTGTTTCTTCGCACCCGCTTCCAGCGCATGACGCACGGTCTGGCGCACGGCGCTATCGGCCTGCGCGCCCTGACAGGTCAACCCCGCCAGCGTCAGCAGCAGGCGGGTCTTGGCATCCAGACCATCTTTGTTGACGGTATTGCCAAACATCATCTCCATGACCTCTTTGGGCATGGTCGGCCACAGCGCCTCGAACCCTTTGGGCGAGAAATTCTCCATCGCCGGGTTCATCGCCTTGGCCATGTCCTGAGCTTGCTTCATCATCAGCTCGAACGGATTTGTCGGGCTGTCACTCATCTGTACGGCGCGTCCATTTCCAGATTGCGAGCGATCTCGGCTTCCCAGCGTTCGCCGTTATCCAGCAGCTTTTCCTTGTCGTAGAACAGCTCTTCCCGGGTTTCCGTGGCGAATTCGAAATTCGGGCCTTCGACGATGGCATCGACCGGGCAAGCTTCTTGGCAAAAACCGCAATAAATGCATTTGGTCATGTCGATGTCATAGCGCGTGGTGCGGCGGCTGCCGTCTTCGCGCGGTTCTGCGTCGATTGTGATGGCTTGCGCAGGGCAGATCGCTTCGCACAGTTTGCAGGCGATGCAGCGTTCCTCGCCGTTCGGATATCGGCGCAGGGCGTGTTCGCCCCGGAACCGCGGCGAAAGCGGGCCCTTTTCGTGCGGATAGTTCACGGTGGCCTTGGGGGCGAAGAAATATTTCAGCCCCAGCTTCATGCCGACCCAGAAGTCCTGCAACAGGAAGTACTTAGCAGCGCGGGTATAGTCGATTTGGGTCATATCAGCCTCCTACGCTCCACCGCGCAAACGCGCCCCAGAACCAGTCAAATTTTGCGGCAAAGGCCACGAAGACCACCCAGACCAGCGAGAACGGCAGGAACACTTTCCAGCCCAGCCGCATCAGTTGATCATAGCGGTAGCGGGGCGTGATGGCCTTGACCATCGCGAAGAGGAAGAAGAAAAACGCCATTTTGGCGACCATCCACAGCACGCCATCGGGCAGGCCCGGGATCGGCGACAGCCAGCCGCCAAAGAACAGCAGCGTGGTCAGGGCGCACATCAGGAAGATGGCGATGTATTCACCAGCCATGAACAGCAGGAAGGGCGTGGCCGAGTATTCGACCTGATAGCCTGCGACCAGTTCCGATTCTGCCTCGGGCAGGTCAAATGGGGGGCGATTGGTTTCGGCCAGTGCCGAGATGAAGAACAGGAAGACCATCGGGAAATGCGGCAGCCAATACCAGCTGAAAAACCCGAACGAGCCGTCCTGCGCCCGCACGATGTCGCCGAAATTCATCGAACCGGTCGAGATGATGATGCCGATGATGATCAGGCCGATGGAGACTTCGTAGGAAATCATCTGCGCAGCCGAGCGCAACGACCCAAGGAACGGGTACTTTGAGTTCGACGCCCAACCACCCATAATCACGCCATAAACCTCAAGCGATGAGACTGCGAAGACATAGAGGATGGCGACGTTGATGTCAGACAGGACCCAGCCATCGTTGAACGGGATCACCGCCCAGGCGATCATCGCGAGGACAAAACTGGTCAATGGTGCGAGGATAAACACCGTACGGTCGGCACCTGCGGGAATGACGACCTCTTTCACCACATATTTCAGTGCGTCCGCCACCGATTGCAGCAGGCCGTATACGCCGACAACATTGGGGCCGCGACGCATCTGGACGGCGGCCCAGATCTTGCGGTCGCCGTAAACGAGGAACAACAGCGAGATCATCACGAACGCAACAACAGCAAGCACTTGCGCCAGAATGATGATGGCTATTCCGCCTGGGGTGTTAAAGAATTCAGCCATTGGTCCTCACACCGTGGGTATTCCGTTTTCCGCGTGCGATGCAAAGGCCAGATGCCTGCGCAATCTGCGGCTGGGTCGGCGCGTTGGTGTAAACAGCATCTGCCGTCATTGCGCCACCCTTAATCTTAGGTTTCACACACAATTCTGGCGCGGCGAGCTGCCACGCCGCCGCCGCGTAGGTTTGCGATATGAAACGGGTTGGGGTCATTCCGCCGCGATCTTCTCGGATTTGCGGGCCTGAGATTGTGCAGAAAGTTCGGCCATCAATTGCGATGCCCGTGCGATTGGGTTCGTCAGATAGAAATCCTTGATCGCATAGCGGAATGTGGCCTTGCCCAGAGAAGCGGCCTTCAGCGCCTGAACTTCATTCTCGATCATTTCATCAACCTGAGCGAGATGCGGCACTGCCTCGATCAGCGCAGTACGCAGTTGCGCAAGCGAGTCGAAGGGCAGCGTTGCGCCCAGTTCGGCGGACAAGGCCCGCAAAATCGCCCAGTTTTCCTTGGCCTCACCCGGCGCAAACCCGGCGCGCATGGCAAGTTGCGGGCGGCCTTCGGTGTTCACGAATAGCCCGTTTTCCTCGGTATATGCCGCGCCCGGCAGGATCACATCGGCGCGGTGCGCGCCCCGATCACCGTGGCTGCCTTGATAGATCACAAACGCGCCTTCGCCGATTTCAACCTCATCCGCACCGAGGTTATAGATCACATCCGCTGCGCTCACCGCTTCCATGCCACCTTCATTCGTGGCATCAACGTCCATCGCACCGACGCGCGCGGCGGCGGTGTGCAGAACAATCAGGCCACTTTCGGTATTCGCCGCAATGGTTTGCGCAGCGGCCAGAACGGCAGCACCGTCTGCCTCTTGCAGCGCGCCCTGACCAACGATGACCAGAGATGGCTTACCCTTGATCTCGTCATCGCCGCCCATATCAACTGCTTTTTGCAGCGCGGCACGGTCATCACCCATATGGTGATAGTCGTAAGTCAGGTCGACAGCAGGCCCAACCAGAGCCACCTCGGCTCCATGCGCCCACGCCTTGCGGATGCGTGCGTTCAGAACCGGAGCCTCTTCACGCGGGTTGGTTCCGATTAGCAAGATACGCTCAGCCGTGTCGATATCTTCAATCGCTGCGGTCCCGGCATAAGCACCGCGATTTCCAGCAGGCAGTTTTGCCCCATCGGTGCGGCATTCGACGATGCCACCCTGCCCTTCGATCATCTGTTTCAGCGCGAATGTGGCCTCAACCGGAGCCAGATCACCGACAATCCCGGCTGGCTTCTCAGCCGCTTTCAGTGCCTCAGCGGCTTTGGTCAAAGCCTCGGGCCAAGTGGCTGGTCGCAGCTTGCCGTTCTCACGCACATACGGCTTGTCCAGCCGTTGGCGCCGCAACCCGTCCCAGACAAAGCGGGTCTTGTCACTGATCCATTCTTCGTTCACGCCATCATGGTTGCGCGGCAGGAAGCGCATCACTTCGCGCCCTTTGGTATCCACGCGGATGTTCGAACCCAGAGCGTCCATCACATCGATGCTCTCGGTCTTGGTCAGTTCCCAAGGACGGGCGGTGAAGGCATAAGGCTTCGATGTCAGCGCCCCAACCGGGCAAAGATCAATGATGTTGCCCTGCAGGTTCGAGTCCAGCGTCTGGTTCAAGTACGAGGTGATCTCGGCATCTTCGCCACGCCCGGTCTGGCCCATCTGAGTGATCCCGGCAACCTCGGTTGTGAAGCGCACACAGCGGGTGCAGCTAATGCAGCGCGTCATGGCAGTACCAACCAACGGACCCAGATCCAGATCATCCACTGCCCGTTTGGCTTCTTTGAAGCGCGTGCCAGACAGGCCATAGGCCATAGCCTGATCCTGCAGGTCGCATTCACCACCCTGATCGCAGATAGGGCAATCCAGCGGGTGGTTGATCAGCAGGAACTCCATCACCCCTTCGCGGGCCTTCTTGACCATGGGCGAGTTCGTCTTGACCACCGGTGCCTGGCCTTCCGGGCCCGGACGCAGGTCACGCACTTGCATCGCGCAAGAAGCTGCGGGTTTGGGCGGGCCGCCCACAACCTCGACCAGACACATCCGGCAGTTTCCGGCGATCGACAGACGCTCGTGATAGCAAAAGCGCGGCACCTCGACCCCGGCCTGCTCACAGGCCTGGATCAGTGTCATCGCACCATCGACTTCGATTTCTTGCCCGTCGATATTGACTTTGCGGAGGTCAGACATGGTCTAGTTCGCCCTCAAATACACGCCAATGGCGCTGTTTCTTTCAATCTCTTTCCGCCCCAACGTGCAGAAAGAATTGGGATTTTCATAAGACACGCCGTTTTGGGCCAGATAAGCTTCGCCCTTGGTGCGCATCCGGTCTTTTTCGGCATCCGAGTCTACATAGGCGCGGATTTCAGAGTCCGAGTATCCCAATTTGTTTGCTTTGGATCGCAGATCCCACATCACACCAATCGCCTTAAGCCGCCGCCCGCTGATCGAGGGGCAATACTCAGATATCTCGTTTGCGATGGCGATGTAGTAGAGTTCGTTGTCAATCTCTTTGACATCTCTCAATGGTGGTTTGGCTTCGGCCACTACGGGCACAGAAATCGCGAAAATCGTGGCCATCAGTTTTGCTAGAGACATAACATTTCCTTTCGTCTTGGGTTTCCCAAGACGACGGCTAGCGGCCCTGCTATGCAATAACAGAGAACCGGTCCCATCGTGATATGCGATACGATCGTTCATGGTCTCTGGCAGCTTCCGGCAAAGGTCAGCTTGTCATTCTCAAGACGCAGGTTTTGCGGTTCCGTATCCGGGCCAACCTTCCACGAAATTCTGGACGACCCAAAATTCTGAATGCAGAATTTTGTCCCCTCATAACGGCCCGCCTCGCGCGCGCCGTCCAGCGATTGCGAAACGCCGTTGACAGTGACCGTGAAATCAGTGGGCGTTGCCTTCTTGTCCACATGTTTGGCCTTGGCATTAAAGTAAATACCGTCAAACGCCACACGCGTCGCCCGCGAAGGCGCAGTTCCACATGCTGCTACAAGCAAGCCTCCCAGCACGACCATTGCCGTTACGGATACACGTTTCGCCATCATGACCACTCCTGTTCCGTGGCTGGCGCTTGTGTCATCCGCTCGCTTGTACGGGAAGTTTTGTGCATCAACATCCCGTTCACTCCGCTGCGACCTGTGCGCAACGATTGTCGCGCCACTTGCTGGCCTGTTTCAATTCTGCCCAACCAAAGGCATCTTCACCCGGTCCGTCCGAACGCAGTTTTTCCAACCGATCCAGCGCTTCTGCCAAACTGGGTTGATGCCCTTTCGGCACCCACCACATGACAAAATGCTGATCACCGAGAAGTTCAAACCACTCTTGGCGGCGTTCGTAGAACTGTTTGTGGATGGTCCCCCAAACAAACTTCTCAAGGCTGGCAACATCCTCCCAAACGGTCAGATTTGCGACGAACTGCGGGTCACCCCCAATGTTGTTTTCGGTATTGCCCGTTCCCGGCTCGCCTGAGCCTTCCATCATCCAGACAAAGCCCGGCATCCGCTTGCCCAGCCCGTTGACGCGATCAAGGTTGGCCATGAATTCAGCCACGCGCGGATCGTCGGTCGGTGCCAACAAACGACCGACATTCAGCTCGGCCAAGTGATATCCATCAGGCTGGATCAAAACGCAGCCACCAATGCGATAAGGCCAAGGATAAACATGCAGGCCCATCCGGCCACATACGCCACAGAACGGATCCCGCTATGCGGCTTGCCCATCCCACGCAGGTGAATCACCAGCATCACGATACGCGCCAACAGCGCGATCGATGCCAGCAGGTTAACCCAGAACGGGCTCGCCCCCAGCAGGATCGCCGCAACGGTCACAGTCAGGAATGCAGGCAGGGTTTCCGTCCCGTTCAGGTAAGCGCGGTTCAGGCGATAGGCTTTGTCCGAATAATCCTGATCCGGAGTGGCACCCGGTGCCAGCCCCTTGCCCGCCTTGGCCAGTGCCGAAAACGGCGACAGGAACAGGACGATCAGAGTGAAAATCACCAGCGACGCAATTGCGTGAGAATATTCGGCAAAGACTTCCATAAGGTTTACTCCGCTGCCATCGCACCCATACGGCCCGATTTCTGGGCCTTGATGCGGTCCTCGATCTCTTCCCTGAAGTTGCGGATCAGGCCCTGGATCGGCCAGGCTGCCGCATCGCCCAGCGCGCAGATAGTATGACCTTCGACCTGCTTGGTCACATCGAACAGCATGTCGATCTCTTCCAGCTCGGCCTCACCGCGCACTAGACGGTCCATCACGCGCATCATCCAGCCAGTGCCTTCACGGCAGGGCGTGCACTGACCGCAGCTTTCGTGTTTATAGAATTTCGACAGACGCCAGATCGCTTTGATGATGTCGGTGGACTTGTCCATCACGATAACGGCGGCAGTGCCCAAGCCCGAGCCCAGTTCACCACGCAGATAATCGAAATCCATGATCGCATCGCGCATGTTCTCACCGCGCACGCAAGGAACAGATGAGCCACCGGGGATCACGGCCAACAGATTGTCCCAACCGCCGCGAATACCGCCGCAATGGGTCTCAATCAGGTCTTCGAAGGAAATCGACATCGCCTCTTCGACGACGCAGGGGTTGTTTACATGGCCCGAGATCGCAAAGAGCTTGGTGCCTGCGTTGTTCTGACGGCCAAAACCGGCGAACCAGTCCGCGCCGCGACGCAGGATGGTAGGCACAACGGCGATGGATTCCACATTGTTCACCGTGGTCGGACAGCCATATAGCCCCGCCCCCGCCGGGAACGGAGGTTTCATCCGCGGCATACCCTTCTTGCCCTCAAGGCTTTCGATCAGGGCAGTTTCCTCACCGCAGATATAGGCACCAGCCCCATGATGCAGGAACAGGTCAAAATCCCAGCCCGAACCAGCGGCGTTCTTGCCCAGCAGACCCGCGTCATAAGCTTCGTCAATCGCGGCCTGCAGCGCCTCACGCTCGCGGATGTATTCACCGCGCAAGTAGATGTAGCAAGTATGCGCGTTCATTGCGAAAGACGCGATCAGGCAGCCTTCGATCAGCGTATGCGGATCATGACGCATGATTTCGCGATCTTTGCAGGTTCCGGGCTCGGATTCGTCAGCGTTCACCACCAGATAGGCGGGACGACCATCGCTTTCCTTCGGCATAAACGACCACTTCAGACCGGTCGGGAAGCCCGCACCACCACGTCCGCGAAGCCCTGAGTCTTTCATCGTCTGGATGATCCAGTCGCGGCCTTTCTCGATCAGGCCAGCGGTGCCGTCCCAATGCCCGCGGGCCTGCGCGCCTTTCAACGTGCGCTCATGCATCCCGTAGATGTTGGTAAAGATCCTGTCCTGATCCTTCAGCATCGCGTGTTACCTTTGGCTGTCCTGACGCATGCGCCAGAGTTGAAATATGTTGACGCCCGCATAAATGAATCCTGCCAAAGCGGCAAAATCAAACAGCAGCGCATAACGCCCCGGCAATCCGATTGCAGGGCCAATGAACAAGGTCATTCCAAGCCAAATCATCATCGTCACCGCAATGACGATGCCGATATGTCGGCCCTTGCGGGCTATGGCCAGTTCCTTGTCCGTATCCATCTTGTCCTGATGCCCTAGGCGGGCACTCGTTTAATCTTCGTAAGTGCCGTCTTCTTTGGCACGTTTAGCAAACTCGGTTTCTTCACCTGCAGCCAGTTTCGCGGCTTGTTCGATCCACCCGTCCCGCTTGATCCGGCCTTTGAACTTCAGCCGTGCATCCACCCAGGCCACCTGCTCGGGTGTCCATGCAGCGATCTGGTCATAGTGGTAAAAGCCCAGTTCGTTCAGAGTCTCTTCCAGCTTCGGACCTACGCCCTTCAGCATCTTCAGATCATCGGGCTTGCCATCGCGCGCACTGCTCAGCGTTTCCGGCTGATCCTCTTTTGCTGCTTTCGCTTCAGCGGCTTGTTTCACCGCAGGCTTCGCAGGGGCCGGCGCTTTAGGCGGCTTCGGCGCGGCCTTGGTCGCCGTTGCTTTTCCATCCTTGCCCAGCCACGGGGTCAGGATTGGTACCTCGGTCCCATTGATGCGCTTGACTGTATCGCCCAGATCGCTCGCAAGCTGAACACTTGCGTTATACTGCGTTCTGCCGCTGTCATACTCCGTCAGGCTGGTCAGCCCTTTCAGAGGTTCCGCCGCATATCGACCATTCTGCGGACCCGGAGTTGGCACTTTGCCCGACACCAGATCATCAAGAATTTTTCCAAAACTCTCAGTGGTCAGGTCTTCGTAGTAATCCTTGCCGATCTGAGCCATCGGCGCGTTGGTGCAGGACCCAAGGCATTCAACCTCTTCCCAGCTCAGCTTGCCATCCGCCGATAGCTCATGAGGTTTGGCTGCGATCTTTTCCTTGCAAACCGCAATCAGATCCTCGGCCCCGCAGAGCATGCAGGATGTCGTGCCGCAAACCTGGATATGCGCGACGGACCCGACGGGTTGGAGCTGGAACATAAAGTAGAACGAGGCCACCTCAAGCACGCGGATATAGGCCATGCCCAGCATATCGGCGACAGATTCGATCGCCGGACGGCTCAGCCACCCCTCTTGTTCCTGCGCGCGCCACAGCAGCGGGATCACCGCACTGGCCTGACGGCCTTCGGGGTATTTAGTCATCTGCGCTTCGGCCCATTGCTGGTTGGCAGCGGTGAAGGCAAAGCTTTCGGGTTGTTCAGGATGAAGACGGCGGAGCATTAGCGGTCAATCTCTCCAAATACGACATCCATGGTGCCGATAATGGCGGCGACGTCGGCCAACTGGTGGCCCTTGGCGACGTGGTCCATGGCTTGCAGGTGCAGAAAGCCTGGCGCGCGCAGTTTGGCGCGATAGGGTTTGTTGGTACCATCGGCGACCAGATAGACGCCGAACTCGCCCTTGGGGGCTTCGACGGCGGCGTAAACCTCGCCTGCTGGAACGTGGAAGCCTTCGGTGTACAGCTTGAAGTGATGGATCAGGCTTTCCATCGAGGTCTTCATGTCCGAGCGTTTCGGCGGGGTGATCTTGCCACGCGCCAGAACGTCACCAGGGCAGTCGCGGATTTTGGCGATGGCCTGACGGATGATCAGCAGCGACTGGCGCATCTCTTCCATACGGACGAGATAGCGGTCATAGCAGTCACCGTTCTTGCCGACGGGAATTTGGAACTCGAACTCGTCATAGCATTCATAGGGCTGTGCGCGGCGCAAGTCCCATGCGAGGCCCGATCCGCGCACCATCACGCCCGAGAAGCCGTATTTCTGAATGTCATCTTCGGTCACGACACCAATGTCGGCGTTACGCTGTTTGAAGATGCGGTTTTCGGTCAGCAGACCGTCAATATCATCGAGAACGGCGGGGAACTCATGGCTCCACGCCTCGATATCATCCAGCAATTCCGGCGGCAGATCCTGATGCACACCACCGGGGCGGAAATAAGCCGCGTGCAGGCGGGCGCCACAGGCACGCTCATAGAACACCATCAGCTTTTCGCGCTCTTCAAAACCCCACAGCGGCGGAGTCAGCGCACCCACATCCATGGCTTGTGTGGTCACGTTCAGCAGGTGGTTCAGGATGCGGCCGATTTCGGAATACAGCACCCGGATCAGCGAGCCGCGGCGTGGCACTTCTACACCAGTCAGCTTTTCGATGGCGAGGCACCAGGCGTGTTCCTGGTTCATCGGCGCCACATAATCCAGACGATCGAAATACGGCAGGTTCTGCAGATACGTCCGGCTTTCCATCAGCTTTTCGGTGCCACGGTGCAGCAGGCCGATATGCGGATCGCAACGCTCGACGATCTCACCGTCCAGCTCAAGCACAAGACGCAGAACTCCATGCGCCGCAGGGTGTTGCGGGCCGAAGTTAATGTTGAAGTTGCGGATCTTCTGTTCTCCGCTCAGCGCGTCCGTGCTGCCGTCATCGTATCTTGAGCCGTCCATCAACGCCCTCGTTTCTTCTTCGCTTCGGCCCGGACCCGGACCTTTTCCGCCTCAGCCGACTTGGCAGCGGCTCCGGCCAGCAGAACCCCAAGCGCCCCCAACGCAATCAGTTCCCCCAGACCCATCAGCGGCGCTCCATCTCTTGCAGTTTCATGGCCATAATCCAGATCAGGATCAGCGTTCCAATGGGGATGACGCAGGCGACAACCCAATATTTCTCGATCCCGAAATGCGGTAGCAGTTTCAGCATCGGGATGATCGTGGCGACCGTGACGGCAATCCAGATCAGGAACTCCATGACTTACGACTCCTGTTTTTCATCCCCCGGAAGAATGTAATTGGCACCTTCCCAAGGGGACATGAAATCAAACTGGCGGTATTCCTGTACAAGGCTGACGGGTTCATAGACCACACGCTTTTGCGCCTCGTCATAGCGGACCTCGGTATAGCCGGTGGTCGGGAAATCCTTGCGCAACGGATAGCCGCGGAACCCATAGTCGGTGAGGATGCGACGAAGGTCCGGGTGGCCTGAGAACAGGATGCCGAACATATCGAACACCTCACGCTCGAACCAGTTGGCCGAGGGGTGCACATCCACAATCGAAGGCACCATGTCATCCTCGCGGATCGAGACACGCAGGCGAATGCGCTGGTTCTGGTACATCGACAAGAAGTGATAGATCACGTCGAACCGCTTAGCCCGTTCGGGGTAATCGACGCCGGTGATGTCCACCAGGGTCGAGAACTGGCAGCTACGGTCGGCTTTCAGGAATTCGATGAATTCCACCAGATTCGAGGGAGCCACATCGACGTTCAGCTCACCATGAGTAACGTCCCAGGACAGAACGCAATCGGCCCGTTTCAGTTCCAGCTGCGCGCCGAGTTCTTTGAGTGCTTCGCTCATCTGCCCTCTCCCTTAGCGCACAATGGTGCCGGTACGGCGAATTTTGCGTTGCAACTGCATCAGTCCGTAAAGCAGCGCCTCGGCGGTCGGGGGGCAACCGGGGACATAGATATCCACCGGAACCACGCGGTCACAGCCGCGCACAACGGAATAGGAATAGTGATAATAACCGCCACCATTTGCGCAGGATCCCATCGAGATCACATAGCGCGGCTCGGGCATCTGGTCGTAGACCTTACGCAGCGCCGGGGCCATCTTGTTGGTCAACGTCCCGGCCACGATCATCACATCCGACTGACGCGGCGAGGCGCGCGGTGCGATGCCGAACCGTTCCGCGTCGTAACGTGGCATTGAGGTGTGCATCATCTCAACAGCGCAGCAGGCCAGACCAAAGGTCATCCAGTGCAAAGACCCGGTACGCGCCCAGTTGATAATGTCTTCGGTCGAAGTCAGCAGGAACCCCTTGTCCTGCAGTTCGGCATTCAGGGCCTGGGTGGCGACTTCTTTGTCGACGCCAGCGGTGTTTGCACCCGTCATCACTCCCATTCCAGGGCCCCTTTCTTCCATTCATAGGCAAAGCCAATGGTCAGCACGCCCAAGAACACCATCATCGACCAGAAGCCCACATCGCTGATATCCTTGAAGCCGACGGCCCACGGGAACAGGAAGGCAATCTCAAGATCGAAGATGATAAAGAGAATCGCGACCAGATAGAATCGAACATCGAACTTCATCCGCGCATCGTCGAAGGCGTTGAAGCCACATTCATATGCGCTGACCTTTTCGGGGTCGGGATTACGAACAGCCAGGACCACAGCAGCCAGAATCAGCACGATTCCAAGGCCTACGGCAACGGCCAGAAACACCAGAATCGGGAGGTACTCCCGCAGCAGGTCTTCCACGTATAGCTCCTTTCCTGCGCATGTCCCGGACGGGTGCGCCGTCAATTGGCGATTTGACTGGACATTCTCTATCCCTGTGGGGTCAGAGGGTCAACCAAGCAGAAACGCGCAGGCAGGCATAATTGTCATTCGCCAGCAGGCTATAGTTGGGAAGGTTGTTAGTTCGGCCCGAGTGGCTAAACCTGTTTATTCCATGCAGGTTTTCGTTTGTCGAAGAAGGCCGCGATTCCCTCTTGCGCCTCGTCGGTTTCCCAGCGCGCGACAAGCTGTTGAATGCTGTGATCAATCACAGCTTCGTCAACGCGCGGCCCAAGCGATTGGACTAGTTGCTTTGCAGACGAAACTGCACCCGGCGCGCAGGACAGATAAGGTTGAACTTCCGCCTCAACGGCTTCGGCCAGCGAGTCGGCCGGTACGGCGCGTGCCAGCAGGCCGAGTTCAACCGCCTCCGCCGCATCAAACAGGCGGGCGGACATAAAGACCCTCCGGGCACGAGCCTCGCCCATTCGCGCAATGACATAAGGGCCAATCGTGGCCGGGATCAGGCCCAGTCTGGTTTCGGTCAAACTCATCTTCAGGCTGTCGACGCCAATCGCGACATCACAGACCGCAGCCATCCCAACCCCGCCGCCGAACGCGTTTCCCTGCAACGCGCCGATCAAGGGTTTGGTCAAAGTGTTCAAGGAATTCAGCATTTCGGCCAGCTTGCGCGCTTCGATAAATCGTGTTTCCGGGTCAGCCGCCATCTGCGCCTGCATCCACCCCAGATCCCCACCGGCGCAAAAACTTTTCCCCGAGGCCGCCAGCGCAACGACCCGGACAGCATTATCGCTGGACAGTTGTGCGGCGGCCTGTGTCAGTTCAGCAATCATCAGTGCCGACAGCGCATTGTGCTTTTCCGGGCGATCCAGCATCAGCGTGGCCACGCCGCGTTCGTCAGTCTTCAGTGTAATCGTCTCGTACATTTCTTAGTCCGTCCGCATTGCCCGCGCCATGTCCGCCGCCTGTTCCAGAACGGTCGCATCCAGACCGGTCTCATATCCCAACCGCTCCAGATGCGCGGCCACGGCTTCGGTCGCAACATTACCCGCCGCGCCTGGCGCATAGGGGCACCCCCCCAAACCGCCAACTGCAGCATCAAACACCCGGACGCCCAGCGCCAGTGACGCATCTATGTTGTCGATCGCCCGCCCGTTGGTATCGTGGAAATGGCCTGCAAGCCGGGTCACGGGCACCCGCTCGCGCACCGCCAACAGCATATGCGCGATCTTGTCCGGCGTCCCCTGCCCAATGGTGTCGCCCAACGAAATCTCATAGCAGCCATGGGCAAACAACGCGTCCGCCACTTCGGCAACTTTTTCGGGAGGCGTCGGACCGTCATAGGGGCAGTCAGTTACGCAAGAGACATAGCCCCGGACGGGCAAATCAATATGGCGCGCCGCTTCAAGGATTGGCACGAAACGCTCGATCGACTCGGCGATGGTCGCGTTGATGTTGGCCTTCGAGAACCCTTCGGACGCAGATGCAAACACCGCGATCTCGTCAGCCTTGGCGACCAAAGCATCCTTATAGCCGCGCATGTTCGGTGTTAGCGCGGCGTAACGCACGCCGTCTGCGCGCCTGATCCCAGCCAGAACTTCACCGCTGCCCGCCATCTGTGGCACCCATTTCGGGGAGACAAAGCTGGCAATTTCAATCCGGTTGAACCCGGCGCGGCTGAGGCAATCGACCAAGGCCACCTTCTCGGCCACAGGGATTTCGCGCTTCTCGTTCTGCAGACCGTCCCGCGGCCCGACCTCGAATATTTCGACCCGTTCTTTCATCAGCGCATCCCTTCCCGGATTCTTCTTGTTTCAAATACGGATGACTGTGCCATGCAATGCGCGGCCCGAACAGGTTAATCCTCGGCCAGCCGAACCAGCGCCGCCCCGGCTTCGACCTGAGCGCCCGCATCCGCCAGCACTTCGGCCACTACGCCATCGCGGGCGGCCAGCAGCGAATGTTCCATCTTCATGGCTTCAAGAATGGCCAACCGGTCGCCTTCTTTCACCTCTTGTCCTGCCGAAGCAAAGACGGCCTTGACCAAACCGGGCATCGGCGCTTCGATCACATTGGTGTCCCCTGCTGCGCTGGCATCGCGATCCAACGGGTCAACGATTTGCAACACTTGCCCGTAGTCATCGAACACCGTGACCTGAGACCCTGTGATGGCGACGTTGGGCAGGGGCTTACCATCCAATGTCCAGCCATTGTGGCGTTGAGCGATCAGCCGATTGCCATCCACCTCCCAAACCTGCCGATCAGGCCCGTCGACCTGCACATCCAGATCAACAACCTCTCCGTCCCGCAGCAACTGCACTGCGCGGTGCAACGGGCTCCAAAGGGTAAAGCCGGTCTCCGCATCCGTATCTATCAGACCCAGCGCAGCCATCGCGGCGGCCACCGTCGCGGCGTCGTTCGCGCCAGTCTCCTGCACCAGTTCTTCAAGGTCTCGCCCGATCAGCCCGGTATCCACGTCGCCCGACGCAAACCCGGCATGGCGGGTCAGAGCACCAAGGAAAGCGAGGTTTGTGACCGTTCCGGCAACTTCGGTCTGGCGCAAGACACGATGCAGGCTTTCCAGCGCAATCGCGCGGGTCGGCCCATGTACGACAACCTTGGCAATCATCGGGTCATACCAAGGGCTGATCGTATCCCCTGCCCGCACACCACTGTCAGCCCTACACGCCGAGGGAAACTGCAGATGGGTCAGGGTTCCGGTCGCGGGCAAAAAGCCTTTGGGCACATCCTCGGCGTAAAGCCGCGCCTCGAACGCGTGCCCGCTGATCGACAAATCACTCTGCTGCTGAGGCAGGCTTTCGCCCGCAGCTACCCGCAGCTGCCATTCAACCAGATCAACACCGGTGATCGCTTCGGTCACAGGGTGTTCCACCTGCAGGCGCGTGTTCATCTCCATGAACCAGAACCGATCCGGCCGCAGCCCGTCCGAGGCATCGACGATAAACTCAACCGTCCCTGCGCCTTTGTAGCCGATCGCTTCAGCCGCACGAACACCTGCCTGCCCCATTGCCTCACGCATTTCAGCGGTCATTCCGGGGGCCGGAGCCTCTTCAATCACCTTCTGATGTCGCCGCTGCAACGAGCAATCGCGTTCAAACAGATGCACCGCATTGGTGCCATCACCGAACACTTGCACCTCGACATGGCGCGGCTTGGCGACGAATTTCTCAACCAGCACCGCGTCATTGCCAAATGCTGTCCTGGCCTCTCCGCGCGCACTGTCCAAAGCGGCCAGGAAATCCCCGGGCTTCTCAACCAGCCGCATGCCCTTACCGCCACCGCCCGCGACAGCCTTGATAAGAACGGGATAGCCAATGGTATCCGCCGCCTCGGCCAAATGTTCGGGATCTTGGTTTTCACCATGATACCCGGGCACAACGGGAACACCTGCCTGCTCCATCAAATCTTTGGCCGCGTCCTTAAGACCCATCTTGCGGATCGCATCCGCCGATGGCCCGATAAAGGTCAGGCCCGCAGTCTCAACCGCATCCACAAAGTCAGGGTTTTCGGACAAAAAACCATACCCCGGATGAATCGCCTGCGCGCCTGTGTCCAGCGCCGCCCGTATGATCACATCCCCCTTAAGGTAGCTCTCAGCCGGGGCGGCGCCGCCGATATGCACAGCTTCATCCGCGATCTGCACATGCTTGGCCGAGGCATCGACGTCCGAGTACACAGCCACGCAAGACACGCCCATCTTCTGCGCCGTTTCCATGACCCGGCAGGCAATCTCACCCCGGTTGGCAATCAGGATTTTGCTGAACATACCTATTTCCCTTCCCCTGCCAGATCCTCGACCAGACGAAACCGCTCGCACACCAGTTCCATCTCGGGATCAAAGCCGCCATTGCGCTCAAAGTAACGACGATGCGCCTCTCGCCACCCTTCGAGGCTGTCATTTTCACCTTCGGCCAGCGCAAATTCCTGGGATACATCGCAATAGCGCCGGATCGAGACATCCACGGTTTCGATCACCAGCGCGGGCTGATCATCCCAATCCAACGCAATGTCCCGTCGTCCCGGTTGCGGCATGTCCGGGCTGCCATCGGGATAATCCCTCAGAGCCCCACAGGTTGCAGTCTTGATGCCCTCCCGCACAAGCGCCAGCAACTCATCACACAACATCCGATTGTCGCCAAACTTGAACGTCTGCGCGTTGGGATAGCGGGTAATCAATTGTGTGAGAATTTCACTCATGAAGGCCCTCCAAGGGTTTGAACGCTTGTTTTGTGCAGAGACTTCGCTTCTGGCATGGGCAAGTCAGTCAATATCGCGCCATACGAAGGGACTTTTTTGCCCGTAAGGCAAGCACGATCTCGAATAACTGGCTCGCTAACGGCTAGAATCGTAGCCTCACCGAGATCTGTTTCGATACACTCGCCCTTTATTGGATCTCCAACAACTCTCGTAAGCCAAAGCACAGTACCTTTGCCAGGAATTGAAAACACATGCTGGACCATTCCAGAGAAAGCCATGTTCACATCCTGAACACGCCGAACCGTGTGTCCTCAATAGGTGCGTTCAGCGCAGCACTCAGCGACAAGGCCAGCACGTCGCGGCTTTTGCGCGGGTCGATGATGCCGTCGTCCCACAGCCGCGCCGAGGCATAGAGGGGGTGGGATTGCTCCTCGAACATCTCCAGCGTCGGGCGTTTGAAATCGGCCTCTTCCTCAGCCGACCACGTGCCGCCCTGCCGCTCGATCCCGTCGCGTTTGACCGTGGCCAGAACACCTGCCGCCTGTTCGCCGCCCATCACTGAAATCCGTGAGTTCGGCCAGGTCCACAGGAACCGCGGCTGATAGGCACGACCTGCCATACCGTAGTTTCCGGCCCCGAACGAACCGCCCACAAGCATTGTGATCTTTGGCACCGAAGTGGTCGCCACCGCCGTCACCATCTTAGCCCCGTGCCGCGCGATGCCCTCGTTTTCGTATTTCCGACCGACCATGAACCCGGTGATGTTCTGCAGAAACACCAGCGGCGTTTTGCGTTGCGAGCAGAGTTCGACAAAATGCGCGCCTTTTTGTGCCGCCTCGGAAAACAGCACGCCGTTATTGGCGATGATCCCCACCGGGCAGCCCTTGATATGGGCGAAACCTGTCACCAGTGTCTCGCCGAACCGGGGTTTGAACTCATCGAACCGAGAGCCATCGACCAGCCGCGCAATAACCTCGCGGATATCATAAGGCGTGCGCAGATCAGCAGGCACGACACCCAGAATCTCATCGGGGTCATATGCCGGGTCTTCGGTCGTCTCAAACTGTAGGCCGGGCTTCAGCCCGGCACCGCCCAACGACCCAACCGCCCGTCGCGCCAGAGCCAGCGCATGCGCGTCATCCTCGGCCAAGTAATCCGCCACGCCGGACAGGCGCGTATGGACATCTCCGCCTCCCAAATCTTCGGCCGTCACAACCTCTCCGGTCGCGGCCTTGACCAGAGGCGGTCCGGCCAGAAAGATTGTCCCCTGCTCTTTCACGATGATCGTCACATCCGACATCGCAGGCACATAGGCCCCACCCGCCGTGCACGAGCCCATCACAACGGCGATCTGAGCGATCCCCTTCGCGCTCATCCGCGCTTGGTTATAGAAGATGCGGCCAAAATGGTCGCGATCAGGGAAAACCTCATCCTGATTGGGCAGGTTCGCGCCGCCGCTATCGACCAGATAGATGCAGGGCAGATGATTTTCCTCGGCAATCTCCTGCGCGCGGAGGTGTTTTTTGACAGTCATCGGATAATAGGTGCCACCCTTCACGGTGGCATCGTTGCAGACCACCATGACCTCGCGCCCCTGTACCCGGCCAATGCCCGCGATGACCCCGGCGCAGGGCGCGGCATCGCCATACATCCCATGCGCCGCCGTCGCGCCGATTTCCAGAAACGGAGACCCCGGATCGAGCAGGTTCGCGACCCGCCGCCGCGGCAGCATCTTGCCACGGGATTCATGCCGAGCACGGGATTTCTCGCCACCGCCCATGCGCGCGGCTTCTGCGGCGGCAGAGATTTGAGACAGTGCGTCGAGATGCGCTTTGCGGTTTGCCTGCGCCGCTTCCGCGCCAGGGATATATCCGGATTTCAACTTACTCATTGTGTGCCCCCATAAGCGATGAGGTCCAAAGCCCGATCAGCTGTAACCCGCAAAAAACAATCTGCGCCATCTTCGTAATGGCCGGTCCCGGTCGTGAGATTTCCGCGTGACAAGCATTCGGCGTCGCGGAATTCGATCCAGGCGCGTTGTGCATCCCTCAGCGCTTCGGCAGCAACTGTTGGAATTTCAAACCCGGACAAATCGGTGATCAAGGATTGGTAAGCAGTATTCAGGACCGCGTCCCAGCCTTTCATTTCGGCATCTTTGCATTGCGCTACAATGATGCTGTCAAAGCTTCCGCTATCTTCGATGCATACATTCGAGAACTGCCTGAGACATGTCGCCCCCGCATGCCAGCCAGAGCCTGCTTCTTCTATGCAATCCCAGATTTCCGTTTCCGCTACAGGTTCTGGTGCCCAATCTGCCAAAGCATCTACTGGTATCAACAAACAAACAGCAAAAAGAATACGTTTCATTTGACTTCGCCCGTAGCCCGCGCCTTCAATTCTTTTCGGATCACCTTCCCCGTCACTGTCATCGGCAATTCCTCCAAAAACGCGACCTCACGCGGGTAGGAATACTGCGCCAGACGGTTTTTGACCCAATCCTGCAGCTCGGATTCCGTCGCCGCAGCCTCCGGCTTCAAAACCACATAGGCCTTCACAATCTCGGTCCGCAGCGGGTCGGGCTTGCCGACCACACCCGCCGTCGCCACCGCCGGATGGGTCAGCAGGCAGTCTTCGATCTCGGCGGGACCGATACGGTACCCGGCTGAGGTGATCACGTCGTCATCCCGCCCGACAAAGCGCAGATAGTCGCCCTCCCAAATGCCGCGATCTCCGGTGACCAACCAGTCGCCCCGGAACTTCTCGGCCGTCGCCTCGGGCCGGTTCCAGTATTCCAGCAACATGGAGGCCGAACCGCGGCGAATGGCGACATCGCCCTCCTCGGCCGTTGGCACACCGTCCTCGTCGATCACCGCGACCTCATGTCCCGGCACCGGTTTACCGATACATCCGGGCTGCACCGGGAAATCCTCGGCACAGGACGAGACGACCATGTTGCACTCAGTCTGGCCGTAAAACTCATTGATCGTCAATCCAAACGCCTGCTGCCCCCAGGCCAGCATCTCAGCCCCCAGCGGCTCCCCTCCCGAGGCCACCGAGCGCAGCCCAGGGATCGAGCGATCTGCGGCCTTCAACATCCGCAGTGCGGTGGGCGGAAAAAACACGTTGCGCACGCACGCGCGGGCAATCACATCTGCGCAAGCCTCTGGCGAAAATTTCTCAAGCCGCGCGGCTACGACAGGGATGCCCAGCGCCAGCCCAGGCATCAGCACATCGAACAATCCGCCGATCCACGCCCAGTCGGCGGGTGTCCACAAGCAATCGCCCGCGCGCAAATGATTGTGGCTGATCGAGACGCCGGGCAGATGGCCTGTCAGCACCCGATGCCCATGCAATGCGCCCTTGGGACTGCCTGTGGTGCCAGATGTATAGATCAGAACCGCCGGATCCTCGAGGCCAGTGTCGGCATAAGGCACGGGGCCGCCACTTTGACCGATCTCATCAACCAAAAGCGGCTGGGCCAGATCGCCGAGCAATGCGGCACCCTCCGCATCCGTCAAGACGATCTGCGCACCTGCATCACCGACCCGCGATGCAAGCGCGTCGTGCTTGAACAACTTGAACAGAGGCACCGAGATTGCACCGATCTTCCAGATCGCCAGATGCGCGGCAGCGCACCAGGGAGATTGGCTGAGCAAGACACCAACACGGTCACCGGGATGGACGCGCTCGATCAGCGAACCCGCGATACCGTCAACCATTTGCTCCAGATCACCAAACATGATTTTGCGCACCTCGCCCTGGGTCAGATCGAGCAATGCAACCTGTTCGGATGGGTGCGACAGACACTGACGTGCCATGTTCAGACGATCAGGGATTGCCCAGCTTTGATCCCCGCGCAAACCCGGTATGACCTCAGCAGGACACATGCTGTATTCCCCTTATTTTATTGGTGATTGCGGCGCGGCCGCCCAATCCCATGGCCACTGGTTTTTGATACAGATCAGAGCGTTTCTGCACCGCGGCATCCAAAACATCTGCATCACCGCAAGCAAAGGCATGACAATGACAAATAAACTCGCCGCTTTGACCCTCTCCGCCGCACTCATCGCGCTGGCCGCACCCGCATTCGCCCAGTCTCAGGGCGATTGGACGGTTGGTGTCGGTGTCGGCTATCTGGACCCCAAGTCCGACAATGGCACGCTCGCCGGGTTTGACGCCGAGATTGACTCGGACACCCGCCCGATCTTCACCGTCGAATATTTCATTCAAGACAACCTCGGGATCGAGCTGCTGGCCTCGACCCCCTACAAGCATGACGTCACGCTGGGTGGCAGCGTTGACGCGGGTAGCGTCAAACATCTGCCGCCCACCCTGTCGCTGAACTATCACTTCCCGACCAACAGCGCATGGAAGCCCTATGTCGGAGCTGGTCTGAACTACACCATCTTCTTCGAAGAAGACTCTCCGCTGGGTGATCTGGACCTGGACAACTCCTTCGGCGTTTCGCTGCAAGCTGGTGTGGATTACATGGTCACCGATAACGGCGCCGTGCGTCTGAACGTGCGCTGGTTCGACATCGACTCGGACGTCAAACTGAACGGCGCCGATATTGGCACTGCCGAGATTGACCCGTTCCTGGTTGGACTGTCTTACGTTCATCGGTTCTGATCCATTTTCAGAAGCCCCGTGGTTCACTGAACTGCGGGGTATTCAGTCACAGCATTTCATGCATCATTTCGCGGCCGATCAGCATGCGGCGGATTTCGCTGGTGCCCGCACCGATCTCCATCAGCTTTGCATCGCGGAAAATCCGGCTGACGGGTGCATCTGCCAAGAACCCGGCCCCGCCCAGCGCCTGAACGGCCTGATGGGCCTGCACCATTGCTTGCTCTGATGCGTACAGACAGCAGGCTGCCGCATCCTGCCGGGTCACATCGCCTCGGTCACAGGCCTTGGCAACCTCATAGACGTAGGCCCGGGCCGAGTTCATCGCAGTGTACATATCTGCAATCTTGCCCTGCATGAGTTGGAAGCTGCCAATGGGTTTACCAAACTGCTTACGCTCGGCCAGATACGGCATCACCTCATCCAAACAGGCTGCCATGATTCCGGTCCCGATCCCGGCCAAAACGACACGCTCGTAATCCAGACCGGACATAAGGACAGCAACGCCCTTACCTTCCTCGCCCAGCACATTTTCGAACGGCACTTCGACGTCTTCAAAGATCAGTTCAGCCGTATTCGAGCCCCGCATCCCGAGCTTGTCGAAATGGGGCGAGGTCGAGAAGCCCTTCATCTCTTTCTCGATCAGAAACGCAGTAATCCCCTTTGACCCCGCATCCGGGTCCGTCTTGGCATAAACAACCAAAGTATCCGCGTCCGGCCCGTTGGTGATCCAGTATTTGTTACCATTCAGGCGGTAGTGATCGTTCCGCTTCTCGGCCCGCAGCTTCATCGACACAACGTCAGATCCCGCGGAGGGCTCGGACATCGCCAGAGCACCCACATGATCGCCCGAGATCAGACGCGGCAGATACTTTTGCTTCTGGTCTTCCGAACCGTTCAGCTTGATCTGGTTCACACACAGGTTCGAATGTGCCCCGTAAGACAACGATACCGAGGCCGAGGCCCGCGCCACTTCTTCCACCGCAATGGTATGAGCCAGATAGGACATACCCGCCCCACCATACTCTTCAGGCACGGTGACGCCCAGAAGTCCAAGCTCCCCCATCTCTTTCCACAGCTCATTCGGAAACGCATTGGACGCGTCAATCTCTGCCGCCATCGGTTTAACCCGCTCCTGCGCCCAGCGATGGACCATCTCACGCAGGGCATTCACGTCTTCGCCCAGATCGAATTGCATAGTGGCCATAAACATGCAGGGCTCCTCCGATTGCATTAATGAACAAGTGTTCAATAACCAGATACCAGCGAATCTGCCTCCGGTCAACGACGACGCGCAGACCAAAGCAAAACGCCGCCCCTCCAAAGGGGACGGCGTTCTTGAAACATCGAGCGTGTGCTGAAAGCGCACTCCGCTGGATTACGACTGATAAACCGCACCCACCTCGGCACGAATGATGCGTGCGATCTGAGCGCAATCCTCAAGCGAGAAGGTCAGCGGCACGCGGATATCCATGATCCCTGACAATATCCGGTCACTAGCAGGCATCGGATCGCTATCCGCATAACGCCAACTGTCATAGCGAGAGGTAAAACCCGTAGGCTCCGCACCGCCGAACCATTTTAACTCAACCCCGCGCACGGCGCAGCGCTTGATAACTTCGGCGATGCGCTTGGGCGTCCAGTCCAATAACAGGAACTGGATCGATGAACCGACATACGTCTCATCTTTCGGCCGCTCCACGATCGTCAAACCAGGCGTTTCCCGCAGACCGCGCTCGATCTCGCTATACCGCTCATTCCAGCGCTGCACCTGTCGGTCAAGATCACGCAGCTGCGGCCGCAGAATTGCTGCGCGCAGATTGTCCATACGTCCTGAAACATTGGGGGTGTTATATTTGATATGTTCAAACACTTCCGGTTCCGGCGCAGCCAGATGGCGTTCATAAAGCATATAGGACCCTGACAGCATCGTGGCCTTCGCCGCCAGTTCAGGGTCATCTGTGATTAGCAACCCGCCCTCGCCCGAGTTAACGTGTTTATACGTCTGGCACGAGTAACACCCGATGGCCCCCTGCCTCCCAGACAATTGTCCACGCCATGCAGCACCCATGGTATGGGCACAATCTTCGATCACAATCACCCCCGCCGCATCACACATCTGCATCAGGCGATCCATATCGCACAGATGCCCACGCATATGGCTGAGCATCAGCACCTTGGCCTGGTCCAGCTTGGCCTCAAGATCATCGAGATCTATGGTCAGCGCTTCGGTTACGCCAACAAAGATTGGCCTTGCGCCAACCGACGCAATTGATCCAGGCACTGGTGCCAAAGTGAAAGCATTGGTCAAAACCGGATCACCCGCTTTCACGCCAACAGCCCGCAAAGCTGTGGCCAGAGCATACCCTCCTGATGAGACCGCCAGACAGTACTTCGCCCCCATCTGGCTGGCGAACTCTTGTTCCAGAAGTGCGGTTTCACTCAACTCGCCGGGTGCCACGTTGTAACGATGTAAGCGGCCATGGCGCATGACGGCCACGGCCGCCTCAATCGCCTCTTCGGGGATGGGTTCCTGCTGGGTGAAATTGCCAGTGAATATCTCGGTCATAGGTCTGTTTTGATGCTGAGTCTCAAGCGGGTCAAGGGATCACGCTGCTGCTCCGATCAAATCGGAGACCAGTTTCGGTAAATCATCAAAATGATGCAACAAGGCTTCAGGCTCCAGCGCAGCCATATCATCGCCTGACGGGCCAAACGTCACCAACACCGACGGCACGCCCGCAGCCCGGGCCGTGTTCCGGTCGGTATCCGAATCTCCAATCAGCACGCAGTGATCAGGGTGCCCACCAGCGCGACGCGCCGCTTCGCGCAAAGGCGCGGGATCGGGTTTGCGCACCGGCAACGTATCGGCCCCGACCAAAGATGCGAACCGGTCCCGCACGCCCATCCGGGTCAAAAGCAAATCTGCCAACCCTTCGGGTTTGTTGGTACAGATGCCCACTCCATAGCCCGCAGTTGTTAACACTTCGACGGCTTCGAGTGCGCCGGGATAGAAGTAGGTATGCGTGTCGATCGCCTCGGCATAGGCCTCAAGCAGAACCGGATAATATGCCAATACCGTATCGTCGCGATAGGCCCCGACGCGCTTCAAACCATGGGTCAGCATCATACGCCCTCCGCGTAGTGCAACACCGGCATCTTGATCATGAACCAACACATCCCCATGGCCCATCTGGCGAAAACAATGGTTTGCCGCAGCCAGCAAATCGCCGGATGTATCCGCCAAAGTTCCATCCAGATCGAAGATTACCGTACGCATGCTCACCTCCTGAACCGGCGGGATTCCGCCATGTCGTGTTGCAAACGGCAATCTTCTTTGATGGCTGAACCGCTTGCGCCTTTGCCCACAGCGGATAAAACGGGCCGCGACAAAACAAAAGAGAAAACGATTTCATGAGCACTGCCCTTGTCATTCTTGCCGCCGGAAAAGGCACAAGGATGAACTCTGATATTCCCAAAGTTCTGCACCCGATTGCGCAGGCACCGATGTTGGTCCACGCCATGCGCGCCGGAGCGGTCCTGTCACCCGAGCGCACCGTTATCGTCACCGGCCACGGCGCCGAAGCGGTCGGACGCGTGGCAGAAGCCGAAGATGAAAATGCCAGCATTGCGGTGCAAGAGGAACAGCTGGGCACGGCCCACGCGGTCGCGCAGGCGCGCGCAGCGTTGGAGGGGTTCGAAGGTGATGTGGTCGTCTTGTATGGTGACACGCCGTTTTTGCAGCCCGATACGCTGGAGCGGATGATCAATGCGCGGGCCGAAAATGATCTGGTCATTCTTGGCTTCGAAGCCGCTGATCCAGCACGTTACGGGCGCTTGGTCATGAACGGTGACGCCTTGGAACGGATTGTCGAGTTCAAGGATTCATCAGATGAAGAGCGCGCCATAACATTTTGTAATTCAGGTCTTTTGGCATGCGACGCTGAAACTCTGTTCTCGCTGATTGATGCGGTAGATAACGACAACGCATCCGGTGAATACTACCTGACCGATGTCGTCGAGATCGCGCGCAACCGAGGACTAAACGTCACCGCAGTGGCTTGCGACGAGGCACAGACCTTGGGCATCAATTCGCGCCCCGATTTGGCAGCGGCAGATGCGGTTTTTCAAGCACAGGCGCGGTCTGCTCTGCTGGAACTTGGAGTCACGCTGATGGCGCCCGATACCGTCTATCTGGCCGCCGATACAGTCATTGGCCGCGATACCGTGATCGAACCCAATGTTGTGTTTGGCCCCGATGTGACGGTCGAAAGCGGCGCGACAATCCGGGCTTTTTCACATCTCGAAGGATGCCATGTCAGCCGAGGTTCCGTGGTCGGCCCTTACGCCCGTCTACGCCCGGGGACCGAACTGGCGGAAAACGCAAAGATCGGCAATTTTGTCGAGATCAAAAACGCGGAAATCGCCGAGGGCGCAAAGGTGAATCACCTCAGCTATATCGGCGACGCCTCGGTTGGGGCGGCAACAAATATCGGCGCGGGAACCATCACCTGTAACTATGATGGCGTGATGAAGCACAAAACAACCATCGGGGAAAACGTGTTCATCGGGTCGAACACGATGCTGGTCGCCCCGGTTACCTTGGGTGATGGCGCAATGACCGCGACGGGCACCGTGGTGACCAAGGATGTTGAACCAGACGCATTGGCAGTTGCACGCGCCAAGCAGGAAAACAAGCCCGGCTACGCGCGCAAATTTTTTGAGATGTTGAAGGCGAAGAAGGCTCGCCGCGACAAAGGAGCCTGAGTTATGTGTGGAATTGTTGGAGTTCTGGGCAGCCACGAAGCAGCCCCTATTCTGGTCGAGGCCCTGAAACGCCTTGAATATCGCGGCTATGACAGCGCCGGTATCGCGACGGTGAACGAGGGCGCCTTGGGGCGTCGGCGGGCCGTTGGCAAACTGGTGAACCTAAGTGACCTTCTGGTGCACGAACCTTTACCGGGAAAATCCGGAATCGGTCATACCCGGTGGGCGACCCACGGTGCCCCTTCAGTAAACAACGCGCACCCGCACAAGGCTGGTCCGGTCGCCGTTGTGCACAATGGTATTGTCGAAAATTATCGCGAGCTGCGTGCCGAATTGGCCGTGCACGGTGTCGGCTTCGTCACGGATACCGACACCGAGACCGTAGCCCTGATGACGGAACAATATATGTCCGAAGGCCTGTCTCCGGTCGACGCCGCATTTAAAACCATCGACAGGCTCAAAGGCGCATTTGCGCTTGCCTTTCTGTTTGATGGGCAAGAAGACCTGATCGTCGCGGCGCGCAAGGGCTCTCCCTTGGCAATTGGTCACGGCGATGGTGAGATGTTTGTCGGCTCTGACGCGATCGCGTTGGCCCCGCTGACGGATCGCATCACGTATCTTGAAGAGGGCGATCGCGCGGTGCTGACCCGCACGTCGTTGGAAATCCGCACGGAAACCGGTGAGCTCGCCAATCGTGAGGTGCGACAGATCCAAATCGATCAGACGCGCGCTGACAAGGGTGGCCATAAACACTATATGGCCAAGGAAATCGCTGAACAGCCTGTCGTGGTCGCCGAGGCTATCCGCTCGTACCTGCCCACAGGTGGCGATCAGGTCGTGCTGCCCGGCGAAAATCTGGATTTCAGCAAACTCGACCGCTTGACCATGGTGGCATGCGGTACTGCATTCTACGCTTGTCTGACGGCGAAATACTGGTTCGAGCAGCTGGCAAAGATGCCGGTTGAGGTCGATATTGCAAGCGAATTCCGCTATCGCGAGCCTCCGATTTCGGACCGGACCCTGGCGCTGTTTGTCAGCCAATCGGGCGAAACTGCCGACACGCTGGCGGCGCTGCGCTATTGCGAAGGCAAGGCAGACAAGATTGTCTCGGTCGTGAATGTTGCGGAAAGCTCGATCGCGCGTGAAAGCGATGTGGCGCTGCCGATTCATGCGGGTGTTGAGATTGGCGTTGCCTCAACCAAAGCATTCACCTGCCAGCTCAGCGTGTTGCTGATGCTAGCCCTCAAAGCCGCCGCTGACCGGGGTACGCTGACCGATGAAGAGCTGGCCGATCACGCGGCGGCGCTACGTGGTTTGCCGACGGTGCTCAACGCAGCGCTGGATCAGAACGATGCCATCCGCCAATCAGCTCAACGCCTGTCTGAGGCACGCGATGTGCTGTTCCTGGGCCGTGGCCTTATGTACCCGCTGGCAATGGAAGGCGCGCTGAAGCTTAAGGAAATAAGCTATATCCACGCCGAAGGTTATGCGTCAGGAGAACTCAAGCACGGTCCCATCGCCTTGATCGACAAAAACATGCCGGTTGTCGTCATGGCCCCACGCGATGCGGTTTTTGATAAGACCGTCTCGAACATGCAGGAAGTGATGGCCCGCAAAGGCAAGGTCATTCTTGTTTCAGACGATGATGGTATCGCAGAGGCTGAAGATGGGGTGTGGAGCACCATCCGGATGCCGCATATCCACACCAGCCTCGCACCGATCCTATACTCGGTACCCGCGCAACTGCTGGCCTATCACACGGCTGTGGCCAAAGGCACCGATGTGGATCAGCCGCGTAATTTGGCGAAATCTGTGACGGTGGAATGATCCATGGCCAAGCAATTTCCTGACCTTGACGAAGCAAAGCGCACTTTCATCGAAGACCAGCACATGTTCTTTGTGGGAACCGCTGCACCGGATGGTCGAGTTAACATCTCGCCCAAAGGTATGGATTCACTGCGCGTTCTGGGGCCAAATCGGATCGTCTGGATGAACCTGACCGGCAGCGGCAATGAAACGGCAGGTCACTTGCTTGAGGTCAATCGCATGACATTGATGTGGTGTTCCTTCACAACGCGCCCATTGATTCTGCGCACGTATGGAACAACCCGCACAGTGCATAATGGCGACAAGGATTGGGAGGAATTAGCCGCGCTTTTCCCAACCCACCGCAGTGCGCGGCAGATCTATGATGTCGATATCGATCTGGTGCAGACCTCGTGCGGCTATGCCGTGCCCTTCATGGAATACCAGTCTGAACGAGACACGATGCAGAAATGGGTCGATGGCAAATCAGATGATGAAATCCGCGCCTATTGGTCTGAGAAGAACCAGAAAACGCTGGATGGCAAGCCAACCGGCGTGCCGAGCTGATCGTGTTGGACACCTATTTAGATCAGATCAAGGCGCATTCCGACCCCGAGAAGGCGGCTCAGATGGCGGCCTATCACAAGGTTGATCGCCCTTATCTGGGCGTTGCCAATCCAGTTCTGAATGATCTGAGCAAAGGTTGGCGGCAATCCCTGACGGTGCCTGAACGTGTTTCATTGGCCGAACATCTGTGGGACAGCAATATTCACGAGGCACGCGTGGCCGCTGGCAAGCTGCTGACACAAGCGCGTATCCGACCGGATGAGGGCGTTTGGGATCTGCTGCAAAGCTGGCTGCCAGATTTTGATGCTTGGGCGATTGCCGACCACGCTTGTACGGCGATGCAGAAAAGGCTGTTGGCGGACCCTTCTCGCCTGGATCTGGTCGAAAACTGGACAAGTTCTAACCATATGTGGACCCGCCGCGCCGCTCTGGTCGCCACCCTGCCCTGGACCAAACAGAACCATCCCAAGCCCGAGGATCTTCGGCACCGTGACCGTATACTGGGATGGGCGGCGGGCTATGTCCCGGATCGCGATTGGTTCATCCAGAAATCCATCGCCTGGTGGCTGCGCGAGTTGTCAAAACATGATCCGCAGCGCGTCGTCACGTTTCTTGATACGCACGGCACTGCCATGAAACCCTTTGCCCGTAAAGAAGCCGGCAAATACCTGCGCGCTCAGTCGGAATAAACGTCCAACTCGACCAGCTCATCAAACGGGACCAGCAAGGCGCGCATCGCCTCAAGCGACAGCCGACCGCCACCGCCTGCGGGGCCCGGTGCGGGAATAAGCGTGACATAAGCCTGTGCACCTGTGCGCCGTACGACCACGCGACCGTTGATTTCAGTCTCAACCAGGGGCGTTTGCAACCAACGCCCCGGCGTGTTGGGATCACCCAGCCCGGCAACGGTCGTTTTGGCACCCGACCACCCGGCTGATGCTGCAACCGGTTCGGGAACCTCTTCGGCAGGCACTGCGGCAACGGGTTCCGGTACGGGCTCGCTTGGCGAACTCCCAAACACACGATCCGTTGTAGACCGAACCGCATCACATCCGGCAACAAGCGCGCAGGCCAAAATCAACGCATATTTCATAGCAGAAATCCTAAAGGCCTGCGCCTATCTGCACCAGCCTAAAACGCAGTTGGCTCTTGCCGAGTACCAACCTGCGCTTTACCTATGGGCCATGACCGCTCCGCTAATCGACCCGTTTGCCCGCGCCATCACCTATCTCCGTGTCTCTGTCACGGACCGTTGTGATTTCCGCTGCGTCTATTGCATGTCCGAAGACATGAAGTTCCTGCCCAAAAAGGATCTTCTGACTCTGGAAGAACTCGACCGAATGTGCAGCACGTTCGTGAACATGGGTGTTGAGAAACTGCGCATCACGGGGGGTGAGCCACTGGTGCGCCGGAACATCATGTCGTTCTTCAACAGCATGACCCGTCATCTGGACAGCGGCGCTCTGAAAGAGCTGACATTGACCACCAACGGCTCACAGCTTCATCGCTTTGCGGATGATCTTTACGCGGCGGGCGTGCGGCGCGTGAATGTATCGCTGGATACTTTGGACGAGGACAAATTTGCCAAGGTGACCCGCTGGGGACGCCTGAAGCAGGTGCTGAACGGGATCGATGCAGCCCAAAACGCGGGGCTGCGGGTCAAAATCAACGCTGTTGCACTGAAAGGCTTCAACGAGCCTGAGCTGCCCAAGATCACCGAATGGTGTGCCGAGCGCGACATGGATCTGACCTGGATCGAGGTCATGCCCATGGGCGATATCGGCAATGAAGATCGTCTAGATCAATACTGGTCACTCAAAGACGTTCGCAAGGAATACGAAAATCACTATTCGGTCACTGATCTGGCCGAGCGCACGGGCGGCCCTGCACGGTATGTCCGGCTTGAGGAAACTGGCCAAAAGATCGGCTTCATCACGCCCTTGTCCCATAACTTCTGCGAAAGCTGTAACCGCGTGCGGCTGACCTGCACGGGTGAGCTTTATATGTGCCTCGGGCAAGAGGATATGGCCGATCTGCGCGCCCCTCTACGCGACCATCCCGACACCGAACAGCCGCTTGAGGATGCGATCCGTGCGGCCATCAACCTCAAGCCCAAAGGGCACGATTTCGATTATTCCCGGCAGGCCATCGACGGACAGATGAGCCGCCACATGAGCCACACGGGCGGCTAAATTGAGAAGCCACAAAGGACAGCCGACGCTGCTGTACAAGCTGTACTGCGGTGCCATGACACTTGCCGAACCGCTGATCTGGCGCAAAGTCCGCAGCAAACTGCAGGCAGCGGGCGTTCCTGAAAATCGCCAGCAAGAGCGGTTGGGTCGCGCCAGCCTGCCCCACCCCAATGGACAGCTGATCTGGTTTCACGCAGCCAGCGTTGGTGAAAGCTTATCAGTCCTGAGCCTGATCAACCGCCTGGGACAACGCCTGCCGGAAGCCGAATTTCTGATTACATCAGGGACACCGACCTCAGCGGCTCTGATCGCTAAACGATTGCCCCCGCGCACTCGTCACCAATACCCACCGTTGGACAGCGCAGCCCCGGTACGCAGATTTTTAGAGCACTGGAAACCCAGCGCAGGCATCTTCGTCGAAAGCGAAATCTGGCCGCGCCTGATTGTAGAAGCCTCGAAGACCGGCGTGCCACTTGCTCTGCTGAATGCGCGCCTATCAGACAAATCGGTCGACGGCTGGAACAAGCGGCCTAAGACTGCGCGCTTCATTCTGGATCATTTCAACGTATTCCTGACCCAAAACGCAAAAACCGCGGATAACCTGGTCGGCATGGGTGCCGACGCCGAACGCGTCGAACCCGGCACCAACCTCAAAGCCATGTCTGATCCGCTGCCCGTGGATCAAACCACACTATTCGAGATCCAAACCCAGATCGCGGGGCGTCCGGTCTGGATCGCCAGCTCAACCCATGCAGGTGAAGAAGAAACCGTCCTTGCCGCCCACAATGAGTTGTCAAAGCGCTGGCCGGAACTTTTGCTGCTGCTGATCCCGCGCCACCCAGAACGCAGGGATGAAGTCTTGAAGATCGCCAACAATGCCGGTCTATCCAGCGCTCTACGCAGTGCGGATCAGAAGATCACAGCAGGCACGCAGGTCTATGTCGCTGATACATTAGGGGAAACTGGAACTTGGTACGCGCTTTGCCCGATTGTCTTTCTCGGGGGGTCTTTGAAAGAGATCGGTGGCCACAATCCATTCGAGCCCGCGCAAGCAGGGGCAGCCGTCATTACGGGCCCGGGATTTTTCAACTTCGCGGAAACATTCGAGCCGCTGGTCGAAATCGGAGGTGCAGTTCTCATAAACTCCAAGCAAGAGCTGTCTGATGCCGTCGCTCTCTGGCTGTCAAACCCATCAGAATTAGCCGCTGCGCAAGCCGCGGCCAGAGCCTGCGTAAATACACAAAAATCAGCGCTGAAATCCGTAATCGACACACTCTGCTCCCGCCTGTCCCTCAGCTAACAGAACGCACCGATCCGATCTTCATCTGGCTATAAATATCCCGGGGAGCGCGAGGGGCTGGCCCCTCGCTTCACCCAATCAAGCCGCAGGCATGCGCTGTTCAACAATCTCCGCCCACCAGCTGCACCCAGCCGGAATAGCCTCATCGTTGAAATTATACTCCGGGTGGTGCACGGCAGCCGTGTCACCATTTCCTACAAGAATGTAGGCCCCGGGACGCTCCTCAAGCATGAACGCAAAATCCTCGCCACCCATGACCAGCGGCGCGTCTTCACAAGCCCCTGAAACCGACCGCGCAACCTCTGCCGCAAATTCGGTTTGCTCATCGCTGTTCACCATAACCGGATACCCCCGGATATAGGTTACATCCGCAGTTCCACCGAACGTCGCTGCCACACCGTTGCAAATCTCAGTGATCCGCTGCTCGGCCAGATCACGCATCTCTTTGCTCATGGTGCGGACCGTGCCTTTGATCTGCGCAGTCTGTGGGATCACGTTGAACGCCTTGGACGATGTCTCGAACGACGTCACAGACACCACAACATTATCAATCGGATCAGCATTGCGCGACGCAATTGTCTGTAGCGCCAGCACTGCCTGCGCCGTCATCACTGTTGTGTCCACCGTTTCCTGAGGTTTCGCAGCATGACCGCCACGTCCCTCAAAGGTGATGTCAAATTGATCAGTCGCCGCAAAAAACGAGCCTGGACGGATCGAGAAGCTGCCAACCGGTTTACCCGGCCAGTTGTGCATCCCGTAGACTTCCTGAATATTCCAACGCTCCATCATTCCGTCTTCGCACATCTCGCGCCCGCCACCGCCGCCTTCCTCGGCGGGTTGGAAGATCACCACAACGGTGCCGTCGAAATTGCGCGTCTCTGACAGGTATTTCGCCGCGCCGAGCAGCATCGCCGTGTGCCCGTCATGGCCGCAAGCGTGCATGGCGCCGTCAGTTTTCGAAGCATAGTCCAGCCCGGTCGCCTCATGGATTGGCAGGGCGTCCATATCCGCGCGCAGGCCAATCACCTTGCCGTTGCTGTCGGCCTTGCCCTTGATCACGCCGACCACACCCGTGCGCCCGATCCCGGTTACCACCTCGTCACAGCCGAACTCTTTCAGCTTCTCAGCGACCAAGGCGCTGGTGCGGTGGGTTTCAAACAGGATCTCGGGATTCTCGTGAATATCCCGTCGCCATGCGGTGATTTCATCCTGCAATTCGGCAAAGCGGTTCTTAACTGGCATCTTTTCTCTCTCCTAATTCAAGCCGCCGGCATTCGGCGCTCGACCATTTCGGCAAACCACGAACATCCCATCGGAATGATATCGTCGTTGAAATTATATTCGGGGTGGTGCAGCCCTGCGCTGTCGCCATTGCCCAGCACGATAAAGGCGCCCGGGCGCTCTTCCAGCATGAACGAGAAATCCTCACCACCCATGACCATAGGCGCTTCGCCACAACTACCGCCAACCGAAATGGCAGCCTCAGCGGCATAACCCGTCTGTTCTTCTGCATTGATCGTCACAGGAACACCGCGCTTGTAGGCCACAGTCATCGTGCCTCCAAAGGTTTGGGCAATGCCCTGCGCAACCTCATCCAGGCGCTTTTCGATCAGATCACGCATCTCATTGGAATGAGTCCGGACCGTGCCGCGCACCTGCGCCGATTGCGGGATGACGTTGAACGCCTTCGAGGATGTCTCAACCGAGGTTACCGACACCACAGCCTGCAAAATCGGATCAGCATTGCGCGACACGATGGTTTGCAAGGCCACGATAAGCTGAGACAGCATCACCGTGGTATCAATCGTCTCGTGAGGCTTGGCCGCGTGCCCGCCGCGCCCTTCGACATGAATATCGAACTCATCCGCTGCGGCCAGCAACGGCCCGGACCGAATGGCAAACTGACCCGTCGGCAATCCGGGCACATTGTGCATGGCATAGACTTCCTGAATACCAAACCGGTCCATCAGCCCGTCCTTGCACATCGCCTCGGCCCCGTTGCCGCCTTCTTCGGCAGGTTGGAAAATCACAATGGCTGTGCCGTCGAAGTTCCGCGTCTCTGAGAGGTACATCGCCGCACCAAGAACCATCGCTGTGTGTCCGTCATGGCCACAGGCGTGCATCGCACCGTCGGTCTTTGAGGCATAATCCAGCCCCGTCTGTTCCTGCATCGGTAACGCATCCATATCGGCGCGCAGCCCGATCACACGGCCTTGCGTATCGGTCTTGCCCTTAATGACGCCTACAACGCCGGTGCGGCCAATCCCGGTCACCACTTCATCGCAGCCAAACTCTTTCAGCTTTTCGGCCACAAGCGCGCTGGTGCGATGGGTGTCATAGAGAATCTCGGGATGTTGATGGATATCCCTCCGCCAACCAGTGATCTCATCGTGCATTTCGGCAAGTCGGTTCTTGATTGGCATCTGATCCTCCCAAATCAGGCAACGGGCAATCGTCGTTCCACCAGCTCAGCAAACCAGCTGCATCCGGCGGGAATTGCGTCGTCGTCGAAGTTGTATTCCGGGTGATGGCACATCGCCGTGTCCCCGTTTCCGATAAAGATGTAGGCTCCGGGCCGTTCTTCAAGCATGTAGGCGAAATCTTCCGACGGCATGATCGGATCGGTGCTGTCATTGACCGTGCCTGCCACCGCTTCGGCGGCCTCGGCGGCGTATACGGTTTCAGCCTCCGAATTCACGGTAACTGGATAGCCCGGCGTCCATATCATTTCGGCTTTTGCATCGAAGGCCGAGGCTGTATCTTCGGCGATCCGTCGAATGCGCTCTTCCGCGATCTTGCGGTATTCAGAATCAAGCGTCCGAACCGTGCCTTTCAAACGTACCGTATGCGCAATCACATTCGAGGCGACACTGTCAGTTTCAAACGTACCAACGGTCAGCACCACTCGTTTGACCGGATCAACGGTGCGCGAGACAACCGATTGCAAGGTCACAACAATATGCGAGGCGACCAGCGTGGTATCCACCGCCTCATGCGGTGCGGCGGCGTGACCGCCCTTTCCCGTGACCACGATTTCGAACTCGTCAGACGAGGCCAGCAATGCTCCGGGCCGAATAGCGAACTCACCCACCGGCATCCCTGGCATATTGTGCATGCCATAAACTTCCTGAATGCCCCAGCGATCCATCAGACCATCCTGGCACATGGCCAACCCCCCGGCCCCGCCTTCCTCGGCCGGTTGAAAGATCAACACCACTGTGCCGTCGAAATTCCGGGTCTCGGCCAGATATTGCGCGGCCCCCAACAGCATTGAGGTATGCCCATCATGCCCGCAGGCGTGCATCTTGCCGGAAACGGTCGAGGCATAATCCAGCCCAGTCGCTTCTTCGATGGGTAAGGCATCCATATCCGCGCGCAATCCGATAACGCGGCCCTTGGTATCCTCGCGCCCCTTGATCACGGCAACAACGCCGGTTTTGCCAATGCCCGGCGTTATGTCGTCAACGCCGAATTCTTTCAGGCGCTCGACAACGAAGCCTGCGGTTTCTTCGACATCATACATCAGCTCGGGATGCATATGCAGATGGCGACGCCATTTGGTGATCTCGCCATGCATCTCGGCCAGCCGGTTCTTGACAGGCATCTTGGAACTCCCTTCGGGGTCTTATTCACAAAGTCGCTGTACCAGTCGCTCCATGAATTTGTGACCTGCGTTGAATTGAGAAATCTCTATAAATTCATTTGGTTGATGCGCCTGCGCAATGTCGCCAGGACCACAGATAACAGCTGAATACCCGGCCTCTTGAAACTGTCCCGCCTCGGTGCCGTAGCTCACAACATGCGTGGCGTTATCCCCGGTCAGAGCGCGCACCAGCATTTCGGCCTCGCCTTCATGCTCGGGCACCAGCGCGGGCACAGCGAAGTGGTCGGTCACATCAATTCGGGCCTCAGGATGAACGGTCTGCATTCGCGCTTCGGCCTGCCGGACCTGCTCAAGATAAGCCTCGCGCCACTGCGCGGCGCTCTCGCCCGGAACGACCCGGAAATCCATCATGAACCGGCAATCCTTGGCAGTGATATTATGCGCAGTTCCCCCGTCGATCATACCCACATGGCAGGTGGTCCAGGGCGGGTCGAATACAGCCGCTATGTCCGAAGGTTTAGCTGCTCGGTTCTCGGTATTGCGCGAATTGGCCCAATCTATCAGAGGCGCGGCTTCCATGATCGCATTGACGCCCGTATGCATGATCGAGCTGTGGACCTCAAACCCGACGACATGCGTGTCATAACCGAACCCGCCCTTATGGCCCGTGACAGCCTGCATCACCGAAGGTTCGCCCACGATCACCGCTGATCCCTTGGGCAGCACTTTCTGCATCGCCTCAATCATCGGCGGAGCGCCAGTGCAGCCAACCTCTTCATCGAAGCTGAGCGCAAGTTGCAGCGGGCGTTTGATATCAGCGTGATGCGCCTCAACCAACGCCCAGATGGCCAGCGCGTCAAAGCCCTTCATATCGCAGGTGCCGCGCCCGTAATATTTCCCGTCTTTCTCGGTCACCACAAACGGGTCGGAATCCCAGGGCTGGCCATCCACCGGCACCACATCCGTGTGGCCCGACAGGACAATCGCACCCTCTTCCCAAGGGCCTACATGTGCAAACAATGCGGCCTTATGGGGTTGATCCGGATCGGGCCAACGATGGGATTCGATCCCGTGACTTTCAAGATACCCTTCAACCCAATCCACAAGCGGCAGGTTTGTATCCCGGCTCACGGTCGGGAACGAGATCAACTTTGTCATGATATCCAGCGGAGACAGGCGCTCAGCCATGAGGATCAATATCCGCTGTCAGTGGTCAGAACGAAATGCCCCGGTTCAACCTCGTTGTATTGCGAGGGTTCGGGTAAGTATCCAATCGGATGTATGGGCGACGGGATCGGTTTGAAGTTCAGGTCTTTTTCCGATTTCCGCTTGTTCGGGTCCGCAATCGGAACCGCCTTCATCAGCGCCTGAGTATAGGCGTGTTGCGGGTTCTCAAAGACGCGGGCGCGCGGACCGAGTTCAACGATGCGGCCCAGATACATCACGCCGACATGGTGGCTGACACGCTCAACCACGGCCATATCGTGGCTGATGAACAGATAGCTGAGGCCAAGCTCGGACTGAAGTTCCATCATAAGGTTCAGCACCTGCGCCTGAACCGATACATCCAGTGCCGATACAGCCTCATCTGCGATGATCAGCTTGGGGTTCAGCGCCAATGCACGCGCAATCGCGATCCGCTGACGCTGACCGCCCGACATCTCATGCGGGAAGCGGCGCATGAAGCTGCGCGGCAGTTGCACTTTGTCAAACAGCTGCGCCACGCGGTCCTGCAGTTCGGACCCCGACGCGACGCCATAGTTACGCATTGGCTCGGCGACCTGATCGACCAACTGCATCTGCGGATTCAGCGAGGCGAATGGATCCTGAAAGATCATCTGCATGTCCAGCCTCGCCTTGCGTAGGCCAGCCTGATCCAGCTTCATGATGTCGACCCCGTCCAGATCAACCTCGCCCGCCATCGGCTCGACCAGTCGCAGGATCGAGCGCCCTGCCGAGGATTTGCCGCAACCCGATTCTCCCACAAGGCTCAACGTCTGGCCCCGGTTCAATGTGAACGAGACATCCTCGACCGCATGCACATTCGATATCGTCCGACGCAGCAATCCGCCCTTGACCGCAAAGCGCGTGGTCAGGTTCTTGACTGTCAGCAGCACCTCATTGGTGCCCGGGATCGGCGCAATGGTTTGACCTTCCTCGCCCAGCAGTTTCATGGGCTCAGGTGCGGCCTTGCCCTGCATCTCACCCAGTTTTGGAACCGCTGCCAGCAGCGCTTTGGTGTAGTCGTGCTGAGGGTTTTCAAAGATTTCTGTGACCGTGCCCTCTTCAACCTTGTTGCCCCGGAACATGACCACGACACGGTCCGCCATCTGCGCGACCACAGCCATATCATGGGTGATAAACATCACCGCTGTGCCGGTTTCTCGCTTAAGCCGATCCATCAGCGCCAGAATCTCGGCCTGAATGGTCACATCCAACGCCGTGGTGGGCTCATCCGCGATCAGCAGGCGCGGCTCGCACGCCATGGCCATGGCGATCACCACGCGCTGGCGCATACCGCCGGACAGCTCATGCGGATACTGCTTCAGACGCCGTTCCGGCTCGGGGATGCGCACCTGTCGCAGCAGCTCCAGCGCGCGTTCCTCGGCCTGCGATTTGCTCATGTCCTTGTGGATTCGCAACCCTTCAGTCAGCTGCCGCCCAACGGTAAATACGGGGTTCAGAGCGGTCATCGGCTCCTGAAAGATCATTCCGATCTCATTTCCGCGAATCTGCTTCATGAGATCCTGATCTGCACCAGACAGGTCCAATTCTTCGCCATCGCGGCGATCAAACAACAATTGCCCCCCGGCAATTTCGCCACCGCCGAACTCGACCAAGCGCATCAGTGACAGGGATGAGACCGACTTACCCGACCCCGATTCGCCTACGATACAAACGGTTTCACCCGGTTTGACTTCAAACGAGACATCCTCGACCCCGACAACCGGGCCGTCCTTTGTTTGAAATTCGACCCGTAGTTTCTTGATCTGGGCAATAGGCTGATCCAGCACGCGCGCTCTCCCCTTGGCGGCTTTTCGGATTGAGTGCCAAACGCTAAGGCGGGGTGGCGGGCAAAGTCAAACCAATAGGTCAAATTCCGTAACGCAAGGCTTGCAATTTTCCGAAACTCTGTTTCGATACGCCCCGTAACCGTTTTGGGGAGAGAACGGGAAACACGTTGGCGATCGAATCGTTTTCGTTTGATTTCAGGTTCTTATACCTCAGCCCGGCCACGCCTAATCCGCGGGCATCGCGGAGATAATCGAGACACGTATGTGTCCAACATGGAGTGTATGATGAAAATCAAAACCCTTTTGCTTGGTGCGATTGCAAGCACGGCAATGGCCCCGATGGCCTTCGCCGAGCGCGGATCGGACGGCAATGTCAGCATTATTTATTGGCAAGCCCCGTCAATCCTGAACCCGTTCCTGTCGGGCGGCACCAAGGATGTGGAATCCGCTTCGCTGGTGATTGAACCGCTGGCCCGCTACGACCAGGACGGCAATATGGTGCCTTATCTGGCGTCCGAGATTCCGACCGTTGAAAATGGCGGCGTCAGCGAAGACCTGACCTCGATCACCTGGAAAATTGCACCGGGAATCACTTGGTCGGACGGCACTCCGTTTACCTCGGCGGATGTGAAGTTCACCGCTGATTACTGCATGCATCCTGAAGGTGGCTGCGCGCAGGTGACCAAGTTCGAAGGCGTAACTTCGGTCGAAGCCGTGGACGATCTGACTGTCAAGGTCACATTCGACGCGCCGACCCCATTCCCCTACGGACCCTTCGTGGGCGGCGAAAGCCCGATCATTCAGGCAGCACAATTCGCCGATTGCGTGGGCGCAAAAGCCCCTGAATGTACTGATCAAAACTTTAACCCAATTGGCACCGGCCCATTTGTCGTCACCGAGTTCAAGCCGAATGACGTGATTACATTTGCAGCCAATGACAACTATCGCGACCCGGCGAAACCTGCCTTCGCAACCGTGACATTCAAAGGTGGCGGCGATGCGACGGCAGCTGGCCGCGCGGTGATGGAAACCGGCGAGTTCGACTATGCCTGGAACCTGCAGCTAGCGCCCGAAGTGATCGCACAGATGCAGGAAGGCGGCAAAGGTACTCCGGTGGCAGGCTTTGGCCCGCTGGTCGAGCGTATCATGCTGAACCAGACCAACCCGTCGCCCGACCTGCCGGAAGGCGAGCGTTCGACAGCCAAGCATCCGCACCCGTTCCTGCAGGACCCTGCGGTTTACAAAGCCATGTCCATGGCAATCGACCGCCCGCTGCTGGTGGAAATCGGCTATGGCCAGGCAGGCAAAGTGACCTGTAACTGGGTACCGGCCCCGGCTGCGTTCAATTCGACCTCGATGAGCTGCGACACGCAGGATATCGCGGGCGCGAACGCACTGCTGGACGAAGCTGGTATCGTTGACACCAATGGCGACGGCGTGCGTGAAAAAGACGGCGTTCCGCTGAAAATCGTCTATCAGACCTCGACCAACGCCGTCCGTCAGGACTTCCAAGCGCTGATCAAGGAATGGTGGAGCCAGATCGGTATCGAAACCGAACTGCGCAACATCAACGCGTCGGTCTTCTTTGGTGGTGACCCGGGCTCGCCTGATACCTTCCAGAAGTTCTATGCCGACGTTGAAATGTACGCCAACACCTTCAACGGCACCGACCCGCAGTCCTATCTGGGCAACGGCCTGTGCGACAAGGCGCCTAAGCCGGAATCGCAGTGGCAGGGTGAAAATATCAGCCGCTTCTGCAACGAAGAGTTCGACAAGCTGCATGGTCAGCTGGCCGAAACCGCAGGTCTGGAGCAACGTGCCGAGATCGCGAAACAGTTGAACGACATCATCGTGCAGAACGGCGGTATGATCCCGCTGGTGCACCGTGGTCGTCTGTCGGCGCACGCAAACACACTGGGTGGTGTTGTCCTGAATGTTTGGGACAGCGAGTTGTGGAACATTGCGGACTGGTACCGCAAAACCGGTTCCTAAGCGTTAGCCTTGCAAAATCGCGCCCCGAACTTCGGGGCGCGGTCATTTGCAGACCACTCCAACAAGAAGACGCACATAAAGGCGCCTCTTAATGCTTAACTTTACCATCAGACGACTGGTGCTGGCCGTACCCACACTGCTGTTCATCAGTCTCGTCATTTTCCTGCTCCTGGAACTCGCACCCGGCGATCCGATGGCGCAGGTTCCGCTTACCGTCCCCCCCGAAGTCAAAGAGAAGATGCGCGAGGCACTTGGCCTCGGCCAGCCGATGCATATCCGGTTCTGGAAATGGATCGTACAGTTCTTCTGGATCGAACCGCAGGTGCTGGTTGACTCGATCTTTGGCACCACCTTCTCTGAAGGTGACTTGCGCGTGATCTCGTGGCAGACCCGTTCGCCCGTTATGGACATCGTCGTTCAGCGTATCCCACAGACCCTGTGGGTTGTCGGCACTGCCTATGTGGTCGCCATCCTGATCGCCCTGCCCATCGGCATCTATTCGGCCTATCGCCAGTATTCCTGGTTCGACCAGATGGGTACGTTCGTGTCGATGGTCGGATTTTCGGTTCCGCCCTTCTTCTCGGGCGTGCTGGTGATCGTTATCTTCTCGGTCCAGCTGGGCTGGTTCCCGTCGATCTATGACACCACTCATGTGGTGAATAGCTGGGACAGCTTTGTTGTGCAACTGAAGCAGATGATCATGCCGGTCATGGTTCTGGCGCTGCAGATCACCGCGCAGCTTTCCCGCTTCATGCGCGCCTCTATGCTGGACAACCTCAATCAGGATTACGTCCGCACCGCCCGCGCCAAGGGCCTAAGCGAATACACGGTTGTTATGGTCCACGTCTTGCGCAATTCGATGATCCCCGTGGTCACCGTGATCGCTCTGGGTATTCCGGCCATCTTTGGTGGCGCCATCATTACCGAGCAGGTGTTCAAGGTGAATGGCATCGGCCAGTTGCTGATCGGAGCTATTCAGGCCAACGATCTGCCAATGGTGCAAACCCTGACCTTCATCTTTGCCGTACTGATCGTGCTGTTCAACCTGATCGCCGATGTGCTCTACGGCATTCTGGACCCGAGGATTCGCTATGACTGATCATGATCGTACCGATACGCTGGTCCCGGATGAAGGACTTGCCCCAGCCTCGACCGCGATGCCGACGGCAGGTGTCATGGAAGAATTGGCCACCCCACCCCGCAGCCAGTGGCGTGATGTCTGGGATCAGTTCAAAACCCACAAAGGCGCGATGATCGGAGCAATCTTGTTCATCTTCATCGTCGCCGGAGTTTATCTGGGGCCGTACCTTTGGAGCATCGACCCGACGCAGATCGACATCCGCTCGCGGAACCAAGGCCCTAGCTGGGCACATCCCTTTGGGACCGACCAATTAGGCCGCGATATTCTCGCTCGGATGATGTCGGGTGGGCAGACCTCGGTCTCGGTGGGGATCACAGCAATGCTGCTGGCCCTGTTCCTTGGATCGCTGATTGGAGTTGTTGCCGGGTTCTTCAAGCGTCTGGATGGACCGCTGATGCGCCTGACCGACCTGTTCCTTGCCCTGCCTCTGTTGCCCTTGCTGCTGGTCATGATGCTGCTCTTCCGCGAGCCTTTGTCTGCGGCATTCGGGCTGGAACGCGGGATATTCATCCTGATCGTCTGCGCCATTGGCATCACCTCGTGGATGCCTACCGCGCGGATCGTGCGGGGTGACGTGTTGGCAATCAAGGAGCGTGAATTCGTCCTTGCCGCGCGATCGATCGGCACCAGCAACAGTCAGATCATCACACGGCATATCCTGCCGAACGTGCTGTCTCCGATCATGGTATCGGCAACGCTGGGGATTGCGACTGCGATCATCACTGAAAGCGCGTTGTCGTTCCTGGGCCTTGGCTTCCCGCCAGACTTCCCGACATGGGGCCGCCTTCTGTTTGATGGTGTCGACTATCTGCAGCAGTACCCCGAGCGCGTGTTCTGGCCCGGCCTCGCCATCTCGCTGACCGTTCTCAGCGTCAACTATCTGGGCGACGGGCTGCGGGACGCTCTGGATCCGCGTATTCGCGGTCGTTAAGCAAGTTTCAGTCGGCGCGCTTCAGCGCGCCGGCCAACACGATGATCAGGACGGCCAAAGGCAGAAGGACCGCAAAGGCCAGTCTTAATGTCATCAGTTCGGCCAGAAACCCGATCAAGGGCGGCCCGATCAGCAACCCCCCGTATCCCAATGTCGCGACACTTGCGATGGCCTGCCCAGGTGGCACATCCGGATCGTTGGCCGCTCGGCTGAATGCCAAAGGCATGATCACTGCATAGCCAATCCCCATCAGTGCAAATCCCGCCAAGGCAAGCCCCGCTTCACCTGCTGACACCACAGCAAACACGCCGACTGCGGCGCAGATACCTCCAAAACGTGCCGTCGCCACGGGTCCAAAACGGGAAATCACAAAGCCGCCTGCCAAGCGGAACAACACCATCGTCACCGAAAATACAGCATAACCGAGTGCCGCGATGCTTTCTGCAGCACCTGTCTCGTCACGCAGGAAAATCGCGCTCCAATCAGCGACTGCACCCTCGCCCAAAGCCCCGCATAGTGCGGTAAATCCAACCAGCACCAATGCACCTGAGGGCAGCACAAAGACCGACCCTTTCTTCCCCTCCGACTGGCGAGACGTCCATCGAACCCAAGACAAGGCCAGAGCCAGAACAACGACGATCCCCCCTGCCAAAAGGAAATGCTGCATAACGGTCAGCCCCATCTGAACTGCCGCATAGCCGCTAAGCGCCCCTAACCCGGCCCCGAGGCTCCACATTGCATGGAAGGATGACATGACAGGCTTGTCATAGGCTTGCTCAACCTCAGCCGCCCATGCGTTCATGGCCACGTCCATCGAACCGTGAAAGGCCCCAAACACAAACAGAAATCCGGCCAGCGCCCAGAACCCATCCGCGAACGCCAGCAGGATCAGCGAGGCCGTGTACAAAACTGCGATGATCCGCGTGATTGCAACAGCCCCGAACCGATCCGTCAGCTTGCCGGTAATCGGAAAAGAACACACGGCACCGGCAGCCATGAACAACAGGCCATAGCCCAATGCTTCGTGACTTAGCTCAAGCCGATCGCGCACCGCTGGGATGCGCGAGGCCCAAATGCCGAACAAGGCACCGTTCAGGATGAACATAGCGGCAACAGCACGCCATGCTGCAACAATACCAATCACGGGAAACCCCAATATGAGACCTGACAAATCTTGCCCGTTCTACAGGTCCTGAGGAAATTGGCAATTGCCGACTATTCCAACCGCTTGCGGATTTGACGAATGGCAAACCAGACGCCAAACACAACCGGGATTGTGATTGCAGCAGTCAGCATCCCCTTGCCGATCCCCGCCTTGGTTAAAGGATATAGCAGATAGCTAGCAAGTGAGACCGCGTAATAGCTGATTGCGACCACAGAAAGCCCTTCGACCGTGTGCTGCAACCGCAACGCCAGATCAGCGCGACGATCCATGCTTTCCAGCAAAGCCTGATTCTGAGCGCTGCGTTCGACATCCACCCGGGTCCGCAACAGCTCGCCAGCGCGGATCGCACGATCAGACAGGGCCTGCAGACGGCGTTCTGTTGATTTCACAGTGCGGATCGCCGGATCATACCGACGCATCATGAAGTCGGCAAAGCTCTGACGCCCTTCGAACCTTTCTTCGCGTAAGACTTCGATGCGTTGATTAACAATTGTCTCATAGGCCCCCGTGGCCCCAAAGCGGAAAGAACATTGGGCCGAAAGCGTTTCCAACTCGATTGATGTCGATAGAAGATCGGGCAACAACTCGTCTGGATGGGCCGAGTTGTCGGTCATTTGCCCCATCAAGCGGGTCAACTTGCTGTCCAATTCGCCTATTCGAGGCGTCATTTGTTTGACACGCGCGAAACCCAGCATGGACATCGCCTTATATGTCTCGATCTCGCAGAGGCGTTGAATGACCCTGCCGGTCCGACGGCGACCAGCGCCATCGCTGACAAACATAGCGAACCGCATATGCCCTGCCGGATCGATGCGAAAGTCGCTTGCGCAGATTGCTGAATCGTCCAAAACGCTCGCCACGGCCAGGCTTTCCGGTTCGAACCAATCAGCCAATGAGGTTTGTACCGCCTCATCACCCTGACGCTCTACAACTCGGATCATTGCAGACGTCACGCGCTGACCAGGACTTGCGATCAGCCAGTCGGGCGGGAACACTTCGAAATCCGCCGGATTGAAGGCGCGGTCGCTGACATTTTGGGTGATCGCCGTGTAGGTCACGAACTCGGTATGTTGTTCCCATTTCAACCAGTGCCGTCCGATCTGACCGGCATAATGCGTGGCTCCGGGTTGCGGGTGCTGCGCGCCGTGGCGGTCCAACAGATTGATCAGATGGGCCATATCTTCGTCCCGGTCTCGTGCCGCAGCCTCGACCGGTTTCTTGATCGCCAAGAACACAACGGTGCATGGGGTAGACGCCACCGGAAATGGACGTGCATGCAATTCATTTGCCAACGCATAGCGCAGCGGATGGTCGTCAATCGGCGTCATAGCAAGCTCCGGTATCGCCCGGGCACTATAAGACAGATTGAGGATACATCAATTATCTTTTTATTTCATATACTTACAAGGATACAACGGTATACAATTCCGCTATGTCATTGATTTGGTTCCCATAGCTCGATGGGGTTGCCTTCGGGATCATGGATACGGGCGAATTTTCCCACTTCGCTGTCCCAGTCGGGATTGGTCTCAACCGTGATTCCGGCGGCTTCCAGCTGAGCTGTTAGCGCCGCAAGATCGTCGACACGAAAATTGATCATCCATTGCTGCTCGGCCCTGCCAAAATAGCCGGTATCTTCCGCAAACGGTGCAAACACTGTGTACCCTTCGCTCTGTTTCCACGGCACAGGGTCATAGTGATTGACACCCAAATGCTCTTCGTACCAAGCACTCAACGCTTTAGGGTCACGGGCGCGAAAGAACACACCACCTATTCCGTTCACTTTCTGCATCATCATCCTCCAGCCACAAACGGGTCCAGCTTATCACATCCGCACGCTTCATCTGGCCCAAAATATCCCGGGGTTTCGGGGGCAGAGCCCCCGGCATTGCAGAGAAGAAAAGGGCGCCCGAAGGCGCCCTTTGCATTTTAGCAAGATCAGATGATCAGTCGATCATGGGCAGCAGTTTGTCCAGCGACTGTTTGGCATCGCCATAGAACATGCGGGTGTTCTCTTTGAAGAACAGCGGGTTTTCGATACCCGAATACCCGGTACCCTGACCGCGCTTGGATACAAACACCTGCTTGGCCTTCCAGCATTCCAGCACCGGCATGCCGGCGATGGGGCTGTTGGGGTCTTCCTGCGCCGCAGGGTTCACGATGTCGTTCGACCCGATGACGATGGCCACGTCTGTATCAGGGAAGTCATCGTTGATCTCGTCCATCTCCAGCACGATGTCATAGGGCACCTTCGCCTCGGCCAGCAGCACGTTCATGTGCCCCGGCAGACGACCCGCAACCGGGTGGATCGCAAAGCGCACATTCTTACCTTTGGCGCGCAGCTTGCGAACCAGTTCGGACACCGATTGCTGCGCCTGCGCCACGGCCATGCCGTAGCCAGGGATGATGACAATGCTGTCCGCATCATTCAGCGCCGCCGCAACACCGTCTGCCTCAATGGCGATCTGCTCGCCCTCAACGGCCATCTGCTCGCCCTGCGGGCCGCCAAAGCCCCCCAGGATCACGCTGACAAAGTGACGGTTCATCGCCTTGCACATGATGTAAGACAGGATCGCACCGGACGAGCCCACCAGCGCACCCACCACGATCAGCAGGTCGTTGCCAAGCGAGAAGCCAATCGCCGCAGCCGCCCAACCCGAATACGAGTTCAGCATCGACACAACCACCGGCATATCGGCCCCGCCGATGCCCATGATCAGGTGATAGCCGATGAACAGCGCCGCCAGTGTCATCAGGAACAGCGGGAAGAAGCCGCCCGAATTGGTGTACCAGATCAGGCAAATGAACGACAAAGCCGCAGCGCCCGCGTTCAGCGCATGGCCACCGGGCAGCTTGGTCGCCGCCGAGGTCACCTTGCCGGCCAATTTGCCATAGGCCACGACCGATCCGGTAAAGGTGATCGCGCCGATGAAGATGCCGAGGAACAGCTCGACATGCAGGATCGCCAGTTCAGCTGGAGTTTTCTTCGCAATCAGCTTGGCAAACGCGCCCAGATCAGACAAATCCGCCTGAGACGCCGAGTCAGCAATCGCCATGACCTGCGCCACATTGCCGATCTCAAAATGGGCGTTGAAGCCCACGAACACAGCCGCCAGACCGACCAGCGAGTGCATCGCGGCCACCAGCTGCGGCATCTCGGTCATCTGGACGCGCTGCGCCACGTACTGACCGATCAGGCCACCGCCCGCGATCAGCAACAGCGACAGCAGCCACAGGCCCGAACCGGGGCCAACCAGCGTGGCAAACACCGCCAGCGCCATACCGACGATGCCGTACCAGACCGCGCGTTTGGCGCTTTCCTGGTTCGATAGACCACCCAAAGAAAGGATGAACAGAACAGCCGCAACAACGTAGGCGGCAGTGGTAAAGCCAAATTCCATCTACCCGGCCTCCCTTAAGATTTCTGGAACATGGCAAGCATGCGCCGGGTTACGAGGAAGCCACCGAAGATGTTGATCCCGGCCATGAAGACGCTGAGCGCCGCCAACAGAATAACGAGGAATGACCCCGATCCGATCTGCATCAAGGCTCCAACGATAATAATCGATGAGATCGCGTTGGTGATCGCCATCAGCGGTGTGTGCAAGCTGTGCGAGACGTTCCAGATCACCTGGAAGCCCACAAAGATCGCCAGCACGAACACGATGAAATGCTGCATGAAGCTGGCCGGAGCAACCAGCCCCACCAGCAGCATCAGCGCGCCGCCGACCCCCAGCAGGGTGAACTGCTGCTTGGTCTGCGCCTTGAAGGCTGCGATTTCTTGCGCCTTTTTCTCTTCCGGGGTCAGCTCCTTGACCTCGGTTTTAGGCTGCGCCGCAATCGCCTGCACCTTGGGCGGCGGTGGTGGGAAGGTGATCTCGCCCTCGTGGGTCACGGTTGCACCGCGGATCACATCATCTTCCATGTCGTGCTTGACCTTGCCGTCCTTCTCGGGCGTCAGGTCGGCCATCATGTGACGGATATTAGTCGCGTACAGAGACGACGACTGCGCCGCCATCCGGCTGGGGAAGTCGGTATAGCCAATGATGGTCACGCCATTCGGGGTCACGATCTTTTCGTCCGCCACGGTCAGCTTGCAGTTGCCGCCTTTTTCCGCCGCAAGGTCCACGATCACTGAACCCGGCTTCATCGCCTCGACCATGTCCTTGGTCCAAAGCTCAGGTGCCTCCCGGTTCGGGATCAGGGCCGTAGTGATAACGATGTCCATTTCCGGGGCCAGTTCGCGGAACTTGGCCAGTTGCGCCTCGCGGAATTCCTCGGACTGAACCGAAGCGTATCCTCCGGTCGAAGCGCCGTCCTGCTGTTCTTCTTCGAAGTCGAGATAAACGAACTCGGCCCCCATGGATTCGACCTGCTCGGCCACTTCGGGGCGCACGTCAAACGCATAAGTGATCGCGCCCAGAGAGGTCGAGGTTCCGATCGCAGCCAAACCGGCCACACCCGCGCCTACGATCAGCACTTTCGCGGGCGGCACTTTACCCGCCGCCGTCACCTGACCGGTGAAGAAACGGCCAAAGTTGTTCCCTGCCTCGATCACCGCGCGGTAACCCGCGATATTGGCCATCGAAGACAGAGCATCCATCTTCTGCGCGCGGGAAATACGCGGCACCATCTCCATCGCGATCACGGTCGCGCCCTTGGATTTGGCAGCTTCCATCCCCTCTTCATTCCCCGCAGGGTTGAAGAAGGAGATCAGGGTTTTGTCCTTGGTCAGACGCTTCAGCTCGGTTGCATCAGGCTGGCGTACCTTGGCGATGATATCCGCCGCTTTCCACAGCGCGGCAGCGGTCTTGACGACCTCAACCCCCGCCGCTTTGTAAGCAGCATCGGAAAACCCCGCCGCCGCTCCAGCGCCCTTCTCTATCAGGCACTCATAGCCCAGTTTCTGCAACTGCAAAGCCGAGTCCGGGGTCATCGCAACCCGGTTCTCGCCCTTAAACGTTTCCTTCGGCGTCCCAATTTTCACCAGTCGGTTCCCCCTAATTTTAGTTTCAGGCCAGATGGGTGATCAGCATAGAATGTCACGCAGACATGTATCTCGCGCAAGATTATTTCGCAAGCGCAGCAATTCTGGCGCTGTGTCATGATAAGCACACCCTTAAATCCACCGCCGCGTTTTACGCTCATATCGGGCGAAATCGGCCCGGAAAGTACGGCGCAGCCGATCTTCCTCGGGTATGATAAAGCGCCGCTCAAGCAGCCAGACGAAGATCGGGATCAGCACCAGCGATAGCACTGCGTCAAAGCGCAGGATCAGCCCAGTCAGGATCAGAACATCACCGACATAAATCGGATTGCGGCTGCGCTTGTAGATGCCCGATTGCACCATTGCCGATGGTGTTTCATGCGGAATGACCGTCGTGCGATGGCGGCGGAATTCAACAACGGCCAGGATCGCCAAGACAATACCGCCTCCGATCAGAATGCCGCTCAGCAGATCCGTGATTGCTCCGTCCAACGACAGCCCCAAAGGCAACGCGCGCGCCTGCATCCAAGCGAGCGCGGCAAAGCCCACAAGCCAAACAGGTGGAGTGTCGATCAGGCGCATGACTGTCCTCTGACGCGGAGCATAACCCCGCGTATGTCGTTTCTGGGCGACGTGTTATCGTTTTCTGACTCCGAAGGCAAAAGCTCAGGTTGTCGCATTGCAATAATTTTCTGCAATCCATCCCTCTATGGCAACGGGAGGCAGGAATGGACAGGTTGGTTCAGATCAGCTACGCCAAATGCAATAACCCCACCCACAATAATCAGAAGAGCCTCCATGACCGATTTCGCCGCCACAAAATCGATGTTCCATCTGCCTGAAGGCGTCATTTACCTTCATGGCAACTCATTGGGCCCAATGCCGAAGGCAGCAGGAGCACGCGTTGGCGAGATGTTGCTGGACGAGTGGGGCACGATGCTGAGCACAAGCTGGAACGCGGCGGGCTGGATGGCCCTGCCGACCGAGCTCGGTGACCGCATCGCGCGGCTGATTGGTGCGGAACCCGGTTGCGTCATGGTCGGCGATACACTTTCGATCAAGGTGTATCAGGCGCTCGCCTCTGCGCTGGAACTCAATTCCGGGCGCAAGGTAGTTTTGTCCGACAACGGCAACTTCCCCTCGGACCTCTATATGGCAGACGGGTTGTTGCGTTCATTGGGCCCAGATTACGAGCTGCGTGTTGTCGACCCTGAAGATGTCGCGGCGCACATCACCGAAGAGGTCGCGGTGTTGATGTTGACCGAGGTAGGTTATCAGACCGGTCTTTTGCATGACATGAAAGCGCTGACTGAACTGGCCCACGCGAAGGGTGTAGTGACAGTCTGGGATCTGGCCCACTCTGCCGGCGCGATTCCGGTGGACCTGTCCGGGTGTAAGGCAGATTTTGCCATTGGCTGTACGTATAAATATCTCAATGGCGGCCCCGGCGCGCCAGGATTCATCTATGTCGCCCCACATCTGCGCGACCGGGTTCGCCCAGCTCTGTCTGGTTGGCTTGGTCATGAGGCACCTTTCGCCTTTGATCTGGATTATCGCCCGGGCTCCGGGATCGAGAGGATGCGTGTTGGAACCCCTCCGATTATTCAGATGACAGCGCTTTCAACCGCGATGGATATTTGGGACCTGGCCGACATGGCGGATGTACGCACCAAATCCATCGAGTTAACCGAACTGTTCATTAATAGCGTCGAGGCCGCCTGCCCTGAACTGGAATTGGCCAGCCCGCGCGATCCGAACCTCCGCGGCAGCCAAGTCTGTTTTCGGTTTGCCGAAGGATATGCCGCCATGCAGGCGCTTGCCGCACAAGGCGTCATTGGTGACTTCCGTGCACCCGATGTCATGAGGTTTGGATTTGCACCGCTCTATATCGACGCGGCTGATGTTAGTCAGGCCGTGGACATATTGGCGGACATCATGGGCAAACGGCTTTGGGACAAAGAAGAATACAAAGTGCGACTGCGCGTCACCTGACCTCAAGCGCCGCGCCCAACAGCGCGGCCAATTGCGAGATACCCTGTTCGAACTCTTCCGCACTGGAGGCCGTCATCTTGACGCCCTTCAGCGATGTCGTGATCGTCTTTGCGGCCTCATCCGGCCCGACAGGCAAATGCGCACGACCTGCCGCATCCTCGCGCCGCAACCAATCGGCATACAGGCGGGTCAGTTCAGCCTCGCCTTCCTGCACGATATCGGTCGACATGGATTTCGTGGCATCCAGCATCTCAAGCCCATGAGGCGAGGCCAGAATCTCGGCCATCCCTTGCGACTGCGTCTGAACCGCCTGAGCGAGAATCTCGGGCAATGATCCAGTGCCTTTCAAGGCCTCGGCCACAGCAGCAGTTTTTTCCCCATAATAGAACTGGGTCAATTCACGAACGATGGCCTCTTTATTCTTGTAATGCAGATACACCGCTGGCCGGGACATGCCTGCGCCCTTTGCAATGTCATCCATCGATGTCTTGCGAAATCCATAGGTTGCAAAGGCCTGAAAGGCCGAATTCAGGATGGCGGAGGTCTTGGAATCTTCTAGTGCACTCGTCATGGCAAAACCTCTGACAGTTTTTGTTCATTTTGTCAATTGACAGTCTGACAATTTTCATTAAATATGTCAGCGACCAGTCAAAGCTAAGTGAGGTGCGCCATGATGACGGCCCTTAAGATCAACGGAAAGACCCATCAGGTTGATCTGCCTGATGATGTACCCCTGCTGTGGGTTCTGCGTGATGAAGTTGGACTGACCGGCACCAAGTTCGGTTGCGGCGTGGCAGCCTGCGGCGCGTGCACCGTGCATATTGATGGCGAGGCCGTGCGGTCCTGCCAGGTGACGCTTTCGGATGTCTGGGGCGACGTCACCACGATCGAAGGGCTGGGAACACCCGACGCCATGGCCACGATCCAGAAAGCCTGGGTTGACCATCAGGTGGCGCAATGCGGTTATTGCCAGTCTGGCCAGATCATGCAGGCCGCGGCACTGTTGGCCGAAAACCCGACCCCCACCGACGCGGATATCGACGACGCGATGCAAGGCAACCTGTGCCGCTGTGGCACATACCCTCGCATCCGCGCCGCGATCCACGACGCCGCATCCAAGCTGAAGGAGGCCTGATCCATGGCAAGCATCGGTAAAATCCTGCGCCGCACTTTCCTGATCGGTTCAGCCGCCATCGTCGGCGGTGTGGCCTTCGGTGCCTATTACGTAACCCGCCCCGCGGCCAACCCACTGAAACCGCGTGACGGCGAAACCGCGCTCAGCCCCTTTGTGTTGATCGATCAGCAGGGCGTGACCCTGTTCGCACCACGCGCTGAAATGGGTCAAGGCGTTATGACCACCTGGGCGGCGCTGATCGCCGAAGAGCTGGACGTTGAACTGGACGATATCCGCGTCTTGCACGGCCCGGCTGCGGCGGCCTATTACAACCACGCCCTCATGGGGGAAAGCCTGCCGGGCAAGGGCTATGACATCTCGGATTTCCAGCACAACCTAGGCGAGGCTTTGGGTGTTCTGGGCAGAACGCTTAGCCTGCAGGTCACCGGGGGTTCGACCTCGATGAAAGACGGGTTCGAGCGGATGCGGATGGCCGGGGCCACCGCACGCGAGACATTGAAACAGGCCGCGGCGGACCAGCTGGGTGTGAAACGCGACCAACTCAAGACCGAAAATGGCGCAGTGGTTGCCCCGGATGGCACCCGCATTCCCTATACCGAGCTGGCCGAGGCCGCGGGCCAGATCGAACCGCCCGAGGTTGCGTTGCGCGATCCGTCCGAATGGCGTCTGATTGGCAAATCCCTGCCTCGCGTCGATATTCCGGGAAAATCCACCGGCACCGCCGAATTTGGCATCGACGTGCGGCCAGAGGGTCTGAAATTCGCCTCGGCCCGTATTAACCCCAAGCTGGGCGGGGTAATGAACGGTTTTGATGCAAGTGCCGCCGAAACCATGCCCGGCGTTGAAAAGATCGTCGATCTGGGCACGGGTGTCGCAGTGATCGCCAACAACACTTGGCTCGCCATGCAGGCGGTCGAGGCGATTGACGTGGATTGGGGCGATGCCCCCTATCCGCCCGAAAGTGATGCGATATTCGCGCAAATTGCCAAGGCGTTTGATGATGACCCGAACTCGACCATGCGCGATGACGGCAATGTCGAAACCCTTCCCGAAGGCGCCACCGAGATCACGGCGGAATACACCGTGCCCTATCTGGCCCATGCCACGATGGAACCGATGAACGCCACCGTTCTTTATTCCGGCAACAAGCTGGACATGTGGTGCGGTCATCAGGCCCCAACGCTGATCCAAATTCGCGCGGCCAACACCGCTGGTCTGGAAACCGACGCAGTCGAAATCCACACCACCTATCTGGGCGGTGGCTTTGGCCGCCGGGGCGAGCTGGATTTTGGCGAGATCGCCACCAAGGTCGCCATGGCGATGCCCGGCACCCCGGTTCAGACGACGTGGAGCCGTGAGGAGGACATGCGCCACGATTTCTACCGCCCCGGCGCAATGGCACGGATGCGGGGCGCGGTGAAAGACGGCAAGGCTATCCTGATTGACGGCAAAGTCGCCTCGCAATCCCCGACACATCAGGCCGTTGAACGCGTGACCGGATTTGCTGGCGGCGGCCCCGACAAGGTTCTGGTCGAAGGCTTTTTCAATCAGCCCTACGCCGTTCCGAACTACCGCATGAGCGGTCACGTCGCCGATCTGGCTGTACCGGTCGGGTTCTGGCGCTCGGTCGGCAACAGCCACAATGCCTTCTTCCACGAGACCTTCCTGGATGAAATGGCCCATGCCGCCGGGCGTGATCCGCTTGAATTCCGGCTGGAGTTGGCAAGGTCCGAATTCGCCCCGGCTGCGGGGTGTCTGGAGGCCGTAAAAGAGATGTCAGGTTGGACCGGCAAGACCCCCAATGGCGTGGGGCGCGGCGTGGCAATGGCCTATAGCTTTGGCACCCCGGTCGCGCAGGTCATCGAAGTTGTGGACGAAGACGGCACCATCCGTATCAACAAGGCTTGGATCGCCTGCGATGTTGGCCTCGCCTTGGACCCGGCGACAGTCGAGGCGCAGATGATCGGCGGAATGATCTACGGATTGTCTGCAGCAGTCCAGGAAGAGATCACCTTTGCCGATGGCGAGGTCGAACAATACAACTTCCCGGATTATGATGCGTTGCGGATGCAAACCACTCCGGTCACAGAAGTCCGGATACTGGAGACCAACAAACATCTGGGCGGCGTTGGTGAACCCGGGACACCCCCGTCAATGCCTGCACTGGGGAACGCGCTGTTTGACCTTACCGGTCAACGCGCCCGCAGCCTGCCTCTAAACAAGCAGTTCGATCTGTTGGTTTAGTAGTCCGTTGGCCCGGTGCAATGCCGGGCCACCCCTTTCACGCCGTCCGCTGCAAGCGCGTTGCGTCTTTGCCTTCAGACCACGCGTGGACCGCGCTCCCAAACGCTTCAAACAAAGGTCGCGAAACCGGATCATTTGCTGCATCCCATTCAGGATGCCACTGAACCGACAGGGTAAAGCCGGGTGCGTCTTTGACATATATCGCTTCGGGCGTGCCGTCGGGTGCATGGCCATCTATCACCACATTCTCGCCCAGCGTTTTGATCCCTTGCCCATGCAGCGTGTTGGTCATCACTTCGGCCGCGCCCAGCAGGCGGTGAAATACACCGCCTTCGGTCAGGCTCACGACATGACGCAGGGCGAATTTCTCTTCCAAAGTACCGTCAGGCGGCATCCGATGATTCTGACGCCCAGGCAAATCACGGATTTCAGGATAGAGCGTGCCGCCCATGGCCACATTCACCTCCTGAAACCCCCGGCAGATCCCGAAAAACGGCTGCCCCCGCTCGGCACAAGCCCGAACCAGCGGCAGGGTGATCGCATCGCGCGCCCGGTCAAACTCGCCATGCGCCTCGGTTGCGGGTTCGCCATATTCCTCAGGGTGAACATTGGGTCGGCCACCGGTCAGAAGGAAGCCATCGCAGACCTCTAGCAACTCATCGACCGAAACATAGCGCGGATCGGCAGGGATCAGCAGCGGCAAACAATCCGAGACGTTCGAGACCGCCTCGGAATTCATCGTCCCACCCGCATGGGTCGGGTACTGATCATTCATCAGATAAGAATTGCCGATAATTCCAACGACGGGGCGCGCCATTCCATTTCCCTTGTTTCGCTCGTATCTTGCAAAACCTATCGGCAGCCTTGGCCGCGCGCAACGGCACAGACCCTGCATGGCAGCGCAAGCGCTTGTTCAACCGCGCACATACCCGACACCATTTGCAAAGGTGTTAGATCTCGCCGTTCAACCCAGCTGCTTCGATACCCGCCAGCGCCGCCTGGGCGTCGTTATCTGACGTGTCGCCGGTTACGCCAACCGCACCGATCACCGCACCCTTTCGGTCGCGCAACAGCACACCACCGGGAACCGGAACAACCTGTCCCCCGTAAACACCGTTCACCGCCGCCATGAAATAAGCCTGTCCTTCGGCCCGCTGCATCTGCGCCGTGCCAGCCATGCCCAGCATCACCGATCCGTAAGCCTTGCCATGCGCAATCGCAAAACGCCCGGGCGCGGCGCCATCTTCGCGTTCAAACGCAATCACATGCCCCCCGGAATCCAACACCACAACCGAAAGCGGCTTAAGCTCCATCTCACGCCCTTTTTCCAGCGCTTTGCGAATGATTGTCCGTGCTTTCCGCAAAGAAATTACCATGCCCGATCCCTTTCATCTGGCCAAAAATATCCTCGGGGGAGCGCGAGGGGGCAGACAGCCCCCTCGTTCCCGCCGCTGCCTCTAGCTTACGCTCGCCTTCAGCTCCAGCCGACGCGCGTGCAAAACTGGCTCGGTATAGCCCGACGGCTGCACCCGTCCGCGGAACACCAGATCGCAAGCCGCCTGGAACGCGATCCCGTCAAAGCCCGGAGCCATCGGCTTATAAGTCGGATCACCTTCGTTCTGACGATCCACGACAGCTGCCATTTTCTGCAGTGCTGCCATCACCTGCTCTTGACTGATCAGATCGTGATGCAGCCAGTTGGCCAACGCCTGAGACGAGATCCTGCAGGTCGCGCGATCCTCCATCAGACCGATATCGTTGATATCCGGCACTTTCGAACAACCGACCCCCTGATCGATCCAGCGCACCACATAGCCCAAAATACCCTGTGCGTTGTTTTCGATCTCGCGTGTGATCTCATCCGAGCTGAGATTGCGACCACCAAGCAGAGGAATGGTCAACAGGTCATCTAACGTGCCCCGTGCACCTTCAACGGCCAGCTCATCCTGGCGCGCCAGCACGTCGACCTTGTGGTAATGCGTGGCATGCAGAGTCGCGGCGGTGGGCGACGGCACCCAGGCGCAAGTCGCGCCGGATTGCGGGTGGCCGATCTTGGCCGCCAACATGTCTTGCATCCGATCCGGCATCGCCCACATGCCTTTGCCAATCTGCGCCCTGCCAATCAGGCCACACGCCAGACCGATATCGACATTGCGGTCCTCGTAAGACGCGATCCATGGCGTGTCCTTGATGTCGCCCTTGGGCAGCATCGGACCGGCCTCCATCGAGGTATGGATTTCATCCCCTGTGCGATCCAGAAATCCGGTGTTGATAAAGGCCACGCGCGATTTTGCGGCGCGGATACATTCCTTAAGGTTGGCCGAGGTGCGACGTTCTTCATCCATGATGCCCAGCTTTACCGTATTACGTGGCAGGTCCAGAATGTCTTCGACCACGTCGAAAATCTCGACCGAGAACGCGACCTCCTCAGGTCCGTGCATCTTGGGCTTCACCACATAGACTGAGCCCTTGACCGAGTTTCCACCCTCGCGCTTGAGGTCATGCATAGCGATCAGCGTCGTGCAGAGCGCATCCATCAACCCTTCACCAATCTCACGGCCTTCAGCGTCCAGCACGGCCGGGTTGGTCATTAGGTGACCCACATTACGCACCAGCATCAGTGAGCGCCCTTTCAGCGCTGCCTGCGCCCCATCGGGTGCTGAATAGACCAGATCCCCTGCAAGCTTACGGGTGAAGGTTGTACCGCCTTTCGTGACCTCTTCGGTCAGGTCACCGGCCATCAGGCCTAGCCAGTTTCCATAGGCCTGAACCTTGTCGGTCGCGTCGACACAGGCAACCGAATCCTCGCAATCCATGATCGTTGAAAGCGCGGATTCCAGACGCACATCGGCAATACCCGCCGGATCGGTTGCACCGATCGCGCTCTGCGCATCGAGCATGATCTGGATGTGCATCCCATTGTTGCGCAACAATACGAACTCAGGCTTTTCACCCGCTCCACCGAAACCGGCAAACTGCGACGGATCCTCCAGAGCCGGTATCAGCGCGCCATCCTGAACGCTCAGCCCGGACACGTCCGCCCAGGACCCTTGGGCCAACGGTGCGGCCTGATCCAGAAACGCCTTGGCCCAGGCAATGACGCGCCCACCACGTTCGGTGTCATAGGCTTTCCCGGTCGGCAAATCGCCCAGCGCATCCGTGCCATAAAGCGCGTCATATAAGCTGCCCCAGCGGGCATTCGCCGCGTTCAGTGCGAAGCGCGCATTGGTGATCGGCACAACAAGTTGCGGGCCGGGGGTCAGAGCGATCTCGGGGTCGACATTGGCGGTCTCGATCTCGAAATCGCCGCCTTCCTCAACCAGATAACCGATATCGCGCAGGAAAGACTGATATTCACCGGCATCAATTGGCAGGCCCCGCCTTGCTGCGTGCCAACCATCGATCCGGCTTTGAATATCAGCGCGCTTCTCCAACAATGTGCGGTTTTTTGGCCCCAACTCATTCGCCAGCCGCGCCAGACCCGCCCAGAACTGGTCTGCAGAAACTTCCGTTCCCGGCAGGGCTTTCTGTTCGATAAAGTCCACCAGTACCGGGTCGATCTGCAGCCCGCTGCGGGTCTGTCTACTGCTCATGTTCCGAATCCCTTACGATTGTGTGCGATGGTATGCGTCCTTCAATTAGGGCGTTCGTTTCCGATAGGCAACTTATGCGCTTAGGTCGTGGCCTTTTGGCCCATTGGGAAACTGTTTCAAATTGGCCTGAACGTTTGCGCGTTGGTTGCAGCACCCGCGCGAAGCCCCTAACGTCGCGCCAGACTCCCGGATTATGAGGCCCCCGATGCACGACGCAGCCCCCACCACGATCTATCTGAAAGACTACACCCCGTTTGGCTATCTGGTGGACAGCGTGCATCTGACCTTTGATCTGGCCCCGCATGCAACTCGGGTCACCTCTCGCATTGCGTTCCGCCCGAACCCCGAGGCCACTGACCGTGTGTTCTTCCTTCACGGGGAAGAGTTGAAACTGATCCGTGCCGCGATTGATGGCAACGTGGTCACGCCAGAAGTGACGCCGGAAGGCCTGGCTGCCACCGTTCCTGATGGGCCTTTTGTATGGGAGGCCGTGGTCGAGATCGATCCCGGCAACAACACTGCGCTTGAAGGGCTTTATATGTCGAACGGCATGTACTGCACCCAGTGCGAGGCCGAAGGGTTCCGCAAGATCACCTATTACCCTGACCGGCCTGACGTGATGTCCACCTTCACCGTGCGCATCAACGGCGGCCTTCCGGTGCTTCTGTCGAATGGCAATCCATCAGGAAAGGGCGAAGGCTGGGCTGAGTGGAGTGATCCCTGGCCTAAGCCTGCCTATCTGTTCGCGCTGGTGGCCGGTGAGCTGGTCGCCCATCCCGGTCAGTTCGCCACCATGTCAGGTCGCGACGTCGAATTAAACCTTTGGGTCCGACCTGGAGATGAGGGCAAATGCGCCTTCGGGATGGAAGCCCTGAAAAAGTCGATGAAATGGGACGAAGATGTCTATGGCCGTGAATACGATCTGGACGTTTTCAACATCGTTGCCGTCGACGATTTCAACATGGGCGCGATGGAGAACAAGGGGCTGAACATTTTCAACTCCTCTGCCGTTCTGGCCAGCCCCGAAACCTCGACCGATATGAATTTCGAGCGGATTGAGGCGATCATTGCCCATGAATATTTCCATAACTGGACCGGCAACCGCATCACCTGCCGCGACTGGTTCCAGCTGTGCCTGAAAGAAGGCCTTACTGTATTCCGCGACGCTCAGTTCACCTCGGACATGCGCTCAGCCTCAGTGAAACGCATCCACGACGCGATAGATCTGCGAGCGCGACAATTCCCCGAAGATAACGGACCGTTATCGCACCCCGTCCGGCCCGAAAGCTTTCAGGAAATCAATAACTTCTACACCTCAACCGTCTATGAAAAAGGCGCCGAGGTCATCGGGATGCTGAAACGGTTGGTTGGTTATGAGGCCTACTCCAAAGCGCTGGATCTCTATTTCGACCGCCACGACGGGCAAGCCTGCACGATCGAGGATTGGCTCAAGGTATTCGAAGACACCACGGGCCGCGACCTGAGCCAGTTCAAACGCTGGTACAGCCAGTCGGGCACCCCGCGCGTTTCAGTCGCTGAAGACTGGGCCGATGGTACCTATACCCTGACACTTAGCCAGCGCACGGAGCCGACACCAGGGCAGAATGACAAGCAGCCTCAGGTCATCCCCATCGCTGTTGGCCTGCTTGGCGCTAACGGCGACGAGGTGCGCGCGACTGAAGTGTTTGAACTGACCGAAGCTGAGCAGAGCTTTACCTTCACCGGCCTTGCCGCCAAACCCGTACCTTCCATCCTGCGCGATTTCTCGGCGCCGGTGATCCTTGAACACGAAATCAGCAATGCCGAGCGTGCCTTTCTGTTGGCCCATGACACCGATCCGTTCAACCGCTGGCAAGCGGGGCGGTCGCTGGCCGAGGATACCTTGCTGCGCATGATCACGGATGATGCGACGCCGGATGCCGATTACCTCGACGGTCTGCTGGCAGTTCTTCGCGATCAGGCACTGGACCCGGCTTATCGCGCGCTAATGCTGGGCCTGCCAACGCAATCGGAATTAGCAGCGGCGTTGCATGACAAGGGCATCACGCCTGATCCGATGGCGATCTGGCGCGCGGTTGAAACCTTGCGTCAGGCCACCGCTCAGCATGTACAAGACCTACTGCCCCGACTGCATAGCGAGACACTGGTTGACGCGGCCTACCAACCGGACGCTGAGCAATCTGGCAAACGGGCATTGGGCAGCGCGGCGCTTGCCCTGACTTCGCGGCTGGACGGCGGCACCAAGGCGGCCGAGGAATACGCGCGCGCCGACAACATGACACTGCAGCTGACTGCACTGTCGTGTCTGCTGCGCGCAGGCAAAGGCGAAACCGAGTTGGCGGCGTTCTACGAACAGTGGCGGCATGACCGGCTGGTGATGGACAAATGGTTCGCCCTGCAAGTGGCGATGACCGGGCCTGAAAATACGGTTGAGACCACGCGACGGCTGACCGAGCATGCTGATTTCAATTGGAAAAACCCCAACCGATTCCGCGCATTGATGGGGTCTTTGGCAGGCAGCCATGCAGGGTTCCATCAGGCGAATGGGGCAGGATATGCCCTTTTGGCTGACTGGTTGATCAGGCTTGATCCAGTGAACCCGCAAACCACTGCCCGGATGTGCAGCGCATTCCAGACATGGAAACGCTATGACACGGATCGTCAGGCGCTGATCCGTAGTCAACTGAACCGCATCGCCGAAACCCCTAATCTGTCGCGGGATACGACCGAAATGGTCTCGCGCATCCTCGGCGCATGACCCCGTTTGCGTTTAGCCGTCAAAACCGCACGCAGCGCGCGGTTTTGACTCTGATCTGTGTCTATGCCCTTTTGATCGGGCTGGTTATTCTGCTGAACGCCGCATGGTGGTTGATGGCCTTGCTGGCCCTGCCAACCCTGCCCGCACTTGCGGATGTTCTGAAAGATACCAGCGCGGGAATGGAACTGACCGATAAAGCGCTGCGCTGGCACACGGGCAAACGTCAGGGCGAGATTGAGTTATCGGACATCGACCGGTTTCGCTTTGACACCCGCTGGGATTTTTCAGTGCGTGTATCTGCAGTGCTGAAATCTGATAAACGCCTGCGTCTGCCTGATGAATCACTTCCGCCGCACAAACAGTTTGAAGAGATTCTGAATCAAGCCGGATTCGCTGTTGAGCGCCATCATTTTAGAGTTTTCTGAAACGATTCCCCGATTCTGGGCGCAATTGGCCCTCGAATCCTAGGCTCAAAGCGACGCACGCTTGATTTGAGTGTAATTTTTGGCAAACTGGGCGGGTTACAAGTTTGTTCTAGTTCGAGTTTTGCCATGTTTTGGTCTATGAAGGCATTTGCCGCCCGTATTTTCGGTTCTACTGATCCCACCTCAACGCCTCTGCCCGCGTCGGTTGCCGATGCTACCGCATGGCTTGTTGCATCTGGGCAGTTGAACATTCCAATTGCTGAAACGAATGCGGATGAAGCGATCGGGCATCAGGTCATCGAACGGGGCCGCTATCTGGCGCGGCAGGATCTGTGGGCAGAGCTTTCACAAGAAATGCGCGCCGCAGATGAGGGCCGCAAGTCCACGCCCTGCGGACAGCCAATTGCCGATTTGCTGGCTTTTGGGGCGCGTTCGGATGTGGTTTTGGCAACGGAACATGCGCTATCGGACCACAAAGAACTGTCAGACTATGATCTTCTGGGTGGGATTTCCGAACTGGAAGCTGAGATACAAAACCACCCCGACGATCCGATGATCACGCTGGTGGTTGCGCTCGCCCATATTGATCTTGCCTGGGCCTGGCGCGGGACGGCGCATCCCGATACCTTGCCAGCCCTGCATCAATCCCGCTGTGCCGCGCATTTCGACCGCGCCGCCGCGCTGCTGCCACTCTGCCGCGCGGCATTGCCGGACAGCCCTGCAATCGCTGCTGCAGACTGTGCGTTGCTGGCCGGCCACGTGGACCCGCGCACCCGCGTCGCGGACAAATACGAGGCGCTGATCACGCTCGACCCGCAGAACCACCGCCACATGCGCGCGATGGGTAGCCATCTGCTGCCGCGCTGGTTCGGCAGCTATGAAGAGCTTGAGCTTCAGGCTTTGCGCAACGCCGCGCGCACGCAAGACATCTGGGGGGCTGGGGGCTATACCTGGGTGCAATTCGACGCCATTGCATTGGATGACGAAGCGTGCGCGCGGGTGGATGTTGAGTATTTCCTGGAAGGCCTGCGCGATATCGTTGCGCGGCGCCCGGATCAGCCGACCATCAATCTGTTGGCGGCCTATTGCTCGGTCACATTGCAAAACCGAATGGGTCAGAATCCAAAGGCTGATATCGCGCGCAAGCAGATATGCGAAGCCGCAAACTGGCTTATTCGCGATCACATGACCGAGCTGCACCCCTTGATCTGGGCCCATGCAGCGAACGGGTTCAACAACAGTCTGCGCGTCAACTCGACCGAGCGTTTCGCTGCACGCGGTCGCCGAGACGCGCTGAAGGCCATCGCCAACCAGCTGCGGGATGAGCTGCGCAGCGGCCAAAGCGTGACCTTCACACCGACTGGCCTGCAATTCTCAGAGAGCTAAAGCGCCTTTGCCCCTTGCCCCTTTGGCGCGCCGGGCCTAATACGCAGGATTAGACTTCTGCGGAAATGAGGCGCGCCATGCTCGACCTGACATACGAAATGCCCAAACCCAAAACCATTGCCGGGGCGAAGCACGATTGGGAACTGGTGATCGGGATGGAGGTGCACGCTCAGGTCTCATCCAATGCCAAGCTGTTCTCGGGCGCGTCGACCCAATTCGGGGCCGAGCCGAATTCGAACGTGGCCTTCGTGGACGCCGCGATGCCGGGGATGCTGCCGGTGATCAACGAGTATTGTGTGGAACAGGCGGTGCGTACCGGGCTGGGCCTGAAGGCGGATATCAATCTGAAATCAGCCTTTGATCGCAAAAACTATTTCTACCCCGACCTGCCGCAAGGCTACCAGATTTCCCAGCTTTATCAGCCCATTGTGGGTGAAGGTGAAGTGCTGGTCGAGATGGGTGACGGCACCGCACGCATGGTCCGCATCGAACGCATCCACATGGAGCAGGACGCGGGCAAATCGATCCATGACATGGACCCGCATATGTCTTTCGTCGACCTGAACCGGACCGGTGTCTGCCTGATGGAGATCGTTTCGCGCCCCGATATTCGCGGGCCGGAAGAGGCCGCAGCCTACATCGCCAAGCTGCGCCAGATCATGCGCTATCTGGGCACCTGTGACGGCAACATGCAGAACGGGAACCTGCGGGCGGACGTGAACGTCTCGATCTGTTTGCCGGGCGCATATGAGAAGTATCAGGAAACACAGGACTTTTCGCATCTGGGCACGCGCTGCGAGATCAAGAACATGAACTCGATGCGCTTTATCCAGCAAGCGATCGAGGTCGAAGCACGCCGTCAGATTGCCATCGTCGAGGGCGGTGGTGAGATCGATCAGGAAACGCGCCTGTATGACCCGGACAAGGGCGAGACACGCTCGATGCGGTCCAAGGAAGAGGCGCATGATTATCGTTATTTCCCCGACCCTGACCTGCTGCCGCTGGAGATCGAACAGGCTTGGGTGGACGACATCGCCGCCAAGCTGCCCGAACTACCAGACGACAAAAAAGCGCGTTTTATCAGTGAGTTCGGATTGACCGACTATGACGCTTCGGTACTGACCGCCGAGGTGGAATCGGCTGCTTACTTCGAGGAGGTCGCCGGGGGACGCAGCGGTAAACTGGCTGCGAACTGGGTGATCAACGAGCTGTTTGGCCGGTTGAAAAAAGAAGATCATGACATCACCGAGTCTCCGGTGTCCCCCGCTCAGTTGGGTGGTATCATCGATCTGATTTCGTCTGATGCCATTTCGGGCAAAATCGCCAAGGACCTGTTCGAGATTGTCTATAACGAAGGCGGTGATCCGGCGAAAATCGTCGAGGATCGCGGCATGAAACAGGTGACTGACACTGGCGCCATCGAGGCCGCTTTGGACGAAATCATCGCCGCCAATCCGGCACAGGTTGAGAAGGCCAAGGTGAACCCGAAACTGGCTGGCTGGTTCGTCGGTCAAGTGATGAAGGCCACCGGCGGCAAGGCCAACCCGAAGGCCGTTAACGAATTGGTCAGCAAGAAGCTGGGTTCGTAAATCTTCCGAGTTGTACAAACCCCGAACAGGGGTTTGTTCGACTTGTACATAACGAAAACTTAATTTTCGAGACCGGTATTGGAGCAAGCCATCGGCTTGACTCAGCGTCCGAATGCGCATTCTCATCCCCTCAAATCAGAGAGGTGAGCCGTCATGAAAAATCGTTTTGATCAGGAGTTGGAAACCCGGCTGGTGCGCTATGCTGCCATCGACAGTCAGAGCGATGAGACCTCGCCTTCGACCCCTAGCACCGAAATCCAGTTCGACATGCTGAACCTGTTGCGGCAAGAGCTGACCGAGATCGGTGCGCAAGACGTTCAGATGACCGGAGACAGCGTGGTCGTAGCCACCATCCCCGGTACGGCGGAGGGGCCAACGATTGGATTTCTGGCGCATGTGGACACCGCGCCTCAGTTCAATGCAACCGGCGTGAAACCTCGGGTGATCAAAGGGTATAATGGCGGTGAGATTACTTTCCCTGATGATCCCGATCTGGTGCTGTCACCCGAAGAGCATCCCTATCTGGCCGAAAAGATCGGGCATGATCTGATCACCGCGTCGGGAACAACTCTGCTGGGGGCCGATGACAAAGCGGGCGTTTCGATCCTGATGACGATGGCGCGGCACTTGCTGGAGAACAAAGACTTGCCCCACGGCCCGATTCGCATCGCCTTTACACCCGATGAAGAGATCGGGCGTGGTGTTACCGAACAGCTGCCCAAAGATCTGGGCGCGGATTTCGCCTATACGCTGGACGGGCAAGAACTGGGTGAGATCGAATATGAAAGCTTCTCGGCCGACCGCGCGGTGATCAAGATCACCGGTGTTTCGATCCACCCCGGATTGGCCAAGGACAAAATGGTAAACGCGGCGCATCTGGCGGCAAAGATCGTGCAGACCTTGCCTCAGGCGACGATGACGCCCGAAGTGACAGACGGGCGCGAAGGGTTCATCCATGTGACCGACATGAATGGCGGCTCATCCGAGATGGAGATCAAGCTGATCCTGCGCGATTTCGAAATGGATGCTTTGGAAGCCCAGCGCGATATTGTCCGTCAGGTCTGCGCCGCCGTGCAGGCCACTGAACCCCGTGCTACAATTACTTGTGATATCAGCCATCAATACCGCAACATGCGTTACTGGCTGGAAAAGGACATGACGCCGGTCGATCTGGCGCGCGACGCTTGCCGGGAACAGGGGATCGAGCCCGTATCCGTCCCGATCCGCGGCGGCACCGACGGCTCGCGCCTGACCGAGTTCGGCACGCCAACGCCGAATATCTTTACGGGCATGCAGTGCATTCACGGCCCGCTAGAGTGGATCTCGGTCCAGGATATGGCGGTCGCAACCGAAACCTGCCTGTCGCTGGTCGGCAAGGCAGCGCGGAGCTAAGGCAACAGTACGGGCCGAAATTCGCCAATGCGTGATCTTGGCTTTCACCCGTCTGCCAAAATGTTAATTTGCCCGGGTCAGGCAATCAGGACCAGTTGATGCAGCGCTACGAATACAAAGTTGTCCCCGCTCCGCAAAAAGGCACCAAAGCGAAAGGCGTTAAAACGCCCGAGGGCCGGTTTGCCACCTCGATCGAGCAATTGCTGAACCAGTTTGGTCAGGACGGCTGGGAGTATCAGCGCGCCGAACTGCTGCCCAGCGAAGAACGTTCGGGGCTGACAGGATCTACCACCAATTGGCGCAATGTTCTGGTGTTTCGTCGTGCTTTGACCGTGGAAACCGCAGAAGAGCCCGAAGTTGTCGAAGAAGATACCGCCCCAACCGCGCGCGCAGTCCCGGGACCCGAAGAGGTTTTGGCCAAAACACCTGCCGCCCCTGCCCCAATATCGGAAGCGCCTGAGGATCCGCCCTTGTCTCTGAAACCTTCAGACGAAGTGGCAGATGAGGACGAGCGCGCCGAGCAAGTGCGCCCATCAGGGTCGTGATTGGATAACAATCAACCGAAAGACACCGCATGAAGGGGCAAGGCACTAATTCCCTGCCCCGTAACGGTTATGCTTTGTCAGTTCCGACCCGCGAACTCCATTGGTGAGAAACAACGCAGTTAGTGTGTTGCTGCTACGCCAACTGACCTTGAATTTCGCACACCTGCGAAACTTGGCGCGCAGCCACCAGACAAGGGGACCTACATGACCTGCGAAGCCAATATTTGCGGAGCCAAAAACAAGGCTGGGGTACGAGGGTTTACTACAAGGTTGTTAATTGCACGCTGACTGGCCTGCATACATCCCAACACCTGCGCCTGCTGCAGTCGCGAGTGTTTTACCTGTACCGCCTCCGAACCGATTTCCAACCACTCCCCCAAGCGCGGCGCCACCAAGGATTCCAGCAGCGCAGCGAGCGTCATGCTGTACTTGCGCCTGAGTTGGCGTCGTCGGAGCCCCGCAAGCAGCCAAGAGCAGTGAGGTCGCAAGCGCACAGGTTATCAGTGCTTTGTTCATCTCGATTGCCTCTCAAATACCAAATAGTTATCTGACTAGGTGGCTCTGAGCCGTTTAGCGTACAAGGTTTCAGCGTCTGTTCGATTTGAGTTTAATCAAAACTTAATAAAGAAGACCAAGGGACAAGGGCTTCACGCGATTTTTGTTGATTTCCTGTGATTGCGGGGGCCGGTTTCCTGATAAACTCCAACGTTGGACTGGCCGCATTTTGTGAGAAATGGGCGATGAGCGCGGAACATCTCGGTAAATTTTGGTGCACAATAAAGCGCGGCAACTAAGTCTTTTGTTCCCCTATGCTTCCCCCGACACAACATTGGTCGCGAGCCAGATGGAGCATACAAACAAAGGTGCTGATTTAAGATGGTGCCCCCACACGGACTCGAACCGCGGACCTACTGATTACAAATCAGTTGCTCTACCAGCTGAGCTATAGGGGCGCTGGGTGTCGATTAATGTTTCAGACCCAGGACTGCAAGCCCGAAATTTGGGGTCATCTTAACTTTGTGATGATTTGCCATAGGATAGCTACTAGATCAGGCCTTTTCCGAATTTGACTGCCCCGGGGACAGGTTGTAACCCAAATGGCAATCCGGCCCCAGGTAAGGACGTTTACGAAATGCAGATGGTCATCCAGGCCGGCGCGCACTTTACGGACCACGATGAGTTGCTCGGCCTTCTGCAAGCAAATGCGCAGATTGTTGGTGAAAACCATGTTGCGTTCTGGGGGCTTCGGCCGTTCCGAAAAATCTTTCGCCCGGCGTTGAAACCCTCGGCCGACCGGCCATCGCGTCAGGATACACTGGCGCGGTTTCAGAAACTGTTCCCAAAGGGGCAACAGGTGGATCGGGCGATCCTGTCGAGCGCGCTGTATCTGGGCGAGCGGGCATCGATCATCATGGACGGGCAGTTCTATGCCAATGCCGGGCAGCGGATGGCCTATCTGGACCAACTGTTCAACGACTCGACGGTGGAACTGTTCGTAGGTCTGCGCAATCCCGGCAGCTTTATTCCAAAGGTGCTGATGTTGCTATCGGCACCGGAACGCGCGCATATTCTGTCGACCACCGACCTGAGCTGCCTGAGTTGGCTTGCGATGATCGAGGATATTCGCGATCTCGCGCCAGACGTCAAAATCACCTTGTGGAGCAATGAGGATTCTCCGCTGATCTTTGGTGACATCGCGCGCGCGATGGTCGGACTGCCGGAAGATGCTCCGCTTGCGCAGGAATATGCGCTGTTGTCTTCGCTGGTCACAGAAGTGGGCAAAAAGGAAATCCTGAGCTTGTTGGAGCAGCAGGCTGCCCCCAATGATCCAATGCTCAGGGGAAGGCTGGCGCAGGTTTTTCAGCAGCAGGCGCTGACCGAGGCGATCGAAGAAGAGGTGGAATTGCCCGGATGGAACGAGGATATCGTAGCAGCCTTTACCGAGCTTTATGAGCAGGATCTGGCACGGCTGCAAACCATGCCGGATATCCGGTTTTTAAAACCCTGAGCAGCCGGGGCTACATGCCCAGCGCTTCTTTGTACATCTCCAAGACCGCCTCTTCCTCGGCGATGTCATCCTTGTCGCGTTTGCGCAGCGCGACGACTTTGCGCATGACCTTGGTGTCGTAGCCGCGGGCCTTGGCCTCGGCCATGACCTCTTTCTGCTGGTCGGCGATGTCTTTCTTTTCGGCTTCAAGACGCTCGAACCGTTCGATGAACTGGCGCAGCTCGCCTGCGGTCACTCGGTAGTTGGCTGCGGCCTGATCTTCGGTGATGTCTTCCATCTGCGTCTCTCCCAAAGGCTGAAAACAGATGCCGGATACATCGGCACCGACCCGACCGCAAGCAGGCATTCTGCGCGCCGGGCTTGTCTGCCCTGCGCTGATCCGATAAGCGCGGTCTCGGGTTCAAAGGGTGAGCGTAGACAACATGTTCGACATTATCGTCTGGGGCGGGGCCGCCCTGTCTGTGGCCGGGTTGATCGGACTGGTCTGGTGCATTCTGCGAGTGATGAAAGCGCGCAAGGCCAACCTGACGGATGATGAATTGCGCGCCGCGGTTCAAGGCGTCTTGCCGTGGAATCTGGCGTCTCTGTTTCTGTCGGTACTTGGGCTTATGATGGTTATCCTCGGGATTTCGCTGGGATAACCGGATCGATCAGATCGGCATATTGTCGAACCGCGCCTCCAACGCATCTTCGCAGAGGGCGGCATCCAAACGGCGCAGACGCGCGGGTATCTCGACACGTTGCGCACGCATCTTATCCAGAACCATGCTGACACGAGGCTGAAGCGCGAGCCGGGTTTCGAGACACGCACCATTCAACTTTTGTTCAAGCCGTTCCGCTTCGGTAAAAAGATCCTGAGCAGTCATTTCATCCTCCCGTATGGTGCAAGTGTGCCCGATATAGGTAACGAGTTTAAGACGAGCACGAGACCGGGCCAAAACATCGCGAATTCTTGCCTAATCGGAAGAAAAACCGACACTATGCCTTGGGTCGCTTAAAGCATACGCTCAAATTACAGTGATTGCTTTGACAGACATCAATTCGTGATTTGGCACTTTAAACACATTCCACTATTGATATATGTGTGAAAGCTGAACGGAGGACCCCATGACGCCCATTGTGAAAGCCTTTTTCGACCCGCAGACGTTCACCGTCTCATACGTGGTGCAGGAACCTGAAGGACAAGCCTGCGCGATCATCGACAGCGTGCTGGATTTCGATCACGCCTCAGGTCGGACCGACACCGGTTCAGCCGATCAGATTGTGGACTATGTGACGGCGAAGGGGCTCAAGGTTGAGTGGATTTTGGAAAGCCATGTCCATGCCGATCACCTGTCGGCGGCCCCCTACCTGCAGGAGAAGCTAGGCGGCAAGATCGGGATTGGCGAAAACATCGTGGTGGTTCAGGACACGTTTGGAAAGGTCTTCAACGAAGGCACCGAGTTTCAGCGCGATGGCAGCCAGTTTGATGCGCTGTTTGCCGAAGGGTCGAGCTTTCACATTGGCCAGATGCGCGGGGATGTCATGCACACGCCGGGGCATACGCCCGCCTGCATGACCTATGTGATCGGCGATGCGGCCTTTGTCGGCGATACGCTGTTCATGCCGGATTTCGGCACCGCGCGGTGCGATTTTCCGGGTGGGTCGTCGGCGGATCTCTTTGCCTCGATCCAGAAGATCCTGTCATTGCCCGACGAGACCCGGATTTATGTCGGACATGATTACAAGGCGCCCGGTCGGGATGAATATGCGTGGGAAACAACGGTGGGTGAACAGAAGGCTTTGAACGTGCATATCGGTCAGGGCCGCAGCGTTGAAGAGTTCGTTGAGATGCGGGATGCGCGCGACGCAACACTGGCGATGCCGCGCCTGATCTTACCCTCGCTGCAGGTCAATATGCGGGCTGGTCAGATGCCGCCAGCAGATGAACAGGGTGATGTTTTCATGAAAATTCCTGTCAACAAGCTGTGATAAGAGGGCAATCGAGCCAATGAATATCGAGTGGATTTGGGGTCTGGCGGGTGGTCTGCTGATCGGGCTGGGTGCCGCCGTTTACCTGCTGTGCAACGGACGGATCATGGGGGCCAGCGGCATTCTGGGCGGGCTCGTCGCGCGCAGTGATCGCAGCGCGATGACCGAGCGGTTGGCCTTTGTCGCCGGCTTGATCGGGATGCCTTTTCTGCTGCGCCCGCTGATTGCGCCGCAGGCCGAGACTCACTTGACCCCGGATTTCGCAATCGTGATCCTTGCGGGGCTGCTGGTTGGGGCGGGCACGCGGATCGCCAATGGCTGCACGTCAGGTCATGGTGTTTGTGGAATCTCTCGGTTCTCGCTGCGCGGGATTGTTGCGACGGTGTTCTACATCCTTGCCGGTGGGCTGACGGTTGCGCTGTTTCGCCATGCTTTGGGGGTGATCTGATGCGCGGTTTGTTTGCCTTTCTTGCCGGATCGCTATTTGGCACCGGGCTTTTGATCTCGGGCATGACCGACACCACTAAGGTGCAGGGGTGGCTGGATGTGTTCGGCAATTGGGATCCGACGTTGGCCTTTGTCATGGGCGGAGCGATCCTGCCTATGCTGATTGCCTGGCGGCTGACGCGGAACAGGGTTCCTGTTGTGGGTGGGCAGTTCCCTGCGCCGCCTCAAATCGAACTGGATCGCCGCCTGATCGTGGGGTCGGTATTGTTCGGGGTTGGCTGGGGATTGGCCGGTTTGTGCCCCGGCCCGGCAATGGCCTCGCTGACATATGGGGGCGTTGGCGGAATTGTGTTCCTGATCGCGATGATTGCGGGAATGTTGGCGGCGCCGACGCTCGGAGCGCAACTGGACAGGATGGCGAACGCAGCCTAAGCAAGTGCCATGGAGATTCGACCGATTACCCCCCGCTATGCCGTCTCACCCCAGATCACGGTTGAGGATGTGCCAGCCATCGCCGAGGCAGGTTTCGTCAAGGTGATCTGTAACCGCCCAAATTCCGAGGTGCCGCCCGATCAGCAATCCGATGCCATCGGGCAGGCCGTGCGCGATGCCGGAATGGAGTACGAAGTTCTGGAACTGACGCATCAGACCATGACGCCCGAAAATGTCGCGTTGCAACGCGATCTGGCCGAAGGGTGCAGCGGGCCGGTTTTAGCCTATTGCGCGTCCGGTACGCGATGCTCGGTGGTCTGGGCGCTGGGACAATGCGACCAGTTGAGCCCGGATGAAATCCTGGATGCGACCGGCAAGGCGGGCTATGCGCTGGACGGGCTGCGCCCCACGCTTGAACAGCTGCGCGCGCAAGACTAAGCGAATTCGAGGTTAGCCATCGCCCCCGGGCGCCGGCAATCCGGCCAGATGCGAAATCTCGGCGACCCGCTGATCGGCGGTGGTGGACATTAAATCGTCTGGGTCCATCATCGCCTCATCCAACGTCAGATCCTGGGTTGAAATTTCATCGTCCAGAAGGGATGGCATTGCCTCATCCTCGGGCATGGGCTTGGCGCTTGTCTTACTGGCAAGAAAGTTCTGGTCCTCTTTGGCAAGCAATGTCGGAACAGGGTTCTGTTCATTGATACGAACCGCGCGCATTCCTCCACATTGACCCAGACGTCCGACCGCCGTGCGGGTGCGGTCGATTGCCAGCACTTCGACCCGATCCACACGCGCGTCCTGCAACGGGAGAACGTCGCCAACACAAAGCTCTGATAGAGCGGTGAGTGGCAATGACATACGGCTGATCAGGGCGTTCAGTTCGGCGCGCATCACCCCGGATGCCTGATCCAGATTCATACCCGTGTCGGCGATATCTGCTGCCTGCTCCTCGTCCGAGGGCGGCCGTTCGGGCAACAGGATGCAAACCTCACCTTGTCGGCTGCCGCCTGCCAGCTCAACGGTCAGATCGAACACCCGATATGCCTCATCCACGAGCGCAAGGGTCAGGGTACGTCGATCTTCAGCCCGCGCCGTGAACTCATACCCCGACAGGCTGGCCATATCCGCCGGGGATTCGACCAGTTTTTGGGCCCTGCCCAACATATCCTCGATCAGAGGGGCAACCATGGCGGCGTCGGTATCAGTAAACGCGCGTTCAGTCGGCGGATCAGAAGATACCATCGCGATCGTCTGCTGCTGAACCACGGCGGACACACATCCTGGGTCCAGACACACAGCCGCCACGTTGCCTTGATCCGAGCCAAGAATCAGCATCAGCCAACCCTGGTTCAAGCGCGCGGCCACGTCTTCCTGCGCGCGCACCGCCTGTTTTGCCCCGATGACCACCAGCGCAAGCCCCATGCCATCACCGGCTGCGCGCGCCAAACCCAAACGCAAGGCGCGCAGTATTGATCGGGGCGTATCGACGCCGCCCTGCCCCGCCGAAAGTTTGCGTGCCAATGCTGATTTGGTCATCGCCCCACTCTGCCGTTCAAGAATACACCGGATAAAGGTGTAACCTGCAGACCGTTACGAATGTCTTTATGACAGCTTTATTGCGCGGCTTGACGGTAGGCGAGCGGCAGGCTGACGCGGAAGGCAGCCCCGCCCTGCCCAGGCAGATACACGACCTCACCGCCCAAGCGCTGCATGATCTCGCGACAGATCGCCAGACCCAGCCCGGCCCCGCCTGCCTTGTCCGAGCCGACGCGCGCAAATTTCTCGAACACCATCGATTGCGCCTCGGCCGGGATGCCACCGCCGTTGTCAACGAAATCGATCACCAGCTGCCCGCCAACATCATGGGCTGAGATCGTCAGCGCCGGCTCTTCTGCGTCGCAGTATTTTTGGGCATTCGAAATCAAGTTGATAAACACCTGACCAAGCCGATCCAGATCGGTGTGCAGCAGGATGCGTTCGCTGGCGCGTATCCTCCGCACGCCGATTTTGCGATCACTGCCTGCCAGCGCACTTGAGACAGCGCGATCCAGCACCTCACTCAGCGTTGCTTCGCCCATGTTCAGGCTGACCTGACCGCTTTCAAGAACGCTCAGGTCCAGCAGATCATCAAGCAACCGCGTCAGGCGTAGCGCTTCGTCATGAATGATTGCGGCATAGCGGGTCTGTTCCTCTTCGCTCAGGCCGCCCGTATCACGCATGATCTCGGAAAAGGCGCGGATCGACGTCATCGGCGTGCGCAACTCATGGCTGACCTGGCTGAGGAACGCGTCTTTTTGCATCGAGACCTGCGTGAGCTTGGCATTTGCCTCGCGCAGCTGCCGCGCGGTGCGGCTGAGCTCGGCTGATTTCGCTTCAAGCTGGCTGGAATATTCCAGCATTTGCGCGGATTCGTCGGCCACGGCCAGCAGGTCTTCGACTGACACGGAGGCACCGCCCACGATCTGCCCGATCATCGCATGGGCGGTCGCAGCCCCGACCGAGCCGCTGAGTTCGCGCTCAAGGCGTTCCAGAAATTGTGGTGTTGGTTCCGGCAGCCGTCCGGGGCGACCATTCTGGCGCTCGGCCTCGGCCTGAAAGAACACCTGCGCTGGAATGGTGCCCAGAATCCGCTGGGTCATGATCATCAGGTCTTCGCTTTGCGCGACCGAGCCGGTCCAGCCACGCGGTGCCACCGAATGATCGAAAACGTTGACAAACTGCGCGCCTTGCAGCCGTTCCAGGGGGCTGGGGAAACTGAGCATCGATGCGACGCAGAAGGCAATTGTGTTCAACGACATCGACCACATAACCGTGTGCACCATCGGGTCAATCCCTTCGATCCCGAACAGCGCCTGAGGGCGCAACCAGCCCCAACCAAAGGGGCCGTTTTCGATCACCGAAGCCGGGATGATGCCGCCGCCCATACCGGGCAGAAGCAGCGTGTAAATCCACAGGAAAAACCCGACGCTGAGCCCGACGAGCGCCCCGGTGCGCGTGGCCCCACGCCAGAACAGGCCGCCAACCAACGCGGGAAGGATTTGGGAAATCCCTGCAAAGGCGACCAAGCCGATTGAGGCCAGCGCGGCCCCGCCCCCTGACAGGCTGTAGTAGAAATAGCCCAGCGCCATGATCACGGCGATCGAAACCCGCCGCGCCATCAGAACAATGGTGCGCACATCGCCCGAGACTGACGCCGTGCCTTCCTGCGTATTCAGCCAGATCGGCATGACCACATGGTTCGACACCATCGTCGACAGCGCCATGGCTGTCACGATCACCATCGACGTGGCCGAGGAAAACCCGCCGATGAAGGACAGCATTGCCAGCCAATCATTGCCTTGCGACAGCGGCACGGTCAGCACGAACAGATCGGGGTTTGAGCCTTCGGGCATCAAATCCAGCCCGACCACGGCGATGGGCACCACAAAAAGGCTCATAAGCAGCAGGTATAGCGGAAAAGCCCAGGCGGCGGTGCGCAGGTGGCTTTCATCATCATTCTCGACCACCATGACCTGAAACATCCGCGGCAAGCAGACAAAGGCGGCGGCCGAGAGGAAGATGAAAGTGGTCCAGCGCCCAGCATCCACATGCCACTGGCCGATCTCGGAGGCATCAATCTGGTCCATCATCGGCCCCAATCCCCCAGCGATGCCCCAGACGACAAAGATGCCGACAGCCAGCAGGGCGAAGAGTTTCACCACCGATTCCAAAGCGATAGCAGTAACGACACCGTGGTGGCGCTCATTTGCGTCCAGATTGCGCGTCCCGAAGAGGATGGCAAAGACGGCCAACCCGGCGGCCACCCAGAACACGCTGGAGCCTTCGCGGTAGAGACCGGTGGGATCGGCCTCGGCAAAGATCGAGAATGACAGCGTGATCGACTGCAATTGCAGCGCGATATAAGGCGTGCCGCCCAGCACCGCCAGAATGGTCACGCAGACCGCCAGCGTGTTGGACTTGCCATAGCGCGACGAGATCAGGTCAGCGATGGATGTCACGCGCTGACTGCGCCCGATGCGCACCAGCTTACGCAAGCCCCACCACCAGCTGACCATTACCAGCGTCGGGCCCAGATAGATGGTGACAAATTCCAGCCCGGACCGCGCGGCATTGCCAACCGCGCCATAAAACGTCCAGGCAGTACAGTAGATTGACAGTGACAGGGTGTAGATCAGCGGCGACCGCAGCCATTTGCCGCCTCCGCGTGCCGCAACGCGATCCGCTGCGAAGGCCACGCCAAACAGCAGAACCACATAGCCCAGACAAACCAGAATCAGGACATTCAGGGTTGCCATGTCTCGGCCTCGGGCTCGGCGGTGTCGCGGGCGGTCATGCGTCTGGCGGCAATGCCAAAGATCACGCTGTTCAGGATCAGCACGCCCCAGCATGCAAAAATATAGAACATGGCCGTCGACAGCGATACCGCCTCGGGACCAGAGCTGTCATCGGGCCAGAGCAAAGGAAGCGCGAGCATGGCGGCGCCCAAAAAGGGCAACAACCGCGCCGCATCTGCCAATCTGCGACGACGATAGCTTTGCCTTTCCAGAAACAGGGACGGACGAACCTTGCCGTCGCCCGGCGTGCTCATGACTGGGACGCCTGCGCATGCAGGTCGCGCACTGCGGTCAGCACCTCGGTATTCGAGAAGGGTTTGGTCATGAAACGGCTGACCCCGGCTTGTTCGGCCATCTCGCGATCACGAGACTGCCCGCGCGCGGTCAGCATCAGGACCGGTAACGCCTTCATCTCAGCGTGTTCGCGCAGATCGCGCAGCACATCCATGCCGCTTTTTCCCGGCAACATCACATCCAGTATCACCAGATCAGGCTGCGCGGTCAGAATCACCTGCACCGCATCGGTCCCTTCGGCATGCGATTCCACCTGCCAGCCCTCGCGCGTCAGCAAAAAGCGGATCGCCTCGGTGATGTTGGGCTCATCCTCGATCAACAGAACCTTGCGGCTCATATTTGCATGTCCTCCCCATGACGGTTGCACATCCGGCCACCCGTCAAACCCAGCTTACGCGCTGCGTCACGAAACTGTCAAAACCCTTCGCTTAAGATCGATGGCTCGCGGCGTGCACTGCAGTCGCGTTTGGGACAAATCCGGCAACTGGCCCCGACCTGCGCCGCGTATTCCCTAGGCTGCACCATGTCTTCGACCGGCAGCACCAGCATGACCGAACGGTAGACCGGCTCGACCCCAAATTCCGCAGCGGGCTGCGGCGTCGCGATGGCGAAACACTCGAACTCGGCAGCGGTGCGACCAAGCTGGACGACCCGTTTGCGGAGGGGCACCAGAGGCCGGTTCAGGGCTGTGAACAAAGGCCAAAGCGGGCAAGCCTCACCATGGCGTGGCAGCGCAAAACCCGGCGCGGGTTTGTAAAACAGAACGCTACCGGATGCGTCGCAGATCACAAGCCCGGCTGGGCGTGCCAGTGTGCCTTCGGGCAGAAAGGCCAACCGTCTGAGAACCGTAGAAAGATCCACTGAAAACATCGCCGCTAAAGCCAACGGATCAGGGTTCGCCGCATCAAGCGCCGCGCACACTTGATCCAGAGGCATGGCGCGCGCATCGACGGTGTAGAGATCCAGCAAATCCGAGGCCACTGCAATGGCGGCGGCAGAATCGAGCCCTTCAAGCGGGATATCCTCCGCTTGCCCGCCGGATTCGAGTGCAGGAAAATGGAACCCCTGTTCGGCAAAATAAGCCTCAACCGCGTCCAGCGGGATGCCGCGCAGATCGCGCTGCCCGTCGCTGTCGTCAAGATAGGTCACCAGCGCCTTCGAGCTTTCGGCCAGCCTTTCGGCATCCTGATGCAGGTTGCGATGGAAACGGTCGCGCCATTCCAGCTCGATCTCTCCGGGTTCGGCCAGAATCGCGGCGGTTGAACGGATGGCAGCGGCGGTTGATAGCACCTCATGCATCGAGGCAGCCAGATGCGGGTCATGAGTCAGCCGGTCTGACAAGATTTCCACCGTGCGCTCTAACGACACTACGCGGCGGTGCATATGGGCCAGAACACCGGACCAGCCGGGAAAGCGGCCAGCAAACTCTTCCAGCCCATCAACTTCGGCTTTTTGACCGACCGCATCCGCCGCTGCCTCGCGCAGGGCTGATATCAGCGTCTCTTCAATCCCTTGTGTCAGCAATGAGGGCTCAACCGACAAAGCGCTGGCAATGTCGACCAGCAGCTTGCCCCCGATGCGGCGGCGATTGTGTTCGATCAGGTTCAGATACGAGGCTGATATGCCCACCTGTCGCGCCAGTTCGGCCTGTCGCAGCCCCGAGATTTGCCGCCTTTCGCGTATCCGGCTGCCGGTCAGGGTGTCTCGCATTGCGTTCGCATCCTTGGCTACTGCGCTTGGGTTTGCAGAATACCCTCATGATTTTTAACTGTTGGCGCAAAATTTTCAAAGAAGATTTACAACCTTAACAAAACGCATCGAAAGAAACCAATCCATTCTCGTTGCGCGCCCTTCTCTTTCGGCGGAATTCCCGTCACCATACGGGCATGAGCGATCCCGCCTTCGAATACGCACCCATTGGCCTTGTCGAGCTGGAAAACCGGATCATTCGCCGGTGCAATCTGCAGTTCGCGCGGACCTTTGGCGGCGATGAGGTGGATTATCGCAATATGCCTTTGCTGCACCTCTACCCCTCGGTCGCGGATTGGGAGAGGATCGGCGCACGTAGCCTGCAGGTGATGCGAGATACCGGCTATTACACTGACGAACGGGTGATGCGGCGGCGCGATGGCGATCTGTTCTGGTGCCGCGCCCGGGGGCGGTCGCTGACGCCCGACGATCCGTTCCGTCACGGGATCTGGAGCTTTTCGGACATCTCGGAAGAACGCCCGCTGGTTGAACTGACCACCCGTGAACGCGAGGTTGCGATCCTGTCCTGCCGTGGCCTGTCGGCCAAGGAAATCGGTGTCGAACTGGGGCTCAGTTACCGCACGATCGAGGCCTATCGCGCCCGGCTTCTTGAGAAATACGGCGCCCGGAAACTGCCCGAGTTGGTGGCAAAGCTGTCGGGAACCCCGCTGTAAACGCTCCGGCCCTCGTAATTCACGCAAAAACCCCCATTTGACAGGCTCAGACGGCGCTTTTCATGGCCGACCGCATGGCTTATAACCCTGCGTAATCAGACCAAGCCCGCAGGGAACAGACGGGCCAAAGGGGAACCTTCGAGGACACTCATGACAGATACCAAACACGAAGCGGATGTGGCGTTTATCAAGGCTTTGGCCGAACTGCTGCGCGAAAATGACCTGACCGAATTGCAGGTTAAACGCGAATATGGCGATGACGACAGCCTGAATGTCCGCGTCAGCCGCGCGACGCAGGCTGTTGCCGCACCGGTTCAGGTTGCCGTTCCTGCCGCAGCACCCGCCGCAGCCCCTGCTGCAGTGCCGGCACCAGCTGCGGCCGAGGCCCCCGCTGCAGTGGACGACCCTGCCAGCCACCCCGGCGCGGTGACCTCGCCCATGGTGGGCACTGTTTATATGCAGCCCGAACCCGGCGCGCCCTCGTTCATCAGTGTCGGTGCGTCTGTGTCCGAAGGCGACACGTTGCTGATCGTCGAAGCGATGAAGACCATGAACCACATCCACGCGCCCAAATCGGGCACCATCAAGCGCATTCTGGTCGGCGATGGCGATGCTGTGGAATTCGGCACGCCTCTGGTCATCGTTGAGTAAGGCGGGCCCATGTTCGACAAAATCCTGATTGCCAACCGAGGCGAGATCGCCCTGCGCGTGATCCGTGCCGCGCGTGAAATGGGGATCAAGACGGTCGCCGTGCATTCCACCGCCGACAGCGACGCGATGCATGTGCGCATGGCGGACGAATCGGTCTGCATCGGTCCTCCGCCCAGCCCGCAGAGCTATCTGTCGGTGCCTGCGATCATCTCGGCCTGTGAAATCACTGGCGCGCAGGCGATCCATCCGGGCTATGGTTTCTTGTCCGAGAATGCCGAATTCGTGCAAATCGTCGAGGACCACGGCATCACCTTCATCGGCCCCACCGCCGAACATATTCGTGTCATGGGTGACAAGATCACCGCCAAGGACACGATGAAGGAACTGGGTGTTCCTTGTGTTCCGGGTTCTGACGGTGGTGTCCCCACGCTGGCCGACGCCAAGCGCATTGGTGAAGAGTTCGGCTATCCCGTCATCATCAAGGCCACCGCCGGTGGCGGCGGTCGCGGCATGAAGGTGGCGCAAAACGCCGATGAGATGGAAAGCGCCTTCATGACCGCACGCGCCGAGGGCAAGGCCGCCTTTGGCAATGACGAGGTATATATCGAGAAATACCTGACCACCCCGCGCCATATCGAGATCCAAGTCTTTGGCGACGGCAAAGGTAAGGCGGTTCATTTGGGTGAGCGCGATTGCTCGCTGCAGCGTCGCCACCAGAAAGTGTTTGAAGAAGCACCCGGCCCAAGCATCACCCCGGAAGAACGTGCGAAGATCGGCAAGATCTGCGCCGACGCGGTCGCCAAGATCAACTATATCGGCGCGGGGACCATCGAGTTCCTCTATGAAAATGGCGAGTTCTACTTCATCGAAATGAACACCCGTTTACAGGTCGAACACCCGGTGACCGAAGGCATCTTTGGCGTCGATCTGGTGCGCGAACAAATCCGCGTGGCCGCTGGCGAAGACATGACGTTTGGTCAGGATGATCTGGAAATAAATGGCCACGCCATCGAAGTTCGGATCAACGCAGAAAAACTGCCCAACTTCTCGCCCTGCCCCGGCAAGATCACTGCGTATCACGCGCCGGGTGGCCTGGGCGTACGGATGGACTCGGCGCTGTATGATGGCTACTCGATCCCGCCATACTACGACTCGCTGATCGCCAAGCTGATCGTGCAAGGACGTGACCGGGCCGAGGCACTGGCCCGTCTGGAACGCGCTTTGGGAGAGCTGATCGTCGACGGCATCGACACCACCGTGCCGCTGTTCCACGCGCTGCTGCAGGAACCCGAATTGCATAGCGGTGACTACAACATCCACTGGCTGGAGCACTGGCTTGCGGAGAACATGGCCGACTAAGAACACGAGGTCGGAAGGCGGCAGCCTTCCGGCCCCGAGGCATCCGTCATGAGCCTTTCCCCCGAATTGTTGCTGCATGGCTATTCCATCGGCATTTTTCCGATGGCCGAACACCGTGACGACCCTGAACTGTTCTGGGTTGACCCCAAGTTTCGCGGCGTGTTCCCACTGGACGGGTTCCACATCTCACGCAGTCTTGCGCGTCGTCTGCGGACTTGTGGGTTCGCGATCAGCATCAATCGCGACTTTGCGGGTGTTGTGGATGGCTGTGCCGACCGATCGGACACCTGGATCAATCCCGAGCTGCGCCGCCTGTATCAGGAATTGCACCAAACCGGTCGCGCGCATTCGCTGGAGGTCTGGGACGGATCGCTACTGATTGGTGGCGTTTACGGAGTAGTTCTTGGCGCGGCTTTCTTCGGCGAAAGCATGTTCTCGCGTCGCACGGATGCGTCCAAGATCGCACTTGCTTATCTGGTGGACCGGCTGCGCCAAACCGGCTTTACGCTCTTCGACACGCAGTTTCTAACGGCGCATCTGGCTTCGTTGGGCGCGATCGAAATTCCGCGTGCGGTCTATCATGGCGAATTGAAACAAGCGCTTGAATTGAATACGGATTTTATCGCTAACCTGCAGCAGACCCCTCAGGGTGTGATACAGCGGATCACCCAGACATCATAGCGCGCATGATCCAGCGCGTTCAGCGCCGGAGAGGTCGCGATCATCCAGCCGTCAAACAGCTGCTGCGCTTTGCCCTGCTCCCAGATCGTCAGATAGGCAAAGGCGTCCCCGGTTGGGTTCTCAGCCGGATACCGGCAATCTGCCAACGCGACATCCAGCCCGAACACGGTCGCCGTTTGCCCGTTCTGCACCTCGATATCCAGGGTCTGCCCACTGACCTTATCCAGCCCGCGCAACATGGCACCAGGCCCGGATTCGACCTTTTGCTGCGCAGCGGCAGAGGTCGCGGCGACCAACAATGCCACCAAAGCCGCACGGTTCATTCGCCGCCATCCCCGGCAACAAACTTGACCAGCAACGAGATCAGGCTGACCGCGCCCTGCGTATCCTCAATCTCATCCCCCGCTTCGAAATAGAACGGAGAACCGCCGGGCATCACCTCAACGAAGTTGCCGCCCAACAGTCCTTCTGAGGAAATAACAACCGCGCTGTCATCCGGGATCAGAATGCCATTCGCCACCGAAAAACGCGTATCTGCACGGTACGTGTCAGAGTTCAGGGTAACCCCGGTTACCGTCCCGATCTTCACACCGGCAAGGCGCACATCGGTTCCTACACCAACGCCTTCCAGCGAACGGAAAGACGCGCCCAGCTCATAGCCTGCATTCGACTGCGAAAGGCCTGTGGACTGGCTGGCATAGACGCCAAAGGCGATGGCGCAGGCCAATACGACGCCGCCGACAATAACTTCGGTCTTGGTATGAGCTGACATCGCTTATTCCGGGCTCCACGCCTCGTAGTCCGATCGCTCAACCGGATCAGCGCGGCGCAAAGAACCCGCCGGGGCATAAGCAAGCGCAGTGCCCGTCAGGTTTTCCTGATGTGGCTTTTCCCACGATTTGTGGGGCAGAGGCTTGTCCGTTGGCGGCTCATCCCAGGTGCGGTGCAACCATCCATGCCAGTCGGGATCGATGCGGCTGGCCTCGGCCTCGCCATTGAAGATCACCCAGCGCTTGCTGTCATCGGCATTGTGATAGAAAACGTTGCCCTCGTCGTCTTCACCGACCTTGATCCCCTTGCGCGCAGTGTAAAACTGCGTGTTCAGGGTGGCTCCGTTCCACCAGGTCACGGCCCGTAAAAGACTGTTCAGGATTCCCATCGGCTGCCTCCGGCATTTCTGTCCACGCAGATATGGACCAAAGGCACGCCGAGGTCCAGTGCCGCAGACGCCTCGTGCGTCATTCCGGCAGGATCGCGGTGACTTCGATTTCAATCCGGTATTTCGGATCGATCAATCCGCATTCAATCATTGTCGCCACCGGAGGGTTGGTGCCGAAGGTTTCAGCCAGAACAGGCCAGCAGGGTTCGAATTCGGTGCGATCGGGCAGCATATACGTGACGCGTACAACGTCCGCAAACGAAGCTCCCGCTTCGGTCAGGGCTTTTTCGATGATCGCCAGAGCCGAGCGGCACTGGTCAGCTGCCGTTTCCCCCTGCCCGACGGTGCCTGCGACATGGACCCAGCCACCTGCAACCACTGCGCGGCAATAGCCAACCGTGGCCTCGAATTCGCCACCTGAAGAAATACGTCTGATTGTCATGTTCCGCTCACCAATCAACTGCCTCATTGGCCGCAAAGCCGGTTTTATGCGAGGCTCTGCCTCGCGCTCCGGGATATTTTTGGCCAGATGAAGAGCGGATCCCCTGCTTCATCTGGCTATAAATATCCCGGGGGAGTCGCCCTGCGGGCGGCAGGGGCAGAGCCCCCAACCCAGTGCGCGACTGGTGATCCGTTCAAGGTGAAGGCTGGCCTAACCAGCCGAGGCTGATTCCGCCGTGTCTGCATAAATGATCAGCGGTTGCGACTCTGACGTCACCGCCTCTTCGTTGACCACAACTTCGGTCACATTCTTCATACCCGGCAGCTCGAACATCGTATCCAGCAGGATATCTTCAAGGATCGAGCGCAAGCCACGTGCGCCGGTTTTGCGTTCAATAGCCTTCTTGGCGATGGCTTTCAGCGCATCATCGGTGAAGGCCAGATCGGCATCTTCCAGTTCGAACAGGCGCTGGTATTGCTTGACCAGAGCGTTTTTCGGGCTGGTCAGGATAGTGACCAGAGCATCTTCGTCCAGATCTTCGAGCGTCGCCAGAACCGGCAGGCGGCCGACGAATTCCGGGATCAGGCCGAATTTCAGCAGGTCTTCGGGCTCCAGATCCTTGAAGATCTCACCCACGCCGCGTTCGTCATTGTCACGTACATCCGCGCCGAAGCCCATTGCCGAACCTTTGCCGCGCTGCGCGATGATTTTGTCGAGCCCTGCAAATGCGCCGCCGCAGATGAACAGGATATTGGTTGTGTCCACCTGCAGGAATTCCTGCTGCGGATGCTTGCGCCCACCTTGCGGCGGAACGCTGGCCACAGTGCCTTCCATCAGTTTCAGCAGGGCCTGCTGAACACCCTCACCCGACACGTCGCGCGTGATCGAGGGGTTCTCGGACTTGCGGGTGATTTTGTCGACCTCGTCAATATAAACGATGCCGCGCTGAGCGCGCTCGACATTGTATTCGCTGGCCTGCAGCAGTTTGAGGATGATGTTCTCGACATCTTCACCCACATAACCGGCCTCGGTCAGCGTGGTTGCATCCGCCATGGTGAACGGCACATCCAAAATCCGTGCCAGCGTCTGCGCCAGTAGGGTCTTGCCGCAGCCCGTGGGACCGATCAGCAGGATATTGGATTTCGCAAGCTCAATATCGCTGCCCGCTTTCTGGGCATGGTTCAGACGTTTGTAATGGTTGTGCACCGCAACCGACAGAACCCGTTTGGCAGTGGCCTGACCGATCACGTAATCGTCCAGAACCTCGCAGATATCCTTGGGAGTCGGTACACCGTCCGAGGATTTCAGGCCACTGGCTTTGGTCTCTTCACGGATAATATCCATGCAGAGCTCAACACACTCATCACAGATGAATACGGTCGGGCCTGCGATCAGCTTACGCACCTCATGCTGGCTTTTGCCGCAAAAGCTGCAATAGAGCGTGTTCTTGCCGTCACCGCCTGAATTCGTCGCCATGCTTTACCCCTCGGGCTCCGTCTCGGCGACCCCATCCAAGGGGTCGCGTTTGCCGTCATTGCCTGCAGCTTAGGCCAGCGTTCTGGCAGCTACAATCTCAAAATCAATCCTCACGCCGGACGCGCGCGGTTTTGAACTTAGTCTTCGTCACCATCCATCTTGGCGCGGTTCTCGACGATCTCGTCGATATGGCCCCAGTCCTTGGCTTCTTCCGGGCTCATAAAGTTGTCACGATCCAGCGCCTTTTCAACCGCCTTTTTGGTCTGCCCGGTATGGCGTACATAGATGTCATACAGGCGATCTTTCAGCTTTTGCGTCTCGGCCGCGTGGATCATAATATCGCTGGCCTGACCCTGATAGCCGCCGCTAGGCTGGTGCACCATGATCCGGCTGTTGGGCAGCGAAAAGCGCATTCCCTTCTCTCCGCCGGCCAGCAATACCGAACCCATCGAGGCCGCCTGACCGATTACCAATGTGGAACATTTCGGCTTGATGTACTGCATTGTATCGTAAATCGACAAACCGCTGGTCACCACGCCGCCGGGCGAATTGATGTAAATCGAGATTTCCTTGTTCGGGTTTTCCGCCTCAAGGTGCAGCAACTGCGCGACCACCAGATGGCTCATGCCGTCATGGATCGGGCCGTTAATGAAAATGATCCGCTCTTTCAGAAGACGCGAGAAGATGTCGTATGCGCGCTCGCCCCGGCTGGTCTGCTCGACGACCATGGGGACGAGAGTGTTCATATATGTTTCAACTGGATCGAACATTCGGAACCTGCCTGTTTTGCGATGGATCGGGACATTACCCGAAGAAGAGTTACCCGAGTCTTAGTGCCGCCACAGGGGGGCTGCAAGGGGGGCCGAACGTTCCAGCGTTTTCCGCGTGTACAAGCGTCTCGATTGCATCTGATGCATCTGACCGGTAATTGCACTGGGCACCAATACGCTCGTCACATCACGCTATTTTGATCCGTGCATATAGCAATACATGCCTGAAACTTGTACCAAGTGAACGCGCTGTAACGAGGCTCTTTGCCAATTTGAGATTCGGCGAGAGTAACGAGGGAATACGATCATGGCTTTGCCGCAAATGACCGAGGAAATGTCACCTGATGATTTGGACCGGATGGTTGAGAATGCGACGCGCGCGTCCAACTTTCTGAAGGCCATCAGCCATGAAGGGCGCCTCATGATCCTGTGCCATCTGGTGTCAGGCGAAAAATCTGTGACCGAGTTGGAACGCCTGCTCTCGGCGCGGCAGGCGGCTGTTTCTCAGCAATTATCGCGTCTTAGGTTGGAAGGTCTGGTTGTTCCGCGTCGCGAGGGGAAAGCCATTTATTATCGGCTGGCCGATGAGCGGCCCGCACGCATTCTGGAAGTGGTCTATGAATTGTTCTGCGCACAGGACAAGGCCAGTTCATAACCATCGGTCTGAATGAGAACGCTGTAAAACCGGTAGCTCTGCCCTACTAAAACTGCTAACCAATCCGAAACACGCACTTATGGAGCAACTGATGATCCGCACAATTCTGATTGGTTTGGCCCTGTTCACCCTCACTGCCTGCGAGACCGCAAAAGGCGCTGGAAAAGATATCGAAAACGCGGGTGACGCGATTCAGAATGCGGCTGAGGATGTTCAGGAAAACATCTGATTGTGACGGGATGTTGCGTTAAGGCAACGCCCATCCGCAATATATAGTTGCCACACCTACTCAACCCAGGTAATGTTGCCCGTACAGGTGCATAGACGCGGCATTGCATTTCTGACACTTCTACGGGGTTCTTTTGCGTAAGCGAAAGAACCCCGTTCTGGTTCGGAGAGTGGTGCGTGGTAGCCTGTATGAACCGAAGGTTCTGAAATAGGAAAAGGCGTCAGGTGCTCAGACGCGGTCTTCGCATGCATCCTTGCGGACACTCCTGACGCCTTGCCGGTCCGGGCCGCCCGAGGGCCGTCCCGATCCAGTTGCCTCGGCCCCCGAAAGAACCTTGGCGACTGCCACACGCGCTATGTCGCGTCGCAGCCCGCGCAGACCTTGTAGGAGGCTAACCACCTGATCCGAACCGAAGTACAGATCACCTGATCCACCGCCGGTAAGCCATTGCAACCAAGAACAAATCCTAAAACCTGTCTTCGTCGCGGCGGCCCCCTTGGCCCTTGCGTCCCGCCCCTGTTCCGAAGAACTGAAGCAGTGATCAGACTGTTGCATCAGCACCCTGATCCGGCAAGAAAATAGCAATGCAGCATGAAAATTAGACGTGGATAAACTGTTGATATCCGCCGGGAGAGCCATGTGGACAAGTCGGAAATCGACGCCAAATGGCGGGGTTGTGAAGGGATAAGTCCAGACTTAAGAAACCACCCCGATTTTTACCACTTTCTGCAGCTGCAAAGGTCGCGCGCGCCGCGTTAGGGGGGAATTGTCCGAGTTGTACAACACTCAAACCCCCAATCTTTCGAATCGTACTACCGGAGATTCGCTCATGCGACTGACCATTTCCCAAGCCCGCGCCCGTCTGGGGGAACTCGTCACCCTGTCACAAGACCCCCGTCAGGTGATCGTGCTGACCCGATATGGCAAGCCGCAGGCTGCGCTGGTGTCGATGGCCGAGGCTGAACGGATCTGGCAGCTGCAGGATGACGACCAGCTCGGACACAAACACCCGCTCAGCGGGCTGCGCGGGTGGTGGTCGAAGGGGCGTAGTATTCCGGGGATGGAACCTGGGCCGGACGGCAGGTACCTCACCGCGCGCGACGCCGCGCTGAAGGTCCGCGAGATCCAGATGACCCGGGCTGAGGAACGCCGCATCCTCAGGCGCGGTGGTCTGGACCCTGTCGCGGGCGGCGAGATCGCCGCCCGGCCCGTTGCCTCCCTGTGGAGACGTCTGTTCCGATTATGAGAAGCGCCCTGACCGGGCCGGGTCACCTACTACTCCTGCCGCAGTCAAAAATCTCAGCGGCAAATACCCCCTTTAACATCGGCTCGGTCAGAGACGCTTCAGTTCACCTGACGTTCCAGAACGGTGCTGTAGGTCGTTCCTCGACGCAGGCTACGGAAATCAGCATAGATCTTGCCATCCTCGTACCGGGCATCGATCAGGGCGTTCACGCCGATCTCGGGATCGGCCGAGCTTTCCACGATGCTGACACGGGTCGGATCATCCAGGCTGATGGTGCCGGTCGCATCCATGACGCGCCAGTCCTGAGTGGCATTCGAACGCCACTTGCTGGGGCCCCAGAACACGTTGTCTTGCTGCTTTTGGATGTCGAGCACCCATTCGGCATTGTTGAACCGCGGCGCGTCACCGGTTGTAGTCCGGTTCGGCCCGACGGTGGTATAGCTGCCCGCCCAGGTGCCGCGCAGGTCCGGCGTATCGGCCATGGCTGCGGTGGCAAGAGTGAGGCTGGTGGCCAAAGCGGCTGCTCCGGCAGTCATGTATCTGGTCATGGGGATCTCCTCCTGAAAGCGACCCTTTGGAGTTCAAAAACGAACATCCTTGCTGTGGGATACAGATTGGGCGGAGGTGTGCCGGTTACAACTTACCTAAGGGAAACTTCATAATCGGTTAATGTTTGCGTCAGGCCCAGGCCAGCGCGGTGCCAAGGATGACAAGGCCGATGCCCGCGACTTCGCGATACGAGAAGTTCTCGCCAAACAGGAAGAACGAGGCGATGGCGATCAGAACAACCTCGGCCCCCAGAATGCCGGTATAGATGATACCTAACCGTTCCTCGCGCAGGGCGGCGAGTTCCAGTGTGGCCCCGGCCAGCAGGGTCGCAACGATCAGCAGGCCAAGACCCACACCGGGGAGTTTCCACCAGAACTTCATCGCGATCATGGCCACGGAATAGAGACCCGCCGACCCGAGGGCGATGATTGGGATCATGGATGTGGACATCTGCGCCTCCTGCAGAGGGTTCCGTTGGGTCAAGTGTAGCAGGAGGATGGGGTTGGGGCTGTGAGGTGGGTCACAGTGTGGGTGACGGGATGAAAACCCATCCTACATAGGGTGGGTTTTCAACCCACCAAACCCATCCGATCCATGCGTATTGGGTCTGGTCGAGCGAATGGCGGGCTGAAGCCCGCCCTACAAATTCAGTGGCAGTGATAGGGTTTTGAGCCAGCGTGGTAGCATTGCCCTAGAGGAGAGCTTTTCCGGCATCCGCCGCCATGTGCGAATGCCATTGATGCGGTTAACGCGGTGATGACTGCCAGCAGTAAGGAATGGCGCATTTGAAACCCCTATTTTACCCATAAATCAAAACGTTAACAAAGACTGACGGATTGGATCACAATCGCAAGTATCATTTTGGTATTTTTTCTAACAGGTCTCTACCCGTCGACTGGATCGATCGATCAACAGGACTGAGGGCAGCGCCGACCCGAAGGCAATGATGAGGATCATGGATGTGGACATCTGCGCCTCCCGCCGAGGGTTCCGCCAGATCAAGAATAGCAAGTTGGTGAGGTTGGGGCTGTGAGGGGCATACCCATCAATCCATGCCCGGTTTGGCGGGCTTAGGCCTGCCAGCAGAACCAAGTGCAGCGCCTACCCGTGACCTTTCCAAATCCGATATCATAGCCTCATAAACTCTGTGTATCGGCATCTTTAACTGCCGCAGATTAACTTCTAATGTTGATCGCAAAACTAACCCAAGCTCAAAAAAGTATTCGCAGGAAATCAAACGTGACATCAAACTATAGCGGCGCTAAATTCGACGATCTCATGGCTTCCAATGAGTGGAACGCGAATCTTCAGGACCTTAACCGATACATAGTTGATACTTTAACGCGCGCAAACGAGCCACCAATCCTTAACGGCAACCTTTTTTATGGCCACCTCGTCAGGGATTTTCACACCCTACCACTGGACGAAAGATTTGACCAAAAGCGACGAAACGTATTTGAGGTGGCACGCCGATCGACTTGCATGCTCGAAATCGGCGTCAATGCCGGGCACAGCATGCTGCTTGCGTTGATGGCGAACCCGGAACTGAAATGCATCGGCATAGATGTATGTCAAAAACTGAATCGCAGATGGGCGCGTGTCGACCTATACGTACCAGCAGCGTTTAACTGGCTTAGGTACAAATTTGGGGATCGAGTTCAACTGATTAAAGGGAACTCACTCGTCGAAGTACCGTCTTTCAGCCTTCGAAACCCGGATGCAGTTGTCGACTTCCTCCACTTGGACGGCGCAAAAGATACCCATATGCAAGAGTTTTTGGCTATTCGTAGGCATATGCCAGCAGGTGCGTATGTTGTTCATGACGACGCTCACTTGAGAAACGTCCGAATTGCAGATCGACAACTGAGGAGAATCAGAGCCACTGCACCGTTGGACTATGAAGCAAATGGGCTTCAGGACTGCGAGCACCATGTGATTCGCGCGAAGATGTGAGGTGTGACTGACACAATGCTGGCGGGGTCGAACAGGTCCCAACAATAAACTGATAAACCTATCCGTCCATCTTCAACGCGCTAATAAACGCCTCCTGCGGGATATCCACCTTCCCGAACTGACGCATCTTCTTCTTACCCGCCTTCTGCTTGTCCAGCAGTTTGCGTTTCCGCGTGGCGTCGCCTCCGTAACACTTCGCGGTCACGTCCTTGCGCAGGGCCGAGAGGGTCTCGCGGGCGATGACCTTGCCTCCGATGGCGGCCTGGATCGGGATTTTGAACATGTGGCGCGGGATCAGGTCCTTGAGCTTTTCGCACATCGCCCGGCCCCGCATCTCGGCCCGGTCGCGGTGAACCATGGTTGACAGCGCGTCAACCGGTTCGTCATTCACCAGCACCGACATCTTGACCAGATTGTCCTCGGTATAGCCGGTCATCTGGTAGTCGAACGAGGCATAGCCCTTGGTCACCGATTTCAGGCGGTCGTAGAAGTCAAAGACAACCTCGTTCAGCGGCAGGTCATAGACGACCATGGCGCGGGTGCCTGCATAGGTCAGGTCCAGCTGGATGCCACGGCGGTCCTGGCAGAGTTTCAGCACGTCGCCGAGGTATTCATCCGGCACCAGAATGGTCGCCTTGATACGCGGTTCCTCGATATGGTCGACCTTCGAGGGGTCGGGCATATCGGCGGGGTTGTGCAGCTCGATCATCTCGCCGTCTTTCATGTAGACGTGATAGATCACCGACGGCGCGGTGGTGATGAGTTCGATATCATATTCGCGTTCTATGCGGTCTCGGATGACCTCTAGGTGCAGAAGGCCGAGGAAGCCGCAGCGGAAGCCAAAGCCAAGCGCGGCCGAGGTCTCCATTTCAAAGCTGAAGCTGGCGTCGTTCAGCGCCAATTTGTCGATCGCATCGCGCAGGTCTTCGAATTCGGAACTGTCGACGGGGAAGAGGCCACAGAACACCACCGGCTGCGCGGGTTTGAAGCCTGTTAGGGCCTCTTCGGTGCCGTTGCGGTCGTTGGTGATGGTATCCCCGACGCGGGTGTCTCGGACCTGTTTGATGGACGCAGTCAGAAAGCCGATCTCACCCGGGCCGAGGCTGTCAACCATCTCCATCTCGGGGCGGAAAACGCCGACGCGGTCCACGTGGTGCAGGGTGTTGTTCGACATGAACTTGACCCGCATGCCCTTTTTCAGCGTGCCGTCCATGATGCGGACCAGAACGATGACGCCCAGATAGGCGTCGTACCACGAATCAACCAGCATCGCCTTGAGCGGCGCGTCCAGATTGCCCTGCGGCGCGGGCAGCTGTTGTACGATGGCTTCGAGCGTTTCGTGGATGCCCTGCCCTGTCTTGGCGCTGACCTGAATGGCGTCGGTCGCGTCGATGCCGATCACATCCTCGATCTGTTCGGCCACGCGGTCACAATCGGATGCGGGCAGGTCGATCTTGTTCAGCACCGGCACGATCTCATGATCGGCGTCGATGGCCTGATACACATTCGCCAGCGTCTGCGCCTCGACCCCTTGGGTCGAGTCCACGACCAGCAGTGAGCCCTCGACCGCACGCATCGACCGGCTGACCTCATAGGCAAAGTCCACGTGGCCGGGGGTGTCGATCAGGTTCAGCACGTATGCCTCGCCATTGTCGGCGGTATAGTCGATGCGAACCGTGTTGGCCTTGATGGTAATGCCGCGTTCCCGCTCGATATCCATGCTGTCGAGCAGCTGTTCCTTCATGTCGCGATCCTTGACCGTTCCGGTCTCTTGGATGAGCCGGTCAGCAAGGGTGGATTTGCCATGGTCGATATGCGCGACGATGGAGAAATTGCGGATATGAGCGAGGTCTGTCATGGGTTGGGGATATGTAGAGGAATCGTGGGTTGGTCAAGGTGGCACGTTTAGTGATTTAAGGCCTGAGCCAACCCAATTAGGACTATTATGACGCAAGTTGATTATGATGAGCTGCTGGATGCCGAATTCGAGACACAGAGTACTCAGAAGTGTATTAGCGCGGCGCTTCGAGCGGCATTGAGAGACTTTCCGACGGTCAACTTGCAAGGCAATCGCGACGCAACCAGAGAATTATTGTTCCCAAGTGCTCGATTACTAATAAGGGCTATTACTCATTGGCACTTTGATCGCGAAGAAACGCACGATGCATTGGAGCGTGGACTACAAAACATCAAACAAAACAATATCCTCTTGCGCGGCAACTCCGCTCACATAGCTGCACAAAGCGCCTATAGCCGTAGTAGCCAACTTGCGCAGCAGGCTACTGAGAAATCCATGGTCTCTTTTGCATCAGCTGCCGACAGAGAAGAGACGCTGTATGACGAGGCTTCTCATTTTAGGTCAACACGGCTCGCCTACGACAATGCCTTCAGCCTGCTGTTCAGAAACAGTTTAGAGGATTTCAAAACCCCGTCAGATCGCGCCTTTGATAAACCACTTTGGAGTGAACGGTTTGAACCAGTCGTCCCCCTTGATGAGCGGGGCAATTTTGCAGAGTTTTTTCGAGGTCCAAGTTTTGCATTCTGGAGAGGGTGGCGCCAGGGTTTCATTGATGGGCAGCCGGTTGAATGGGAGCTTCAACGTAGGATCGCGCTGATCGATGATAGTATTTGGAACGTTGGAGCCGACGCAGTTGCGGATGAAATTGAACAAATCCAAGCTCGATGGGAGGTCGAGAGAGCACTATCTGATCTTAAAAATGGGCTAATTGCCCAAACCGCTGCGCGCCACGGCATCGGAGGGAACAACCCTCCTGAGAGCATTCAAGATGAGCTTTTGTCCGGAGCGGTTACATTGATTTGGGAAGCCGAAGAAGAACTCTCGACAGCTCTGGAACAAGAAGGTCCTGATCGCGATTGGGTTGAGGCAATCTTAGGCAAGCTCCAGTCAGGCTTAGCGAGTCTTCTCAAATGGTGTACGGAGAAAGTCAATTTGGCTATTGCCACCGCAGTCGTGGTTGGAACCACCAAAGGTGCAACGGTTATTGCGGATGCTTACATTGCCAAACATCCAGAGAAGGTTGAAGCGTTGATCGAAGCCTTGGAGCGGTGGCTACCGTTTCTATCGTAAGCTTTGCCGGGCTGCAGCCCGGCTTACGGGGTGGGGTGTTTCCGACTCGTGTATTCACTTTTTCGAACCACCCGATTGATCACGAATCCACTTTGATTCATACTCCCGCGCAGACCGAGAGGGGCATAAGACCCGTCCGGGCAGGCAAAAAAACGAGGCTCGAGTATGAAACAGTTCCTCCTAATCGCATTTTGTGCGGCATCGGTGACGGCGGTTGCCCAAACAGTGGACGCGGCGCAGATCAAGCGGGCGTGTTTGGCGTCAGACCGTGAGGCGGCGACGCGGGCGCGGTGTACGTGCATCCAGCGTGTGGCAGATCAGGCGTTGACGCGTGGCGATCAGAAGACCGTGGCCAAGTGGTTCGAAGACCCCCATCAGGCGCAGGAGTTGAAGATGTCGCAGACCGCGCGCGATGATGCGCTATGGGATCGGTATCAGAACTTTGGCCAGATGGCGCAGGCGATCTGCAGCTAAGTCCGAGGCAATCCTTGACCTGATGCACGCTGCGCCTCAGAAAAGGCGCAGCGAAAGGTATGTGCGATGGTGATGAAAGGGCTGACCCTGCGGGGCCTTGAGGTGTTCGAGGCGCTGGCGCGGACCGGATCGGTAGCGCAGGCGGCCGAGATCACGGGGCTCAGCCAGCCATCGGTGTCTCAGCAATTGCGCAATCTGGAAAAGGCGTTGGGCACCGATCTGGTGGATCACGGGCGGCGACCGATGCGGCTGACGCAGGCCGGGCGCAGTTTTCTGGCGCGCGCGCAGGCGGTGTTGGCCGAGCTGCAGGTGGCCCAAAGCGAGCTGGCGGTGATGGATCTGGGGCATCTGACCACGCTGTCCATCGGGCTGATCGACGATTTTGACAATGATCTGACGCCGCGCTTGGCGACTTTGCTAGCCGACAGCCTGACCCGGTCCAAGTTCAAGCTCACCACCCTGCCCAGTCTGGACCTGTTTGAAGAGCTTGAGGCGCAGCGGTTGCACATGGCCGTTTCGGCCCATTCCGGCGAGGTACTGGAGGGCGTGGTCGAATACCCGCTGGTGCAGGACCCGTTCATATTGGTCGCGCCCAAAGGGGCCGAGCAGCCGATGCAGGGCCTGCCCTTTCTGCGCTACGCCCGCGAGCAGTTGATCAGCCGCCAAATCGAAGGCCATCTGGCCCGGCAGCAGATGGAGTTCGAGGAACGGTTCGAGATTGGCTCGCACCTTGCCCTGATGGCGATGGTGGCGCGTGGGCTGGGTTGGGCGATCACGACCCCGCTGGGCTATATGCGCGCAACGCGGTTCCATGACGGGTTAGAGGTGCACCCCGCCCCGTTTGGTGAATTCGCGCGAACGATTTCCCTGTTCACCCGCTCGGACTGGTCGGATCAGGTACCGCAGGAAGTCGCAGGCATGATCCGGCGGCTGATGCAGAGCCAAATCATTGACCCCGCGATTGCGCAGGTGCCGTGGTTGGGCGGGCAGTTGAAGGTGTTCGGATAGGACGGAGCATGTTTTTGGACGTCAAACCAGGACGCTTGGCGGGTGTTTCTGGCGTCGTTGAGCATGGCGACACGATTGAGGTCAGCCTTTTGAAGCTGTTGCGCAAGTTGCCTGCAAAGACGAGGGTGCGGTCATGGCAACGGAACTAGAATTCTCTTTCGCTGCGCTGAGCGTTCCGGCGAGACGACATATCCGAGTATTTCAGATCCACCAGTTTCTGGATCGTTTTGCGATGGGTTTGACGGTTGCCGTCGTTGCACTGGCGCTCACCGACCGTGGCATGGACCTTTTGCAGATCTCCCTGCTTTTTGGGGTCTATTCTCTTACAACCATGGCGATGGAACTGCCGTTCGGCGGATTGGCCGATAACATTGGACGCAAGCCGGTTTTTCTGGGTGCGGTCGTCGCCAGCGTGATCTCTCTGGTACTTTTCCTCTCGACACGCGACTTCTACGTTCTCGCGCTGTCGTTTGCGTTCATAGGTTTTGGGCGCGCTCTGCGGTCGGGTACGCTGGACGCCTGGTTCGTTGAAACCTTCAAAGCCGCTGCCCCAAATGTGGATGTTCAACCCGCTCTTGCAAAAGCGCAATGGGCCAATGCCATGGGCTTGGCGGTGGGGGCTGTTTTGGGCGGCCTTCTGCCCGATCTCTTTGGCGGTGTGGCAGAGAGGCTGGGTGTCAGTGCCTATGATGTGTCATATATGGCGAGCCTGGCGGTGATGCTTGGGGTGTTCGCCTATACCATTATTTTCATTGTGGAAAAACCCCATCCGCTCAACTCCAAAGCCGTGATGCAGGGATTTACAGCTGTCCCATTGGTGGTCAAAGACGCGGGTCTGCTTGCCCTGAAACATCCGGCGCTGTCGGTGCTTTTGGCCGCTCTGGCATTTTTCTTGATGGCAACCAATCCGGTTGAGGTGCTGTGGCCGACCCATGCAAAGCCAATGTTGGATGAGGGCTATGCGAATACGGTCATTGGCCTTGTGACTGCTGCCTACTTCTTCTCAATCGCATTTGGCGCGTCGCTGTCCCCTCGCGTCAATCGAATATTCAAACGACGACACGCGACTACCCTTGCGGCGGCTTTTCTCTGCACGGCCGTTGTTCAGATCGCCTTGGCTTTACAAGGCGGCATCGTCGGCTTTGTGATGGTATTCATCCTCTATTCCGTTCTGCTTGGAGTTTCCGAGACGCCAGCCAGCAGTATTCTGCACAGATGCGTAGAAGACCGACAACGATCCACAATGCTGTCTCTCAAGTCGCTGATACAGCAACTTGGGGCGGCGTTGGGCCTGATTTTGGCAGGCGCTATCGCTGAGGTCTATTCGACACCAACGGCTTGGATGGTTGGGGCCGTGTTTCTTGCGATTGCCGTGATCCTGATCGGCATCTTAGCCAAACGGCTGACCGCCGAGATTGATTAGCGGTCGCTGGAGCGGCGTGCTGCATTCCGTAGCAATGGCCTAACGCAATTTCCAATTTGACCTTCTGCGCCTACCCGCTCGTGTTTAGATGCGCTGCTAACCCCGCCACCGCTTCTTCAATCAAATCCAGCGCCCCGTTGAAATCGCGGGTATAGTAAGGATCCGGCACATGGTCTGCCCCGGTATGAGGCGCAAAGTCGGTGAGCAGGCGAACGGGCGTGTCGCTGCCATTTGGGCGCAGGTCTTCGATGCCCGCGATGTTGTCCGCGTCCATGCCGATGATCAGGTCGAAGCGGTGGAAATCTTCGGCCACGAATTGCCGCGCGCGCAGGTCGCTCAGGTCGATATCGCGGGCGCGGGCAGCTTTTTGCATCGGGCCATAGGGCGGGTCTCCGATATGCCAGCCCGAGGTTCCGGCGCTGTCGGTCCGGTGATGCGGGGCGCGGGCGCGAAAAACGCCTTCGGCGGCGGGGGAACGGCAGATATTGCCCAGGCAGACGAAAAGGATACGCTGTGTCATGGGAACGGGTGTAGCGCGAGAGGCAGGCATGGAAAAGATCGTCATTCTGACCGGGGCTGGAATTTCCGCCGAAAGTGGGCTGGGGACGTTCCGCGACGAAGGGGGCCTTTGGGCGCAGCACCGGATCGAGGATGTGGCCACGCCCGAAGGCTTTGCCCGCAATCCGGCGCTGGTGCACCAGTTCTACAATGCCCGCCGGGTGCAGGCCGCTAAGGCGAAACCCAATGCTGCGCATGAGGCACTGGCGCGATTGCAGCGGGACTGGCCCGGCGAAGTGGTCATTGTCACCCAGAATGTCGACGGCCTGCACGAAGCAGGAGGGGCCGCGGATGTGATCCACATGCATGGTACATTGGCCGGGGCTTTGTGTGCGATCTGTGGGCACCGCTGGACCTCACCCCCCGAAATGGAGGTGGGCGAGCCTTGCCCCGCTTGCCAGCAGCCCTCAGCACGGCCCGACGTGGTGTGGTTTGGCGAGATGCCGTATTTCATGGACCAGATTTATGATCATCTGGCCGAGGCCACTCTGTTCGCCTCAATCGGCACCTCGGGTCAGGTCTATCCTGCGGCGGGGTTTGTGCAAGAGGCTCGGGCCTCAGGCGTGCGAACGGTGGAGCTAAACCTTGAGCCATCCGCCGGAGGGGCGCTGTTTGACGAGATCCATCTGGGCCCCGCATCCGAAGTCGTACCGCGCTGGGTCGACGGGCTGCTGGCGCGAGGCGCTGTGCGTTAGGGGCAGACAGCGGAGCACTTTCCTGTCTATGGTGTTGAAAACAAAGCGAGTGAGTGACATGACCGACCTACCGCCCAAAGACGGAGAAATCCTTGACGATAGCAGCATCAACGCGCGCGACACGTTAAGCGCCAATCTGGCGAGCCTCTGGTGGACGTTTTTGCTGCGTGGTGTTCTGGCCGGCTTGATCGGGATCGCCGCATTATTCTGGCCGACCAGCAGTATCTCACTGCTGCTGCGGTTGGTGGGTGTGTTGCTGATCCTCGACGGCGCGCTAACCTGGCTGGGCTTCGGGCGGCGCGGGCTGATCGGTGGGTTCGGGATCGGGGCCGCACTGATCGGCCTGGTCCTGCTGATCTGGCCTCAGGGCGTGGCCTGGCTGGCCTTTACCCTGATGGGGGCGATGGCGCTGTTCGTGGCCATTGGCTCGTTCATGGCGCTGCCGCAGATGCATCCGCAGGACCCCGAGCGGGCAACAGTGCGCAACTCGGGCATTTTTGCGCTGATCATCGGGCTGGTGCTGATCTTCTGGCCGGGCAGCGGGATGGTGGCGCTGGGTTGGGCGATTGCCTTCTTTGCACTGACCTCAGCTGTGGTGATGTTCTTCCTCGCTGCGCGTTTCAAGAAAGCCGGCGACCGGGTGGGAATGAAAACGGTCAATCACTAGCGCAACTGGCCGGGCACCGCCCGGCCTGACGCATGGATGATGGCCACCGGAACGGTGGCTTGAAGACAGGCGTGGCCCCTAATGCCCGTGCTTGTCCTTCCGCTCCAGATCGACGGGGATTTCGATCTCAACCTCTCCGGCGTTTTCGAACACCAGCGTCACCGGGATGGTTGCTCCATGTTCAAACGGAGCGGTCAGGCCCATGAACATGACATGGTCGCCGCCGCGTTTCAGCATGTGGGTTTCGCCCGCCGGAATGGCAAAGCCTTCCTCGACATGCACCATTTTGGCGACACCGTTTGCATCAATCTCGTGTGTGTGCAGTTCAACACGGCCCGCGACATCCGACGTGACGCTGATCAGGCGGTCGTCGGAGTCACCAGTGTTTTCGATTATCATGAAGGCCGCACCGGCCTTGGCTGCCTTGCCCGAAGATCGGGCGTACGCGTCATCGACAACGATGACATCAGCGGCAAACGCCACCGAGGTCAGGGACAAGGTGGTCAGGGTTGCAAGCAGGGTGGACTTGAGGGTCATTGCGCCTCTCCTAATATAACTGTCTGATTTTCTAAGAAGTTTAGTTCAGGCAGTTGCAGGGGGCGCGCGTGCGGGGTGCTGCGGAACCGGGGCGGCGATCAGGCTGTTGGCGCGCCGCAGCAATTCGGGCACCGTTTTGGCGGGTGCTTGCGGCAGACTGGCCTGATCGGGATGCACCGCACCCAGCAGGCTAAGCGCGTAGTCGGGGCAATAATGCGGGGCGCGTGTGGGCTGGCCGTCTTCGTCCACATAGACCATGACCGGCCCATTGCCGGTACAAAGTACCATCTGACCAACGGCCCGATCCATGCCACGCGACTCGGCCACACCCATACCGGTAAGGATCACCAGCAGGGACAGGGCATAAGGCAGAGTATTTCTCAGAACAGCTCTCATTCCGGCTTGGGTATACGCCGGGGCAAAAGCGGGCTTCAAGCGCCAAAGCGTCGCGCTTGAAGCCAGGTTTTAGTGGTCAAGCCCCGGCCGCTTGACCGGGCTCTTGGTCAGGCTGGTGTGCGAGCGATTCACCCAACGCTGCATACGGTTACAGGCGGTGATCGTCTTGCGGATCAGCGATCCAACCATGAGGAACAAATAAAAACTCTTTAACGACATAACAGAGCCCCCAACTTCTGCGCTCATTCATAAATGCAAGTGCCCGCCGTGTATGTGAACGAGGTCACGGTTTCGGGAAAATTTAAGAACGCCCATGATTTCGGATCAGGACGCTTGAGACGAAAAAACCCCGCACCGAAAGGTGCGGGGTCAGAAATTCGACTGAGAAAGAGATCAGGCCGAGGCTTGTGCCTTGGCGATTTCTTTCTTCACTTTCAGTGCGTTGGCGGACAGCTCATCATCCTTGGCTTTGGCCAGGAATGCGTCCAGACCACCGCGGTGATCCACCGAGCGCAGGGCAGCCGCCGAGATGCGCAGCTTTACGCCGCGGCCCAGGGTTTCGGACTGCAGGGTAACGTCGTTCAAGTTCGGCAGAAAACGACGACGAGTTCTGTTTTTGGCGTGGCTGACATTGTTGCCAGTCATCGGGCCTTTTCCGGTCAGTTCGCAACGGCGCGACATGGTTTCTTCCTTTGTTTCTGGAGGCCGGGCACTAGACCCGCGGCCAAATCACAAGGGGCGCAACCCGAAGTCGCGCCCGAAAACTGGTTGGATGCGTTTAGTGGGAATCGCGCGGAGGGTCAAGACGGCTGCGCCGAAATCTTTACACCTCTGTTGAATTCCCTGAAGCATCAGATCCGAGGCATGCGCAACAGGGGTTTGTTATTCTTCAAATGCCGCGTGATCAACTGTGCCTGCATACGTCCACGCGGGATCAGACGGGCCGGTTCGGCACGAAAATCGAGATCAGCCAACTCGGGGAAAATCTCAAATATCTCTAGGCGCGCTTCGGCGCTGAGCGCTTTCAGCGCCTCGGGACCAGTATAAAGGCTTTCGGTTGGCGCGTTTTCAGCAAAGATTACCTGATGCTGGTCGAACAACAGGTGAAAATACTCGATTCGCTCGACGCCTTGATCGACATAAATCCCCGGCAATGCGGTAAGTTTGATGGCGGGTATCAGGACTTCGGTGGTACCGAACATGCGTTCAGCGATTTTCGATTGTACCAACATCCGATGCTGGCGCGAGACCAGCAAATCGCGATGCGGCAACCCCTCGCCCAGTGCCCCCGCGAGGATTCGCACGGGCCAGAGCTTGGGGTTGGCTTCAAGCTGAGGGCGATCAAATGCGCGTCGTCCGATCCAGCGGATCGGGTGCAAACCCTGCCCCAGCGTGGGGATCAGATCACCCGTGCGCAGAGACTGGATCGGGGCTGAACCTTGTGTGGTCGCGATCAGCGTATCGCGCGTGAAACAGGGCATGCCCGAGCCATTCTCGAACGCGGAATAGTTGACAACGATGCCGGAAGGCAGGGTGAATGTGCCGCTGGAGATCGAGTATCCGACTCCGTCTTCAACCGTAATCTCTCCGAATGTATCGTCGTTGATCACGGTGCCTTCGGGCAGGTTCAGCGTGTCAGTGCCGTTGCCGCCGCGAATATCGCCCGAGACCGAGGTGCTGATAAAGTTCAGCGTGTCGTTGCCGCCACCCAGCCGGATATTGCCCACGGTTGAGCCGCTGATATCCACCGTATCGGCATCAGAGCCACTGGCAATGCGCCCGCCAACCGTGCTGTTGGTGATTATGATCGTATCGGTGCCAGCGTTGCCCAGCACATTGTTAGAAATCGTGCTGTCCGTAATGGTGATATCGTCATCACCACCGCGCCCGCGGACATTATCAATCGGCGTGCCCTGCGGAGTGCCGTTTAGCGTACCGTTGTCATTTGTGACATCGATATTGTCGTCGCCATTGGTGCCATTGATATTGGGCATTCATATGTGTCCCGTTCCTCGGGGCGTTGGGACAGATCACGTCGATCAAGCCCTTACCCAGACCGGTTCAAACGCAGCAAATCACACTCGAACATATCAATTTATGCATCGATATTACACCATTAGCGGCCGGCACACTAGCCACACGCATAGATTGTGGTCTCAGAGTTACGTGACGGAAAGACCTTCAAGGATTTGCTCGGCCGCCGCCGACGGACTGAGGCTGCCAGCGCTGACCTGTGCGCCCAGATCGCCCATGCGGTCGCGCATTTGCGGCGTTTCGAGACGGGCGAGCAGGGCATGGCGCACTTCTTGCTTGAACCAATATTCGGCCTGCGCTGCACGGTTCGATGCCCAATGCCCGGCCTCGCGTCGCTTTTTGGTCAGGTCCTGCATCTCGTCCCAGGCCTGTTCCAACCCGTGCTCTTCAACCGCCGAGATGGTCATGGCCTTGGGGAACCCTTCGGGATCCTGCGGACGTTTGCGCAGTAGGCGCAGCGCGCCCGCGTAATCGGCGCAGGTGCGCGTGGCGGTGGCCTTGAGATCCCCGTCGGCCTTGTTGATCAGGATCATGTCGGCCATCTCCATGATGCCGCGTTTGACGCCCTGCAATTCATCGCCCCCCGCAGGGGCGAGCAACAACAAGAACAGATCAGACATCTCAGCCACCACGGTTTCTGACTGGCCGACGCCTACGGTTTCGATCAGCACAACGTCAAATCCTGCAGCCTCGCACAGCGCGATGGCTTCGCGCGTTCGGCGGGCGACACCACCGAGGTGGCTTTGGCTGGGAGAGGGCCGGATAAAGGCGTTCTTCTCACGACTCAGACGCTCCATCCGGGTTTTGTCGCCCAGGATCGAGCCTCCAGAACGGGCCGAGCTGGGATCAACCGCCAGAACCGCTACGCGCAGCCCCTGCCTCGTTAGCATCATGCCGAAGCTTTCGATGAAGGTGGATTTCCCGACGCCGGGCGTGCCCGACAAGCCGATCCGCAGCGCCTGTCGGCCGGCCTTGGTCAGATGATCCAGCAATTCTGTTGCCTGCGCCCGATGATCGGCGCGCCCACTTTCGACCAGCGTGATCGCACGGGCCAGCGCTCTGCGATCTCCGTTCAATATCCTGTCGCCAAGTTCGGCAGTGTTCATCGGTGGGCCCCCGGCTGGAATTTGCCCTAGATGAGGCGGGAAGCACGGGTTTGTCCAGCCCCTAGTCTGACGCGTCTTGCGGGTGCTGGACCTTGGCCGGGGCTTTGGCGATAAGGCGATATGACCCGGTTGCCCATAGATGACGCCATTCCAGACCTTCTGAGCGCCCTGCGAACGCATGGGCGCGCGGTGCTGCAGGCACCTCCGGGGGCTGGTAAAACCACGCGCGTACCGCTTGAGATGTTGCAGGCGGGCCTGTGCGCAGGTCGGATCGTGATGCTGGAGCCCCGGCGGTTGGCTGCGCGCGCCGCCGCCGAGCGCATGGCCGAGACCTTGGGCGAACCTGTGGGCCAGACCGTCGGGTACCGCGTGCGTGGCGATGCGAAGGTGTCAAAAGCAACTCGGATCGAAGTTGTGACCGAAGGCATTCTGACCCGCATGCTGCAATCCGAGCCCGACCTGCCAGGTGTGGGCGCGGTGATTTTCGATGAGTTCCACGAAAGGTCTCTGAACGCGGATCTGGGGCTTGCCTTGTGCCTTGAGGTGACCGGGGCATTGCGGGACGACCTGATCCTGCTCGCTATGTCTGCCACTTTGGATGCCGAACCGGTGGGCAGGCTGATGGAGGCGCCCCTAGTGACGTCCGAGGGGCGCAGCTATCCGGTCGAAACCCGCTGGTTGGATCGCCCGCTGGGTGCGCAGGCGCGGCGGCTGGATGCTTTGATCGAACTTGTGGTGAGGGCTGAGCGTGAGACGCAGGGCGGTATGCTGGTCTTCTTGCCCGGCGAAGGTGAAATTCGCCGTGTCGAAGCCGCATTGAGCAACCGGCTGCCCGATACTTGCGCCGTTCGGCCCCTGTTCGGAGCCTTGCCCTTTGCTGTTCAGCGCACGGCGATTGCTCCGGTGAAGCAGGGGCGCAAGGTGGTGCTGGCCACGTCGATTGCCGAGACCTCGCTGACCATCCCCGACATCCGCGTGGTGGTGGATATGGGGCAAGCGCGACGGGCGCGGTTCGACCCGGGATCCGGCATGTCACGGCTGGTGACTGAGCGGGTGACGCGGGCCGAGACCACCCAGCGTGCAGGCCGCGCAGGCCGTGTAGCTGAAGGGGTGTGTTATCGGCTGTGGTCAAAGGGCGAAGAAGGTGCGCTGTCGGCTTACCCGCCTGCCGAGATTGAGGCGGCCGATCTGACAGGGTTGGCGTTGGAACTGGCGCTGTGGGGCGCTGAACCCGGAGATCTGGCCTTTCTGACACCTCCGCCCGAAGGCACGCTGGCTGAAGCACGGGCGTTGCTGGCGATGCTGGGTGCATTAGACTCAAAAGGCCGGATCACCGATCACGGTCGGGCGCTGGCAGCGCTGCCGCTGCACCCGCGTTTGGGGCATATGCTGGTGCGCGCTGGGACTGATGCCGCGCCTCTGGCGGCGCTGATCGCAGAACGTGATCCGCTGCGGGGGGCTCCGGTCGATCTATTGCTACGGCTTGAAGCGCTGCGCGACGTGCGCGCGTTTCAGCGCAACCGGGTCTGGCAGGTCAATATGGGTGCTCTGGATCGGATCAAGGGCGAAACCAAACGGCTGCGCGCGCAGGCCAAAGGCACAGATGGCCTGAGTCCGGCGGCGATGGCCGCGCTGGCCTACCCGGACCGGATCGGGCAGCGGCGCAAGGGCGATACGCCACGCTATGTGCTGTCGGGCGGCAAGGGGGTTGTGCTGGACAACGGCGATACTCTGGCCGGTGCGCCATATCTGGTGGTGACGGATACGGATGGAAATCCGCGTGAGGCGCGCGTTCGTATGGCCGCGCAGATTTCCGAGAGTGAAATCCGCGCGCTGTTCAGTGATCAGATCGCTTGGGTCGACAGCTGCGACTGGTCAAAACGCGAGCGCCGTGTTTTGGCCCGCAGGCAGGAGCGGTTTGGCGCGATTACGCTGGATGATCGCATTTGGAAGGATGTGCCCGAGGACGCTGTGGCGCTGGCCATGTTGGATGGAGTGCGTGATCTGGGCATTCGGCTGAATGGCGCGGCGGCACGATTGGCTGCGCGGGTCGAGCTGGTGCGCGCGGAAGGAGCTGACTTGCCGGATTTCTCGGATCAGGGGTTGCTGGCTTCGGTGAAAGACTGGCTGCTGCCCATGCTCTCGGGCGTACGCAACGCCGAGGATTGGAAGCGGTTCGATCTGTTGCCAGCGTTACGCGCCAGGCTGGATTGGGACCAGATGCAAGAGCTGGATCGACGCGCGCCGGGCTCATTCGTGACCCCTCTGGGACGGAAACTGCCGATTGACTATGGGGGGGCGGTGCCCGAAATCTCGGTGCGTTTGCAAGAGGTGTTCGGTGTCACTCAACACCCGGTGGTTGGCGGTGAGCCTTTGAAGATCACCTTGCTGTCACCGGCGCAACGACCGATCCAGATCACCCGCGACCTGCCCGGGTTCTGGGCGGGGTCTTATGCCGATGTGCGCAAGGATATGCGCGCGCAATATCCCAAACACCCTTGGCCCGAAGACCCGACACAGGCCGACCCGACGCTGCGCGCGAAACGCCGGAAGACCTGAAATTTGGTCGTCATGCCAGGCGCCATCTACAGGAAAACGGCAAAAAACACACATATCTCGCTATAATTCGGCCATAACTGCCCATTAGCGTGGGAAAGTATTGTTTAATCTGCAATACATAATTAAGTAATGTTTTCTGACCAATGTAGCATTGTCCAAAAATACGTTTGAGCAGGCCGAGAATGACAAAGTGGATACACAACATCTGGGAAGAGGTCGCACGACCTTTGATCCAGCGCCCCAGCCGGGTGCAGGTTGCCGCATTGTGCACGCGCGACACAAGCCCGGGCGGTGATGTTCTGCTGATCACCAGCCGAGATACCAAACGCTGGATCATCCCCAAGGGCTGGCCCATCGATGGGCTCAACGGGCCTGAAACGGCGCTGCAGGAAGCATGGGAAGAGGCTGGCGTTCGGGCGACAGAGGTTGGCCAGACGCCGGTCGGCTATTACTCGTACGACAAGAAATTGAGTGATGGTACGGCGCAACCCGTTACCACGAGCGTTTATCACATTGAGGTGTCTGATCTGGCCGACGACTATCCCGAGGCCGACCAGCGCACACGCTGCTGGGTTTCGCGGAAAGTGGCCGCTGAGCGGGTGCAAGAGCCAGAATTGCGTGATCTGCTTCTACAAATGTAACAGTTATACGAAGTTTTGATGACATCCCGGTTGCTGCACGCGCCGGAAAGGGTTAGCGCCGAGCGTTAACTCAAATAGCTTCTGTGGACTGATGTCGGATCAACCTACCAAAGCCCGCTGGCACGCGCTCGATCGTGATCTTCAGCGTATCTCTCGTGTTGAACATGCCAATGCCCATGTAGCGCGCCCGCTGCTGGCACCCGGTATTGCGCTGGCCTTTATTGCTCTGGCCGGACTGGCCGCAGCGCTTCTGTTCGGACGCGCCGATGGCGGCCTGATCGTTGTCGCTGCTGCTGCGTTCGGGGCCTATATGGCGATCAACATTGGCGCCAATGACGTGGCTAACAATATGGGCCCGGCCGTGGGGGCCAACGCGCTGACAATGGGTGGCGCGATCCTGATCGCTGCCATTGCCGAAAGCGCGGGTGCTTTGCTGGCAGGCGGCGATGTGGTTTCGACCATCTCAAAAGGCATCATTGATCCGATGTCGGTTCAGAACAGCAATGTGTTCATCTGGGCGATGATGGCGGCGCTGATCTCGTCGGCGCTGTGGGTCAATCTGGCCACCTGGGTCGGCGCACCGGTCTCGACCACGCATTCGGTCGTGGGCGGTGTTATGGGCGCGGGCATTGCTGCGGCAGGCCTGAGCGCGGTGAGCTGGGGCACAATGAGTGCGATTGCTGCCAGTTGGGTGATCTCTCCGGTCTTGGGCGGAGTGATTGCAGCCGCATTTCTGGCGCTGATCAAGCACAAGATTCAGTATCAGGACGACAAGATCGCCGCCGCGCGCCGCTGGGTGCCCATATTGGTTGCGGTGATGGCCGGGGCCTTCGCCACTTATTTGTCAGTGAAGGGTCTGAAGCGGATCGTGAAAATCGATCTGCAATTTGCGATCCTGATCGGGCTGGCCTTCGGCGGGCTGGTTTGGGCTGTGACCGTGCCTTGGGTCAAGCGCAAGTCCGAGGGTCTGGAGAACCGGACCCGGTCATTGAAAGTATTGTTCGGCCTGCCGTTGGTGATTTCAGCCACGTTTCTGAGTTTTGCCCATGGGGCTAATGACGTGGCCAATGCGGTGGGTCCGCTGGCAGCGATTGTGCACGCGGCTGAATTTGGGGACTTTGCCTCGAAAGTGTCGATCCCGACATGGGTGATGGTGATCGGGGCTTTTGGCATTTCGTTCGGTCTATTCCTGTTCGGCCCCAAGCTAATCCGGATGGTGGGCAGCCAGATCACCAAGCTGAACCCGATGCGCGCCTTTTGCGTGGCGCTATCGGCGGCGATCACGGTGATCGTGGCCAGTTGGCTGGGTTTGCCGGTCAGTTCGACTCATATCGCGGTCGGGGCGGTTTTTGGCGTTGGCTTCTATCGGGAGTGGCATGCCGAGCGGCGGTGGAAATATTCGAACCGTCAACGACCGGCAGAGCTGCGTTTAGCGCGCGAGGAGCATCGGCGGCGCAAGCTGGTGCGGCGTTCGCATTTCATGACCATCGTCGCAGCCTGGGTGATTACAGTACCCGCAGCCGCGGTGATGTCGGCGGTGATCTTCTGGGTTCTGACGGCGTTTGGATGATCGGATTTAAGCGAGGCTCTGCCTCGCGCTCCGGGATATTTTTGGCCAGATGAAGAGGCGGATCAGGGATTGATCTGATTCACTGCGAGCGGTGTCGACGGGGCTTGTTGGATCAGTTCGGCGATCCGGCTGTTGATCGGGGTTGGGATTGCGTGTTGATGGCCGAGCCTGATGATTTCGCCTTGCAGGCTGTCGATTTCGGTTGGTCGACCTGCCATCAGATCATATGCCATCGAGGTGCGCGCAGTGGGGTCGATGGTCAACATCTTTGCCGCGATCCGTGAAAAGATTGGCGTTGGTAGGCGCAGGATATGCGGGGTCATCCAAGCGGGCAGCGGTGTGGTCGAGGCGGCGTTGATTTGGGCGGCTTGCAGCACGCGTATCGCCTCTGCCATTTGGTCGGCCATCAGGCGACGCCAGTTTCTGTCGAGCAGTTGGTTTTGCAGGGTCAGTCCAGACAGCGCGTTAAGCGCGTTGTTGAGGTTGATCACCAGCTTGCCCCATTGCACCGCTTCGATCCGGTCGCTTTCGGTTATGGGCAGATCGGGGCTGGTGAGCTGGCTGACCAGCGCCCTGGGGCCGTGCTCGATCACAATCTCTCCGGATGTGGCGCGGTGATAGGCGGCCCCATCGGTGGGCACCACATTGAACGGCACCATTCCGGCGCGCACGTCGCGCCCGCGGAGGAATGCGCGCAATATTCGGGCGTTCTCCAGACCGTTTTGCCAGGACAGGATCGGGGCCGTTTCCGGGGCATGCGCGGCGATCAGTGCAGCCATCTCGGCAGTTGCGCCGGTTTTGACCGTCACGATGACCAGTTCGGCATCCACAAGACAGTCCGATTCTTCGCTGAGCGTCAGTTGCGCGCCGGGGATATAGCGATGCAGGTTCGAGAAATCTGTCACCGTCAGCCCCCGAGCCCGGATCGCGTCCAGCACGCGGGCGCGGCCCAGCAGCGTCACGTTATGGCCCGTGGCGGCCAGCAATGCGCCGCAAAAGCAGCCTATACTGCCCGCACCTGCGATGACGATCTTCATGGTGCACCTCCGTTGTGCGCCAATGATTGCCGGGATCGCTCAGTGCGGCCAGTGTAACGTGAGGTCAGACGCGGGCGCGGCGTGGCTGCGTGCGTTCCAGTGCATCCGGGATCGGGATGAATTCCTGATCGTCACCAGGGGGCAGATGGAAGGCCCCGTTGGCCCAGTCAGCGGTGTTCCATTCGCGGGTGGCGGTTTCGATCTTTTCCTTCGAGGACGAGACGAAGTTCCACCAGATATAGCGATCTTCGTTCAGCGTCGCACCGCCCAGCAGCATCAGCCGGGCCCCCTGGGGGCCCGCCTTGACCGAAAGCTTGTCGCCGGGTCGAAAGACCATCATGCGCCCTTCATCGAAGGTATCACCCGCGACCTCGACCGAGCCTTGGGTGACATAGACACCGCGATCCTCATGATTGTCGGGCAGCGGGAACGAGGCGCCGGGGGCGAGTTGGACATCCAGATAGAAAGTCTCGGACAGCATAGTGACCGGGCTGGTTTCGCCATAGGCCGAGCCCAAGATCAACCGGGCGCTGACGCCACTGTCTTCGATATGAGGCAGCGCGCCTTGCTTGTGGTGTTCGAAATCGGGGGCCATATCCTCATGCGATTCCGGCAGGGCCAGCCAGGTCTGGATACCGAACAGTTTGTTCTGGCGGGCGCGGGTTTCGTCGCTGGTGCGTTCGGAATGGGTGACGCCGCGGCCTGCGACCATCCAGTTGACCTCGCCTGGATAGATCATCTGATGGGTGCCGATACTGTCACGATGTTCAAACTCACCCTGATACAGGTAGGTCACGGTGCCCAGTCCGATGTGAGGATGCGGGCGGACATCGATGCCGCCTTCGGTGATGAATTCTGCCGGGCCCATCTGGTCGAAGAAGATGAACGGGCCGACCAATTGCCTCTCGACCGAAGGCAGCGCGCGACGCACCTCGAACCCGCCCAGATCGCGGGCGCGCGGGATGATCAACGTTTCGAGCGCACCGTTTTCGGAGGCGCATTCGGGGTTATGGGTGGGGTTCCAACTCATTCCTGATCTCCCTTGTTCAGTTCCATGAGACGCGCTCATGTTCGCTTATGCAAATGTATAGCTAAATCATCACGTGAAAAGTGCATCTTCGCACAATATCCGTGCGATGGTTCGAGCAGCCTGCGACTACTTACGGTGGATATTCACAGAGGCGTGAAGTGGATCACTTGCTACTGCCCCTCATGCCTCTCGGAATCGGGGGTAATCGTGCTAGTCTTAGGGATCGGGTGCGGCTGGTTCAGGAAGGCCAGTCAATGATGGGGTTCAACCGACAGGAGTGGATGCAATGACCCGACTGGAAATCAATCGCCGCAGATTTGTTGCGGCCGGGCTTGGCACGGTTGCCGCGGGCATGACCGGCGTTGTTGCACCGGCCCGCGCGGCGGATCTTGCGCCGACACGCTCGATGCGGGGCGGGTCCAATAATTACCGACCGGGTGCGCCCATTGTCGACCGGATCGGCGGCGGTGGGTTTTGGATGACCGGGACCGTGCGCCGCGCGGGCGACGGAGCCCCCCTGCCCGGCCAGCGCATCCAGATCTGGGCGCATACGACCGAAGGGCATGAGCGCGACCAGCGCAGCCATGGCGCGACGCTGACGGATGCCAACGGAGAATTCCGGCTTGAAATGCCCCAGATCGTGCCTGCCTTTGGTCAGGCGCATGGGCATCTGGCTTATGACAGCGGTGAATTTGAAACGGTATTTCTGCGCCCCGTGATGTCGAGTTCGCGGGACAAAACCCTTGCCGCGCATTTTGTGCTGCAGCCTGTCTGATAGGTGCTGAAACGCGTGGCGATCTGGGCGGCGTTATTTGTTGCCGTTTTGGGTCCGGTTATTGCGGCAGCGTTCAGCCCATACTTGGCGTGGCGCGATCCGATTTACATCGTGGCCGGATTTGCCGGGATCATCAGCATGGGCCTGCTGCTGGTGCAGCCACTTTTGGCGGGGCGCGATTTGCCTGGGATATCCCCTATCGCAAGCCGACATATTCACCGATTGATTGGGCTGGTTCTGGTTGCGGCGATTGCAATCCATGTCGGCGGGCTGTGGATCACCAGCCCGCCTGATGTTGTGGACGCGTTGCTGTTCGTATCGCCGACACCGTTTTCCGCTTGGGGTGTCGTGGCCATGTGGGCGGCGTTTGCGGCGGCCCTGTTGGGGGTTTTTCGCCACCTTCTGAACCTTCGGTTCCGGGTCTGGAGGCTGGGTCACGCGGGGTTGGCCTGCGTGACCATCCTGGGCAGCGTGGTGCATGCGATGCTGATCGAAGGCACAATGGAGATCATGACAAAAACCGCCCTGTGCGCGCTGGTCTTGATGGCGAGCGTCCGAACGCTCGCCCGATTGAGGATCTGGGACATCAGGCGGCGTTAGACGCCAAGGCACCAGCGCATGATCGCCTTTTGCGCATGCAAGCGGTTTTCGGCCTCGTCGAAAATAACCGAGTTTGGGCCATCCATAACTTCAGAGGTCACCTCTTCCTCGCGGTGGGCGGGCAGGCAGTGCATGAACAGCGCGTCGGGCTTGGCATGTGACATCAGCTCGGTGTTCACCTGATAGGGGCGCAACATGTTGTGGCGGCGTTCCTTGGCGGATTGGCTGTCGTGCATCGACACCCAAGTGTCGGCCACCACCAGATCGGCGCCTTGGACTGCCTTATGCGGGTCGCGTTCGATCACCACCTTCGAGCCCTGCTGGCGGGCCAGCCCCATAAACTCGTCTTCCGGATCCAGCTGGGCTGGGCCGGTGAAGGTAAAATCGAACCCGAATTGACCGGCCGCATGCAGGAACGAGGCGCAGACATTATTGCCATCGCCAGTCCACACGACTTTTTTGCCTTTGATCGGGCCGCGATGTTCCTCGAAGGTCAGCACGTCAGCCATGATCTGGCAGGGATGGGTGCGGTCCGTCAGGCCGTTGATCACCGGTACGTCTGAATATTCCGCCATCTCGGTCAGGATTGTCTCGTCAAAGGTGCGGATCATGATCATGTCGACATAGCGCGAGAGCACACGTGCGGTATCGGCGATGGTTTCACCATGGCCCAGTTGCATGTCCTTGCCCGAGAGCACCATGGTCTGCCCGCCCATCTGGCGCACGCCGACGTCAAAAGATACGCGTGTCCGGGTTGAAGGTTTTTCGAAGATCAGCGCCACCATGCGACCCTTAAGCGGCTGCTCATCATCTGGCGCGGCTTTGGGGCGGCCAAGGCGGGCCTGTTTCATGACGCTGGCCTGATCGATCATACCTCGCAGAGCGGGTACATCGGTTTTGTGGATATCGAGGAAATGGTTCATTTCATATCGCTTTTGGCTGTCGAAGGCCGGGGGCGCTGCCCCCGGACCCCCGGAGTATTTGGGAAAAGATGAAGATCAAGCTGTGGTCAGGCTGGCTTCGATTTGCACTGCGGCCTTGTCGAGGCGGATCATGGCTTGGGCGATGTCGTCCTCGGTTAAGGTCAGGGGTGGCAGCAGGCGGATCACGTTGTCGGCGGCCGGAACCGTTATGACCTCGTTATCATAGCCCGCGTTCACCACGTCGATATTGGTCGGTTTGCACTTCAGGCCGAGCATCAGGCCGGAACCGCGCACCTCTTCGAACACTTCAGGGTGGTCGGCGATCAGGCCTTCGAGCTTTTGACGCAGCAGGCCTGCCTTGCGGTTGACGCCTTCGAGGAAGGCGGGCGTGGCGACCTGATCGATCACCGCACAGCCTACGGCGCAACCCAGCGGGTTGCCGCCATAGGTGGACCCATGCGTACCTGCCGTCATGCCGCTGGCGGCCTCTTCGGTGGCAAGGACCGCACCGAGGGGGAAGCCGCCGCCGATGCCCTTGGCAACCATCATAATATCGGGCGTGATACCGGCCCATTCATGGGCGAAGAGCTTGCCGGTGCGGCCCACGCCGCATTGCACTTCGTCGAGGATCAAAAGCAGCCCATTGTCGTCGCAGATCTGGCGCAGGGCCTTGAGTTCTGCGTCGGATACGGGGCGGATGCCGCCTTCGCCCTGGACAGGTTCGATCAGGATCGCCGCGGTTTTGTCAGAGATGGCGTTGGTGACGCCGTCGAGATCGCCGAACATGACATGCACAAAGCCGGGCAGCAGGGGGCCAAAGCCTTTGGTCATTTTCTCGGACCCAGCCGCAGCGATGCCAGCCGAAGACCGGCCGTGGAAGGAGCCGTCAAACGTGATGATCTCGACCTTTTCGGGCTGGCCTTTGTCATAGAAATACTTGCGGGCCATTTTCACGGCCAACTCACAGGATTCCGTGCCCGAGTTGGTGAAGAACACCGTATCGGCGAAGGTGTGTTCGACCAGTTTGTCAGCCAGCGCCTGCTGCTGCGGGATGTTGTAGAGGTTCGAGACATGCCACAGAGCATGCGCCTGTTCGGTCAGAGCAGCGACCAGCGCAGGATGTGCATGGCCCAGCGCGTTTACAGCGATGCCAGCGCCGAGGTCCAGAAAACGTCGGCCATCCGCCTCGGTCAGCCAGGCGCCTTCGCCCTTTACGAATGTCAGGGGCGCACGGTTATAGGTCGGCAGAACGGACGGGATCATCGGATCATCCTTTTCGAATAGCTTGAGCCCTGTGAGTGATACACTGGGGCCATGGTCGTCAACTGATTTGGTGGAGATTGCGCGGATTTGGGCAGCGCAAATAGATCAAACGGGCCGGTTACGCGGAAAAGCGTCGGCGTCGGAGGCGCAGGATATGTGCGGTTTTGATCATGCGTGCTCTATAGGGGCTATGAGCCGATCTGCAAAGCCTCAAAATTGAGCATTGTGATATTTGTGCCGAGATCAGGCAGACTGCCACCGATCCAGACGCCCCATACCGCGCGTGAAGGCCCATGCCAGGATGCGCGGCATACCCTTGGCGACCAGCGCATCCACGCAATGGGCCTGAAATTCTTCAAACGACGCATCAGGATGCCGGAATGCCCCGTTTTCGTAGCAAATCGAGCAATAAGTTATGCTGAGCGTTCCATCTGCTTCGGTCCCGCCACCCTGCGGATCTTTTGACAGCGGCATTCCGCAGCTCTGGCATTTCGGTCCCATGGGTATCGTCCTTGCGTGTGTTTGGCAAAAACCATAGAATATAAACCATGGATCATAGTCAACGGTTTTTTGAGCATGCGCATCGGTGAACTTTCGAAACGCAGCGGTATCAGCCGCGACACGCTGCGGTTTTATGAGAAACAGGGGTTAATACAGTCTTCCGAAGGGCCTGACCCGACGAATTCCTATCGCGACTACCCCGAAGATGCGCTGATCACGCTTGAGCAGATCGCTGACGCGCAGGCCGCCGGGATGAGCATCGCGGACCTTGCAATCCTGCTGGGCCAGCTTTCTGCAGCAGACCCCGAGTCGTTTGATGCGGAAGAGTTTCTGCAAGATCGGATTGATGAGGTCGAGCAGCGGATCACGCGCGCCAACCGGTTTCTGCAAAGCCTGCGCGACGCCAAGGTAGCGCTGGCCGGGTCGCATTTTCCACGCTGAGGGCAAGAATGCGCTTGCCATTTAGCGCCCACTAACGCACCGCTGTCGGCATGACACCTGCACGCCAAAACCCTGCCCTTGCGGCCCTGTTGATCCTCGCGGCAAGCGCGCTTTTGGCGGCCACGACGTTGCTGGCCAAGGCATTGGGCACGGATGTTCTGGGCCCTGCGCTGCATCCGATGCAAATCAGCCATGGGCGGTTTCTGTTCGCCTTTCTGGTGATCATCACGGCTGTGGGCGTTCTGCGTCCGCGTTTGGGGCGTGTTCATTGGGGGCTGCATATCGGGCGGACGAGTTTTGGCTGGCTGGGTATCACGCTGATGTTTGCCTCAGTCGCTTATATCCCCATTGCAGATGCAACGGCGATTTCATTTCTGAACCCAGTCTTTGCCATGGTGCTGGCGATCCCGCTGCTGAAAGAAGGCGTTGGCCCCTGGCGTTGGCTGGCTGCTGCGGTTGCGCTGGTCGGAGCCTTGATCCTGCTGCGTCCAACACCCGCCAGCTTTCAACCCGCCGCCTTGCTGGCCCTGACCGCAGCCGCCGTGATCGGGATGGAGCTGATTTTCATCAAGAAACTCTCAGGCCGCGAAATTCCAATACAGATTTTGCTGATAAACAATTCCATGGGGCTGACCATCGCAACTGTCGCCGTGAGTTTTGTGTTTCAAATGCCAACGCCGCAACAATGGGCCGCGCTGGCAGGGATCGGGGTACTGATGGCCTGTGCGCAGGCCTGTTTCGTCAACGGCATGGCGCGGGCGGATGCCTCATTCGTGGCACCGATCAGCTATGCGACGCTGATCTTTGCGGCCTTTTATGACTTTGCGATCTTTGACGTGATCCCGGACAGCATCAGCCTGATCGGATCAGCCATCATCCTGACCGGCGGGCTGATCCTTGTCTGGCGCGAAACCCGGCAGCGTCAGGCCTTGAGCCGGTAGCCGGTCCTCAGCATTTGCCAGGTCGCGGCCCCAACCAGCAGTGTTGCGGCACCACAAACGACCATTCCAAGCCACGGAGAGCTGTCAGAAACGCCGATTATGCCATACCGCAATCCGTCGATCAGATAGAAGACCGGGTTCACATGGCTGAGCCGGTTCAATACCGGAGGCAGTGCCTGGACCGAGTAGAAAGTGCCCGACAGAAAGGCCAAAGGGGTGACGATGAAATTGGTGATCGCCGCCATCTGATCAAACTTGTTGGCAAAAATCCCCGCCAACAGGCCGAGCGCGCCCATGAACGCGCTCCCGAGAATCACAAAGACCAGCGCGATCAGCGGATGCTGCGGCAGGATGCCCAGAACCAGCGCCAGCGCAGTGGCCACTACAAACGCTATCAGGACGCCGCGCGCGATACCTCCGGCCAGATATCCCAGCAAAATCTCAAGCGGCGACAGGGGCGGCATCAGTGTATCCACGATATTGCCCTGAATTTTGGCAATCACCATCGACGAGGACGTATTGGCAAAGGCGTTCTGGATTACCGTCATCATCATGATGCCAGGGGCCAGGAAGGTCAGAAAGGGCACGCCCATCACATCCGACCGGCTGGGTCCAATGGCGATGTTGAAGATCAGCAGAAATAATCCCGCCGTCACCAGCGGGGCCAGCAGGGTCTGCGTCCAGACCGCCAGAAAGCGCAGCGTTTCGCGTTGCGCCAGCGTAAAGAGGCCCATCCAATTCACCGCCCCAAAGCGGCGCGCGTCGTGATCCATGAGATTCTGCATGCCCTGCCCTATAACTGATTCGAAGAGCGCTTGTAACTCGGGCCGCAGTGATTAAAATAGGGGGCTGAGACGATTTCCCAAGGCGGCCCGAATCTGGGGCCGCTTTCCGCTTTTGAAAGGCAAATGATGTCCTGGACTGACGAGCGTGTAGAGCTGCTGAAAAAGATGTGGGGCGAGGGCCAGTCGGCCAGCCAGATCGCCAAGGAACTGGGCGGTGTGACCCGCAACGCGGTGATCGGCAAGGTGCACCGTCTGGGCCTGTCGAACCGCGCCACCAGCGCCAGCCCGGCCAAGGCCGAACCCAAGGAGAAACCGGCGCCCGCGCCCAAGGCCGAGGCCAAGCCCAAACCCGCCCCCAAGACCGAACCGGCCCGCCCGGCGCCTGCGCCAGAGGCCAAACCGGCCACCCCGGCCCGCCGTCAGATTATTCCCGCCGGTCAACCGCTGCCGCCGCAGCCGTCGGCCAATGAGATTAGCCCCGAGGCGCTGGCCAAGGTCAACGAGGTTGAGAAGAAAGCCAAGAAGCTGACGCTGATGGAACTGACCGAGAAGACCTGCAAATGGCCCGTCGGCGACCCCGCGACCGAGGATTTCTGGTTCTGCGGCCTGCCCGTTGAGGCGGGTAAGCCATACTGCGAGGCACATGTGGGCGTGGCGTTCCAGCCCATGAGCTCGCGCCGGGATCGTCGGCGGTAATTGGGAACATCAGAACCTAAATTATTATTGTGGAACGGGAAAAGAGCGCAGGCGTTTCGCCACGCCTCTTACCCGAAGCTCTGCGATGTCAAGCATAACGCAAGGCGTTATGAGCTCTGACAAAGAAAACACCCTCGCTGAAAGCTGCGAGGGTGCTTTAGACTGGAGCGTCGGCCTGGCGAGACAAAGCTGCCGTTAGCCGCTCTGCGGCAAGCTTCACCTGAACGAACGATCGTATTGCGGACATAGTGGTTAAAAATCTGAAAACAGTATTCATCAGGTCTTGGGCTACCGGGTTGCTCCACTCTGCTGCATGGTTACAGAATATCGGTTTCGCGTAAGTCAGCCGACTTAAAACCGAAGAACATAAATGCTTCGAACACGTATGAGATCTGCCTTTGTCCTCTGATTAGTGTGCATTATGCGGGTTAGATCGCCAGATATTCCTCACGAAGATTGGCATCTTCAAGCACCTCTTTCGCCGTACCATCAAATACAATGGTCCCGGTATCTAGTATGATCGCACGGTCCGCTAACTCCAAGGCGCGTACGGCATTCTGCTCAACAATTATCGTTGTCATACCCTGTTGCTTAACGTGAGTAAGGGTCTTTTCGATTTCATCGACAATGACAGGAGCCAACCCCTCATACGGTTCATCCAAAAGTAAGACCTTGATGTCCCTCGCCAAGGCTCTGGCGATTGACAGCATTTGTTGTTCGCCTCCTGACAGTGTAATTCCTTCTTGTTTTCTGCGCTCTCCCAAACGCGGAAACAACTCGTAAAGCCGTTCCAGTGACCATCCGATTGGCGGCGCAATCTGAGCAAGCTGCAGGTTTTCTTCGACGGTCAGGCCAGGAATTATTCGCCTGTCTTCTGGTACCAGACCAAGACCAGCTGCCGCCGCTTCGTAACTCGTCATTTTGTGTAGCGGCTTGTGGTCCAACCAGATTTCGCCATGCCTTACTTCAGGCTCGCCAACTCTTGCAATCGAACGAAGTGTTGAGGTTTTACCTGCGCCGTTGCGCCCAAGAAGAGCAAGAATTTCACCTTCGTGCACGTTGAAACTGACGCCTTGCACGATATAGCTTTCGCCGTAGTATGAGTGCATATCCCAAACGGAGAGAAACGCAGGCGCAGTGCTGGCCATATTGGCATTTTTCGAAAAGTCAGGTTTCTCGTTCATAGGTTTTCCTTACGCAGCCTCGCCTAGATAGGCCTCGCGAACCTTGGGGTTTCCGCGGATGTTTTCCGGAGTATCTTCAACCAGGGGTGTTCCCTGAGCCAGAACAGTGATGCGTTCGGCAAGGCTAAATACTACATGCATGTCATGCTCGATGATTGCGATAGTGATGTCGCGCTCATCCTTGATTTGTTTCAGCAGGTCGATTGTGTTGTTGGTATCCGCCCTCGCCATACCCGCAGTGGGTTCGTCCAACAGCAGTAGCCGCGGATTTTGACTCAGGCACATGCCAATCTCAAGCCGGCGCTTATCGCCGCGTGAAAGCGAGGCTGCATGCATTTCCCTCTTGTCGGCCATGTTCATCTCTTCCAGCATCGCTTCTGCTTGTTCGACAATCGCCTTTTCGTTGGCGATGGTCTCATAGGCATGCATGCGGAACACCCCATCCCTCATAGCAAAAATAGGGATCAACATGTTCTCCATCACTGTGAGTTCACCAAAAATCTCTGGTGTCTGGAATACCCGACTAATGCCCATCTGGTTGATTTGGAAAGGCTCAAGTCCCAACACCGAGGCGTTGTCGAACAATACGGTTCCAGTGTCCGGCATAAGCTTGCCCACCAGACAATTTAGCAAAGTCGACTTGCCGGCACCATTGGGCCCGATGATCGCGTGAACCGAGTTTTCCTCGACATTGAGGTTTACATCCGTCAGTGCCTTGAGGCCGCCGAAACGCTTGCTAACGTCTTTGACTCTAAGAATTGCCATGGCTCGCCCCCTATTCCGCCGGTTCCGTTTTGCCTGACGTTGCATCGTCGGCTTTTGATTTCTTGCGCTTGATCCGGTTGAGCAAACGCTGACCACCTTCGACAAGACCACCCGGCAGGTAGATAACGACAAGCATGAAAAGGATGCCAAGCGTGAGATGCCAACCTTTTCCAATGAACGGATGGATCACGAACACGACCGCGTTCTCCAAACCGTCAGGCAGGAAAGCGAACCAACTGTGCAAAACAGTGTCGTTGATCTTCGAGAAGATATTCTCGAAATATTTGATAAAGCCTGCACCCAGTACTGGGCCTATCAAAGTGCCCGTGCCGCCGAGGATCGTCATTAGAACGACCTCTCCTGACGCGGTCCACTGCATACGCTCCGCGCCTGCTAACGGATCCATTGCGGCCATAAGACCACCGGCCAGACCGGCATACATACCAGAGATAACAAACGCCGCCAGTGTGTACGGCTTTGAGTTCAGGCCGGTGTAGCTCATCCGCTGCTGGTTCGATTTGACAGCCCGTAGCATCATGCCAAAAGGCGAGCGGAAGATGCGGATGGACAGATAGAATACCACCATCATGACTATCGCGCACAGATAGTATCCCGCGTTAAAATCAAAGCTCCACGCTCCGACGTCCATTGTATAGGTTGCGCGCATCGGCAGCCCGAACAGATGTGGCAGGTCCGGTGAGTTGGCACCCTGCAGAATTTGCGGATCGTCTGCGTAAACCTGCAGACCGGTTTCCCCGTTGGTTAGATTGAACTTGGGGTTCGACAACACGGAGTAGGCCAATGCAAAACTCATCTGCGCAAAGGCCAGAGTCAGGATCGAAAAGTAGATGCCGGACCGGCGCAGACTGACATATCCAATCAGCAGCGAGAATACCCCGGCGACCACAACGCTGAGCGCAATAGCCGGAATGATGTTGTAACTCAGCAATTTGAACATCCACACGGCTGAGTACGATCCGACCCCCAAAAAAGCCGCGTGACCGAATGACAGGTATCCGGTTAGGCCGAACAGAATGTTGAACCCGATGGCAAAGATGCCAAAGATAACAAAGCGCTGCATCAGGTCCGGATAACCCGCGTTGAACTGCGCCATGGCGCTGCCTTCTGGGAACGGGTTCAGGATGAACGGGGCCAGAAGGGTGAGAAGGCCGACGATGATTAGAAGGCTGGTGTCTTTTTTGTTCAGTCCAAACATCGATTATTCCTCCATCACGCCTTTGCGTCCCATCAACCCGCGCGGGCGTGTCAGAAGCACAATGATGGCAACAAGGTAGATGATGATTTGATTGATCCCGGGAATTGTCGTGGTGGCCCAGGTCGTTGAGGCAAAACTCTCCAGGATGCCCAGCAGAAAGCCAGCCAGCACGGCTCCGGGCAGCGAGCCCATGCCGCCAACAACAACAACAACGAAGCTAAGGACCAGAAAGTCCATCCCCATGTGATAATTTGGCGGGTTTAGCGGCCCGTACATTACCCCGGCCAAACCGGCCACTGCGGCAGCGATACCGAACATGATCGTAAAGCGCCGGTCGATATTAATACCCAGCAAGCCTACTGTTTCACGATCCGCCATTCCGGCACGTACGACCATGCCAAACGTGGTGAATTGCAGGAATGAGAAAACAGCGCCGATAATGGCGACGGCAAATCCAAAGTAAACCAAACGCCAGATTGGATAGATTATAGCATTGGGGTCAAATCCAATCATTGTGCCAAGGTCGATAGAACCGCTCAGCGCGTCAGGCGCTGGAGTTTGGATCGGGTTGGCGCCGAAAAAATACTTCACGATTTCCTGCAACACGATCGCCAGACCAAAGGTCACGAGGATCTGGTCGGCGTGAGGGCGCTTGTAGAAGTGCTTAATCAAACCGCGTTCCATCACATAGCCCACCGCTAACATGATCGGGATCGCAAACAGGATAGCCAAAGGAACCGACCAATCGATGATCGTCGCACCAGTTTCTGGACCGAACCAAGCCTCGATATAAGGAGTTTCAACCTTCAGTGGGTTACCCAGAAAGTCGGTTTGGCTTTCGTCGATGGTCACAAAGCTCAGGTTCATGAGCTTTTGCAGAGTAACGGCACAGAACGCACCGATCATGAACAGTGCGCCGTGTGCGAAGTTCACAACACCCAGCGTTCCAAAAATGAGCGTCAGCCCCAGCGCAATCAACGCATAGGCCGACCCTTTGTCCAGACCGTTCAAAATTTGCAATAGGATGGCGTCCATAGGCCCCACCTCAGGGTTGGTCAGTGTGAATTAAGTGGTGTAACAGGATCAACCCTGTTGCAGATGTCTGGCCGCCTGTTCGGCAGCCAGACTGAGACACGAGGACTTACGCGCCCGGGTTACATTCACCCAGTGAACCACCCGAGAACATCGGATGCTCAGGATCGTATTCGACCTGTGCACGTGGCGTGATCTCGACGATTTCCAGAGTGTCATAGGCGTTGGTCGGGTTTTCGTTGCCACGAACAACCAACACGTCTTTGAAACACTGGTGGTCGGCGCCGCGATACCAGGTCGGGCCGTTGCCCAAACCGTCGAACTCGAAGTCTTCCAGAGCTTCAACAACGCCGCATGGGTTGAATGTACCAGCCCGCTCACAGGCATCCGCATAAAGCAGAACTTGTGCATAGCAGGTCTGTGCAGAGTTGGACGGCGGTTTGCCGTATTTCTCACCAAAGGACTTCACAAAGGCTTTTGTGCCCTCGTCTTGCAGCTGCCAGTTCCAGTTCATGGAACCCAGCACGCCTTTGATGTTCTCGCCCGCACCAGCGGCCATCAGTTCCGAATACAGCGGAACGACGATCTTGAAATCCTTGCCGTTGGCAACTTTGTCGAGCAAACCGAACTGAATTGCGTTGGTGAGCGAGTTCACCATGTTGCCGCCGTAGTGGTTCAGAACCAGAACATCAGCACCCGAGTTCAAAACCGGGGTGATGTAGGATGAGAAGTCCGTCGAAGCAAGCGGTGTTTTTACAGTGTTAACAGTTTCCCATCCCAAGGCTTCAGTCGAAGCAACTATCGACTCCTCCTGGGTCCAACCCCAGTTGTAGTCAGCCGTCAGGTGATATGCACGGCGCTCTTTGCCCATCTCGGCGGCCAGCACCGGCGCGAGCGCTGCTCCCGACATGTAGGCGTTGAAGAAATGGCGGAAACCATTGGCCTTCTTGTCTTTGCCAGTCGTGTCATTGGCGTGGGTTAGACCCGCCATGAATATCACGCCTGCTTCTTGACACAGACCCTGCACAGCAACGGCCACGCCCGATGACGAACCGCCGTTGATCATAATGGCACCGTCTTTTTCGATCATCGACTTCGCCGATGCGCGTGCAGCGTCTGATTTGGTCTGCGTGTCGCCTGTGACGAACTCGACCTTCTTGCCGAGTATACCGTTGCCTTTCAGCGCCTTCGAGCTGAAGGTATTCAGGCAACCCCCATCTCCCTCACCATTGAGATGTTCGACGGCCAACTGTTGCGCCAGTAGCTCGTCATTACCCTCTTCAGCATACGGCCCAGTCTGGGGAACGTTGAATCCCAAGGTTACGGACCCACCGGTGGGTTCGTTGGTATACGCAGCAGCCGACGAAGCCGTGAAGATCGTAGGTAGGGCCAGACCGGTACTTGCGACAGCACCAGACTTCAACACGCCGCGGCGTGTGACAGATTTATTGTTCATTAATTCCTCCCATTTCCCATTCTTCCGTCGTTTGGCTCCTCTTCCAGCAGACGAAAGCGCACTTATGTGCAAATCAATAATGGAAAGCCGAAGGAAAACTTCACAACAAATTATTGGTTTTGAAACATAGTTTAGTAAACGTTTTCACGAAATGTGATAAAAATTGTAAATATTCCTCAACTAGACTGAAATATATGTTGTACTTAATACTGTTATTTGAAAATTTTTGCTCGCCGTGCTTACATCCTGCATTGTCTCACACACTTTAGTGAGCAGGTGTCGAGTCCAAATCGCAAGAGCAGGGCTACAATTTCCGTTTCAATTTGATACTAAACCTTCACAATCACTGGGTGACCGCGGGACACGGAGCCAGCTTTGTCTGGTTTTCCGCTCTCGGCTTTCCTGACACCGTAGTCGCGATCTACACCGAGGGCTGGTGAAGAATGGATCGACTTTCGCTGTGCGCCGCATGACTTGGTGAGAGGCTGACAAAACTGGCGCTTCCTCGATGTCTGGGTAGAGCACGAATTTGGGCTCGAAGAAGATATTCGCTGTACAAGTCATGAATGTCCGCTGTGCGGTCTAATGCTGCCGTTAGCTGCACTGCGGCTCTCGAAGGCTTTCTGAATTTCTGCTTCGCTGACAAAACAGCGGCCGTGCGGGATTACTCTACTCCGCCGCCATCTGCTTCCGCACGTCTCCAACCTGACGTGTGATTTGTCCGATGTGTCTTCCATCAGTGCCGCAACAACCGCCCCAGACGTTAATGTGGGTGAACCGCCGAGCGAGGTCGGCCATTTGCCCCCCTAGTTCCTCAGGATCGCCGTCTTCCAAATGACCAAGTTTGCAGAGGTCACGCGTCTCCATCGCAACGGCATTTGGCATGAAACCACCAAGACGGCGCGTCCAATTCCCTTGGGTCAATCCAGGTGCGAACTCGGTCGGATGAGTGCAGTTGATCATGTAGTATGCAGGAGTATTTTCGGTGGCAACGTCGACAGCACGGATTGCTTCTTCGAGCGTCTCTCCGCCCTTAAGTTTTCCTCCTCGGGCAACGAAGAAAGAGATGACCACATTTATGTCTACGGATTTGGCAGCTCTCGATATACCAATCGCTTCTTCAATACTTGAGAAAGTCGCCGCAGTGACGACATCTGCACCGGCTTTCTTAAATGTTTGAATTTGCTCTGAGTGGTAATCTTCCGACTCTGCCGCGTCCGGTGTTCGACCGACGTTATAGGCATCCCCGCGTGGGCCAATTACGCCTCCAACAATCATCGGCGTTTCTGGGCTGTCGTATTCTTTGGCGAAGTCTTTGTAGAACTCTATCCCGCGGATGTTTATTTCTTCGAGCCCCTCGCGCGAGAATCCGATGAGTTCGCCCCAATCTCGGCTCGCCCGGTAATGTAACCCTTCGTTGATTACTCCGAAACCGTTTTCAACGGCGCCTTCGACCAACTTGCGGTGGTAATCCTTCAAACAGGATAAACCACACTGATCGTTGATCAATTCAAAGGCGCAAAAATGGCGAAGTGTGAACCCGTCGACATACTGCAGCCACGTCTCGAAACCTCCACCGCATGTCATCAACTGACCATTAAGTTGTGGGAGCCGCATGTTCCTGTCCTTCCGCTTAAGCTTTCAAGATCCAATTGGCTGCAATAGACGGCGCGCTGTCTAGTTCACCCATGGTGCAGTAGCCATTTGCCCCAGAAAGAGGCAATACTTTAGCTGTCAACTTTGCATCTTGGAAAGGCGCGTATGTGGAAACAGAATTCAGAGTCAAAATCCAAGCGCGAGCAAATCCTGGATGCCGCTGAAAAGGCGATTTTGCACAAGGGCGTATCGGGTACCACCATCGACGAACTGATCGCCGAAGTCGACATATCCAAGAACGGTTTTTTTTATCACTTCAGGGACAAGGATCAGATGGTAGAGGCAATCCTCGAGCGCAACTTGGAGGTCGACAAAGAATGGTTCGACAGGATGCTTAGAAAGGCGGCCAGAGTAAGCAATGACCCCCTGGCCAGATTCCAGGTATTTCTGAACATGATGGCCGCAGAGATGGAGAACCTTGAAGGGGGCCACCCTGGTTGCCTGACAACGGCTTGTTGTTACCAAGAACGTCTGCTGGGCAATAATGTGAGGCAAGTCGCAGCAACTGTATTGCTACAATGGAGATCGACTTTACTTGGACAACTTGAAGAAATTGCACAAGTGCACCCACCCAAAAATGAAGTAAGTCTGCAGGAGATGGCCGACATGCTCCCAGCGTTGATTGATGGTGCCATAATCTTTGCCAGAGTGGTGAATGACAATTTGATCTTGCCGCGCCAAATTCGCCTCTATCGGGATTTGATCCAAAACACATTTGGAGCAAGCAAGTAACCCGCGTTCAAAAAAAGACTGGAATGGGCTCTTTACAGACCTTGGGCATGAACAGCATTTGCAACTCTATCCCAAGACCAGTATTTGAGGACGGCCCGAAGCGGAAGTCTAGCCGTAGTTTGCGATGCTTTGATGTTGCACTTCGAAGTGCGTTGCTGAACTCACAGTTTGCAAGGCTCCAGCACAATGTGAGTATCCTTCCCGAAAGAAATACGGTGCAACAGAGCAGCACAGGGATGCCATCCATTTTGGCGAAATGGGATTCCCTCGGTCCGACCAATGTATTGCGAGACTACTGATATTCTGAATGATCACCTGGGAAGTCCGCAGTGACAGATTGTTCAAATGCTTATTGCTATCATGCTTACGTCGCTTAAAAAACATGGCGGCGCAGCGGAGATTAGAATCGTGGGGATAAACATTGACCCAAAACACCACCGATGCAGATGGAGATGGCGAAAAAGAAACGCGCCCTGAGACCAACAGGACGGTCGTAAATGAAACAGACGATCCGGTCCAGAACAATGCCCTCAATAAAGGTGCCAAACAGCTTGGCGACAACCCCAAACCAAGCAGGTTTAGAGCGATGGGCATGGTTCAAGCGCTTGCCTCGGTAGTAACCGTCTTGGCATTATTTTTTTGCTGGATGGCAACTGTACGATGATAGGTCGCTGAGACTCATGGAGGCAAGGCTGACCGCGGTTAGTAGTCTTACTCCGGATGACGGTATTGCCAGTGAAGCTCTCGGGACCGTACCAAGAAAAAGACACCATATCGATCCCTGTGGAAGTAGAGGTGCTTAACCAATCCGGGATATCGATGAACTTAGAAATCAGCGGATATGTTTGCCCACTCTACCCTATTGGAAGGCGTTTGGAAGACGAAGAGTTTCGCGTAAGTGTGATCCGAAAGATTTAACCTGCAAGGATGATAAAAGAGGTTTCGATCAATGGTAGAGCCCTAAGGCACTCGCAAGAAATTTTGCAACTGAGGCGAGGCGTGCACGACATCGTAATCTCAGTTCGGATACCATATCTCGATAAAGGGTATGAGCCTTTGGATGTGAAGGTGGTGCTTAGCGGTGGGTTTACGGATATTAAGGTCAGCAACCGGTTTGCCGATAGGATTAGGGACATCCTTAGCGACTACGATCCGAACTATGAATTGCCAGATACCTCCCGCTCCGAGGGAATTCACATAGGCTGGCAGCGGTTTGAAGCAACAGGGGTTTCTGGTCAAGATTTGGTAACCCTGGCTCAGTGTGAAGCCCTGTTGCGGGAGTTATATTGGAATAGGCTTTTTGAAGATTTGCTGGAAACGACCTTCGACTAGACATAAGAGCCGTAGTTCTGGCCGGCCCAGAGTCGCCGTTGGCCCACCGATCAAGTTTCTGCGGTCGCAGCCCGCATAGCTGCTGCTCGTTGCGAGTGGAAAATCAGAGGCTGGCGGAACTCACGCAACGCGCAACTAAGAGGGCGTTAAATCCTACCCATAATAGCCCAATCAACTGCCTCGGATATGTCATCTGCCACAAAGGAAGGTGCTGGGTCGTATCTCTTTTCCTCGCCAAGCCGATACTTACCGGTGCGTACCAGAATGGCTTTGCCAACACCCGCTCTTAGCGCTCCAGCGACGTCGTTTTCGGCGTCATCGCCTATCATGATAACTTCCGCGAGAGGCAGTCCCATGCTGTCTGAAGCTGCTTGGAAAAACGTTTCTGATGGCTTTCCAAGGACAAGAGCTTCAACTTGAGCCGCGTATTCAAGGCCATGGACGAAGGCTCCAGCATCGAGGCTAAGCGCTCCGTCGGCATCACGAAACACGCGGTTCGCTGCAAGCGCCAAAAACGGGGCACCTTGGTCAAGATTGCGAAACGCCGCATTTAGGCTTTCGAAGTCGAAGAACGGCCCCGCATCACCTACGACCACAGCGACAGGTTTTCCTGAAACGACTCTGTCGAAGTCTTCGGTCAGATCTGGGTGCACCAAAAGATGGGGAGAGTATCCATTTTCTTTCAACCACTCACACGCAGCCTGAGAAGGCGTCATGACTTCGTTCGTTTCGACCGCAAAGCCGAAGTGACTGAGCATCTCGACGATGAGACGCTTGGGTCTGCGGGTGGTGTTTGTAAGAAAGCGGATCGGGATCTCATTCGCTCTACATCGAAGCACAGCTTCCTTGGCGCCCGAAATCACTTGTGAACCGTTGTAAAGTACGCCCGATATATCAAGGAGAAGACCAATAGCCATGATAACTTAATGCTAGAACAGGTTTTCTGATTTGATCAAGCAGAAGACCCAATCGGGCGCGAACTCGGATAAAATTGTCTCCGCATTGATGGTATCCACGGCCCTGAGCTGCCGCTCACGCCGCAGCCATATGTTGCGATGCAGCTTCACCAAAGCGGACTTCCAGGTCTAAATCCAGGTCCAATCGGTTTAGGGTAATGATTACGAGAATTATCGCCACTCTCAACCAAGCCAAGCTGCCTAGTACAAGGGCGTAACTCTTTGGCGTTCGTCCACCGCCGCAGAAAGTTTCTATCCGTCAGCACGTGCTAGCTTAAACAAGATATTGAATGGCTTTGGTTGCCAGGTCCCAATTGAAATCGTCAGGCGAAAATACATGAATAATATTGTGGAATAGGATCATCTTTTAATCAAAAGACGAACCCGCCCGATGCTCGGCTTCAAGTCTTTTGTTTCGTCGTCAGTGACTCTGGCCAGCATTGAGGTCGCGCACATGATTCGTTTACATCAGTTCAAACCAGGACTCTGGCCCTTTCGATAATTCAGAGAGCTGCTCGCATAACAAAGCAGCTCAGATGTGTTTCTCTGAACTTCGGTAAACTTCGCAACAGAACCCGCCCGGGCTCCAACCGAATTAGCAGTTCGTCCAATTGGCAGGATAATTAACCGGAGCGTCGGTCCTTCTCACCCTTGCCCAAAGTTTGCAACAGCTCCGTCTATCAGTCTCGCAGCCAGCTCTGGTGTCAGAGATTCGGGCCGCGCGCAGGTTGTGGTCATGTCGACAAATTCCCCGCTCTCGGCCGAGGTCAGGATCGCCGTCATCACATCCACGCTGTGCGTGGCCAGTTCCAGCGCGCAGCGATGCGGGCGGTTTTCTTGCAATGCAAAGACCATATCGGCCAGCCCCGCGCAGCGATAGTTGGCGCGCGGATCCTTCCCTTCTGTTCCCTCGTTGGGGATGCCAAACGGGTGCGCCCACGGCTCGACCGCATGCACAGCACCATCCGCCCCCGCGCGTTTCAGTGTCCCACCAAAGAAATTCGGGTCCGGCACAAATAACGAGCCTTCACTGCCATAGAGCTCCATATTGCTGTGACCATGCGCCTTGACGTCCCAGCTGGCCCCCAATGTGATGATCGCGCCCGAGACAAATTCCAGCAGTGCCATCAGTGTCGTGGGTGTTTTGACCGGTACCGTCTCACCCCGGCGCGGTTCAGACGTGATCGTGCGGGTCTGATACGCGGTCTGTGACAGGGCTCCGACCCGTTGAACCGGCCCGATCAAGTTCACCAGATTGGTGATGTAATAGGGACCGATATCCAGAACGGGACCGGCACCGGGTAGGAAAAAGAAATCAGGATTGGGATGCCAGTGTTCCATCCCCGGTCCCATCACATAAGCCGTACCAGACACCACCGGACCAATGGCACCGTCATCGATCAATTGCCTTGCCTGCTGATGGCTGCCCCCCAGAAACGTATCCGGCGCCGATCCCACCCGCAGGTTGCGCACAGCGGCCAGTGCAGCCAGCGCCTCGCCCTCGGGTCGGCTCAGCACGACAGGCTTCTCCGAATAGGCATGTTTGCCTGCCTCAAGGATGGATTTCGTTACCTCGAAATGCGCTGCCGGGATCGTCAGGTTCACCACCACGTCGATATCATCCGCCGCCAGCAGTCCATCGACCGTTTCGGCGCGAATGCCAAATTCGGCGGCCCGCGCGCTGGCGGCCTTGGCATTCAAATCCGCAACCGCCCGTATCGAAAATCCACGGAACAGCGGCGCCAGACGCAGATAAGCCGCAGAAATATTCCCGGCACCGATGATGCCGACACCCAATTCTTCCATCATTGCGCCTTTCCCAGTTCAAGAGCCGCATCCAGCGACCGTGCCGCAAATCTCAGATGATCCGAGGGGTTGTCATGCTCCATGATGTAATGCTGCGCCGCACTGTCCCGCAGTGCTGCGTAGTATCCCGGCCAATCCATCACGCCCTGCCCGACATCGGCCCAGCCATCCTCGTCCATGCAGGTGCCGTCCGCCGCGATGTCCTTGACATGCACTGCCCGGATTCGGTCGCCATAGTTCGAGATGTATTGCAGCGGATCGCGCCCGCCGCGCACCACCCAGGCCACATCAAGTTCGATCAGCAGATCGTCCGACGCCTGCATGATCAGGTCCAGCGGCGCCTCGGGTATGCCCAGATCGACCAGCTCGAAATCGTGATTGTGCCAGCCATATCCCAGCCCCGCATCCTGCAGGGGCTTTCCCAGCTCGGCCAGTTCCGTGCCAAATGCCGCCCAGCCCTGCGCCTCCTTCGGCCGGTCTTCGGCAGCAAGATAGGGTACGAACACGTTGCTGATGCCAATCCGACGGCAAAGGTTGATCACCTCACCCGGCTGGTCCCGCAATACGTCCAGCCCGAAATGTACCGTTGGCATGCGCAGCCCGGATGCGTCCAGCCCGGCCAGCAACTGCTGTAGCTGCGCGTCGTCCTGTAACAGGGCGCTATAACCTTCGACCTCGGCGTAACCGATCTCGGCCAACATGCGCAGCGTGTCGCTAAGCGGGGGAAAATTGCGGGAACTATAAAGCTGATACCCAATCGCGGTCATGACCTGTCCTTACTGTTGGAATGATATGTGGCGCTGCGCAGATCGCGCAGGGTGAACCGGCAATCGGCTCCGGGCTGCGCTGGGGTGAACGTCAGGCGCACTGGTTGGTCAGGAAGCACCAGCACCGCATTGTCGCTCAGCCGACCCGGCTGATCCGGCTCGACACTTGCATAAATGGCTGGCTGATCCGCTGTCAGAGTCATAGCCAGGTGATCGCCAAGATCCTCGGTTTGCAACTGCAGCCCGTTCTCCGGAAGGTCATAGGCTTTGTAGGGCAGCGGCGCGTGATGACCGGTGCGGACCGTTCCGTCCGGCATGGTCATGCGATAGAGCAGCATTTCATCCGGCTTCAGCGCATCGTGCCGGATCGTCAGAAAGGTTGCGGCGGCATCGGTCGGGACGATCCCCCGGACCGCGCCCAGCCCGCGTTCGCTGCCATCAAGACGCAATGCGCTGGCGCTGAGCGAGATACTGACCGGCGCGCGCGTGTCGTTGACCGCAACCAGCGCAAGCCCCCCTGCCCCGGGCACCGCAGTAACCGCGACGGGATCGTAAAACCGCCGCGCCATGTGATGCAGCACCTTCCATCCGCCGCCATAATCCAGCGACGACCAGCTAGCCACCGGCCAGGTATCGTTCAACTGCCAGTACAGCGTGCCCATGCAGCGCGGCTTTTGCGCCCGCCAATGCGAAACGGCGGTTTTGATCGCCAGCCCCTGCTGCACCTGGCTGAGATAGACGAAATTTTCGAACCCCTCAGGAAAGCGGAAATACCGAAACATCGTCTCGGCAATCCGCGCATTGCCGCCTGCGTTCTTCTGATGGCTTTCCAGCACCGGAGCAGCGATGTTGAAATCTCGCGGCCCGGCAAAGCTGCTGATGACATCTATCGACGGGTAAGACTGAAACCCGAATTCACTGCAGAACCGGGGGGCAACATCGCGGTAATGGTCGAAATCCCGCCCCTCGTGCCAAACCGACCAGAAATGCATGTCCCCTGCCCCGTCCTCGTGCCAGCCATCACCGAAGTTCAGCGGGCCCAGCGAGGGCGAGGACGGCCACCAGTTCACATCCCTGCCCAGCGTGTTCCGGATGGCGCGCTCGATGGTTCGGTTCAGCCGGTCATACCCCACCAGATACCTGTCGCGGTCTTTCACACTGACGTCATACCACCCCAACGCGCCCACTAGCTCGTTGTCGCCGCACCACAGCGCGATGCAGGGATGCACGGACAGCCGAGCGGCCTGTTCGCTCAGTTCAGCCTCTACATTGTCCAGAAATTCCGGGTGTGACGGGTAGAGGTTGCACGCGAACATGGCGTCCTGCCAGATCAGCAGCCCCAGCTCGTCGCAGGCTTCATAGAAGCTGTCCCGCTCATAGCGTCCGCCACCCCAAACCCGCAGCATGTTCATATTGGCATCGACCGCCGATTGCAGCAGATCGCGGGTTTTCTCTGGCGTGATCCGCCCTGGTAGCGCATCGGCGGGGATCCAGTTGGCCCCCCTACAGAAAATATCCACGCCATTCACGCGCAACTTGAAACTGGTGCCGATTTCATCCGGTTCGGTGATCAGTTGAATATCGCGCAGCCCGACCCGGCGGGTTTCCGAGGCGACACCGCTGCTCAGAGTCAGCTCGTGCAGGGTCTGTGGCCCCAGACCGGCTGGCCACCACAGCTCTGGTTGATCGATGACAAACGCGGCCTCAATCCGGCTGTCGCTGTCAGCAGTTACACTCTGGCTATGACCGCAGAAACGCAGCTCAGCGCGTGCCGCCCCGTCAAGCCGCGCCTGCACAGTCAGCGTCGCCCTGCCCCCGGCATGGTGCTGCAGCACGGTCAGATCCGAGAACCGGGGCTGCGATATTGGCAGCAGCTGTATCTGCCCGTATACCCCGAACGGGGCCAGCGCGATGTTCCAGTCCCAACCGAAATCGCATTGCACCTTTCGCAGCATGTTGCCGTTCGGGATCGGGCAATTGCGCGGATGGCTGGGCACCGGATAAGGCAGCGCCGCCTGCCGTGCCGCCCCCTCGGCGATGCTTGACCGAAGGGTGATGCGCAGGGTGTTTTCACCCACCCGCGCCGCTTCGGACAGATCGGCCTGATAACGGCGAAAAACGTTGTCGGTGGTCAGAACCTCGCTGCCGTTCAGCGCAATTTCCGCCACCGTATCCACCTCGGACAACCGCAGCAGATAGCCCGTACCATCCAAATGAAAACTGCGCTCGAAGGTCCAGTCCAGCTCGGCGATGCGGCGCAGATCATATTCGTTGCGTCCCACATAGGGGTCGGGGATCAGCCCGGCCTGATGCAGCGCGGTGATCCCGTCACCGGGCAGCCTAACAGCCAGATCATACTCCCCGCTCGCGTCCTGCATCCGCCACTGACCTGACAGATCAAGCACCGGCAACGCCCCCACATCCTTCACAACCGCAACTCCGTCTCCGTGTCAAAGAACGAGGCTTTGGCAAGGTCAATGCCGATGGTCAGCTGATCGCCGGGGCTGACACCGCTTTGCCCGTCAAGGCGCACGCGGAACGGCTCAGCGGCGAACCGGGTCCAGGCCAGTGTGTCCGACCCCATCGGCTCGACCACCTCAACCGGAACCGTGGTGTGAAACGGCAGCTCTTCAGCCGCTGCACCCGTGACCACATGTTCGGGCCGCACACCCAAGGTCGCCGGGCCGCCGGGCTGTTTGGCAAAAGGATAGCTGTCCAGTGCCAGCGCCTGATCCGCGACCTCAAACCGCCCATCGGTCAACATGCCCTCGACAAAATTCATAGAAGGCGAGCCCACGAAATCCGCCACATAGCGGTTGCCGGGCCGGTTATAGATTTCGGACGGCGAGGCCAGCTGTTGAATCTGCCCACCCTTCATCACCGCGATCCGGTCAGCCAGCGTCAGTGCCTCGACCTGGTCATGGGTCACGTAGATGATGGTGTTCTTGAGCTGCTGATGCAGGCGCTTGATTTCCACCCGTAGATCGGCGCGCAGCTTGGCATCGAGATTGGACAGCGGCTCGTCAAATAGGAACACATCCGCATCGCGCACCAAAGCCCGGCCTATGGCCACCCGCTGACGCTGACCACCCGACAGCGCCGCTGGTTTGCGCTTCAGCAACGGTTCGATCTGCAAAATCTCAGCCGCGCGTGCGACCCGTTTTGCAATCTCATCCCGCGCCATCCGTGCGTTTTTCAGGCCAAAGGACAGGTTCCCTTCGACCGTCATCTGCGGATAGAGCGCATAGGACTGGAACACCATCCCGATGCCCCGATCCGACGGCTCTTCCCATGTCACGTTGCGGTCATGGATGAAAATCTGGCCATCCGTAACCTCGAGCAACCCGGCGATACAGTTCAGAAGAGTGGATTTTCCGCACCCAGACGAACCTAGCAGCACCAGAAACTCACCATCTGCAATGTTCAGGTTCAGATCCTTCAGCACCTCGACGGCCCCAAAGCTCAGATCCAGATCGCGTATTTCGACAGAATGCATGATTATCCTTTCACCGCACCGGCGGCGATGCCGCGCACGAACAGCTTGCCCGAGACAAAATAGATGACGAGAGGCACCAGCCCGGTCAGCAGGGTCGCGGCCATATTGACGTTGTATTCCTTGACCCCCTGCACCGAGTTGACGATGTTGTTTAGCTGCACCGTCATCGGGTAGGTTTCCGGCTTGGTATAGATCACGCCGAACAGGAAATCGTTCCAGATGCCCGTAACCTGCAGGATGATCGCCACCACAAAGATCGGCAGAGACATCGGCAGCATGATGCGGAAATAGATGCTCCAGAACCCGGCACCGTCGACGCGGGCGGCCTTGTGCAGATCCTCGGGGATCGAGGTGAAGTAGTTGCGGAACAAAAGCGTCAGTATCGGCATGCCAAAGATCGTATGCACCAGCACCAGACCGCCCAGATCTCCCATCAGACCGATCTCACGCAGGATGATCACCAGCGGATAGAGCATGGTCTGATAGGGAATGAACGCACCCACGATCAGGATGGAAAAGAACACCTCCGAGCCTTTGAATTTCCAGCGCGCAAGCGCATACCCGTTGATCGAGGCAATGGCGATCGACAACACCACCGAAGGGATCAGGATCTTGATCGAGTTGCCGAACCCACGACTCAACCCATCGCAGTTGATGCCGGTACAGGCCTGCGCCCAGGCCTTGACCCAGGGCTGAAAGGTAATCTCAAGCGGCGGCGAGAAGATATTGCCCGCCCGGATTTCGGGCATGCCTTTCAGCGATGTCACCACCATCACGTAAAGTGGCAGCAGGTAGTAGAACGACACCACAATCAGCGTACCATAGAGAAAGATGTTCGCCCGGCTCAGGCTGCGTTTGGGCTTTGGGCCGCGCGGCCCTTCGGCATAGCCGGCAGAGGTCAGTTCAGCCACGTTTGCGCCCTCCGAATTCCAGATAGGCCCAAGGGATCAGAATGATCACCACCGAGATCAGCATCATGGTCGACGCGGCGAACCCCTGCCCCAGATTCTGCGCCCGGAACATGTACTGGATCACGTATTTCGCAGGCACTTCCGAAGCGATGCCGGGCCCGCCATTGGTCAGCGCCACCACAAGATCATACAGCTTGATGATGCCACTGGTGATCAGCACCAGCGCGGTTACGAAAACCGGCCGCATCATCGGGATGATGACCACCACATAGGTCTTGATCGTCCCGATCCCATCGACGCGGGCGGCCTTCCAGATATCTTCATCAATCCCGCGCAGACCAGCCAGCATAATCACCATGATCAGCCCTGTCCCCTGCCACAGGCCCGCAATCAGAATACCGTACATCACGATGTCAGGGTCGTTCAGCGGGTTGAAGGTAAAGCTCTCCCACCCCATGCCGCGCACCACGTGCTGAATGCCCAGATCGGGGTTCAGGATCCATTGCCAGGCCAGCCCGGTCACAATGAAGCTGAGTGCAAACGGATAGAGGAATATGGTGCGGAACACATTCTCACCCCGGATCTTGCGATCCAGCAGCGCCGCCAGCGTGAACCCGATGACTAGCGTAAAAATCAACGACAGCGCACCATAGAGCGCCAGATTCCCGATCGATTCCAGCCAGCGCGGCGTGGTCCACAGCCGTTCGTATTGATCGAACCCGACAAAATTCAGCTTGGGCAACAGTTTGGACGAGGTGAACGAATGCGCAACCGTCCAGGCCGTGCCGCCCACAAACACCACCAGCGCGGTCAGGATCATTGGGATCGACGCGATTTTGGCGGACAGGTTGCGAAACAGCGAAGCGGGTCGCCTGGCGCGCCCGCGTTCTGGCGGGTCGAGAGAAGTCGGGTTTTCCATATTGGTCTTTCTGCGCAGCTTTGGCCTGCCCGGGGCCGAGTCTCCCCGGACAGACCAGTGCGCGGTGGTGCCTTACTCGGCGGACCGGATGATGTCGGCATAACGCGATTGCGCGTCAGCAGCCGACATGTCAGTGGACCAGAACTCAGCCATGAGGTCTTCGATCTGAGTCTGGGTATCCGGCGTCAGGTTCATCTCGCCCGAGGGGAGGACGCCACCAGCCTTCAAAATGTCCAGTCCCTTTTGCATGCAGTCGTTCGCGGCGGACAGGTCAATATCTCCGCGCACCGGCAACGAGCCTTTCTTGAGGTTAAAGGCAACCTGAACATCCGGGGCAATCAGGGTCGACGCCAGGGCCATCTGCGCCTTTTGAATTTCCGGATCATCAACGACCGGAAAATAGAATGCATCGCCACCAGTATCGAGAATCTCATTCACACCCAGTCCCGGGAGACAGGTGTAATCCTGCCCGGCGACCTTCTCGGCAATCTGGAACTCGCCCTGTGCCCAGTCCCCCATGATCTGCGCGCCCGCCTTACCAGTGATCACCATGTTGGTGGCCTGGTTCCAGTCCTGAACGTTCGAGTCCGCAGCCAGATCGCGCGCATCCACGATGGCTTCGAACACTTTGGTGTATTCCGGCCCCATCGCCGCATCGGCGTTGCGATTGACCACAACCTCGCGCCAGGCATCCACACCGGCAATCGCCACGGCCAACACGCCAAAGGCTCCGTTCTGCTGCCAGCTTTGCTGACCCATGGCCAGCGGTACGATACCCGCTTCCTGAAGTTTGGGCGCGGCGGCCACGAATTCGTTCCAGTCGGCGGGAACCGGCACACCGGCTTTGTCAAACGCCTCATGGCTCAGCCAGATCCACTGCCATGAGTGAATGTTCACAGGCACGCAATAGATGCGGCCTTCAAAGGTACAGGCCTCAAGCAGAGACGAAGGATTCACGATGTCCTTCCAGCCTTCCTGCTCAGCCAGCTCGGTCAGATCGGTCAGCAGCCCCGCCTCGATCAGCTCTTCCGCCTGACGTCCGTGATTCAACTGTGTCGCCCCCATGGGATCGCCACCAATGATTCGACTGATGATAATGGGGCGCGCCGTACCGCCCGATCCGGCAATGGCGCCATCAACCCATGAATGTTCTGTATTGTCGTTAAAGGCCTTGGCAAATTCCGACACCGCAGCAGCCTCGCCACCCGATGTCCACCAATGGGTGACTTCCAGATCAGCCGCATGGACGGCGCCCGCCCCTGCCAGCACGGTACCGGCCAGCAAACTCGTCAGTCGTTTCATCGATTCCTCCCAGTCTAAAACGTTATAGGAGAATACTATAACGATTTAGTAATTTCTTGCAACGGATTTACACCCGCCCTCTCAGCGACTAGGGTCAGCACCCAATATTCTACCGGATTTCACCACAGGCGACGGGCGCCATGCGGCGAATTTCACAAAGCAAACCAGGAACCGAATGTCTCGATCCGAAAAAAACCGACCAACGCTGCGCACCATCTCCGAACTTTCGGGGCTAGCGGTGCCAACAGTATCGCGGGCGCTGAACGATGCCCCGGATATCGGTGCCGCGACCAAGAAGAAGGTACGCGAGATTGCGGCGCAGATCGGCTATATCCCAAACCGCGCAGGGCTACGGCTGCGGACCGGAAAGACCAATGTGATCTCGCTGGTCCTGTGTTCGGATCACGAAGTAACGGATCACACCGGACAGCTTGTCGCCTCGATCGCGCAAGCCCTGCGCGACACCCGCTATCACCTGATCATCACGCCCTATTTCCCCGGCGAGGATCCCATGCAACCGGTCCGCTATATCCTCGAAACCGGATCGGCCGACGCACTGATCCTCAACCGGATCGAGGTCGAGGACCCGCGCATCGCCCATCTGCTGGACCGGAAATTTCCGTTTGCCACCTATGGCAGATCGAAATGGCGCGATCAGCATCCGTATTTCGATTTCGACAACACTTCGTTCGGGCAGCTTGCTGTGCAGGAGCTGGCACGTTCCGGTCGCCGCAAGATCGCCATGCTCACGCCGCCGCTGGAACAGAACTACTCACAGGACATGCTGCGCGGCGCGCGCGCGGCCTGCGCACAAACCGAAGCACAGTTCGAGGTGATTCCCGGGATCACCAGCGACGAAAGCGGTGAAGAGATGAAACAGACCCTCGCCGCCTTTCTTAAGACCCGCCCGGATATTGACGGCATCATCACCCCCTCCTCGACCGCCGCGATTTTCGCCAGCGTGGGCGCCGAAAGAGCCGGTCGTATCTTGGGTGAAGACCTCGATATCTTCGCTAAAGAAGCGGTTCCTTTTCTCAAGCACTTCAGACAGGCAATAAAGGTTGTCCGCGAGGATGTGCAAAACGCGGGAACCTTTCTGGCCAAAGCAGCGATTCAGGCGATTGAGGAACCAGACCGGCAACCCAGTCAAAGCCTCATTTCGGCGCGACTGGTCTGACACCGATATAGTTCATGCAGGGTCTGCCGATATTTTGTGGGTCAGGGCAGGGTCGCAAACCTGTAGTCTGTCTGTCGATCTGATCGATGGTCCGGTAGGGGATATAGTCGCGCATACTGTAGGAAGTTCGTGCTGGAGGCATGGGAGGAACAGAGTCAGCGGGTCGCCGAACCGAAGACAGTACTTTGTTTTAGGGATTCGTTGACCTGGGGCGCGATCCACGCGGTGGCATGAAGTTTACCCGGTATGGGTTTGTAGAGCGCTGGACGAGGCGACTGCAGGCAGAACTCGGCACAGCCTATCACGTAGTCGAAGACGGGTTGAATGGCCGGACGACGGTGTTCGACGATCCAATGATCGGCGAATCGAGCGGTCTCGCTCAGCTGCAATCACTCGAAAGACGCATATGTCGTTTGACCTAGTCGTCATCCTTTTAGGGTCAAACGACACAAAACTTCGCTTTGGCGTGAATGGTGATGAGATTGCGTGTGGTCTCGGTCGGCTTCTGGATATCATATGCAAGTCGAATGTTGGTCGGGATGGCAAAGCCCCACAAATGCTTGTCTTGATGCCACCAGAAATGGGCGAAGTCAGCAAAACTTGGCTGAAACCAAACTTCGATTCGGTTCACAGCCGAGCGGCTCTAGAGAGCCTTCGCGAAACCTACCCCACAGTTGCCGCGACGTTTGGAGCGTAGTGTTTTGAATTAAATCAGGTTGTTGGCCCTGACAGTATTGATGGCATGCATTTCGATCCTAACTTGCTTGAGCCCGTTGCCGTTGCGCTAGCTGAAGTTGTCCGCGACGTCATCCCTGTATCGTAAACGTAGGCCTCTTGCGATTCCATGATCAAGCCTCGAGAAAACCGGAGTTTCTGGTATTGGCACAGGCTTTCTTGTTTAAATGTCCATATTGGGCTCAGAGCGGACCTCGGAGCTGACGCAGCATTTGCTCCTGCACGGCTTGCCACTACCTAACCATCGACCGATTGCGGGTCGTTGATCTGTGGGTTTCGTCGCTGCGGCGCGGTCCGTCAGAAAAGGAGACATTCGCTGCACGAGCGAAGCTGCAACACGGACGGAGGTCCTAAGAGCGGCCCATAGCGGTCACTCGGCGGTATGCCGAAATGCTGCCGTCGCAGCCCACTTTCCAGACATTCGTCGACAGTGCTTTGACCAAGACCAAATCTCCTCAGGCATCAGAATTGCGATAGTTCGGAAAAAGGCTGCGTGAATTGTCTGCGACAATATGCGTTCAACCACGCGTCGCCCGAAATCATGTGTTGGTCCTTCCCAATTGGCATGAGCGCCGCTTACACTTTTTATAAGGGTCGCGATGCCCAACGATGGCGAATTGGAAAGTTCAAAACAAAGCTACAGGCCGACGCTTGGGCCTAAACAGCAACCTTTTGAAAACCCGCCCTAGCTGAGATCAGGACCGCCCATTCCGGACCATCACTGCTCAAACTTACGCTGCGCATAGCAAGGCACACGATCGTCACTTACCCAGACAATGGGGTAATGAGCGAAATCCCAGTCTCGTTCGCCACCCGGTCATCGCGCCATGCCGGCAAATTCTTCCAGCAGATGGTTGAACGCGGCCGCCCTTTCTATGTTGACTAGATGACCGGTTTCTGGAAACCGGTGCCAGATGGCATCGGGCAGTATATCTTGCAGGAACGCATTGGTTTCGTCGACCAGATAGTAATCTTCATCCCCCGTCACCAGCAGGACGGGCCGATCCAGGGCTTCTAAGCGGCTGCAATCTTCGAATAACGAACGCCGGTTCCAATGCACCGTCGACAGGACATGTATTGCGCCTGTCGCGGATTGGCCCTGCAGGTTGTCAGCATAGATGCCCCAGTTTTCAGGATCGTTTCTCTGGAAACTTTGATAGGCCGGATCATCTTCCAGCACCGCAACCGCACCCGCGCCGCCGCGAGCCTCGCGCAGAGCGATTTCGTGACCGACCCAGGTTTCGCGGTAACGGGCGCGTTCGGCCTCGTCCCGCGGGCCGGAGCTGTTGCCAACAAGGGTCACGCTGAGCACGCGGTCGGAATGGGTCAACGCAAAATCCAGGCTGGTGAAGCTACCCATAGAGGTACCCACCAGATGTGCCCTATCAAGCCTTAGGTGATCCATCAGCGCCAACACATCGCCAGTCGATTGTGCCTGGCCGTATTTTGCACGATCCTCGGGCACCGCAGACGGGTGAAAACCGCGCGCACTATAGGTAATGCAGCGAAAGGTTTGCGAGAGCACCGGCACTTGCCGATACCAGCTGCGATAGTCACCCCCGAATTCATGCACGAATAGAATGGGCGCACCGGCCCCTACGTCTTCGTAATAGAGGGTCAGATCGTCGGCGGATTGGAATTCAGGCACGGGTTTTCCTAATCGGGTCGTCAGCGGGTCAGGGCCTCGATGGCATCGGCGTTATAACCAAGCTCGGACAAAACCTCTGCCGTGTGTTGCCCCAACTCGGGAGCGGCGCTTTCCTGAAGGCCGCGGTTGGCGATGGGGTTGCGGGCAAAGCACATGTCGCGCCCGTTCGTGGCCACGGTGGAAAAGGCCGCGTATTCATCGGCCAGCGGATTGTCGGCGATGGTCTGTATCGTCTCAACCACCGAACAGGGGATCGCATTGTCGATCAGGATTTTGATCCAATAGGCTGAAGGCTGCTGTTTCAGATGTGCGCCCAGAACCTCATCCAGCGCATCGCGATTGGCAAGGCGCGTCTCGTCGCCCTGAAACCGGGTATCCTCCATTAGCTCCAGATACCCAATTGCCTCGCAGAACCGCGGCCAGTCCTTGTCGCTGCCAAGCCCGATGACAATGTCCTGGTCAGCGGTCGGATAAGGTTCAAACGGTGTCATCGACGGGTGGCGCGAACCGATTGGTCCCGGCACGATGCCTGCGTTCAGATAGCGTGCAAAGGCGTTTTCCAGGCACACCCATTGGCAGGCCAGCATTGAGACGTCGAGATGGCTGGTCTCTTTTGCACCTTGGGCGTCACGTTCATAGAGCTGCTGCAAAATACCGATGGTGGTGAATAGCGCAGCGGCGATATCGCCCACGGAAAAGCCCACCCGCGTTGGATCGCCGCCCAATTCACCGTTGATACTCATCATGCCGCTCATGGCTTGAACCACGATGTCATAGGCCGGACGGTGCGACAGGCTGCCGGTCTGCCCGAACCCGCTGATCGAGGCGGAAATCAGTTGCGGATTGATGCGTTTCAGATCAGCGTCGCTGCACCCCAGCCGGTCACGCACGCCGGGGCGCATATTTTCGACAAAGACGTCTGCAGTCGCCAGAAGCTTGTGCAGCGCTTCCTTGCCCTGGGCGGTCTTCAGGTCCAGCCTGACCGAGCGTTTGTTGCGGTTCAGCGAGGCGAAATAGAGGCTGGTGCCGTCTTCGAACGGCGGTGTGGTGCGGGCCAGATCCCCGTTCGGATTTTCCACCTTGATTACATCAGCACCAAGGCTTGCCAGCAGCCAGGTGCAGAACGGGCCGGACAGAACCGATGTCATGTCGACAACGCGAATACCTTTCATGTTGCACCTTTCAGCATGGATTTGAGGGTTTTCAGATGGGCACCGTCGGCGGCCAACGCCATGGCGCAGAGATCGCGGCACGTGTCTATCAAATTGCTTTGCGGGATCAATCGATCCACCAGCCCCCACAAGGCGGCCTCTTCGGCGCTCACCACGTCTCCGCCCAACAAGATCGCTGCACTGCGCCCCAGGCTGGTCAGGGCCCGCAGCCGATCCACATCAATTTGCCCAGGCAACACGCCGTTATTCAACACCGGGTACGAGAATCGTGCCTCTGGCACCGCAATGCGCATATCGCACCCCAGCGCCAGGGTCAGACCCCCGCCCATGCAAGGACCGTTTATCGCAGCAAGTGTCAAAACAGGCACGGCACGCAGGGCTTGGGCCATTTCATCCCAAGGGTCGGGGCCGGCGGTCTCGTCATAAAGCGTATTCAGGTCCGCACCGGCGCTAAACACGCGCCCGCCAGCCCCCGTGATCAGGACTGCGCGCAAAGTGTCGTCATGGACTGTCGCGCGAAAAATATCGCGCAAGGCGACCAACATCTCGGTTGTCAGCGCATTGGCCTTGTCCGCCCGGTTGATGGTCACGGTCAGCAAAGCGCCTTCCCGCAGGGTCTGGATCAGATCGGTGCCGCTCATGCGCGATACTCTGGCACTGTTCGGTCCAACATGCGCATCAGCGACGGCCATTGAACGTCACCATGGGGGCCGTTTTCCGGCGCGCCCCAATCATGCAGTGCGGCCATGGCATCAGCGGTAATCTCGATCGGCTTGTCTGTCGCCGCAAGAATGTCCACCTGAATCTTGCAGGCCATTTCAAGGTAATAGTGATACAGGAACGCCTCAGCCGCGGTGCGCCCGACAACCAACAATCCGTGGTTTTGCAACAGCATGGCGTAGTTTTGCCCCAGATCAACGGCCAACAGCGCACCCTCATCGGCGACTGCAGTAGAATCCTGGTACGGGTGGCTGGACAACGTGCCCAGCACAAAGCCCGCATGTTGCGACAAAGGCCTAAGCCCATCGGGCATGGCCGACACAGCCACGCCTGCGCGCGTGTGGCTTTGGATCACAAAATTCACCTCTGGTCGTGCGGTCAGGATACCCGCGTGGATGATGTGCCCGGCCAGATTGACGATCCGCCCGCTGCCCGGCTGACAGTCAACCGCCTGGCCGTCAAAAGACATGCGCGTCAGGTTCGAGGCCGTGATCTCGTCAAACATCAGATCATGCGAGTTCAACAGATAGTGCGCCGGATCATCGGGCAGGCGTGCGGAAATATGGGTCGATGTCAGATCGGTCCAGCCATAGTGATGCGCCAGCCGGTACAGAGCGGCCAGTTCCTGGCGGATTGCGGTGCTCATTCGCTCTCTCCCAAAGCATCCCGGTAGAGGTTGTGAAAATGGCGCAATCCGACCTCGCTCATCGCGCCGCAACCGTCACCGATGACATATGGCCCCGGCTCGAACGCACGGCTCTGCATACCCTTCTGGATCTTGGAGACTACAACTTCATCTTCGGCCCCGGTCGTCTCTTTGTGCTTGTGCATCAGCGCAATCACGTCCTCGTCCGCGATATCGCCGCTGGAAAACCATCGGTAACGATAGATCGTCTTGTTCCAGGCCACGGGCAGGAATTGGCGAATGGTAAAATAACCGCCCGGGTAGCAGCACATCGATACATTTGGGAAAATCCAATAGGCCCCGTAATCGCCTGCGCGTGGGCTGGCGGTCAGGTCGTAATCATATTGCTTTTCGTTCCTAGTCTGCGCCTTGCCATCGTGCCAGATCGTTTTGCCCTTCGGGACGGTTGTATATCCTTCCATCTCAAGGACCCCATGCGTCAGCGAGCTCGCGTGGACGGTTGGGCAATGGTAGCATTCGTTGTAATTTTCTACCGAAAGCTTCCAGTTGCTGTCATGCGCAATCTCGGTCTCGCAAACGAATTTCAGCTTGGTCGGGTCGGGGTGAAAGCTCAGCATATTCTGGCGGTATTCTTCCAGCTCTGGCCCCATTGGGTCCGCGTCTTCATCGAGGTTGACGAAGACGAAACCGCAAAACTCTTCGACCCTGATCTTGCGCAGATTGATTTGATCGCAGCTTAGCCCATCACTTTCAACCGAGCCCGGCGCGCGGCGCAGCTTACCGTTCAACTCATAGGTCCACGCGTGATAGGGGCAGACCAATACCCGCTTGCCCTTGCCTGTACCTTCGACCAGCGGATGCCCCCTATGGCGGCAGATGTTGTAATAGGCCTTGATCTGCCGCTCGGGCGTGCGGATGACAAAGATATCCTCGTCCACGATGGTGAAAGTCTTGAAGTCGCCGGGATTCGCGATCTCTGAAACATGGCAGACGCATTGCCATGTGCGGAAAAGGACCTTTTCCTTATCGACCTCAAAGAACTCTGGCTGCGTGTAGTAGCGGGCGGCTAAGGGGGCATTGCGCAACATTCCACCTCCGCTGCTGTCGGGGCGACGGGTCCACGACATGTTGCTTGTATCCTTTGAAGAAAAAGCCTGCCTTGCTCTCACTACTTTGCATAGATTAAAAATCACTACACCTAGGACAACTTGAACTTATCCTAAAGATGCCAGATCACGCTGATCAAATTCCGCTGGGCGCAGTGCGCACCTTTACGATGGCCGCCCGGTTTCAGAATTTCAAACGCGCTGCAGGCGAGTTGGGCGTGACCCCTACGGCGGTCAGTTCGCAAGTTAAAACCCTGGAACAGCATCTGGGCTGCTCATTGTTTGATCGCTACGCCCAATCGGTCACCCTTACTGAAGCAGGGCGCCGGTTTGCCGAGGCCTGCGACAGTATCTTCACCCAGCTAGACAAGGCCGTTTGGGACACACGGCAGACCGCCAGCCGAGCCTCGATCACTGTAGGGGTGGGTGCGCTAATCGGCTCGCAATGGCTATCCAAGCGGCTGCACAGTTTCTGGCAGCACTTCCCCGAAACCGGCCTGCACTTGCAGTATTCGCCGGGCGGCGTCGAGTTCTCGGACGGGCAAACAGATATGATGCTGGCTTGGGGCGACGGGCGCTGGCCGGGGTTGGTGTCCGAACCTTTGCTGCGTTTCGAAACGTCGCCTGTGATGAGTCCCGCTCTGCTGGATGGTGCGACACCTCCGGCCGAGCCAACGGACTTGCTCAAACTGCCGCTCTTGCATTGGAAAGACCAATTCGACTGGCTGGAGTGGTTTGCAGCCAAAGGCATCGACACCGGAGGTTGCTTGCCCGGAGTGGTGATTGACGATTCCAGCGTTCTACTTCGGGCGGTGTTGTCGGGCCAAGGCGTGTCGCTTGGACTACTGCCGATCATAAGAGATGAACTGCTGTCCCAGCAACTGATCCGGCCCTTCCGCGAAGACTTCACACCAACGCGTTCCTACCATCTGGTCTACCCTCCGGACGCGATGGAGCAGGTGCAGCTGAAGGCATTTCGGGATTGGATCATACAAGAAGCCGGTTTGGACCAAGACTAGCCGATAAGCGCCGGCGGTGGAGCTGCAATGCACTTAACCGATTTTGGAGCCTGCAGAGCTTTCATTAAGAAATCTACCTCCCGCTGTTGAGGACGGCCTCTACCGGACATTGAGCATGATGACCGGATGCTGCGATCTCAGCCCGCACTGCCGACATTAGCCGCGACCACAAAATCTTAGAGATTGCGAAGGGTAGGAGCGCGGAAAATCCGGACGTTGCGCTCTTGCAGTAACTAACTCTGTTCAAGTTCCGCCATCGCGGCGGGTGAATTTTTTCGTCACTCAAAAAGGTAAAGCACTTTCCGAACGTGACCGTAAGCCCACTTGGGGCTTGCGCTGGCGGGAGTTCCATAGCGCAGAAACGCGAGGCGATCATGAAGTTGGCTTCGGTCTGCAAGACCGGCGTCATCGTGCGAGTTGCCAAATCAGAGGAATATTCAAGGCAAACCGGAATGCATCGGCTACACTGGCAAACCATCAATTTTGGCAGATAGAACTGGAACGAAGGATGAATGGCAGCCATTTACAAACCTGCTGCAAGTGCCGCCTTTGCTGACGTTTATTGCAGCTACGGATAAGTAAGGCCTGCCTGCGGCCACAACGGATGGCTGCGGTTCTCAGTCAAATCTCTTCAAACGTACCGATGCCCAAACGGTCATGCGCCCATGAATTCAAATAAGGAAACAGGTCAACTCTTCGGAAATCTTAGTGTGCGAATGGTCTCGCGATCCAGGTCGTTCCAGCTTTGCCCCATACTCTTGCAGCCAACTTTGTTAGCATCAGCTGCGCCGGACGCCCGAGCAGCGTCACAGTCTTTACCTTCGCCCCAAAACTCTGACCGACCAGTTGTGTCCAAAACGGCGTTGTAGCAAATTAGCGCAACTCCCGATTTGTAGGGATTGATCTCTTCAGGATCTGGATCAGGGTCTTGGAGCAATTCTTGCCACCCTCCAGCTTTTTGATCGCATTTGTACCTTTTGCCAAAAGCAACGGCTACGGCACCGTATTTGAACCCAGCTCCTTTGGGTCCAGTACAATTCAGATCGGCTCCAAAACAGCACTTTGCGGTAGTGCCGGGCCCGTAACCGCAGTAACCAGATTGGCAATTAACGTTCACGTTACTCACTATTCCATTTTTACTGTCTGTCCACGTCCATCCCCAAGTTTCAGAACAGACGACGAGCTGACCAAACTTATTGCGAAGGACGTCATCAAACTTGGCACCATCGTGGTTTTCTACCGCACAATCCAGGTCGGCGGAAAAACAGTACTTGTTTGTTAAATCTGCTCCCGTTCGACGGAGGCCAGATACACACTCTCCGTCAGATGCGCAAAGCACACCATTTTTCCTTGGCTTGGGCAAGAACCTCGACCGTGATTACCTAGGCGCCTAGAATTATCGAGGCTGCCAAACTTGCCAAGCTGTGCTTTACCCCGAAGATCACACTAAAGGTTCCGAGTTGTTTCAGGCAGACTAGCCTTACAAAACTACCATGCCCAGAATTTTTTCTATTGATACTTTCATGGAATATATCTCAGCGTGATAGAATTAGCCCCACCCGATGACCTTCAGGTAGGTGAAGTCGGTCTGCCAGAGCTGGTTCGGCCGCGTGGTTTTCCCGAATAATGCTGCACATGACACCGTGGTCGCGTTATGGTCTCGCTGCCAACTTTCTCCGCGACGTGCCCGAAATGGTGCGCAGAGCCCTGAACCGACCTTCGCACTCCAAATGAACGCTGCGGATGCATTCATCAGGTCGCAGCCCCAAGCGGACATTCAATGAATTACTGCACTTCGCAGTCAGGCACAGCTTCACGGCTGATGCCGTAAAGAGACTTAACAGTCGCTTTGTTAAAAATGTGTGTTTGGTTAGCGCATCTGGCCTAGATGCAATTTTGCGTTTAGCGTGGTGCCCACTGTGGGAGTTCAGTCTTTGGAAAGACGTCTAGCAGCGATACTTGCCGCCGATGTGGTCGGCTATAGCCGTCTTATTCGAAATGACGAGGCCGGCACGCTTGCAAGGGTCAAAGCCCATCGCGAGCAGTTTTTTGAACCAATTGTCGCTTCACGACATGGGCGCATCGTCAAATTGATGGGCGATGGCTTGCTTCTTGAGTTTGCAAGTGCAGTTGAGGCCGTTCGATGTGCGGTGGACATGCAGCACAATATAGCGGTGGCTAACGCGGACCTATCGCCAGATTCGCAGGTGCGATACCGGATCGGCCTCAATGTTGGCGACATCGTCGTAGATCAGGGTGACATTCACGGGGATGGTGTAAATGTTGCCGCACGCATTGAAAGCCTGGCTGTCCCGAATGGCATTTACATGTCGGCTAGCGTTTTCGAACAGGTCAATACCAAGCTCGATCTCACCATAGAAGATTTGGGGATGCGAGAGGTCAAGAACATCTCCGACCCCATTCACATCTACAGCCTTAAAATGGATGAAAAGGCAAAAGCCATCGTTTCTCCTATCGTGCCACTTACGAACAAGCCAACAAAAAATCGCCTGATCATGGTAAGTTGTACCGCAATTGTCCTGGCGCTAGTAGCCGCTGCATGGCTACAACCTTGGTCCGTGGTGCGATCCCCGGACACGGATGAACAAGCCGCGGCCCTGTCTGGCAAACCCTCCATCGCGGTCATGGCGTTCGACAATCTCAACAACGACCCGAGTCAAGATTACCTCAGTGACGGGCTGAGTGAGAACATCCTGACCGCCTTGTCCCGTTTTTCAGACTTCTTCGTAGTCGCCCGAAACTCGACATTTTCATATAAGAACACCCCGGCAGATATACAGAAAGTGTCAGAAGAATTGGGTGTTCGCTACATTGTTGAAGGGAGCGTTCAAATTGCCGGTCAGCGTTTGCGCGTGACGTCCCAACTCATTGATACGACGACGGGCCAGAACATCTGGGCAGACAGCTATGACCGAGACCTACAGGACATTTTTTCTGTTCAGGATGAGATAACGCGAACCATAGCTTCGCTTCTCTCCACGAATATCGATTTGGCAGAGTACAGCCGTCTTAAGCATCAGCCTACTGATAGCCTTGGCGCTTACGAATTGCGCAAACGCGCGCAGGAGGAATGGTTTACCTTCACGAAAGAAGGAAACATCAAGGCAGAAATGCTTAGCGCAAAAGCCATTGCTCTCGATCCGAACTATGCTGGGGCGTATGTCGAAAACGCTTGGGCACACATAAACGGGTATCGTTGGGGCTGGACGAACTCTTTAACGCGCGAGGAATCACTGGAGCGCGCATTTGAGATGGCGCGGAAAGCCGTTGAATTGGAACCCTTCAACTTCAAAGGTAATTGGGTCTTAGCCAATGCAACTACTCAGAGCGGGAACCTTGAGCGGGCTGCTTCGCTTTACGACAAAGCAATTTCTCTGAATCCAAATTCGGCGTCCGTTCTGGCAGATTCCATCGACCCGCTCGTCTATGGCGGCAAGGCGCCTGAAGCCGTAGAGCGCATGAAACTGGCGATCCGGCTGAACCCACATCACCAAGACTGGTATCTTTGGAATCTGGGTTGGGCTCAGTACTTCGCCGAGGAGTATGAAGATGCAAAGGCTTCAGTTGAACAAATGAACGAAATACCAGACGGCTTGAAACGCACCTACGCGCCAATTCTTTTACGCCTTGGTCTTCCCAGTGATGCGCAGACCGTTATCGATGAATTTCTAGCGGCCAATCCCGAATTCACTATCCAAGAGGCGATGAATGCGCCATTCGAGAGTGAGGCGTATCTCAATCGGTGGGTAGAGGATCTGCGAAAGCTGGGTGTGCCTGATACCAAAGAATGAACGATTTTTCGAGTTTCGCTTTGCGAGTGTCGCCACCAGACACAGACACTCACAACTATCGCGACAAACTTTAATCCTGCGATTTGCGGCTGTGGCTTTGTAGTATTTTCAGCCCAATCTGGACATTCGAAAGAGACTTTGCAATTTCCAAGATGCGGGAGAAAACGGTCGTTCAGACAGGTGCACAGCGCGTCGGTAGTTAGGCGTCAGGCAGCAATCAGACTTCGCTTTGCCGTCATGTCGACTTTTCTGTCGCCATAACACACAAAATCTCAAACATTATTGAGGCCCCCAAAAAGGCAGTGCCGCCACTCTGATCAAAAGGTGGAGAAACCTCGACAAGATCCGCTCCCACGATCTGGACGCCTGTCAATTCTCGAACAACCTGAATGGCCTGATATGAATTTGGACCGCCAACTTCGGGCGTTCCGGTTCCGGGTGCAAACGTAGGATCGACGAAATCAATGTCGTAGGACACGTAGGTGTCAGAACGCCCCACAATCTCCCGAGCTTCCGCCATAACGCTTACAACGCCGCGTTCATGAAACTCTTCAATTGGCACAACCCGGATACCGACCGCATCTGCAAAGTCCCTGTCTTCGTTGTCATAAGTTGTTCCACGAATGCCGATCTGCACAACCTTTTTGGGGTCCAGCAGACCCTCCTCGATAGCTCGCCGAAATGGTGTTCCGTGCGTATACTTTGTTCCACCGAAATATGAGTCGAACAGGTCGGTGTGGCTATCAAAATGGATCATAGAAAGTGGGCCATCTTGAGCCAAAGCCCTCAGCAATGGCAGCGAAGTCAGATGATCACCACCAGCGGTGAGAGGACGAACGCCGGCAGCTTTCACATTGCTACAGAAAGATGTGATGCGCTCCATTGTCTCCATGATATCAGCCGGGTTCGTCGGGACATCGCCCAGGTCCGCGCAATTGGCCAGCTCAAAAGGCCGCACTCCCGATGCGCCGTTCTGTGCTCTGATCATTGTTGACATGTCACGCAATTGACGTGGGCCGTGGCGGGGACCGGGCCGATTGGTCGTGCCGCTATCCCAAGGCACCCCAATCAGACCAATGTCAACGTCCTCGATCCTCGCCTCTGTCAGGGCCACATGAGGTAACCGCATAAAGGTCGCTAGGCCCGCAAAGCGGGGTAGATCGAATCCAGACACTGGCTGGTAAAAGGTGTCAGACAATGGTCATCTCCTATGATTTTAGTATCCGAATTCAATCTGACGCATCGCACGCCGTATTCTCGGAAGCACAATCTAGATTAATTGCTGTATTCGGACATTCGCTGCACGGTGAATTGACGTCAAGATTGGGCTCGAACCTGAGATTGAAGTGTCGGTGGTATTGGAGCCACTGGCAAATGGTCAGCCTTTCACTGCGCCGGATGCGATGGCAAATCCGGCATCGGTACCCAGCGAGGCAGTTCGTCTGGTGAGACCGAGACGTGCAGGCGCTCGGATCGGTCTTTGCCAACCTTCCGGTGCTTGCGCAGTAGGAAAATCTTGCCCCAGCCGCGCCACGTGCCGACCGAGCGCGCGTGCGGGTCGGTTGGATAGCGGTCGCGCCAGCCTTCGGGCAGGGGCAGGCCGTGTAGTTCGGCCTTGTCCAGCATCCAGATCAGGGAGATGTTACTGAGGGGGCGGGCCTCTTCGAACCCGTTTAACTGGCCACCCACGTCACCGTGGGTGCCGCGGAACCAGACCTGCTCGATATGGCCTTTGAAATCGGGTGTGCATTTCCACAACACGGGCTCGAACACTTCGCGGGTCTCGTCCAGCGCCATGGCGTGATAGCCGTGGCGGGTGGCGGGGCCAAGCTGGTGGTTGTGGAAAGCGTGGCGTTCCTCGGCCCAGCGCCAGAGCAGTGGCAGGCGCAGACCCAGCGCTTTGACCGTATCCCAGACGCCGACCATTTCGATGGCCACATCCTCGTGGCAGAATTCCTGACGGAAGATCGCCGCCGCTTCGCCATTGGCGTTGCATTCATAGTGGCGGTAGGCCTGTTTGATGTTGCGCACGGTGGCGTGTTCGGCCTTAAGCAAGCCAATCGCATCGATCACACCCGCAAGGCTGCGCACGCCGTAAGCGCCACGGGAATAGCCAATGAAAAAGATCTTGTCGCCGGGTTTGTAGCGCGAGGCGAGGTAGCCATAGGCACGGCGAATCTGGCGGTTGATGCCCCGGCCCATCATCACGTCCATGGTGGATTTCCAACTGTCCCACTGCACGCCTGCTTCGTAAAACACCGAGACCTTGCTGCCCATCTCGCAACACAACTGCAGGGTCTGACCGGCATGGGTTTCCCGCCCCGGCTCCAGCGTCGACATGGTGCCGTCGAGGATGATGACATGGCTGATCGGTTCGCGGTGGCGCGCTTCGGCCGAGTGCTCGGACCGCAGCGGCCGCCCGAGCCATCCCAGTACCTTTCTACTCAGCCGCGACAGAACCATGCGTCAGCAATTCCCATACTTTTTGAGGTGTGAAAGGCATATCCGCCTGCCGCACCCCGTGATCCCAGAGCGCATCCTGAACCGCATTTGCCACTGCGGCCAGTGCGCCCACGGTGCCGGCCTCGCCACAGCCTTTCATCCCCATCGGGTTGGCGGTTGACGGAACCGGCGCCGAGGTAAACTCTATCATGGGTATCTCAGCGGCGCGGGGCAAGGCGTAGTCCATGAACGAAGCCGTGAGCAGTTGCCCCTCGGCATCATGAACAACATGCTCGGTCAGTGCTTGGCCGATACCCTGCACTACCCCGCCATGCACCTGCCCCTCGGCCAGCATCGGGTTGATAAGATTGCCGAAATCATCCACCACCGTGTAGCGGTCGACCCATGTTTCACCAGTGAAAGAATCGATAACGACTTCGGCAACATGCGCACCGTTTGGATAGCTGCGTGCATCTAGCGTGGCGCGGGCTTCGTGCTGCAACAGATCGGCGCGCCCGTCTGCACGCGCCATCTCAGCCGCTTCGGTCAGCGTGGGGGTCAGGTTGGACCCGGGTGCGCGGAAGGTTTCATGGTCGAAGGTCACATCGCTTTCCTCGACTCCCATCTTATCGGCAAGATAGGGCGTGAATGCGGCGATCATCGTATCAACTGTGACCAGCGTGGCATTGCTTTGGGTCGTGACCGAGCGTGACCCGCCGGTGCCGCCACCCTGCGCCAGCCTATCCGTGTCGCCTTGCACTACATTGATGAGATGCGCCGGAATGCCCGTCTGATCAGACAGGAACTGGGCATAGACCGTCTCATGTCCCTGCCCATTCGATTGGGTTCCCACGTAGAGGTTCACTGTTCCATCCTCGCAAAACTCGATCTTTGCGCCTTCGGAAGGATCACCCAGAATACTTTCGATGTAGTAGCACAGCCCCTGCCCCCGGATCAGGCCGTTTTCCGCATCCGCCGCCTTGCGGGCCGCGAATCCCGTGGTCTGTTCGGCGGCGCGGCTGAGGACCATGGCGAAATCGCCGACGTCGTAGGTTTCACCCGTTGCCGAGACATATGGGAAAGCCTCTGGCCTGATGAAATTCTTGCGCCGCAGCTCCCACGGGTCAACGCCCAGTTCGCGTGCGGCGCGGTCCATGACGCGTTCTAAAACATAGATCGCCTCGGGCCGACCGGCTCCGCGATAGGCGTCGACCTGCGTTGTGTTGGTGTAAAACCCTTCGACGCGCAGATAGGTGGTTTGCACATCATAGACGCCCATCAGGACCTTGCTGAACAGACTGGTCTGAATGGCCTGTGCAAAGTGGCTGTTATAGGCGCCAAGGTTGATTTTGTTGTGGACCCGATAGGCGGTAATCTTGTGATCGGTGTCAAAAGCCAGTTCCGCCAGCGAGGTCAAATCTCGACCATGGTGATCCGACAACATCGCCTCGGACCGGTCAGACATCCAATGCACGGGCTGGCCCAGCTTCATCGCTGCCACGGCAACCGAGAAATATTCGGGATACGGCATCGCCTTCATCCCAAAACCGCCGCCGACATCCGGCGTGGTGACCCGGATCGCCTCTGGCTCTAGCTTCAGCTTTTGCGCCAATTGCGCCTTCATCCCCCAGACGCCCTGCCCGCCGTAGGAGAAATGCAGGCGACCACCCGACCACTCGGCCTGACAGCCGCGCGGTTCGATCGAGCTGGCGATGACCCGATTATCATGCACATTCAGCGCAACCGTGTGGGCCGCCGCCTGAAACGCCGCGTTGGTCGCCTGTTCATCGCCCAGCCCCCAGTCGAAGGCGCGATTGTCGGGGGCCTGTGGATGCAACGGCTCCCCGCCTGCGGCGACATCCATCTTGACCGGCAGATCCTCGGTTTCCATCCAGATCTGTTCAGCTGCATCGCGGGCTTGCAGAAAGGTGTCAGCGATAACAACCGCAATTGGTTCGCCGACGAAACGCGCGCGGTCCTTGGCCAGCATGTTTCGCTCGGACGCAGCGCCTTGACTGCCGTCGCGGTTGGCGACTGTAGTCGCGTTCATCACCGTATCGATCCCGGCAGCAGTCAGATCTTCCAGCGTCATGACCAAGCGCACCCCATCCGCTGTACGTGCATCTTCAAGGTCCAGCGACGTGATCGTGGCATGCGCCACCGGGCTGCGAAAGAATGCTGCGAACAGCGCATTCTCGGGCACAGAATCGTCCATGTATTGCCCCTGCCCGGTCAGAAACCGCTGGTCCTCGGTCCGTTTGATGGGCTGGCTTTTGCCGAATTTTTCCATGGGATGATCCTCTGGCTGCCTGAATGCGCGACCCTAGCGTGAAGCAGGACCTTGTCCAGTGGCTGAGAAAATTAACTCCGCACGGTCTGAAAGCGACATTCATGTCTGGAAACAGCGTTGCGCGCCGATCTGGGCCGCGCCTAGGCTGAACCTAAATTCAGTCGAGTGGAGGCTTCCATGCCCAAAGAAATCAAGCTGACGAATGGCCGATTGGACAGCCAAAGTGCCGAGGCCTATTGGGATGATGGGTTTATATTTCCGATCCCCGTGTTCTCTGCCGCAGAAGCCGCCGGGTACCGTGCCGAGTTGGAGGATGTCGAGGCCAGCTGGCGCGAGGCTGACCTGCCGCTACCCCTGAACATGTACAAACGCATCAACGCGCATGTGGTGATGCCATTTGCCACTCGCATCGCGTTGGATCCGCGCGTTTTGGACGTTGTCGAAGGCGTTTTGGGCCCAGACCTGCTGCTGTGGTCAGCTGAGCTGTTCATCAAGGAACCGCGCACGACGCAAGTGGTGGGCATGCATCAGGACCTGACATATTGGGGCATGGGCGAAACCTCGGACCAGTTGACCGCCTGGATCGCCCTATCCCCTGCGACGGTTGAGAGTGGCTGCATGGATTTCGTGAAGGCCAGCCACAAGAACCCGATCCTGCCGCATAATGATACGTTTTCCGACAATAACCTGCTGTCGCGGGGTCAAGAAGTTGCTGTGGATGTGGCAGAGGAAGAAAAAACCCATATCGAGCTGCAGCCCGGCCAGATGTCGCTGCATCACGGTCTGACCATTCACGGGTCAGGGCCGAACGTGTCGGATGATCGTCGGATTGGATTGGCTATCCGTTATCTCAACCCCAATGCGCAGCAGAAAGTGGCGGATCGCGACTATGCCATTCTGGCGCGGGGCGAGGATCGGGTTGGGAATTTCATCCATATCCCTGAGCCGACCGCACTGTTTGCGCCCGAGGCGCTGCACCTGCACGCCCAAATCCGCAGCGATCAGGCCAAGGCGATGGGCCAAGGAGCCAGCGAAAAACTCGATCTTTACGCGCCCGCCCCGTCAAATCCCGGCTGATCAGCGCAGGACCGCCGCGCAGGGCCTTCCCCTTCCTGCGTCCATTCGCTATTGCAGGCGCTGACCCAAGATAGACGACGCAGGACGCATCCAATGGCGATGGAAAAGACATTCAACGCGGCCGAGGCCGAGGCCCGCATCTACGAGGCCTGGGAACAGGCCGGAGCCTTCAAGGCCGGCGCGAATAAATCGCGCGACGAAAGCTTTACCATCATGATCCCGCCGCCCAACGTGACGGGGGCGCTGCATGTGGGGCACGCGTTCAACAACACGCTGCAGGATATCCTGATCCGCTGGCACCGCATGCGAGGGTTCGACACACTGTGGCAGCCCGGTCAGGACCACGCAGGTATTGCCACCCAAATGCAGGTGGAAAAGATGCTGGCCGCAACCCAGCAACCCAGCCGGACAGAATTGGGGCGTGAGGCTTTTCTGGACAAAGTCTGGGAGTGGAAAGGCCAATACGGCGGTACAATAATCGAGCAGCTAAAGCGGCTGGGCTCGTCCTGCGACTGGTCGCGCAACGCCTTCACCATGGCGGGCGCGCCGCGCGACCCGCGCACGGGCCACGAAAATTCTGCGAATTTTCACGACGCGGTGATCAAGGTTTTTGTCGATATGTACGAGAAGGGCCTGATCTATCGCGGCAAACGGTTGGTCAACTGGGACCCGCATTTCGAAACCGCGATTTCCGATCTTGAAGTCGAGAACATCGAAGTCGCAGGTCATATGTGGCATTTCAAGTACCCTTTGGCAGGCGGCGAGACATATGAGTATTTGGAAAAAGATGAAGACGGGAATGTGATTTTCCGCGAAGAGCGGGATTATATTTCCATCGCTACGACCCGACCTGAAACCATGCTGGGTGATGGTGCGGTTGCGGTTCATCCGTCGGATGAACGCTATGCGCCCATCGTTGGGAAGCTTTGCGAAATCCCGGTTGGCCCGAAGGAACATCGCCGCCAGATCCCGATCATCACCGATGACTACCCTGATCCCGATTTCGGCTCGGGCGCGGTGAAGATCACGGGTGCGCATGACTTCAATGACAACATGGTGGCCAAGCGTGGCGGCATTCCGATGTACCGCCTGATGGATACCAAAGGCGCGATGCGGGCCGATGGGGCGCCCTATGCGGAGGCGGCTGTTTTGGCGCAGGAGTATGCGCGTGGTCGTGAATTTACTGAGAACGAGATCGACGCGATCAACCTAGTTCCCGATCACCTGCGTGGGCTTGACCGGTTCGAGGCGCGCGCGAAGGTCGTAGAAGAGATCACTGCTGACGGCCTTGCTGTGATGACCCGCGCCGACGATCCGGTTCTGGGCACCAAACTGAGCGAGGATGATGATCCGGCAGCGCTGGTCCCGCTGGTCGAGAGCAAACCGATCATGCAGCCCTTCGGAGATCGTTCGAAAGTCGTCATCGAGCCGATGTTCACCGACCAGTGGTTTGTCGACGCTGAAAAGGTCGTTGGCCCGGCGCTGGATGCGGTCAAGGACGGCATAGTCAAGATCATCCCCGAGTCGGGCGAGAAGACCTATTATCACTGGCTGGAAAACATCGAACCCTGGTGCATCTCACGTCAGTTGTGGTGGGGGCATCAGATTCCGGTTTGGTATGGGCCGGAACTGAAAGAAGGCGCGCTTGACCGAGACTTGGGAGTACCCGGAGAGCATTGGTCTGGTCGCAGCAAATTCTTCTGCGCACCTACCGAAGAAGAAGCACTTAAGCTGGCTCAACAATACTATGGTTCGAATTACGAAATCCGGATACATGACCCTGAAAAAACTTCAGGTATCTACGCATACTCCACACCGTCCGACGGCGAGGGTACTTGGGTAGAGATCGGTCGCGACCCCGACGTCCTCGACACGTGGTTTTCGTCCGGCCTCTGGCCGATCGGCACGCTGGGCTGGCCCGAGCAGACCGAGGAACTGGAACGCTATTTCCCAACCAGCTTATTGATCACCGGCGCGGATATCCTGTTCTTCTGGGTTGCCCGGATGATGATGATGCAACTGGCCGTAGTGAACGAGGTCCCGTTCCACACCGTCTACCTGCACACGCTCGTCCGCGACGAGAAGGGCAAGAAGATGTCCAAGACCACCGGCAACGTGATCGATCCGCTGGAGATCGTTGACGAGTTCGGAGCCGACGCGCTGCGCTTTACCAACGCGTCGATGGCGGCGATTGGTGGGGTTCTGAAACTGTCGCGCGAGCGTATTACCGGCTATCGCAACTTTGGCACCAAGCTTTGGAATGCCGTCCGCTTTGCCGAGATGAATGAGGTTTTCACCGATGCTGTTCCTCAATTGGAAGTCGCCGATCTGAGACCCAAAGCGGCCGTGAACCGCTGGATCATCGGCGAAACCGCCCGCGTGCGGGAAGAGGTCGACGCGGCGCTGGAAAGCTATCGTTTCAACGATGCAGCCAACGGGCTTTACGCCTTTGTTTGGGGCAAAGTCTGCGACTGGTACGTGGAACTGTCGAAACCCCTGCTGCAAGGCGACGATGCCGAGGCACAGGCCGAGACCCGCGCCACCATGCGATGGGTTCTGGACCAGTGCATGGTCCTGCTCCATCCGATCATGCCCTTCATCACCGAAGAGCTATGGGGCTTGACCGGCACCCGCGCGAAGATGGTCGTCCACGCCGACTGGCCGACTTACGGCACCGAACTGGTCGACGCAGATGCGGATCGTGAGATGAACTGGGTGATCTCGGTGATCGAAAACACCCGCTCGGCCCGTGCCCAGATGCGCGTACCTGCAGGCCTCTATGTGCCGATGCTGGTGACTGAGATCGACGCCGACGGACAAGCCGCATGGGACCGCAACGAAGCGCTGATCAAACGTCTGGCGCGGATCGACAGCCTGACCCACGCGGATGAGCTGCCCAAGGGCACAATCTCGATTGCCGCCCCCGGTGCCTCCTTTGGCCTGCCGCTGGCCGATATCATCGATATCGGTGCAGAAAAGGAACGTCTTGAGAAAGCCAAAGGCAAGTTGGCCAAAGAGCTGGGCGGCCTGCGCGGCCGTCTGAACAACCCCAAATTCGTGGCCTCCGCCCCGGAGGAAGTGGTTGCGGAAGCCAAAGCCAACCTCGCCGCGCGCGAGGAAGAAGAGGCGAAGCTGAACGAAGCCCTCGCCCGATTGGCCGAAATCGCCTGATCTTCATCTTTTCCCAAATACTCAAATCCCAAAACCCGCCGCATGTGTGGCGGGTTTTCATTTCGCGCTGACGGTTTTCCCCTTGTTCGCAGCGGCTTGCGATTGCTAGCAAGTTCACAAAACAACCCCGAGGCTGTGATGGCGCGCGCTTTTCCTCCGATGCAGACGATCTCAACCGGTCTGGTTGTGGCTATTGTCGGCTTCTTCAGCTCATTTCCGATTGTCCTGCAGGGGCTGAACGCAATGGCGGCCTCGGCGTCGGAATCCGCATCCGGCCTTATGATGGCAGCGGTGGCGATGGGGCTGGCGGCGATTGTGCTTAGCCTGTGGTACAAGCAACCGATCAGCGTGGCGTGGTCGACACCGGGCGTCGCGCTGCTCGCCGTGTCTGCTGCCCCCGCCGAAGGTTTCTCGGGCGCAATCGGCGCATTCCTCTGCGCCGGGGCGCTGACGGTCATCGCCGGGCTGTGGCGTCCGCTGGGGCGGCTGGCTGCGGCGATCCCAACCACTTTGGCGCAGGCGATGTTGGGGGGCGTTTTGCTGCCGCTGTGTATCGTGCCGTTCAAAGCCGCTGTGGACATCCCCTGGCAAGCACTACCCGTTATCTTGACATGGTTCGTCGCAGGCCGGATCAACCGTCTGGTGGCGGTTCCGGCAGCGGTCGTCGCGGCGGCGATTGTTGTCATTTTGAATGCCGGTGACAGCTCGATCAGGCCCGAGCGTCTTATCGCGGCCCCGGTCTGGACCATGCCGAGCTTTTCTCTGGCCTCTGCCATCGGAATTGGCCTGCCGCTGTTCATCGTGACGATGGCCACGCAGAATATCCCCGGCATCGCCGTTATGCGCAGCTTTGGCTATACACCCAATCCGGGCAAGCTGTTCTCAGCCGTGGGCGGGGCCAGTATGCTATCAGCCCCGTTCGGCGCTCCGGCCACTTGCCTGGCTGCAATCACAGCTGCGATGTGTTCAAACGAGGACAGCCACCCCGATCCTGCGCTGCGCTATTGGTCAGCAATCATGGGCGGTGTGTTTTACTGCCTGTTCGGTATCTTCGCCATCGCGATCACCAGCTTTGCCGCCCATGCTGACCCTCTGTTGATGGGCACTCTGGCAGGTGTCGCGCTGATCGGCGTGATGGCCAATGCCATCTTCGCGGCACTGGAGGTTCCGGCAGAGCGGGAAGCCGCCGTGCTAACCTTTGCCATCACGGCTTCGGGCATCACCGCCTTTGGGCTGGGGGCTGCGGTCTGGGGGCTGGCGGTTGGCGGGTTGGTATTTCTCGTCAGTAACCGGGTGCGCTGAGCGCTTTCGTATCACGCCCCGATCGCGTAAGGTCACCCCATGTTGGGATCATTAGGAAAACTGGTGGAACGCCAGATAAAAAAGGCGCAGGCCGAAGGGCAGCTAGAAGGGCTGGAGGGTGAAGGCCAACCCCTTCCTGACCGCTCGGGCGAGGCACAAAGCGACCCGGCCATTGCCGCAGGTCACCGGATCATGGCTCAGGCCGGAGTGTTGCCCGAAGAGTTCGATATCAAGAAACAGCTTGATGCGGCGCGCAAGGACTATGCAAAGCTGACCGACGCGCAGGCTCGCAAGAACGCGATGGCAAAGATCGCCGATCTGGAGATGCGCTATAACATGGCCCGCGATGCGCGTCGGGCATTCATGCGGTGATCATTTAAACTCGGGCTTGCGGCCCTGCATCTGCGCCATGACAACCTCCATCTGATCGGGTTTGCCAATCAGATCGACTTGTTCCGAGGATTCAGCCAACAGAACATCGGTGCGATCCCGGGTTTCGGCCACATCAATCAGCCGTTTGGCGGCACACATGGCCGAGGGGCTTTTGCCCGCAATGTCCTCGGCCAGCGCAAGTGCCTCGGTCAGCGGATCGTCCGACAACTTGGTCACAAGCCCCCACTCCGCCGCTTGTTGCGCGCCGATGGGGCGGGCGGTGTAGGTCAGCAGGCGCAGCACGTCCGAGCGGACAAGTTCGGGCAACAGAACCATCCCGCCCATATCGGGGATGAGGCCCCATTTCATCTCCATCACTGCCAGCTTGGCTTCGGGATGCGCGATGCGGATATCCGCGCCCAAAGCAATTTGAAGACCCCCACCATAGGCTACGCCCTGGATGGCGCAGATCACCGGGACCGGGACACGCCGCCAGATCAGGGCAATCTCCTGCAACTCATTGGCGTCTTCATGACTGCGGGTCATAAGCCAATCGGTCGGGTCCGTGTGCGCCATGCTGACAAAACTGGCCATATCGAGACCGGCGCAGAAGCTTTTGCCCTCGCCCGACAATACGACGGCTCGGATATCCGCCGCAGCAACCTCTTGACCCGCCGCGAGGATCGCCTTGATCATCGCATCGTCCAGCGCGTTCATCTTGTCGCTCCGGGTCAGCGTGACATGGGCGATGTGGTCTTTGTATTCGACGGATACGCGGGACATGGGGCCTCCGGTGCTTTTTTCGTGTTGCGCCAACCATGCCAGCAACCGCCGGGCAGCGCTACTGCGACGTCAGGGCAGAGTGGTGGCCGATCCGAACAACCCTATCATGCAAGGCTTGCCCCGCTTGAGAGGTTGCGCTTATCTGCGGCCATGACTGGTCCTCGCTATACCCCGCTTGCGCAATCTCTACCTGCAACCGTGCCATTTGTCGGCCCCGAAACGCAGGAGCGCCAGCGCGGCGCGCCTTTTGTTGCCCGGGTCGGTGCGAATGAGAGCATATTTGGCCCATCCCCACGCGCCATTGAGGCCATGCAGCAGGCGGCGGGCGAGATTTGGATGTATGGCGATCCTGAGAATTACGATCTGCGCCATGCGCTGGCGGCGCACCATGGTGTCGCGCCCGAGAATATCGTTGTTGGCGAAGGCATAGATGGGCTGCTGGGATATCTGGTTCGGCTGCTGGTTGGGCCAGGCGATCCGGTTGTGACCTCGGATGGAGCTTATCCCACCTTCAATTATCACGTGGCCGGGTTTGGCGGCGTTTTGCACAAAGTCCCCTATAGGGCCGACCACGAAGACCCAGCGGCACTGTTTGCCAAAGCGGCAGAGGTGGGTGCAAAGCTGGTCTATCTGGCCAACCCAGACAACCCGCTGGGGACCTGGCATTCGGGCGCGGATATCGCAGCCGCGTTGGAAGCGATGCCTGAGGGCTGTGTGCTGCTTCTGGATGAGGCTTACGTGGAATGCGCGCCCGAAGGGACAGCTGCACCGGTATCGGTAGATGATCCGCGCGTGATTCGAATGCGAACCTTTTCCAAGGTTTACGGCATGGCCGGGGCGCGGGTGGGCTATGCGATCGGCGCGCCGGGGTTGATCTCAGCCTTCAACAAGGTGCGCAATCATTTTGGCATGAACCGGGCGGCGCAAGCCGGTGCCTTGGCTGCACTACAAGATCAGGAATGGCTGGCGGAAGTTCAGGCGAAAATCGCGGCATCGCGCGCGCGGATCGAGCAGATTGCGCGATCGAACGGACTTGAACCCCTACCTTCGGCCACAAATTTCGTCGCGATAGACTGCGGGCAGGACGGCGCATTTGCCAAGGCCGTTTTGGATGCGTTGGTCGAACAAGGTGTGTTCGTGCGGATGCCATTCGCGGCCCCTCAGAACCGGTGCATTCGGGTCAGCTGTGGGGGTGACGCTGAGATGGCGGCGTTTGAGGCCGCTTTGCCCAAGGCTTTGGCAATGGCTCGGGCCGTGTAGGGGAGGGGCTGTCTGCCCCACATCGCGCCGAGGCGCGATTCCCCCCGAGGATATTTCTGGCCAGATGAAAAGACGGATCGAGCTTAGCTGGCCAACGTTGCGGCAGCGGCTTCGAGCGCGCCCCAGCCACGCGGGATATCAAGCGCGGCCATAGCGGTTTCCACGCCACCCAACATGGCCATGACCATCTGCGCGTTCACATGCCCCATATGTCCCAAGCGGAAGCAGCCGTCCCAATCCTCCATCCCCAGGCCGATACCCAATGTCAGACCCAGCTGCGTTTCGGTATAGGCGCGCAGCGGAGTGCCGCGCCCTTCGGTCAGGCGCAGGGCAGTGACGGCATGGCTGCGATGGGCCCGGTCACTGACGTTGAGTTGGAGCGCGCCGCCTTCAGCCCAGACATCACATGCGGCCCAGATGGCTTTGGCGAGATGTTCATGACGGGCCCAGACCTGTTCGATGCCTTCGCCATGGATCAGATCCAGTGCGGCGCGCAGGCCGTAGAGATGGTGGGTTGGCGCGGTTCCGTCGAAATACTGGTAGAACAATTCGGGGTTGGCGCGCGGCTGCCAGTCCCAATATTTCGAGACGCGCGGCATGGTGGCGCGTTTGGCTTGCGCATTGTCGTTGAAGAAAACAAATCCGGTGCCTGCCGGAGTCATCAACCCCTTCTGGCAGGCGGTGACGGTGACATCAACGCCCCAGGCATCCATCTCGAACCGATCGCAGCCCATGGACGCGATACAGTCGGCCATCAACAGGGCTGGATGGTCGAGCTCGTCCAGCACAGCGCGCAGCGCCGGAATGTTGTTGCGGATCGAGGTTGACGTGTCGACATGAACCGCAAGCACCGCCTTAATTTCGTGGTTCACATCCGCGCGCAGAGCCTGAGCAATACGGTCGAGATCCCATGGAGAGGACATGCCGAAATCGATCAGTTCAGCTTTGGCACCGAGGCCCTCGGCCATCTCGGCCCAGCCATTTGTGAAGCGACCTGAGGCCGGGGCCAGCACGGTTTCGCCCGGGGCGATCACATTTGACAGCGCGGCCTCCCAAGTGCCGTGGCCATTGGCGATATAGATGGCGACGTTGTGCTGGGTTCGGGCTACGCGCTTCAGGTCGCGGGTGAGCGCGGGCATCATCTCGATCAATTCGCCGTCATAGATATTGGGCGACGGGCGGTGCATGGCCTGCAGCACCGCGTCGGGCATGACCGAAGGGCCGGGAATAGCCAGATACTCGCGCCCATGCGCGAGGGAGATTTGGTTTGTCATGAGGGCAACCTGTTTGAATTGAGGCCTACCCTAGCGTCTTGCCTTGCGACGTCAATCCAAGAGGCTGGCGGCCTCACGCGCAAGTGCCTCGATCCCGGACCAGTCGCCGCTCTGAACCATCTGCTTGGGTGCGACCCAGCTGCCGCCAGCGCAAACCACATTGGAAAGCGACAGGTAATCGAGGGCATTTGACGGCGACACGCCACCCGTGGGGCAGAAGGTGATCTGCGGTAGGGGCGCTCCGATAGCTTTCAGAGCGGGCGCGCCGCCTGAGGCCTCGGCAGGGAAGAATTTCAGCATGTCATAGCCTTTTTCCAGCAGGGCCATGGCTTCGCTGGCTGTGGCCGCGCCGGGCAAAAGGGGCAGACCTTCGGCTTCGCAGGCCGCGATCAGTGTGTCGGTTGCACCAGGTGAGACGCCAAACTGCGCACCGGCCTCTTTGGCGGCGCGGACATCTTCGGGGGTGACCAGAGTGCCTGCACCGACCACACCGCAGGGGACGTCAGCCATGGCGCGGATGGCATCCAGAGCTGCAGGTGTGCGCAATGTCACTTCGAGCGCGGGAAGGCCACCTGCGACCAGAGCTTCGGCAAGCGGGCGAGCATGGGCCGCGTCATCGACCACCAAAACGGGGACGATCGGTGCCAGAGCGCAAATCTCGCGGGTGCGTTGGGTTTTGGACATGGGATTAAACTCCGAAAATGCTGGCGCCTGTGTCGGCTGAGCCGACATTCTGGCGGAATGCGCCGAAAAGATCTCGGCCAACGCCGTGTTGATTTGCTGTGAGGTCTGCGGTGGCTGGAGTACGGTCTAGAACGCCTGGGGTGAGGATTTCAAGCTCACCTTTCACAGCATCGACACGCAGACGGTCTCCATCCTGCAGATAGGCAATTGGGCCGCCATCCAGCGCCTCGGGGCAGACATGGATCGCAGCGGGGACTTTGCCTGACGCGCCCGACATGCGGCCATCCGTGACCAACGCGACCTTCTGGCCTCGGCCCTGCAGGATTGACAGAATGGGTGTCAGCGAGTGCAGCTCAGGCATGCCGTTGGCCTTTGGGCCTTGGAAGCGAACGACCACGATGACGTCACCGGTGAATTCGCCAGCTTTAAAGGCCGCCTTAACGGCGTTTTGGTCGTGGAACACACGCACGGGCGCTTCGACCACTTGGTGTTCCGGCGCAACGGCCGAGACTTTCATGACCCCCGTGCCCAGATTGCCGGTCAGGCGCGACAGGCCGCCGGTTGGCTGGAACGGATCGTTGGCAGGGCGGACGATTTTTTCGTTCAGGCTGTGGCCCGCGCCCTCTTCCCAGACCAACTCGCCGTCTTTCAGTTTCGGTTCCTTGGTGTAGTTGTGCAGCCCCTGCCCGGCAACGGTGAGCGTATCGGGGTGCAGCAAGCCATCATCCAGCAATGTACCGATGGCAAAGCCCAACCCGCCAGCGGCGTGGAAGTGGTTCACGTCGGCCAGACCGTTGGGGTAGACCCGTGCGACCAGAGGGACAACGCCGGAGATGTCAGAGAAGTCCTCCCAATCCAGCACGATCCCACCCGCGCGCGCCATGGCGATCAGGTGGATCAGCAGGTTGGTGGAGCCACCGGTGGCCATCAGGCCGACGATGCCATTGACGAAAGCGCGTTCGTCGAGGATCTGGCAGACCGGTGTGTAGTGATTGCCCAACGCGCTGAGCGACAGGGCGCGGCGCGCGCCTTCCTCGGTCAGCGCATCGCGCAGCGGCGTGTTGGGGTTAACGAAGCTGGAGCCCGGCAGGTGCAGACCCATGAATTCCATCAGCATCTGATTGGTGTTGGCGGTGCCGTAGAAGGTGCAAGTGCCGGGGCCATGATAAGCGGCCATTTCCGCCTTCATGAGTTCATCGCGGCCTACCTCGCCAGCAGCAAATTTCTGGCGGACCTTGGCTTTTTCATCGTTCGGCAAACCGCTGGTCATGGGTCCGGCGGGCAGGAAGACAGCAGGCAGATGCCCGAAAGCCTGCGCGCCAATGATAAGGCCGGGTACGATCTTGTCGCAGACGCCAAGGAACACGGCCGCATCGTATGTGTTGTGGCTCAGCGCCACACCCGTTGCCAACGCGATCACATCGCGCGAGAACAGAGACAATTCCATCCCTGCTTCACCTTGTGTCACGCCATCACACATTGCCGGAACCCCGCCCGCAACCTGCGCGGTGCCACCCGCTGCACGGATCGCATCGCGGATCAGGCCGGGATAGCGTTCAAACGGCTGGTGGGCTGAGAGCATGTCGTTATAGGCGGTGACGATGCCGAGGTTGCCCGCTGTGCCGGTGGCCATGGAATCCTGATCCTCACCAGCCCCCGCATAGGCATGGGCCTGACCACTGCAGGACAGATGCGCGCGCGCTGGGCCCTTGGATTTGGCCTGCTCCATCCGTTCAAGATGTGGGCCACGCAGATCAGCGCTGCGGTCGATAATGCGTTTGGTGACGTCGGATATAACTGTGTTGACCATGATTACCCTCCGATCTGACGCCAGCGGCGCCCATCGCGATGCATCAGCATCAATGCTTCCTCGGGACCCGAACTGCCCTGATCGTATTTCGCGGGTTTATCGCCACGCTCTTCCCAGCCGTGGATGATGGGATCGACCCAGGCCCAGGCGGCCTCGGCCTCGTCCCCGCGCATGAACAAGGTCTGATCACCACGGATTACATCCATGATCAGGCGCTCATAGGCGTCCGGGGATTGCCCATCATCGCCCAGCGCGTCGGCAAAACTCATATCGAGTGCGACGTCTGACAGGCGGAACCCGCCCTGCCCCGGTTCCTTGATAGTGGTGCGCAACGTGATGCCTTCGTCCGGTTGCAAGCGGATCACCAGTACATTCCCGTGCAGCGGGCCGACATTCGGGAAAATTGTGTGCGGCGGGTCGCGGAAGAACACGGCAATTTCAGACTCGCGCGAGCGCAGGCGCTTGCCCGTCCGCAGATAGAACGGCACCCCGGCCCAGCGCCAGTTGCCGATATGCGCCTTAAGTGCGATGAAACTTTCGGTACGGCTGGCTGGATCTCCGACGTGATCAAGATAGCCGTCTCCGCCTTTGTGAGTGCGATATTGACCACGAGCGATGTCTTTCGCGTCCACGGGTTCCAGTGCCTCGATCACCTTAACTTTCTCATCGCGTACCGCGTTAGGCGAGAATTTCGAGGGCGGCTCCATCGCCGTCAGGCACAGCAGCTGCACCAGATGGTTCTGGATCATGTCCCGCATCGCACCGGACTGATCGTAATACGCGCCGCGCCCCTCGACGCCCACGGTTTCGGCCACAGTGATCTGGACGTTATCAACATGCGTGGCGTTCCAGAGTGGCTCAAAAAGCGAGTTGGCAAAGCGCAAGGCCATCAGGTTCTGAACAGTTTCCTTGCCCAGGTAATGGTCAATCCGATAGATCTGCTGTTCTTCGAAACAAGCTCGCAAGCCCGCGTTCAGAGCCTTGGCCGAGGCCAGATCATGGCCAAAGGGCTTTTCGACCACAATGCGACTCTCGGGTGTGGCAAGACCATTATCGTTCAGACGTTGCGCAATTCCCGAGAAAAGGCTGGGACCGACCGACAGGTAGAAAGCCCGCACCACATCTGCGCGCAGCAGTTTGGCCAGTTCAGCCCAACCCGCATCGCCCATGGCATCAACCGGAGCATATTCGACGCGGGACAGGAAACGCTCGAGCGTTTCCTTGTCGAACTTGGGTGCGAACTCCTTCATGGATGCACGCAGTTGATTTCGGAACCCGTCGCTGTCCATATCAGAACGCGCAGTTCCAATGATGCGCGCATCTTCCGGCATCTGGCCGACTTCGAACCGGTGATAGAGGCCAGGAAGGATTTTGCGCTGCGCCAGATCACCTGTCGCGCCGAACAACACCAGGTCGAACGGATCTACCGGAATAACGCGTGAGACCATTGCAAGGCTCCTTCTGAGTTCCCCACCCGTCTGGGCAAGGCATCGACGCGGGACAGAGACACTGATGTGTCACAGGTCATGTTATCGCTAACATTCATCGGGTGGATAAGAAACCCGGCGTTAAAAATCAAGTCTGGATTCGTGAATGAGCAAATAAATCGGCACTGACACTGACCCTCGCGCGATTTCGACTGAATGATCTGGCTATGATCCCGAGCTCAAACATCCAACCCTGCGCTTTGAACCGGCGTACCGGTTTCTTGAAAAGAAACCGAGCCTGAAACTTTGAAAGTTTCAGGTACCAGTGGTCAGGACTGTGTCCGTAACCATTCCATCACGGCTGGACGCACAGATTGTTCACCGCGATGACGGGCGTCGGCGATGATCTTGCGCACATCCTGCAGGTTCGACCGCAGCAGCAAGCTTTTGACCGGCCCGATCGAAGCCGGACGCATCGACAGGGTACGAATGCCCATTGCCGCAAGACACAGAGCTTCGACAGGGCGACCGGCATCTTCGCCACAGAAGCTGAGCGGTGTATCTGAAATCGCGCAGCGTTCCACGATACGTTCGATGAAGCTTAGAAAGCTCACATTCAACGTATCATAGCGTCGCCGCACCAGTTCATTTTCACGGTCAGCGGCGAAGAAGAACTGTTTCAGATCGTTGCCCCCAATCGAGATGAAGCCCACTTCGTCAAAAAACTTCTGCGGTGCGAACCCCAGCGAAGGTGTCTCGAGCATCGCACCCACTTCGAGCGTTTCCGGCAGGACGTGACCCAATCGCCGCTCGCGTTCTATGGTTTTCTTGACCTCCCACCTTGCCTCGCGAAACTCATCCGCCTGCGCCACAAAGGGGAACATGACTGTCAGCGGACGGCCCTCAGCCGCACGGATCAGAGCCTGCAATTGCATCCGCATTACGCCGCGTTTGTCGAGCCCAACACGGATCGCGCGCCAACCCAGCGCCGGGTTTGGCTCTTCCACATGTTTCATGTAGGGCAGAACCTTGTCAGACCCGATATCAAGCGTACGGAATACAACGCGTTTGTCACCCGCAGCATCCAAGACGCGCTTGTATTGTGTCACCAGCTCGGACCGCTTCGGCATCTGGTTGCGGATCAGGAATTGCAACTCGGTCCGGAACAGGCCCACCCCTTCGGCGCCCGAGTTACCCAACGAAGGCAAATCGGCCATCAGCCCAGCGTTCATCACCATATTGATGCGCGCGCCATCTTTCGTCACCGTTGGGGTTTCTCGGATCGAGGCATAGCGCTCCTGCGCTTTGGCCTCCATCGCGATCTTATCGCGAAACGCACTGACAACCGAGTCTTCGGGGCGCAGATGCACGACGCCGCTATCGCCGTCGACCAGAATGTGATCCCCGTTCAGGGCTTCAGTCGTGATGCGGCCCACATGCACAACCAGCGGGATTGCCAATGCGCGGGCGACGATGGTGGCGTGGCTGCCGACCGAGCCTTCCTCCAGAACTATACCTTTGAGCGAGCGGCCATATTCCAGCAAATCGCCGGGGCCTATGTTGCGGGCGATCAAAATTGGATCGGGCGGCAGATCGGCGGCGTTGCCGTTGCCCTGCCCGGTCAAAATCCGCAACAATCGGTTGCTGAGATCGTCCAGATCCGCCAACCGTTCGCGCAGATACGGGTCGGTGACCTGCCCCATGCGGGCCCGAGCCTGCGATTGCTCTTTTTCCACCGCCGCTTCGGCGCTGAGGCCCAGAGCGATGTCTTCCTCCATCCGGCGCATCCAACCCTTGGAGTTGGCGAACATGCGATAGGCTTCCAGCACCTGCAGTTGCTCTTTATCTCCGCCTTGGGAAATTTCGAGCATCTTGTCGACGCCAACGCGGAGTTCCTCAACGGCCTCGTTCAGCCGCTCACGCTCGCGGTGCGGGTCTTCGGCAATGGGGTTGGTGACGACGACCCGGGGTTCATGCAGCCAGACATGGCCTTCGGCAGAACCTTCCTGCGCCGTTCCCCCGGTCAGCTGAACAGATTGTTGGTGCAGCGGCGAAAGGGCGGCACCTTCGCCAACGAACGCACCCAGTTCGGCCATTTCGGCCAGAACCATCGCGACAACTTCCAGCGCATAGACCTCATCCGCGGAAAACTCGCGCGCTTCCCGCGACTGTACCACCAACACGCCTAGTTTTTGGCCCAGGCGTTGAACCGGCACACCAAGGAAGGAGGAATAACGTTCCTCGCCGGTTTCCGGCATATACCGAAAGCCTTTGGCCGAAGGCGCATCAGCGGTGTTCACCACCTTGCCGGATTTGGCGACGCGACCAACCAGCCCCTCGCCCATGCGCATCCGGGTCTGGTGCACCGCTTCGGGCGACAGACCTTCGGTTGCGCAAAGTTCCAGCGTGTCCTCATCCCGGAACAGGTAGATCGAACAGACTTCTCGCGCGGTGCTGTCAGCAATCAGATGCGTAATCCGATCAAGACGCTCTTGACCAGCGGCTTCGCTCGCCATTTCTTCGCGCAGCCGTCCCAGCAGCTTGCGAGATTCTGTTTCCGTGCCTTCCGCCATGGCCCACCCACGTTACGGTTTCAGACAGGACACTTGGCTGAAAGCTCAGGCCGCCTTGTCCAGTTCAAAGGCATCATGCAGTGCCTGAACCGCAAGTTCCATGTATTTCCTGTCGATCAGGACGGAAATTTTTATCTCAGAGGTTGTAATGACCTTAATGTTGATCCCCTCATCCGAGAGAATCTTGAACATCTTGGCCGCAACACCGGATTGCGACCGCATGCCGATCCCCACGACCGAGACCTTGCAGACGTCTTCGTCGGCAACAAGCTCGGCATAGTTCAGCTCGCCCTGCTCCTTGATCGCCAGCAACGCCTTTTCGGCGCGGGTGACCTGATTGGTAGGGCACGAGAAAGTCATATCCGTGCGCCCTTCGTCCGAGATGTTCTGGACGATCATATCAACATTGACGCCTTCCTCGCTGAGCGCGGTAAAGATGATCGAAGCGATACCGGGCCGGTCCGCCACGGAAACGACTGTCATCTTGGCTTCGTCGCGGGAATAGGCCACACCGGCCACAACATTGGATTCCATGATATCCTCCTCGTCGCAGACCAGTGTACCGGCCTCGTCGGATTGTTCCTCAAAGCTTGAAAGAACGCGCAGTTTCACTTTGTAGCGCATCGCCAGCTCGACCGAGCGGGTTTGCAGCACCTTGGCCCCCAATGAGGCCAGTTCGAGCATCTCCTCGAACGAAATCCGATCCAGCTTGCGCGCTTTCTCGCAGATGCGCGGGTCGGTGGTATAAACGCCATCAACGTCTGTGTAGATATCGCAGCGCTCGGCCTCGAACGCGGCGGCAAAGGCCACGGCGGTGGTGTCAGACCCACCCCGGCCCAGCGTGGTGATGCGCCCTTCGGGACTGATGCCCTGAAAGCCAGCGACGACTGCAACACGCATCCCTTCGCCGAATTTCTGAGTGATGTTTTCTGGCGGGATTTCTTCGATCCGGGCGGCGGAATGCGCACCGTTGGTGATCAGCGGGACCTGCCAGCCCTGCCAGCTGCGCGCAGGGATATCCATTTCCTGCAGCGTCAATGCCATCAGACCTGCAGTGACATTCTCGCCCGAAGACACGACCGCATCATACTCACGCGCGTCATAGAGCGGCGAAATCTCATCGACCCAACCCACCAGCTCGTTGGTCTTGCCTGACATGGCCGAGACGATGACGATGACGTCATACCCTTTGGCAACCTCAACGCCCACGCGCTTTGCCGCGCGGCGGATCCGGTCCAGGTTGGCGACCGAAGTGCCGCCGAATTTCATCACGAGTACGGGCATGGGGGCAAAAGTCTCCGCGCCAGGGATTTCTGATCCCGAGCCTCTTATGCGAGGGGGGACGCAAGGGCAAGGGCGCAAAGGCGCTGCAGCGGTGCTTTACTTTGGTCTCGCGTGGTGCAAGCGTGCTGCAAACGCTTTTGACCACGAGGATTTCCATGCTCCGCTTTGCCCTTGCTCTGACCCTAATCTCAACCGCCGCTCAGGCTCAGGTCGCCACCTTGTCAGGGACTGATGGCCAGAATTCCTTGGGCACTGTCCCTTGTGCCGCTTTGGCGGGTGATACACTGGCCAGTTGCCCAGCCGAGTTGCGCAAGCGCGAGGATGGGACGGCCACACTGGCGGTGCAGTTGAACACAGGCGAGGTGCGGCGGATCTACTTCACCAAAGGCGTGCCGGATTCCAGCAGCTCGACATCGAGGCTGACCTACGAGACACGCGGCGACATAATGGTGATTTTCATCGATCCCGGTGAGGTCTACGAAATCCCAAAGGCAGCCCTTCAGTAAGGGTGAGCCAGACCATCCCAGGTTTCGAAACAGCCCGTACTTTCGAGTGATAGAGAGTCAAATCGCTGCATCAAGCCCTCTGCCGCCTGATCCACAGTGATGTCTGCGGCGGTCCCGCCCATATCGGTCTGCACCCAGCCCGGATGATAGATTCCAACTGCGATGCCATCGGCCTGCAGGTCAGTCGCCAGATTGCGCCCCAAGTTCAGCACCGCAGCTTTAGAGGCCCGGTAGATATAACTGCCACCTGGCGCGCGCGTATGTGACGCCATCTGAGATGAGAGGATCGCAATGCGGCCCTGCCCCGCACGCAAGTTCGGCAACAGAGATTGAACTGTCAGGAACACGCCTGTCACATTGGTGGCAAAGCTTTGGGCCCACATCTCGACCGGATAGCCGTCGATATCGTGACCTTTGTCCAGATACACGCCCGCATTGCAGATCAGCAAATCAATGGGCTGGTTCTGCAACTGCTCGGCCATGGCGGCGTGCTGGGTTGGGTCGGTGACATCCAGCACCATGTCCGCGCTGCCGTCACGGGCCGTTCCGGTCACCGAATGGCCTGCAGCACGGTACTGATCCGCAAGCGTTTTTCCGATCCCTCGGTTCGCACCCGTAATGACAATATGCATGGATCAGTTGGTCTTGCGGCTAGGAACAAACGGCAAAGGTGCGACAGGCACACCGTCTTCGATCAGAGACTTCGCCTCTTCCGGCTGGGCCTCGCCATAAATCGCTCGCTCGGGCGCATCGCCGAGATGGATTTTCCGCGCTTCCTTGGCAAAATCCTTGCCGACATAGTCGGAGTTTTCTTCGACCTTGCGACGCAGTTCGCTCAGAACCTCTGCGATCTCAGCCGAAGGAGTGGCCATGCTGATCTCTTCCGCCGGTGGCTGCGCCGGAGCGGCCTCGACAACCGCATTGCGCGCAGGCCGAACTCGCGGAGTCATCACCGCCTTTTCCACATTGTCACAACCGCAGACCGCGCAAGTTACCATTCCGGCCGCCGACAATTTGTCAAACGCGGCTGCGGACTGAAACCAACTGTCAAAGCTGTGACCATTGCTGCATTTCAATGCGTATTGAATCATGTCACGTCCAAAATCCGGTTTGCGAATAGATACCGACCAACATGGCAATATCAAGTCTTGATATTGGCTTGCTACTGCCGTTTCAGCCCGAATCCTCGCAAAAGCGAGGCGAGATCAGGCGAGGCTACCTTTAGCGATGCCTTTTTGGGCGATACCCATTTGCGCCTGCGTTGACTCGCCTCGGGAAAATTTGCCTCCAAGCGCCGTACATGCAGCGGAAAGACATCCACCAAACACAGTGCAGAATCCTTACCGGGCCTGTTTTTGACATAGGCAAACCGGCCAAGAATATCAGTGCCGCAAAGCCCAAGAGCTCCGGCCTCTTCCCAAGCCTCACGGGCGGCTGTTTCTGACGGGGTCAGCCCGTTGATCAACCAGCCCTTGGGGATGATCCAGCGCCGTGACCGGCGCGACGTGATCAGCAATATCTCTGGCTGGCTATCTGTTATGCGATAGCAAAGAGCCGCAGATTGCGTATAAACGGGCAGCGCCCCGGAAAGGGAGAGGTTTTCGGCCGAAAGTCCGGCACTCGCACCAATACTGCGCCCGTCAAACACGGTTCATACCCACTGCTCGCTCCGCTTATGTTGCGGTTTATAAAGTGATATTTACCATATCCTGCGGAGTCTGCCAAGCTTTACGAGAAAGCGCCTTTATTGAGGGCCATTCGCCCTGACAAACGGCGCACCAATTCGTCATGGGGAATATCTGCATCAATCGCTAGCCTGCGCAGCCCGAAATGAACCCGCGCGATTTGCTGATAATACCGAGTATAGACGAAATTCGTACCACCCCCGGCCAGTGCACCAAGCAGTGGCACAGACTGCGCTGCCAGCTTTTGGCCCAGCACAACCGACAAGCGGGGTGCTACCAGCGCGATAAGGCGCTGCATGGTTGGCCCGGTCAGCGTAAGGCGCATTGAGAAAAAGCCCAGATCGGCCCCGTCATCTTCGGCCAACGGGCCTGCGGCGGACAGCACGCGGATCGAGTCGAACTTCACGTTTTCGGCCTTTGGATCGAACCCTTCGCGCGCTGCCGCGCCTTGTATGGCGCGCAGCATCATCGCTGTTGTGGCGGGCAGTTCCACCAATGCGGTCGACACGCCCCCCAGACCTCCGGCGGCGCCCATGGCGGTGGTCAGCGCCGTATTGACCCAGGGTTTCTGATCCGGGACTGCTCGGCGTGAACCTTCGGCGGCATGCATTGCGAGCCACAGCGCCTGTTCGGTAGCTTCGGTCAGGCCTTCGCGCACCGGTTTTGGTAGCTGATCCAACAAAGATTCCGCAGACCCGCCCAGCTTGTTCAGCAGATTAACACCTGCCCCACCTGCGGACCCGTAGAGTTGCGCCAGCCGGTCAAGCTCGGCCTCGGGATCAAGTTTTTCGACAAGAACCACGTCCTGCATCTGTGCCCTCCTGTTCAGAAAACATCGGCACTTTGCAGCGGGTTTTCAATGGGTCAACGCGTCCAACGGGTGACAACCCCTTGGATTCCCGACCAAACTCCGGGTGTCAGCTCTAACCCAAGCACACGATCCGGGTTGGTCGGCGGAGGCATTTCGACACCGGAAAGTCGATTGAAACCAAATCGTGCATAATAGGGCGCATCGCCCACCAGCATGATCCGATCCCACCCTTTGGCGCGCCCGGCTTCAACGCCCTGATGGATCAAATAGCCACCCAGCCCCTCGCCCTGATGGGTTGGATGCACGGCAACCGGACCCAGCAACAGCGCGTCGTGATCGCCCACATGGACAGGCCAAAACCGGATCGCGCCCGCCAGAATTTCCAGCCCGTCACGCGCGACCAGCGACAGTCCGGCAACCGGCGGCACATCATCGCGCAGCCGATAGGACGACAACGCCTCGCGGCCTGGTGCAAAGCACAGGTCATAGAGCGCTTCGACCTCCCACCAATCCTCCGCCTCTTCCGGCCTGATCTTGAATTGCTGCACGCGCGCCCTCTTATCCTTGCTGGAAATCGCCCTAGCACTTCGATAGGCCTTGGGCAAACGCTTGGAGTCCATATGTTCTATCGCCCCGAAGACGGCCACGGCTTGCCGCACAACCCGTTCAACGCCATCATCACGCCGCGCCCCATCGGCTGGATTTCATCGCGCGATGCGGAGGGGATCAACAACCTGGCCCCCTATTCCTTCTTCAACGGCGTCGCTTACACACCGCCCCAGGTGATGTTCGCCACCACCGGCACAAAGCACGATCAGGATGGCGGCAAGGACAGCATCGCCAATATCGAAGCCACCGGGGTGTTCTGCGTGAACGTCGTCGCGCATGCGCATCGCGATGCGATGAATGCAAGCTCAGAGGGTTTGGATAAGCACATCGACGAGTTCACCCATGCCGGGCTGACCCCGATTGAATGCGAAACGATCGCCTGCTCGCGGGTCGCAGGCGCACCCGCAGCGCTGGAATGCAAACTGACGCAGATCGTGACCCTACCTGGTAAGGCCAACCGAGTTGTTTTTGGCGAGGTTACCGGCATACACCTCAATGACGATCACATCCGCGACGGCAAGTTTGACGTAACCTCATTCAACCCTCTCGCGCGGTTGGGATATCGGGATTATTCTGTGGTGACCGAGTTGTTCTCGCTCAACCGTCCCGACGACTGAAGCATTGGCAATGAGGCCCAACCCCCGCCGCCCTTCCGGCGACTCCCCCGAGATATTTTTAGCCAGGTGAAGCACGAGATCCGTTCTTCATCTGGCCTTAAATATTCCGGAGCGCGATGCAAAGCCTCGCATAATATTCAGTGACCGCCCAAAATACCGGTGCGGACCGAATAATCGACGGCCAATTCGTAATCCGGGTCGTCATCGCTATCGACCATCAGATGGCCCGCCTTTTTCAACAGCGTATGGCAGTCGCGGCTCAGGTGCCGCAGCATAACGCGTTTGCCAGCCGCTTCGTATTTGGCGGCGATGTTTTCGATGGCCTGTAGCGCGGATTGGTCAACCACACGGCTGGCGGCAAAATCGATAATCACAGTCTCGGGATCGTTTGGCACGTCGAACAATTCCACAAAACCCTCGGACGAGCCAAAAAACAGTGGGCCTTGGATCTCATAAACCTTTGCACCCTCTTCGGTTTCCGAGTCGCGTGTGACCGCGTGGATGCGTTTGGCGTTGTTCCAGGCGTAAGCCAGTGCCGATACGATCACACCAACCACAACGGCCACAGCAAGGTCTTCCATCACGGTCACGACGGTCACCAGAACGATGACGAAGGCGTCCATCAAAGGCACCTTGCGCATGATCTTCAGCGAGTTCCAGGCAAAGGTTCCGATCACCACCATGAACATCACACCCACCAGCGCGGCCAACGGGATCTGCTCGATCAGGGGCGAGCCCACAAGAATGAAGAACAACAGGAACAGCGCGGCGGCGATGCCTGCGATACGCGTCCGTCCGCCGGATTTCACGTTGATCATCGACTGACCAATCATGGCACAGCCACCCATACCGCCGAAGAAGCCAGTGACCACGTTCGCTGTGCCTTGCGCGATGCACTCCTGCGAGGCGCCGCCGCGTTTGTGGGTGATCTCACCCACAAGGTTCAGGGTCAGCAGAGATTCGATCAGACCAATCGCTGCAAGGATCAGCGCATAGGGCAGGATGATCTCAAAGGTCTCCCACGTCAGCGGCACCATCGGAATGTGGAGGCTGGGCAAACCGCCCTCGATCGAGGCCAGATCGCCGACACGAGGGACATCCAGACCGATACCGATCACCAGCGCGGCCACAACCACGATCCCGGCCAGAGGCGCAGGGATGACACGCGTGATGCGAGGCATGACCCATATCACCGCCATGGTCAGCGCAACCAGACCCAGCATCGTATAGAGTTGTAGGCCTGACAGCCACTCACCGCCGCTCATGCCGTGGCCTGTGTTTTCCATGGTGCCGGGCACTTTGAACTGGCCCATCTGCGCCAGAAAGATCACAATCGCCAGCCCGTTGACAAAACCCAGCATAACCGGGTGCGGCACAAGGCGGATGAAACGGCCCCAATGCATAGCCCCTGCGATGATCTGTAATATCCCCATCAGCACGACGGTTGCGAACAGATATTCAACCCCATGCTGCGCGACCAGAGCGACCATGACCACAGCCAGCGCACCGGTAGCGCCCGAGATCATGCCAGGGCGACCGCCAATCAGCGCTGTGATCAGACCAACCAAAAACGCGGCATACAGCCCGACCAGAGGGTGCACCCCAGCAACAAAGGCAAAGGCCACAGCTTCGGGGACCAGAGCCAAGGCAACGGTGAGGCCAGACAAAAGCTCGATCCGCATGCGGGAAAAGGTCAACCCCTCGTCCGGGACCCAGCGCAAATCGGGTTTGGCTATACGATTGGCAAAGCTTGCCAGCATGGCTCGGGGCATGGATCGGTCCTGTTGGTCGGTTTTGTTCGCGCGAAAGGGGCCTTCTAGCGGTCAAAGGCAGGCTGAGATACCGCGCCAGGTGGGACCCTGATATGCGCCTTGCGCATAGCTGGACGCAGATGCACACAAACCGTTGAACCCACTTGTCAAATGGGGCCGTGGCCCGCAGAACTCTTTGAGCAGGAAATTTCAACGGAGAGCACTCGTGACCCAAACAAAAATCGCCGTCATCGGAGGATCGGGCATTTATGACATCGATGGCCTGGAAAATGCCGAGTGGGTCACGGTGGAGACACCATGGGGTGCGCCATCGGATCAAATTCTGACCGGATCGCTGGACGGGATCGAAATGGCGTTTCTGCCACGTCACGGGCGCGGCCACGTGCATTCACCAACCGACGTCCCCTATCGCGCCAATATCGATGCGCTCAAGCGGCTGAAGGTGACAGATGTGATCTCGGTTTCGGCCTGCGGATCGTTCCGCGAACATATGGCACCGGGTGATTTCGTAATCGTGGATCAGTTCATCGACCGGACTTTTGCCCGCGAGAAAAGCTTCTTCGGCACCGGATGCGTTGCCCATGTCAGTGCGGCGCATCCGACCTGTCCGCGCCTGTCGGATGCTTGTGAGACTGCTGGCAAGGCCGCAGGGATCAATATCCACCGCGGCGGCACCTATCTTGCGATGGAAGGGCCGCAGTTTTCATCGCTGGCGGAGTCGAAGATGTATCGCGAGCAATGGGGCTGCGACGTGATCGGAATGACCAACATGCCCGAGGCGAAACTCGCCCGCGAGGCAGAGCTTTGTTACGCCTCCATCGCCATGGTCACCGATTATGACAGCTGGCACCCGGATCATGGTGAGGTCGACGTGACCGCCATCATCGCCACCCTCACCGGAAACGCCGAAAAGGGCCGCGCGCTCGTCAAAGGTCTGCCTGCTTTGCTGGGGACCGAGCGGGCGCCCTGCCCGCATGGCTGCGACCGCGCACTGGAATATGCCATTCTGACCGCACCTGAAAAACGCGACCCGGCCTTGTTGGCCAAGCTGGATGCAGTGGCTGGGCGGGTGATTTAACCTCAGTTCTGCGTCAAGTTCTTTTGCACCTCGTCCCACAGACCGTGCGACCACAGGTCGTTATGGGTGCCGTCCGGGATCACATAAAGCTGTGCGGCCTCAGACATCTTAGCCAAAGCCTGCCCATGGTGCAGAGGGATAGTTTCATCTTCGGTTCCGTGAAAAATCAATGTCGGCACCGTGATTTGTTTGATCAGGTCACGGGTCGCAAACTGGTCTTTCATCAGGGCGGAGACGGGCAGAAACGGATAACGTTCGGCCGCGACATCGACGGTTGCGGTAAAGGGGGCCTCTAGCACCAGAAGTTCCGCGCTGGGGCGTTCGGCGGCTACTGCGGCGGCGATGCCGGTGCCAAGGCTCTGACCGTGCAGAACGACGGGTTCACCCTCTCCTGCCAGTCTGTCAAAAAGTTGCACTCCATCCGAAATAAGCGCCAGTTCCGATGGCTCACCTTCGCTGCCCGGAAAACCGCGATAGCTGGGGGCAAGTAGCCCGTGGCCCGAGTTGAGGATTTCGCGCAACCGGTCCGCGCGGTCACCCAGATTACCGCTTTGTCCATGAAAGAACAGCACCGTCGGCGCATCCGGTGTCGCAGCGGGCGCGGTCCAGACCGTCAGGACTGTACCGTCGGTCATCGGTATTTGCAGTGCATCAACATCTGCCAGCCCGACGCTGGCCGGATCGGGCAAATCGCCTTCGGGTTTATACAGTAGGGATTGCTGGTTGATGAACATGTAACCGACAATGCCTGCATAAATGATCGCCCCAGCCAACAAGAGACCGACCAGGATGCTTTTTACGCGTTCGACACCAGAACGGCCGATATCTGCATTCGCATTTGCGTGTTGGGTCTGAACCATTGCGCCCTCCTGTTGTCACATTGCGAGTGTGGGAAGTCTTGGCCGTGATTCAAGACACATAAGCCAAGCTTCATTCAATCTTTAACCTGTTACCGCAATGCCAGATCGCGCAGCATTCGGGCCCACAGATGGTTGAAAAGCACCAACACCTTGCCATGTTGGCGCTGATTAACAGCGGCGGGGCAACACCTTAGCCCGTTCGCAATTCGGATGAGAGGCCCAATGAAACGATTGGACGCGCTGGACGCTACCCGCTTTTTGGCCTTTTGCGGCATGGTTCTGGTTAATTTCCGCATCGCGGCCGAGGTTGCGCCAGGTACGGATTGGGCCACAGTCCTAGTTGATGCGCTGGAAGGGCGCGCGGCGGCTTTGTTTGTTGTTTTGGCCGGAATTGGTATCGGATTGTCACGCATCTCAGCCGGATTGCTGCTGCGCCGGGCGGCGTTTCTGTTTGTGATCGGCCTGATCAACATGACCATATTTGACGCCGATATACTGCATTTCTATGCGCTTTACTTCGTGGTTGGGGCCGCGTTTCTGAAAACACCGGCGCGCGGATTGTGGTTGGGTGCGCTGGGTATTCTGATCCTCTCGGTGATCGCCCATTTGTTTTTCAATTATGATCAAGGCTGGGATTGGGATGCGCTGGTTTATACCGATCTCTGGACCCTGCCAGGATTTCTACGCAATACGCTGTTCAATGGTTGGCATCCGGTCCTGCCCTGGGCGGCTTTCCTGCTGATCGGTATGGCAATCGGACGATCTGAGCTTCACACACTTTGCGTTCAGCACCGTTTGATCATGTGGGGATTTGGCGCGGCGGTGCTGGCGATACTTCCGCACATGATGACTTCGGACCCAGAGTTGGTGGCTTATCTGGGAACCGAGTCGATCCCTCCGGGGCCGTTTTACATTATGGCTGGAACTGGGACCGCGTGCGTAGTGATCGGATTGCTGCTGAAACTGTGGCCCACAATTGAGCGCAGCAGGATTGCGCCGGTTCTGACCGCGCCAGGACGCCAGAGCCTGACGCTGTACATGGCGCATATCCTGATTGGCATGGGGCTTTTGGAAGAACTTGGATTGCTCAATGGGTCGCTGAGCGCGTCACAGATTGTTCTGTACGCGCTATTGTTCTGCGCGCTGTCTTCCGTATTCGCCCTGCTTTGGTTCCGCAAATTCAAGCGCGGACCGTTAGAGTACGTGATGCGCCGCGTGACTGAACGCACATAGGCTTGACCTCGCCGTTTTTGCGAGGCTTGGTGTGGGAAACGTATCAATAGGAACTCCCATGTCGCTTGAACTCTGGCTGGCCTTTGTGGCCGCATCGACCGCTCTGCTGCTGATCCCTGGGCCAACCGTGCTGCTGGTGCTGAGCTATGCGCTGTCGAAAGGGCGCAGCGTAGCGGTTGCCTCGGCCACCGGAGTTGCTTTGGGGGATCTGGTAGCGATGACCGCATCGCTGCTGGGTTTGGGCGCGCTGGTGCTCGCCTCAGCGACGCTGTTCACCGTACTGAAATGGGTGGGCGCAGTGTATCTGGTGTGGCTGGGTATAAAGCTGCTGCGCAGCGCCCCCTCGGGTGGTTTGCAAGCCATTGAGACCGAACGAAATGTCACAGCGCGCGGCGTCTTTGCCCATGCTGCTGCGGTCACGGCGCTGAACCCGAAATCCATCGCGTTCTTCATCGCTTTCGTACCGCAGTTCATACGCCCGGCAGAGCCGCTGGGTCCGCAATTCGTGATCCTGATTGCCACATTCGTTGGCCTCGCCGGGCTGAACGCATTGGCCTATGCGCTGCTCGCCGACAGGCTGCGCCGCATGATCGGACGCGCAAGCGTCATTACAGCCATAACGCGGTTTGGCGGGCTGACCCTCATTGGAATGGGCGTTGCCACAGCGATCTTGCGCCGCCCGGCCTGAGGTCAGCTTTCGGCATTTTCTTTCATGAAACCCCGGATGAACCGGCGGATTTCTCGCGCGGCGGACGTGTCCAGCTCCTTGCACAGCTCGACAAACGCATCGCGTTCATCCTTGTCGAGGCGCAGCACCAACTGACTGTTTTTCTTTGTGGATTTCTTCACGTCTTTCTTAGCCACGCGACCTGACCCCATTCAATCTTGATTCATATCGCGATGCATTGTATATACATAGGATATAAGTTGTAGATATCGGGCACATAACAACAAAAGAGAGATTAAAGCAATGAACCTTCATGTCGCGCAGGCCTTTTTACTTCGAGATCAACGCAATTGGCGTAAACCGCACCTTTCGTGGTTGCCGAACGCTTTGTATCGTTACTATGGCCTGCCCAACGCCATCAGCCGTCGCCGCAAATAGCCGCAAGGGCCAGAGTTTTCTTGCATGACCCACCCTGATGGGCCAAACACCCCCGCGTGTTTGATGCCAAAGGGGTGGCCCATGTCCAGAAACAAAACGGTCAAGGATTACATTCGGACCATCGTCGATTTCCCGCATGAGGGGATCATGTTCCGCGATGTGACAACGCTGTTTGCCGACCCGCGCGGCTTTCGTATGGCAATTGACCAGATGCTGCACCCCTATGCGGGTGAACGGATCGACAAGGTCGTGGGCCTTGAGGCGCGCGGTTTTATTCTGGGTGGCGCCATTGCCCACCAACTGAGCGTTGGTTTCGTACCGATCCGCAAGAAGGGCAAACTGCCCGGTACCACGATCAGCCAAGACTATAAGCTGGAATATGGCGAGGCCATCGTTGAGATTCACGATGATGCGATACAGCCGGGCGAAAAGATCCTGGTGGTTGATGATCTGCTGGCGACCGGCGGCACAGCAGCCGCTGGCATCAAACTGATCGAACGGTTGGGCGGCCAGATCATTTCCTGCGCCTTCATCATCGATCTGCCAGAGCTGGGTGGTCGCAAGGCGTTGGAAGATATGGGCATGGATGTGCACGTGTTGTGCGAGTTTGAGGGGCTCTGAACGACGCATATTTCACAAATTTGTGATTGGATGTCGTGCAATGCACCAGCTTAGCGCGGGGCTTGCCGATGTCCAGTAACAGCGAGCCTGAATATCTGTGATCTCATAGCAATTTGGAAGCGTAACCGGGGTGATGCCGCTTAGGGCATTCTCAACAAGGGAAGCTTATCATGTTGCGCAAAATCGCTGTTGCCGGAGTCGCAAGTATTCTGTTCACCACCTCTGCCATCGCGGGCGGCAAGAAAGACATCGTCGCTACCGCCGTTGGTGCGGGTAGTTTTGAGACGCTTGTTGCTGCCGTTCAGGCCGCCGAATTGGTTGACACCTTGAAAGGTGACGGCCCTTTCACAGTCTTCGCCCCAACAGATGAGGCATTTGCAGCCCTGCCAGAAGGTACAGTGGAGAACCTGCTGAAACCCGAGAACAAGGATCAGTTGGTCGCGATCCTGACCTATCACGTGGTGCCGGGCAAGGTGATGTCAGGCGATCTGTCGGACGACATGACTACCGCCACAGTTCAGGGCGGTAACATCACCGTTGATCTGGATAATGGCGTGATGATCAACGACGCCAGTGTCGTGCAGGCCGATATTGAGGCCGAGAACGGCGTGATTCATGTGATTGACAAGGTGATCCTGCCTGCATCGTAAAACTATGGCGCGATCCGGTCTCAACCCGGGTCGCGCTTACTGTCGCAAGACCGCACCAGGGTTCATAATCCCATTCGGATCAAGCGCGGCCTTGATGGCGCGCATTGCCTGCAGCCTGACCGGGTCACCGTATGTTTCAAGGTCGCTTGCCTTGAGCCGCCCGATACCGTGTTCCGCGCTGACCGAGCCTCCAAACTCGTGCACGAGATCATGCACAGCACTCTGAACCGCGCTGCGTTGCGCAATAAATTCTGCTTTGTCGTGTCCGGCGGGGGGGAACACGTTATAGTGCAGATTGCCGTCCCCAAGGTGCCCAAAACAGTTGATCCTGAATGGCCCTTGTTCCGCCACCACATCCGCTCCGCGCTGAATGAATTCGGGAATGCGCGAGATCGGGATCGAGATATCATGGCTTGAGACAGAACCAATAAGCCGGTTCGCCTCGGGGATCTGTTCGCGCACGGCCCAAAGCTCGGCCCTCTGGGCTTCGCTCTGAGCAATAACTGCGTCACTTACCAAACCACGTTCATCAGCAGCAACATAGATCACCTCAAGCGTGTCCGAAGGGTCTTGCCCAGCAGACAGACCCAACTCGATCAAGACACTCCATTCCGGCTTCGTCGCAAAGGGTTGCCGGATATCGGGCAATACTTCGGTCAGGAACTCAAGACCTTGCCGATGGATCAGCTCAAATGTGCTGACCGCCTCGCCCACCTGATCGCGCGCCAGCGACAAGAGATCGATGGCCGCCTCGGGTGAGGTAACTTCCAACATCGCGGTCCCAACCCCTTTGGGCCTTGGAAACAGCTTTAACGCAGCTGCCGTAATGATCCCCAGAGTTCCTTCGGACCCGATCATCAGATTGCGCAGGTCATATCCGGTATTGTCCTTTCGCAACCGGCTGAGCCCGTGCCATACCTCACCGTTCGGCAGAACCACCTCAAGCCCCAGGCACAGATCGCGCGCATTGCCATAGCGCAGCACATTCACGCCACCTGCATTGGTGGCCAGATTGCCCCCGATCCGGCAGGACCCCTGCGCCGCCAGCGACAAGGGAAATAGACGATCGGCCTCTTCGGCTGCGGCCTGTACGTCGGCCAGAATAGCACCGGCTTCAGCCACCAGAATATTCTCGGCCGGATAAATCGCACGGATAGCCGTCATTCGCTCAAGCGATAGGATCAGCGGCGTCGGCCCATCCGGGGCGACCTGACCGCCGACCAGCCCCGTGCCGCCGCCATAGGGGATGACGGGCACACTCGCTTGATCAGCCAGCCGTACAAGCGTGGCAACCTCTTCCACGGTCCGAGGCAAAGCCAACACCCCGGCTTGTCCCACATACCGCTGACGGGGCTCTTCAAGATAACGGTCTGCAATCGGACGCAAGACATCCTTACCCAACTGGGCGTGGATAGCTTCAACAAGGCGGTCATCGGCAGGGTTCAATCTCATGGCTCTTCCCTGCCAAAGGCGGCGGGCTGCGGCAAGCCCTATTCCTGCTCAATCAGGTACTGAGGCTCCAACACGACAACCGTCGGTCGATCAGGCAGCGTGCGCAATGAGACGACGATTTCGGAAACACCCTGCCGCTCCACCGGAAATTCGTCGCGGATGTCCACCAGAAACCTCTGCAGCGAGAAATCCGAGAACCAGTGCATCGGGATGATGACCGAGCTTTTCAGCCGTTTCAAAACCGCGATCATCTCGGGCAATGGCATTGTCGTGCCCCCATCCACCGCCGCCATAACCACATCAAGCCGCCCAAGGGCCGCAAACTGTTCATCCGATGGGATATGATGCAGATGCCCGAGGTGGCCGATACACAAGCCTTCAATCTCAAACACAAAGATCGAGTTTCCGCGTTCCTCGACGCCACCGTAGATCGATCGAATATCCGTCGACACATTGCGTACCAGCATTTCGCCAAGATCGAGATGATGATCTATGCCTTGGCCAAACTCGCCCCACCCCGGCAGCACATATGGGATGGCAGGATCGGGATGGGCTGTCCAATGGGTGCTGTGGGCATGGTTCATCGTGACCACATCAGGGATCAGATCGGCACCGCCGATGAAACCGGTGAAATCAGTCACCGCGTTCAAGCCACCCTGTGTCTGGATCAGAAACGAAGCATGTGCGACATAGCTTATCCGAACCGAAAATTCAGGAACCGGATCCTGCCACGCCGCCTTGTGTAAATACTCAATCCCCGGCGCTGCATCCGCAATCGCGATGCAATGGCTTGGCCGCCGCTCTTGCGCCAACGCCCCGCTTGAGATCAAAATCAGTCCCGCAACAATCCACCGCATGAGGGGAGTGTAGCGCAGAACGCCAACAAGTCATGCCCCTTGTTCATCTGGCCAGAAATATCCCGGGGGAGTCGCGGCTTGCCGCGGCGGGGGCAGAGCCCCCTAGCCCGCGTCGGTCTTGCCGCGTCGATCCGATCTTAAGCTTGCATAGAGAACATGCGTCCGCCAGCGCCCGTTAATCTGAAGATAAGACTGCGCCACGCCTTCGTATTTGAAGCCCGAGCTTTCCAGCAACCCGCGCGAGGCTTTGTTTTCTGGCAAACAGGCAGCCTCGATCCGGCTTAGATCAAGCCGGGTAAAGGCGTGATGCACCACTGCCCCAATTGCTTCGCGCATGAAACCCTGACGGGCATAGGCCTGGCCCGTCCAATAGCCCAGCGTTCCTGCTTGAGCCGGGCCACGCCGTATATTGTCCAGCGTGATCGCCCCCAGCAGCACATTATCCGTACGGCGAAACAGAAAAAGCGGGATCGCCGTACCGCTCGCGACTGAGCGCTGCGCCCAGTACACCCGGTTGGTGAATGACTTGCGGCTCAGGTGATCCTTGGCCCAGATCGGCTCCCACGGGGTTAGGTATTCTTTTGAGGCACGCCGTAGGGCTGCCCAGTCGTTAAAGTCAGAATGGATCGGCGGGCGCAGGCTCAGGCGCTCGGTTTCGAGTTTCAGCTTGCGTCTGCCTAACAGCATCACGCCGCACGCCTCTCCTGCAGGTCAGCCAGTGACGGTGCACCCGAGACCGGGCCATAAAGCGCCAGCGCGGCCGGGGCTTTCACCGCCATGTCCTCGGCAAAAGCTCGGACATCCTCGGTGCTGACCGCATCAATCTTGGCAACGGTATCTTCAAGTGAGGGTACCCGGCCCCAAATCTGCACCAGCCGGGCCAAACGTTCGGCCCGGTTCGACGGGCTTTCCAGTCCCATCAGCATCCCGGCCTTCATCTGGGCACGCGCACGCGCAACCTCTTCGGCGCTCATGTCATCAGCCGCGCGCTTCATCTCATCGATCGTAATCCCTGCCAGTTCCGCGACCTGATCGGCGGAAGTTCCGGCATAGATCGTGGTTGTACCTGTATCCGCATAAGCGCCGGTCTGGGCAAAGATCGTATAGCAGAGCCCGCGCGTCTCGCGGACCTCCTGAAACAGGCGCGAGGACATGCCGCCGCCCAAAGCGGTGGAATAAATCTGCGCCGTATAAATCGCATCATCGCGATAACCGGGGCTTTCCAGCGCCAGTGCGAAATGCGCTTGCTCCAACTCTTTCTCTTGCCGCGCCTCTCCGCCGGTGAACCGCGCCGCCTCAGGGATTAGTCCCGTGCGCGGTTTCAGGTGGCCGAACATCTTTTCGGCCAGTTTCATCAGCGCGTCATGATCTACGGCTCCTGCGGCAGACAGGATCATCTGCTCTGGCCCGTAATGTTCCGCCACGAAACCCGACAGATCGTCACGCGAAAATGCGCTGACCCGTTCGGACGGCCCCAGAATGGTCCGGCCCAAGGGTTGATCGTGATAGCTCTGCTCTTGCAGCCAATCGAAAATCACATCGTCGGGCGTATCATAGGCCTGGCCGATTTCCTGCAGGATCACGCCACGCTCAACCTCGATCTCACGCGGATCAAATACCGGGTTCAGAACGATATCGCCAATGACATCCATCGCCAGCGCCACATCGTCTTTCAGCACCCGCGCGTAATAGGCCGTCACCTCGCGCGACGTATAGGCGTTGATATAGCCACCAACATCCTCGATCGCCTCGGCGATCCGCAGCGCGGAACGGCGCTCGGTTCCCTTGAACGCCATATGCTCAAGGAAATGTGCGATGCCGTTCTGTTCGATCCGCTCATGCCGCCCACCGGCGGTTACCCAGATGCCTATCGAGGCTGATTGCAGCCCAGGCATATTTTCACTGACGATACGAAATCCGTTCTTCAGTTGGTCTTGTCTGACAGTCACTCAGCGATATGCCTTCTGATATGATCCTCAAGGGCACCCAGATCATTGGCGATGCGGGTCACCCGTTCCGGACGTTCATACAGATCAGACATGCGGGATGGAAGAGGCGGATGTTCGCCGCTTGCCTTCTCGACCGCCGCAGGGAATTTCGCCGGATGTGCGGTGGCCAGAGTGATCATCGGAACGTCGGCGGTGCGATGCTCTTCGGCGACCTTGATACCGACGGCAGTGTGCGGACAAACCAGTTCGGCACTATGGGCCAGCGTTTGCTTGATCGTCTCTAGCGTTTCATCCTCGGACACACGACCCGAGTCGAAGCTTTCCAGCAGCGCTTCCATCGCGCCTTGGCTGACGTTGAAGCCGCCGGTCTTCAGCTCATCCATCAGCTGCGCGACGGCGCTGCCGTCCTCGCCATAGGCATAGTACAGCGCGCGTTCAAAGTTCGAGCTGACCTGAATATCCATCGACGGGCTGATCGATGGGATAGTTTCGCCCTTGAAATACCCTTCACCCGACAAGCACCGATGCAGGATGTCGTTCTGGTTCGTCGCCACAACCAGCCGATCAATCGGCAAGCCCATGCGTTTGGCCAGATAGCCCGCGAAGATGTCACCGAAATTGCCTGTTGGCACCGTGAAGCTTACCTTGCGATGTGGCGCGCCAAGGCTGACGGCGGCAGAGAAGTAATAGACGATCTGCGCCAGAACGCGCGCGAAGTTGATCGAGTTCACACCGGCCAGTTTCACACCATCACGGAAGTCGAAATCGTTGAACATATCCTTCAGCGCGGCCTGGCAATCGTCGAAATCTCCGTCAACAGCCAGCGCATGCACGTTACTGTCCACTGGCGTCGTCATTTGGCGGCGCTGCACCTCGGACACGCGGCCATGGGGGAACAGTATGAACACGTCCACCGCGTCCAGCCCCCGAAACGCCTCGATCGCGGCTGATCCCGTATCACCGCTGGTCGCGCCAACAATGGTCACGCGATCATTGCGCCGTTTCAGAGCCACCTGGAACAGTTGGCCAATCAGCTGCATCGCAAAGTCTTTGAAGGCCAAAGTGGGGCCGTGGAACAGCTCCAACAAGAAGTGATTTTCGTTCAGTTGCTTTAGCGGCGCGCGGGCGTCATGGCCAAAGCCTGCATAAGCGCGGGCGATGATTTCTTTGAACTCATCCTCGGCGAAAGAGCCGCTGACATAAGGCCACATCACGCGAAACGCGATCTCTTCATAGGGCAAACCGGCCAGCGCAGCGATCTCATCCTGCGTCATCACCGGGATCTCGGCGGGGAGGTACAAGCCACCATCACGGGCCAGCCCGGTCAGCATAGCCTCTTCAAACGTCAGTTCGGGCGCCTGCCCGCGGGTCGAGATGTATTTCATTGCTCTTCACTTTCAGACGGGGCGCGATTGCGCCACAGGAAGTACCCGGTCATCGCGGCCCAGACCAGAGCCAGACCAAACCAGGTGATTGCGTATTGCAGGTGATCATTGGGAATGCCCGCCGTGTCTACAGGCAGGGGTGTCACATTCGGATCGGTTTCGGACCGGGCAATCAGTAACACGGGCTCGGCCCCCAGTGCCGCCGCCAGTTCAGGAACATCCCGCGCGAACCAAATGTTGGCGTCGATATCGGGCTCTGGCGTGTAGCTATCGATCTCATCCGGCCAGTGCAGATTTCCGGTGATCTCCATGGGGCCGGTCTGGCGTTCGGTTTGCTTCGCCGTTGTAGGCACAAATCCGCGATCCACTAGAATGGTTCGGCCTTCAGTGTTGAAGGGCTGAATGATCCGATACCCTGCCCCAACCTGCTTGACCGAGACCAGAACGTGGATTTCGCCTGGCTCCATCTCACCTGAGATGGTCACGGGCAGGTATTTGTCTTCGTCTTCGGAAACTTGCTGCGGCAAGGAAACCGGGGCTGCTGAGATGCGGTCTTCGATCTCGGCCAGCACATCCTGCTTCCAGCCTAGTCGTTGCACCTGCCAGATGCCAAGCGACAGCAGCACGCCCAGACCGGCGAGGCCGAAGATCAGCAGAAACAAAATGCGGCGCATGGCGGGATCAAACCTAATTGCGGAAATCGGCGTCTTGTTAAGGGGCGCGTGCACCGAAATGCAACCACGCAATTGTACGGGGCGCAATCTTGCGCCCCAGATAGAGAAAAAGCCGCCCCATGGGGCGGCTTTTGCAATTGGATCACGTTCTGTCTCAGAACAGTGGAGCTTGGCCCCAGATGTAAACGGCAAAGAACAGGAACAGCCAGACAACGTCGACGAAGTGCCAGTACCAGGCCGCAGCCTCAAAGCCCACGTGTTTCTCGGGTGTGAAATCCCCTTTGAGCGCTCGGATCAGGCAGACCGAAAGGAAGATCGTACCGATGATCACATGCGCACCGTGGAAACCGGTTGCCATGAAGAAATTCGAGTAGAACTGGTCGCCACCGAATTCCCAGCCCTCATGCGCCAGCAGTTCGTAATATTCGAACGCCTGCAGCGCCGTAAAGGCGATGCCAAGGACGATGCCGATGGCCAAACCGTTGATCAGCGCTTTGCGATCATTGTCATGCACCAGCGCGTGGTGCGCCCAAGTGATCGCACAGCCAGAAAGCAGCAGCACCAGCGTGTTGATCAGCGGCAGGTGGAACGGGTCAACCGCGTGGATATCCGGTTGGATGTACTCGGTGCCGGCATAGTCGTACATCGGATACATGCGATGTTTGAAGAACGACCAGAACCAGGCGAAGAAGAACATCACCTCGGACATTACGAACAGGATAAAGCCATAGCGCAGGCCAATACGCACGACTGGCGTATGATCGCCCTGACGGCTTTCAACCACAACTTCGGACCACCAGGCGAACATGGTGTACAGAACACCGACCATACCCATCCAGAAGATCCACGGGGTGACCCCGTGCATCCACAGAACGGCCCCAAACAGCATCACAAAGCCAGAGACCGCGCCGACCAGTGGCCAGATCGACGGGTTCAGAATGTGATAATCATGGTCTTTTGCGTGTGCCATCAGCGTCCCTCACCTACAGGCGTTAGTTCTTGTTTGTTTCTGCCTGCACGTCCAGGGCGGCATAGCCCTCGGGCAGGTCAATTTCATAGAATGTATACGACAGAGTGATCGTATGCACATACTTGGCTTCCAGATCTTCGACCATCTCCGGGTCAACGAAGAACGTCACCGGCATCTCAACCCGCTCACCGGGCTGCAGAACCTGCTCTTCAAAGCAGAAACAGGCGATTTTCTGGAAATATCCACCAGCCGAATACGGCGCCACGTTATAGGACGCTTGTCCTGCAATCGGGCGATCGGTTGGGTTGTAAGCTTCATAGAAGGCCAGACCGGTCTCACCGATGCGAACTTCCATCTCGCGCTCGACCGGCTTGAAATCCCACCCCATGCCTTTGGCTTTCGAAGCATCAAAGCGCACTGTGATGGTCCGATCTAGAATCTCATCGGGGGCGGCTTCGGCCACGCCAGTTGTGCCGCCAAATCCCGTGACCCGGCAGAACCAGTCATAAAAAGGCACAGCCGCCCATGCGAGGCTGCCCATCAAAATGACAACGCCCACGGTCTGGACGACCGTTTTCTGAGGACCCGTAAGCGCCATCAGTTCTGCACCTCTTGCGTCGCCATGTTGAAATCGGTTCCCGATACTTTGACGACGGTCAGGCCGAAAATGATTACGATAAACGCAGCCAGAGTAAGACCGACACCAAGGTTGCGGCTGAAGCGGCGTTGATGCAGTTCATGGCTTTTGCGCAGGCTCATGACCAGCCTCCCAAACCATAGGGTTTCAGCAGAGCCTCGGCCAGAATCGCGCCAAAATGCAGGAAGAGGTACAGGAGCGACAGTTTGAAAAAGCTCCGCTCGACCTTGAAATTGTCAGCCTCTGAATCGTCTTCGGTCCGGCGTGAAATCTTCCACGCGCCCCGCAGGAACAATCCGTTCAGAACCAGCGCAACAACCAGATAGATCGGACCGCCGATATCCGAGAACGCAGTACCCACGGCCAGCAGAGCCAGCAGTGCAGTATAAACCAGAATGTGCCAGCGCGTTGCCCGACGACCGTGTGTGACGGTCAGCATGGGCACGCCCGCATCGTCGTAGTCCGAGCGCATGAACAGAGCCAGCGCCCAGAAGTGAGGTGGGGTCCACATGAAGGTCAGCGCGAACATCAGCCATGGCTCGATCGACATCGTCCCCGTAGCCGCAACCCAGCCGATGACAGGTGGGAACGCCCCGGCAGCCCCGCCAATCACGATGTTCTGCGGTGTCGAGCGCTTCAGCCACATCGTGTAGACAACGACATAGAAAAATATGGTGAAGGCCAGAAACGCCCCGGCGAACCAATTGGTGGCAAGCCCAAGCATGATCACCGACAGACCGGACAGCGCCAGCCCCAATGCCAGTGCCTCACCCTCTTCAACCTTGCCGGACGGGATCGGACGCCCCTTGGTACGCTTCATCACACGGTCGATATCCGCATCCCACCACATGTTCAGGGCACCGGATGCCCCACCGCCGATTGCAATGAACAGGATGGCGCAGAAGCCGACAAAGGGATGTACGGGGACAGGAGCTGCAAGCAAGCCAACCAAAGCCGTGAAAACGACCAGCGACATCACGCGCGGCTTCAGCAGGGCGAAGTAATCGCCAAAGCTGGCCTCGTCCGCGCGGGTCTGCGCGGAAACGGTGCTGGCATTGAAGCTTGCGTCGCTCATCTTTGGTCCTTTTCGGGGCAAAAGCTGCGCGATACCCGCGCAGCCCGCATGTGTTTACCTAGGCCGAGAACGGCTTAGTTCGAGGCCACCTGATAGGTTGCAGGCTGACCTGCATATTCTTCCAGAGCGCCCTGCAGCCACTGCTCATAGGCTTCTTCGCTGACCACTTTGACGGTGATCGGCATATAAGCGTGGTCCTTGCCACACAGTTCCGAGCACTGGCCGAAATAGACGCCTTCCTTTTCGGCTTCGAACCACAGCTCGGCCAAACGGCCGGGCACGCCGTCCTGCTTCACGCCGAACGAAGGAATGGTCCAGGAGTGGATCACGTCAGATGCGGTAACTTGCATCACGATGACTTTTCCAACCGGAACAACTACGGCGGTGTCAGTGGCCAGCAGCCATTCATCTTCGCTATAGCCCGCGTCAGCCAGCTTGGCACGCATCGCATCGTCCAGAACAAACGGCGTGACATCGGCATCAGCCGGGCGCGTGCCCTCGTCCAAGGTGGCGGGGTGGCCTAGCAGATAGCTGTCAAAGGCAAAGTCGTGATCGACATATTCGTATGTCCAGTACCATTGGTTGCCGACAACTTTGATCGTGATATCGCCTTCGGGAATTTCCTGCTGATTGAACAGCACCGGCAGCGAGAATGCCCCGATGAAGACCAGAATCAGGATCGGGCCCAAAGTCCACGCAATTTCAACTGGAGTATAATGCGAGAATCGCGCCGGCGTCGGATTGGCGCGCTGATTGTAGCGTACGATGCAATAGACCAGCAGACCGGCGACCAGCAGACAGATCACTGTGATGATCACCAGAATCATGTTGTCCAGGCGTTGAATCCCATCTGCAAGCTCAGTCGCCGCGGGCTGAAAGCCAACACCACCGGGAACCGGCTTGCCAATAATCTCAAGCTCCTGAGCCATGGCGGGAAGGCTGGAGAGGGCCGTAGCAAGCCCGGAAAGCATCAAAGCATTCTTCATTTTCTGTCCTGATCGTTTGATCTTTGCGTCTCTGGCGAAAAGGTGTGAATCGGTCGCACCTCTCCCGTTGTCTTTGGCCGCGTTAAAAACCATATTCCGTCGGGTAGATAAAGCAAAATGCTTGCGTCAAACAGACGCTATTTTTGATCTGGATCAAACCCGAAAGGTCACGACCTATGACTCAAGCCCCGTTTCGCCCCTTTGAAAGCGTTCTTCCCAAGGACGAAGCGCTTGCCGTGCTGCAGGCTGCAACCAATGGCGCCGAGGACGGAGAGCTGTTTGTCGAGCGGCGAAAATCCGAGTCACTGGTATTCGATGACGGGCGTCTGCGTACGGCTTCTTACGATGCCTCCGAGGGATTCGGTTTGCGCGCGGTTCAAGGTGAAGTGGCCGGGTATGCCCATTCAACGGATGTTTCGATTCCCTCTTTGAAACGCGCCGCCGAAACCGCTCGGCTGGCTGTGGGCGACGGCGGCGGGGTGCTGGCCGGGCCACCGCAGGCCACCAACACGCGGCTATATACGGATGAAGACCCAATCGAATCCGCCAGTTTCCCGGTCAAGATTGAAACTCTGCGCGAGATAGATGCCTTTGCCCGTGACCTCGACCCTCGGGTTGTGCAGGTCAGCGCCACAATCGCCGCAGCCGTACAAGAGGTCGAAATTCTGCGCCCTGATGGTGTGCAGGTGCGCGATGTACGCCCGATGACACGCCTGAATATTTCGGTCATCGTCGAGCAGAACGGGCGGCGCGAAAGCGGATCAGCCGGAGGCGGAGGCCGCGTGGGGCTGGACGGGTTGATAGACCCCGCCGATTGGCAGGACAAGGCGCGCGAGGCGCTACGGATTGCGCTGGTCAATCTGGATGCCATCCCTGCCCCTGCGGGCGTGATGGAAGTTGCACTAGGTCCGGGATGGCCAGGAATTCTTCTGCACGAGGCTATTGGCCACGGGCTTGAAGGTGATTTCAACCGCAAAGGAAGCTCGGCATTTGCGGGGCTGATGGGGCAGCAGATCGCCTCGAAAGGTGTGACAGTTGTGGATGACGGCACGATTGCAGATCGTCGCGGCTCGATTTCGGTAGATGACGAAGGAACGCCCAGTTCGCGCACCGTTTTGATCGAGGATGGCGTCCTCACCGGCTATATGCAGGACCGTCAGAATGCGCGGCTGATGGGTGTTGCGCCCACCGGGAACGGACGCAGGCAGAGCTATGCTCATAAGCCAATGCCGCGCATGACCAATACGATCATGCTGGGGGGTGAGGCCGACCCGGCCTCGCTGGTCGCCGATATCAAAGACGGTATCTGGGCTGTGGGTTTCGGCGGTGGTCAAGTCGATATCACCAACGGCAAATTCGTATTCTCCTGCACCGAGGCCTATAGGGTTGTGAACGGCGCGATCGGCGCACCCGTCAAAGGCGCGACGCTGATCGGAGATGGCCCGTCGGCGCTGAAGCGCATCCGGGGGTTGGGCAATGACATGGCGCTGGATCCAGGCATGGGCACTTGCGGCAAGGACGGTCAGTGGGTGCCAGTGGGCGTAGGTCAACCTACCGTTTTGATGGATGGGCTAACTGTTGGTGGTTCTGCCACTTGAGTCGCCCCGCTAGGAAAAAGCAGGTGCACAAAGTTAACAATGCACCCTTCAGGTGGTGCCGATTGCTCGACTTTGGAATTGCAGGCCAAGAAAATTCATACGGATTTTCTCGTTATTTTTCTGAGGCATACCCTTTCAGCTGCAACAAGGGAAGGACAAATACACATCTAATTTTCTGAGATTCACAGGCTGTTAACCCGCTGCACCGTAAACCAGTTTTGCAATCAGGCGGAGCATCGGATGACCGAAGAGCAGCTTTCTTCCTATCACCCCCCACTCCCACCCACCACGGAAGAGGACCGGTTTTCGTGGCTCCGTCTGTTGCGCTCGCGCAAAGTTGGCCCGGCAACGTTTCGGCGCCTGCTGCGCGAGTATGGCTCGGCGCAGAACGCGCTGGCCGCGCTGCCTGAAATGGCGCGCGCTGCCGGGATCGAAGGGTATGAAACCTGTCCTCCTGGTGTGATTGAGGCGGAGCTCAAGGCCGCAAAAGCCGCCAAAGCGCGGCTTTTGTGCCTTGGGGCCGCTGACTATCCCGAAGCACTATGTGACCTTTCAGATGCCCCCCCGATGCTTTGGGCGATCGGAGATCCAACCATTTTGAAGCGCCGGATGATTGCCATGGTCGGTGCGCGCAACTGCTCTTCGCTGGGCGCGCGCATGGCGCGGGCACTGGCCAGCGATCTGGGCAAGCAGGAGTTTGTTGTAGTCTCAGGGCTTGCGCGTGGCATCGACACGTCAGCACATCTGGCCGCGCTGGCGACGGGAACGGTTGCAGTGATGGCAGGTGGGGCCGAGAATACCGATCTGGCGCGCAATATTGCCGAAACCGGCCTTCGCCTGTCCGAGCAGCCAATGGGTACGACACCACAAGCGCGGCATTTCCCGCGCCGCAATCGCATTATCTCGGGCCTGGCGCAGGCTGTGGTCGTTGTCGAAGCCGCAGCAAAATCCGGCAGCCTGATCACCGCCCGGGACGCATTGGATCAAGGGCGAGAGGTTTTGGCGGTTCCTGGGCATCCTTTTGACGCGCGGGCTGCTGGATGCAATTTGCTGATCCGGGACGGAGCGACACTGGTTCGAAATGCCGAAGACGTGATTGCTGCTTTGCCAAAACAACAACCAATGTTTGTCGCCCAAGAGGCGATGTCACTTGAGCGCTCAACAGGATCGGTCGAACAAACACCGCAGGCCTTGCATGAAGCGATTCTGACGCGTCTTGGCCCCTCTCCGATCGCCGAAGATCAGTTGATCAGGGATATCGCCGCCACTGCCGGTGAAATCGGCCCTGTGCTGGTTGATCTGGAACTTGACGGAAAAATTCAGCGGCAGCCAGGAGGGTTATTGTCGCTTTGTGCCTGACCTACCGAAGGTCTGGTGCGTTCACTCCGACATCCGATCCTTTGGTTCGAATCTGGACCGAAGTCAGCACATTTAAAGCTGCCAAAAGGAACGCATTGACAATTCGATCTTGCCCCACACATTTTGCACGGTCATATAAAGCGCGAAATACGTCGAGCGAGGATTCCTCTTAAATGCCTGTAGTTGTTGTAGAATCTCCGGCCAAAGCAAAAACAATCAATAAGTATCTTGGGCCCGACTACACTGTTTTGGCCTCGTATGGCCACGTGCGGGACCTGCCGCCAAAGGACGGTTCGGTCGATCCCGAGCATGAATTCTCGATGAAATGGGAGGTCGGGAATGACAGCCGCAAGCATGTCAAAGCCATTGCCGACGCACTGAAAGAAGACAACGCGCTGATCCTCGCAACCGACCCCGATCGCGAAGGCGAGGCGATCAGTTGGCACTTGCAGGAGGCGCTGACCAAGCGCCGTTCGATCAAGAAAGACACGCCGGTCAGCCGCGTGACCTTCAACGCGATCACCAAAGATGCCGTGACCGAGGCAATGCAGAACCCGCGCGAGGTCGACATGCCACTGGTCGAAGCCTACCTGGCCCGCCGCGCGCTGGACTATCTGGTGGGGTTCAATCTGTCGCCGGTTTTGTGGCGTAAGCTGCCGGGCGCCAAGTCCGCAGGTCGTGTGCAATCGGTCTGCCTTCGCCTGATCGTGGAGCGCGAGATGGAGATCGAAGCGTTCAAACCAGTAGAGTACTGGTCGGTCAAGGCGGTGTTTGAAACGCCGCGCGGGCAAACCTACGAAGCGCGTCTAATCACTCTGGCCGGCAAGAAACTGGACAAGCACGATCTGGCCAACGCAACGCAGGCTGAGCTGGCAGTTCAGGCAATCACCAGCCGTGATCTGAGCGTGTCATCGGTCGAGGCAAAGCCCGCCGCACGCAACCCCTCCGCCCCGTTCATGACGTCGACCCTACAGCAAGAAGCCAGCCGCAAGTTCGGCATGGGTGCACGCCATGCGATGCAGGTGGCCCAGCGGCTCTATGAGGCGGGATACATTACTTATATGCGAACAGATGGCATCGACATGGCACCCGAGGCTGTGGCCGCCACCCGTGATGCGATCGCAGATCGCTATGGTTCGGAATATGTACCTGACAGTCCTCGCATCTATAAAAACAAGGCCAAGAACGCGCAGGAAGCACATGAATGTATCCGCCCGACGGATATGTCGCGCGATGCCAAAGCACTGAAAGTCACGGATGAGGATCAGCGCAAGCTCTATGATCTGATCTGGAAACGCACCATCGCCTGCCAGATGGCCGCCGCGCGGCTCGAGCGGACGACGGTTGACATCACCAGCACGGACGGTCAGGTCGGTTTGCGTGCCACCGGTCAGGTTGTGTTGTTCGATGGCTTCATGCGCGTCTACGAAGAAGGCCGCGATGACGTGGTTGACGATGATGACAAGCGTTTGCCACAGATCATGCAGGGCGACCCGGCACGCTTTGCCAAAACATCGCTGCGCGATCAGTACGCGAAGGCCACCTGTGACTCGGACAAGGCCGCGATCCTGTCTGACAACGAATCCGTTCTGGCGCTGCAGCATCACACCCAACCACCGCCGCGTTATACCGAAGCCACTCTGGTCAAGCGGATGGAAGAGCTGGGGATCGGGCGGCCCTCGACCTATGCCTCGATCGTGACCACGATTCAGGACCGCGAATATGTGCGCAAAGACAAGAATCGGTTGATCCCCGAGGAAAAGGGTCGAATCGTCACGATCTTCCTGCTGAATTTCTTCCGCCAATATGTGGGTTATGAGTTCACCGCCAATCTGGAAGAAGAGCTTGACGACGTCAGCGCAGGCGATCGTGACTACAAGGACCTGCTGGGCAAATTCTGGCGTGATTTCTCTGCCGCGATTGGAGAGACGTCCGAGCTGCGCATTTCTGAAGTGCTGGACAAGCTGGACGAGGCGCTGGCGCCTCAACTCTATCCTCCGCGTGAGGATGGGTCAGATCCGCGGGTTTGCCCAAAATGTGGCGTAGGTCAGTTGCACCTGAAAACCTCGCGCACGGGTGGATTCGTGGGCTGCGGCAACTATCCAGAATGCACTTATACCCGGCCCATCGCGGGCGAAGGCGCAGAAGGTGATGAACGCCTGTTGGGCGAAGATGCGGGTGATGAGATCTGGCTGAAATCCGGCCGCTTTGGCCCTTATGTTCAGCGGGGCGAGCCGACGCCTGAGAACAAGAAACCCCCGCGCGCATCCTTGCCACGCGGCTGGAGCAAGGATGACATGGATCTGGACAAGGCTTTGACGCTGCTGTCCTTGCCCCGCCAAATCGGAGAGCATCCTGAGGGCGGTATGATCACATCGAACTTTGGTCGCTTTGGACCATATCTGATGCATCAATTGGCTGACGAGGCCAAGCCGGTCTATGCCAATCTCAAAGACCCGAACGATGTGTTTGAAATCGGCATGAACCGCGCCGTCGAACTGCTGGCCGAAAAGCGCGCCAATCCAGGGCGCGGGCGGCGCGCGGCAGCAAAACCGCTCAAAGAGCTGGGTGAGCATCCCGATGGCGGTGCAATGCAAGTCCTGGACGGGCGCTATGGGCCCTATGTCAAATGGGAGAAGGTAAACGCAACCATCCCCAAGGATATCAAGCCCGAGGACGTGACGCAGGAAATGGCCATTGAACTGGTCAACGAACGCGCGGCCAAGAAAGGCACAAAGAAAAAGGCAGCCCCTAAGAAGAAAGCCGCTGCCAAGAAAACCACTAATAAGGCGGGTTAGGTAGAAATACCACCTGCTCCTTGGATTCGTTGACTTCCCCGTGACGTGGCGGCACAACTCGGCCCAACACCATGTCATTGGGGGAGTTTTCCATGAAGAAAATCTATGCCAATGCCGAAGAGGCGCTCGATGGAGTGATCTCGGATGGCATGTTGATTGCCGCCGGCGGCTTTGGGCTGTGCGGTATTCCGGAGATGTTGCTTGAGGCGATCAAAGCGTCGGGCGCCAAGGACCTGACTTTTGCATCGAACAATGCAGGCGTTGATGATTTCGGCATCGGTATCCTGTTGCAGACCAAGCAGGTGAAAAAGATGATCAGCTCATATGTCGGTGAGAACGCAGAATTCATGCGGCAGTATCTGAGCGGTGAGCTTGAGCTGGAATTCAATCCGCAAGGCACTCTGGCTGAACGGATGCGCGCAGGCGGTGCTGGCATTCCCGGCTTTTACACCAAAACCGGAGTTGGCACGGTCATCGCGGAAGGCAAAGAGCACAAAGACTTCAACGGCGAGACATATATCATGGAGGAAGGCATCTTCGCCGACCTCGCGATCGTGAAGGCGTGGAAAGCGGATGACACCGGGAACCTCATGTTCCGCAAGACCGCCCGCAATTTCAACGTGCCCGCTGCGACCTGCGGTAAAATCTGTGTGGCCGAGGTGGAAGAGATCGTTCCTCGCGGTTCCCTAGACCCAGATTCGATCCATCTGCCCGGCATCTATGTGCACCGCCTCATTGAAGGCAGCCACGAAAAGCGCATCGAACAGCGCACCACCCGCAAGAAGGAGGACGCATAATGCCCTGGGACCGCAATCAGATGGCTGCACGCGCGGCGGAAGAGCTGGAAGACGGTATGTATGTGAACCTCGGCATCGGTATTCCGACGCTGGTGGCGAACTATGTGGGCGACAAGGACATCACACTGCAGTCCGAGAATGGAATGCTGGGCATGGGCCCCTTCCCGTTTGAGGGTGAAGAGGATGCAGACCTGATAAATGCCGGCAAGCAGACGATCACCGAATTGTCTCGAACGTCTTACTTCGATAGCGCAACTTCGTTTGCCATGATCCGGGGAGGCAAAATCGCGGCTGCTATCCTGGGTGCAATGGAAGTTGATGAGAAAGGCGATCTGGCCAACTGGATGATTCCCGGCAAGCTGGTCAAAGGCATGGGCGGCGCGATGGATTTGGTCGCCGGTGTCGGTCGCGTAATCGTCGTCATGGATCACACCAACAAGCATGGCGATTCGAAAGTGCTGAAGGAATGTACGCTGCCACTAACCGGTCAAGGTGTGGTCGATCGCATCATCACAAATCTGGGCGTTCTTGATGTTGTCCAAGGCGGCCTGAAGATTGTTGAACTGGCCGAGGGCGTCAGCGAAGACGAGATGCGGACTGCAACTCAGGCCACGATCGTCGCTTGATCTGGAGCCGATGAACCAGAAGGCCCGCTGTGACGCGGGCCTTTTTTCAGTTCGATGTCTGGAAGATGCAGGGGTCCGAAACGAACTGGGGCGTTGTCGTGCACAAGGCGCTGGCGACCTGAAATGCTGCAAGAACCTTTGGCACATAGTCTCGGGTCTCAGCATAAGGTGGCACACCGCTGTGTTTATGCACGGCCCCCTCACCCGCATTATAACCCGCCAATACGAGAATCGGGTCGTTGTCGAATTCCTCCATCAGCCAATGCAGGTATTTGACGCCACCTTCGATGTTCTGCTCGGGTTTGAGGCTATCTTTGACTCCGAACCGCTCGGCCGTCGCCGGCATCAGCTGCATCAATCCTTGTGCACCGGCAGAGCTTACCGCTTCGGTGCGCCCAGCCGACTCGACTGAAATGACGGCCAGCACCAAGGCCGGTGAGACATTGGTACCCACAGTCGAACGCAGAATATCCACGCCACGCTTCTCGGCAATGTCTTGAAGCGCCTGAAGACGGGGCGCAGCGATCCCCGTTGCGGTCAGTGCTTGAACCGCTTCTCTGAGCCGCCCCGCGCTTGCCTGCGCCAGATCAGGTGACACTCTGTTCCAAAATGCCTTGTAAGTCCCCACCGGCTTCGTTGCCCCAGCGATCTTGGGGGGCACCGGTGCAGGTACCTTTGCAGGCGCCGTAACCTCGGGCACCTCCAGCTTGGCACCTGTGCTGGGTGCCGAAGGCGATGCCGCGTGTTGTTCGGGCGTGATTTGAATCGTCACCCTTGGGCGCGTACCCGGTTTGGGCGCTTTGATACGCTTATAGACGCCTCGCGGCTCTGGCTCATTCGCGGATACCGGAATCACACCCGCAAACAGAAACGCCACCGCACCGGCGCAAAGAATTGCGTCCCGGAAATACATTTGCCTGCCTCGATTTCTTATCTTTTGAAGCATTTTGAACATCATAGCACCCGACAACACCAGAAAAACCAATCGAATTGGGGCAATTTCGCCTCATTTGCCGCTATTTTGCATCGCTTAAGCAAAGCGGTAGAGAAAAAGTGACATATTTTTTCTTTTGTTTTCTGTATGTTAAGAAAATTACCTACAAAAAATTAAGCTTTGCGCCAAAAAAAATTGGTTTGGCCCAATTCCTGCCACGCACAGGGGTCAAACATATATCCATACCGAGACGATCGGGAGCGGACTGAGAGAGAAAGCTCTGAAAGACGCCGAGGTTAATTACTTTTTGATCCTTTAGGAGGGACATAACATGATCAAGTTCATCAAGAACTTCCGCAATGACGAAGACGGCGCCGTAACTGTAGACTGGGTCGTTCTGACCGCAGCCGTTGTTGGCCTTGCAGCCGTTGCATACAACCAGATTTACAGCGGCGCCAGCGACCTGGCGGGCGACATCGACACTGCTCTGTCCGGCGTGACCATCACAACTCCGGATCCGTCCGGCAACTAAGCCTTCATCGGTCTAGTATCGCAATTAGGGCCATGTCTTTGTTCAAAGGCGTGGCCCTTTTGTTTTCAGTCGAGAATGCCGTGGTGTAATCCAATGTTGAACAAAATAAAGAGTTTCAATGACGATGAGACCGGTGCAGTTACAGTGGACTGGGTCGTTCTGACTGCTGTGGTCATTGGTCTGTCGGCATTAATGTACAGTGTTCTGAGTCAATCTCATTCGACTTCGGGACAGCCTATCGTGAATGTTGAAGTCGAAGAGATAGGTTTGTAGCGAGGTCGCCCTTGCTCCGGTTATCCAAAACCGTATTCCCCCAAACTTTGTCATTTTTTGTCGAATGCACTGGAATTGTCCGCTTTTTCGACACAATTGAAAACTATCTTGGACGCTGAATCACCGTGACGTCGTGTGTCGCGGTCTGAAAAAAAGAGGAACAAATGCGAGCTGTTTTTGGACTTGTTCTTATCATCGGGGTCGCCCTGGCCGGCGGTGCTGTCTATATGGCACGCGAGTATATCACGGAAAATCAAACCAAACTTGCGCAGGAACGTAAGCTGCGTGAAGAGGCATTGGCGAACGCAAAGGCAGGTATTGTCCCGACCGTCGGTGTTTTGGTTTCAAACCGCACGCTCAAATACGGTGAACGTTTGAACGAGGAAGACATTCGTATTGTTCAATGGCCGGAAAATGCGATTCCGGAGGGCGCCTTCTTAGAGATGGCGACCTTGTTCCCCGAAATTAAGAATAATGAACGTTTCGTCCTCCGCGCGATGGAGAAAGACGAAGCTATAATGGAAGTCAAAGTCACAGATCCGGGCGAGACGGCTGGCCTCAGGTCACAATTGTCCAAAGGGATGCGCGCCTTCGCGATCAGCGTTGATGTGGCCTCAGGCGTATCGGGTTTCCTGAGACCCGGAGATACTGTTGATGTGTATTGGACTGGTTCGTTGCGTGGAACCAGCGACTCTGATCGTGGCGAAATTACCCGCCTTGTGTTGACGAATATTGAACTGGTCGCTGTAGATCAGACCGCAGGCGCGGATGTGACTGGTACAACAATCGCCCGCACAGTTACAGTTGCCGCGACTCCGCAACAAATCGCCGCCTTAGCTCAAGCCCAGAATACAGGCCGTATGTCTCTGGCATTGGTCGGTGCGCAAGATGACAAGGTGGCGGAAGTGATCGAGGTCGATCAACAGTCGCTGCTGGGAATCGAAGAACAAGCTCCCGCCCCTGTGGTCGCCGAGAAGAAAGTCTGTACTATTCGGACACGTCGGGGTGGCGAAACGGTCGAAACCCCAATTCCTTGTACAAACTAACGTTAATTCAAACCCTTACCCGCCAAAGACCGTGCATTTCGCGCGGTCTTTTTCATTGTGTTGTTGCGAATAACCCACATAAGGAAAATTCCAGAAACCATTGATTATTGCAATAAATCTGGTTTTGCCGCAGGGTTTTACACCATAGGGCATTAGACCCATAAAAATCGAGTGGTGATCGGAGAGGCAGGTCACATGACAATACGTTCCTGGATCAGCGCAACCCTGCTGGGGTTGTCGCTTGTTGTGAGCCCAATCGGCGGTGCCGCTTGGGCTGAAAATCTTCGCGTGGTAAAAAAGGGTACGGCAGAATCGCTGGATGTGCCCGTGAACCGCGCAATCGTGGTGGAGAGCGAACAACCGTTTGCTGACATCAGTATTGCCAACGCAGGCATCGCGGATATTTCGACATTGTCGGACCGCACAATTTATGTACTCGGTCGAGCACCTGGAATGACGACCCTGACGCTGTTCGATGGCGCAGGTAATCTGATTACCAATGTTCGTGTGCGTGTTTCACCGGATGTCACGGAATTCAAAGAGCGGCTGCGCCAGATTCTGCCGAATGAGCGAATCGAAGTTCGGACCGCAAATGACGGTATCGTTTTGTCTGGCACGGTTTCCAGCAGCGCTAGGCTGGCGCGTGCTCTTGAACTGGCAGAACGCTATGCGCCTGAACGCGTCTCAAACCTCATGAATGTCGGTGGCGTTCAGCAGGTGATGCTGAAAGTGCGCTTTGCGGAAATGAACCGCTCCGTTGCAAAGAACCTGTCGGCATCTCTGGGGTTTGGCGGGGGTGACACCACCGCTGGCTTCAATACGCTGAACAACCAAGGTGCTCTAAACAACGCCTTGGGGAACAACATCCCGTTTGTTCAAACAAATTCTGGAGCCATCCTGTTTGGCTTCGGGGCGGGTTCGACACAGGTTCGGCTACTGTTGGAAGCGCTTGAAACCAAAGGGCTTGTGCGCAGCCTCGCGGAACCGAATCTTTCAGCCCTGTCTGGTCAAGAAGCTGAGTTCCTCGCAGGTGGCGAAGTGCCAATCCCCGTACCGCAAGGTGACGGTGTTGTTGGGATCGAATATCGTCAGTTTGGTGTACAACTTCTATTTGTCCCGCGCGTTGTGGATGGCGACCTGATCAACCTGGAACTTGGCGCATCAGTATCGAGTATTGACCAGAGTCAAAGTTTCTCGATCAATGGCGACGACGTTCCCAGCTTCATTACTCGCCAAACCCGTACGACCATCGAACTGCGGGATGGTGAGAGCTTTGCGATTGCTGGACTGATCCAAGACGACTTTACGGATCTGAACAGCCAGGTTCCATGGCTCGGTGATGTCCCTGTGCTTGGTGCCTTATTCAGAAGTGCCCAATATCAACGTGAGCAGAGCGAATTGATCATCATCATCACTGCGCATCTGGTTTCACCGACACGCGGCGAAGCGCTCGCCTTGCCGACCGATCGAGTTAAGCCTCCCAGCGAGTTCGATCTGTTCGTCAATGGTAGGGTCGCTCGAACCGAACGTGCCGGGAATGGTGCAGCCTCAGAAGTCGCCAGACAAGATTTTGGCACCTCTTACGGCTACGTCCTGGATTGATAGAGAGGATAGACCAATGGATAAGTGGATCATAACACTGGGTCTTTCGGTTGCTGTCGCCGGCTGTACACGCGAGGCCGGTTACGAAATCGATCAAGGAACTTTCGGGAACGCCACCCTCAACAACATTCAGGTTATGAATGGCGAGTTGACCTACGGTCAAATTCTCGCGAGGCGTTTCGCCGCTGAGGTGCCTTCGCAGATCAACTTTGCCTTTGATAGCGCCCAGTTGGACACATCAGCGCAACGTATTCTGCTGCAGCAAGCGGCCTGGATCAAACAGTTCCCTGAGGCGCGATTCCGCGTGTACGGCCATACGGATGCTGTCGGATCGGAAGCATACAACAAGCGATTGGGTCAGCGCCGCGCAAATGCTGCCGTCGCCTTCCTAACGCGGCAGGGTATATCCCGTTCGCGGCTTGAAGCTGTTGTTTCCTTTGGAAAATCCCGGCCTCTGGTCGCCACTCAAGATCGCGACCGGCGCAACCGTCGGACAGTGACAGAGGTATCCGGCTTTGTTGATCGGCATCCCAATTTGCTGGATGGTAAATACGCTGAGGTGATTTATCGCGAATATATCGCCAGCGCGGTCCCGATCAGCGATATCCAGCGCCAGGAAGATGCTGGCGACACCGGAGAATAATAATTAGGTCATGGGCGGCATTGTCGCCCATTTCCCTACAATTGGTTCTTTTGCGCCCAATTCTCGCCCAACTTTCGAGCGACCTTGCGAACAATTGGGTGACCTGCGGCCAAAATTGACCGCATCGGGCGACAGCATACCAGAACTGACTCTTCAAGCGTTCTAACGGTTTGCTCAGCCCTCTCGACGAGGATTGTGTTAATGACCAGCGCGACGCCGCAAGACGATAACAATGCCATTCTGGCCTGCACCATCAGCCGGGATGTCCAGAACTTTGATCTTCTGATCGAAGACATGGAAGCCGCGCTGGGTGAGCGCTGGGGTGATCTTGGGTTTGCCGAAGCGCTTGCATTCTTCAGTCAACCCGAGGCCCAGACGCTTCAATTTGTTGCCTTGGCACTGGATGGTGATGACGAAGATAACCTGACCCTGATGGGTGAAATCATCACTCAAGCCAAGGAAAAAGGCATCAAGGTCGTACTGATTGCGGAAGACGTAACCCCAGCCGCTCTGCATCAGTTGTTGCGCAAAGGCGCGGATGAGTTTGTCCCCTATCCGCTTCCGGAAAATGAGCTACAAGAAGCGATTGATCGGATGAACAAACCTGATCCGGTTGTCGCGCCTCAAGCTACTCCGAGCCCAACTGGCGGCGCTTCGAAAGAAGGGGCGCTGTTTGTCGTTCAGGGTCTCGCAGGTGGTGTCGGTTCGACCACCATGGCGGTCAATCTGGCATGGGAGCTGGCAACGGTGTCGGCCAAGGAAGCGCCCAAAGTGTGCCTGATCGATCTGGACCTGCAATACGGTACAGTCTCGACCTATTTGGATTTGCCGCGCCATGAAGCTGTATTCGAGATGCTTTCGGACACCGATTCAATGGACGAAGACTCTTTCAGCCAAGCATTGCAGACATTTGACGAAAAACTGCAGGTGCTGACCGCACCTTCCGACATGGTACCGCTGGATATTATCACTCCCGAAGACATCCAGCGCGTGATCGACACCGCGCGAGCAAAATTCGATTATGTCATTGTCGACATGCCGAAAACGCTCGTTCACTGGTCAGAAACAGTCCTGCAAGCAGCGCATGTTTACTTTGCACTGATCGAACTGGATATGCGCTCGGCTCAGAACGCGCTGCGCCTCAAGCGAGCACTGCAGGCCGAAGAATTACCGTTCAACAAGTTACGTTTCGCGATGAACAAGGCACCGAAATTTACGGATCTCAACGGCAAAAGCCGGGTCAAGCGCATGGGCGAAAGCCTCGGTATCTCGATTGATCTGCTTCTGCCCGATGGAGGCAAGCCTGTCATGCAAGCCGGTGATCATGGTTTACCGCTCGCCAATTCGGCAGCCAAGAACCCCCTACGCCGGGAAATCGCCAAACTGGCCCAATCGCTTCACAGCTTGGGCAGTAGCGACGCTGAAGCCGCATAAAACGAAGGGGAGCTGCCATGTTTTCTAGATACAAAAAACAGCCTTCTGCGCAACCGGTTGAAGCCGAAGCGCCTAAATCAGAAGCTCCGGCAGCACCTGCAGCAGCGCCTACTGAAAATGCGATTGCCAGGCGGCCGGTCAAGAAAAAGGCAGCAGAAATTGTTGGAAACGACAAAGAACGCAAGCGCAAGGAAAGGCTGGGGGAGATCAAGCTAGAGCTTCACCGCGAACTGCTTGAGAATCTGAACCTCGCAGCGCTGGAAAAGGCCGAAGAAGCCGAGCTGCGCAATGAGATCAGCGCGATTGCCAGCGAAGTGCTAGAAGCGCGTAACATCGTTCTGAATCGTGAAGATCGCAGCCAGCTGAACAAAGAGCTTTATGACGAGGTAACCGGCCTCGGCCCTCTCGAAACGCTTCTGCAGGACGATTCAGTCAACGATATTCTAGTCAACGGCCCTCAGCAGATTTTCGTAGAACGAGCCGGTAAGCTTGAGCTTAGCGACATCACGTTCAAAGACGAAAAGCACCTGATGCGAATCATCGACAAGATCGTCTCCGCCGTGGGTCGTCGCGTCGATGAATCCAACCCTTATGTTGACGCTCGCCTGGCTGATGGCTCGCGTTTCAACGCCATGGTGCCGCCGATTGCGGTGGACGGTTCGCTTGTTTCCATTCGTAAGTTTAAAAAAGACAAGCTGGGCATCGACGATCTGGTCAATTTTGGTGCGTTTACCGAAGAGATGGCGGCCTATTTGCAGGCCGCAGTTTCGACGCGTTTGAACATCATCGTTTCGGGCGGTACGGGTTCTGGTAAAACGACGACGTTGAACGCGCTGTCCAGTTTTATTGATGATGCCGAGAGGATCCTGACCATTGAGGATACGGCGGAACTTCAGCTGCAACAGACCCATGTGGGCCGGATGGAAAGCCGCCCACCCAACGTCGAAGGCAAAGGTGAGGTCAGCCCGCGCGATTGTTTGAAGAACGCCCTGCGTATGCGCCCCGACCGCATCATCGTGGGTGAGACGCGTGGCGCCGAAGTAATCGACATGCTTCAGGCCATGAACACAGGCCACGATGGTTCGATGACCACGATCCACGCCAACTCGGCCCGTGATGGCATCTCGCGTCTGGAAAACATGATCGCCATGGCCGGGATCGAGATGCCGATCAAGGCCGTCCGCAGCCAGATCTCGTCCGCTGTGAACCTGATCGTTCAGGCCAGCCGTTTGCAGGACGGCTCGCGCCGGATGACGTCGATCACCGAAATTACCGGGATGGAAGGTGATGTCATATCAATGCAGGAAATCTTTAGATTTCAACGTGTTGGCCTAACGCCAGACAACAAGATCATTGGCCATTTCACGGCAACAGGCGTTCGCAGCCACTATTCCGAGCGCTTCCGCCTGTGGGGCTTTGACTTGCCCGCCTCGATCTACGACCCCACCACGATGTAGGAGAACCAAGATATGCAACTGCCTATTGAGGCGATCATCTATATCGTGATTTTCGTCGGGGTATTTGCCCTTGTCGAAGGTATCTATCTGGTCGCATTCGGAAAATCGATCAGCCTGAACAGCCGCGTAAACCGCCGACTGGACATGATCGACAAGGGTGTTGGACGCGAACAAGTGTTGGAGCAGCTGCGCAAAGAAATGCAGCAGCACATGAAATCGCAGAGCATTCCACTCTATTCACTTCTGGCCGATAAAGCGCAGAAGGCCGCGATCGCCTTTTCTCCGCGGCAGTTGATCATGATTATGGCATTGGTCTCAGGTTTGGCCTTTATGGTCCTGAGCATTGCCACCGCCACCGAAGTCACGCTTCGTGCAGCACTCTCTGTCGCTATTGGTGTTGGTGCCGTTTATACATGGGTAAACAACAAAGCCAAAAAACGCATGGCAATGATCGAAGAGCAACTGCCCGATGCGGTGGAACTCATGGTGCGATCCCTGCGAGTTGGTAACCCTTTTGTGTCTTCAATTCAGATTGTTGCAAACGAGGTCGAAGATCCTATCGCCACCGAATTTGGCGTTATCTCGGATGAGTCTGCCTATGGTCGCGATGTAGGCGAAGCGCTCAAGGATATGGCCGAGCGTTTGGATATGCAGGATTTGCGGTTCCTCGCTGTCGCAGTTTCGATTCAGCAGCAATCAGGTGGTAATCTGGCCGATATTCTGGCCGGTCTTGCAAAGGTGATCCGCGCTCGGTTCCGCCTGTTCCGCCGCGTGAATGCAATTACCGCCGAAGCTAAATGGTCAGGGAAGTTTCTGTCGGGCTTTCCGGTCGCGTGTCTATTGTTCATCTTGGTCAAAGATCCGAACTACTATGACGCCGTGATCGACGACCCGCTTTTCATCCCAGCATGTTTCTTTGTCGGCATCACGCTGACGCTGAACCTGATCGTCATGCGTATCCTGACTGATATTAAGGTTTAAGAGGCCCAACGATGGAATTATTGAACCAGATCAACGAGCTGCTGAAGCAGAACCTTGGCGAGTTCGGTCCGCTGATCGTCGTCGGCGTCTTGGGATTGTTCATGATCTTGGTAACAGTGCCTTTAATGCTGAACCAGCCGGAAGATCCGCTTAAGAAACTGCAACGGTCTAATTCTGCGCCGAAGACTAGCAAGAAAGAAAAGAAAGAACGCCTCAGAACTGCCAGCCGAAACGAGCAACTTGAGAAGTTTGCCAACTTCCTGGAGCCAAAGGACGAAGAAGAATACTCAGCCGTTCAGCTTAAACTTCGGCAAGCCGGCTATCAGTCGAAGGATGCTGTTCGCTTCTTCCACTTTGCACAGTTCGCGCTAGGGATAGTCGGGATCTTGGTTGGAGTCTCGCTGGTTACCGTCTTCGCAGGGGATCAGGAGTTTGATACGACCCAATTGCTTATCCGAGTTCTTGGACCGGGTGTCCTTGGATATTTTATACCCAAGTACTGGATCACTAAACGCGTCGAAGAGCGCAAGGAGGCAATTGTTAACGGCTTTCCTGACACGCTCGATCTGATGCTGGTCTGCGTTGAGGCTGGTCAGTCATTGGATCAGGCCATCGTTCGGGTCGCATCCGAAATGAAGGCATCTTATCCGGACATCGCGCTTGAGTTCGAAGTTGTCGCTTACGAAATGAAGGCCGGTAAGGAAAAGGATACAGTTCTGCGCGACTTCGCGACGCGATGCGGTGTACAGGATGTAAGTGCATTCGTAACAGTGATGATCCAATCGGCAACTTTCGGGACATCTATCGCTGAAGCCTTGCGGGTTTACGCTGATGAAATGCGGGACAAACGCGTGATGCGCGCAGAAGAGGCCGCGAATAAGTTGCCAACGAAAATGACGCTTGCAACAATGATGCTGACCGTCCCTCCTCTGCTGGTCATTCTCGTTGGACCTTCGGCAAAGGCTATCATGGAGTTTGGTGGATGAAGAAAAGAACCCTCTTCTGCGCAGGAGTGCCAAACTGACTTTCTGGCCTTTTCGCAGGTTTTTTCAGGCCGCCATGGTTATCGCCACGGTGGCTTCTTGCACTGAAACTGCCGCGACGGACGATCCGTTTGCGCCGGGCGTCGACCCAGATGGGCCAGCTGTAGACGAAGTTGCTGTCGGAAACCGGTTGATGGCAGCAGGTGAATATGAGCTCGCGCTTGAATCCTTTACGCGTGCGGCGTTGCAACAAGGCATGACACCGGAAGTTCTGACATCGCTTGGAACGGCCAATCTGGGTCTAAGCCGGATTGGCCAGGCCGAACCCCTACTTCGCCGTGCGGTCGAGGATGACCCCGACTGGCCCGTCGCCTGGAATAATCTGGGCGTGTTCCTTGTCGAAACAGGTGAATATGCCGAAGCAGCCCAAGTGTTCCGCAGAGCCTACGCATTGGACAATGGCGAAAGTGACGCAATCCGTGACAATCTGCGGTTAGCACTCGCAAAAATAGAAAATCCTGTTAATAATACTCCACAAGAACAAGAATTTGAGCTGGAGCAGCGCGGCGACGGAGAATTCGTTCTGCGCAAAACCCGGTAATAGAGGCAGAGCAGTAAAAGGACGCAAAAAATGCGCCAACCCTTCTTGATTCCGACGATGGTTGCGTGCGGGCTGGTTTTGGTGGCCTGCGCAAAAGAAACCGAAGAGGAAAAGGTCGAACGCACATTTCAGGAAGTGAACGTCATCGACGAGACCAACCTGAATGATGTGATGCTGAACGCGGCCGATCCCAATGAAGCCGTGACCTATTTCCAGGGCGCAGCCGCCAAGAACCCAGATCGTATTGATTTGCAACGGGGTCTGGCAATCACTCTGACCCGCGCCAAGCGCAGCACCGAAGCTGCCGCTGCGTGGAAACGCGTGCTCAGCATGAAGGGCGCCAATAACGCCGATCGTGTCGAATATGCGGATGCTCAGATACGTGGTGGAAACTGGGACGGTGCAAAGGAGACGCTGGATCGGATCCCACCGACCTACGAGACCTTTAAGCGTTATCGGCTTGAGGCGCTGGTGGCGGATTCTCGGAAGGACTGGAAACGCTCTGACCACTACTACGAAACCGCTGTTGGCCTAACGACGCGCCCGGCGGGTGTTATGAACAACTGGGGTTATTCCAAGCTGACCCGCGGTCAGTATGCAGAAGCCGAGCGTTTGTTTACCGAAGCGATCCAGCAGGACAACTCGCTGTTTACTGCCAAGAACAATCTGGTTTTGGCGCGCAGCGCGCAAGGTAACTATAGCGTCCCGGTTGTGCCAATGACACAGACCGAACGAGCGCGGCTGCTGAATACGATGGCCATTTCGGCGGTGAAACAAGGTGATATCAACCTGGCCAAGAATCTCTATCGTGAAGCGATTGCCACGCATCCCCAGCATTATGACGAGGCGGTCCGATCACTTCGGGCGCTTGAGGACGCCTGATCCATGACCATACCAGCGGCCGCAGCAGCCTGGTTTCTGCCCTTTGTTCTGCCGATCTGTTTCTACGTTGCCTATACGGATATGCGTGAGATGCGGATCAAGAACCATGCGGTCGTGGCGCTGGCCGTGGTTTTCATAGTCGTCGGCCTCATCGCCCTGCCACCATGGTATGGCCCGTGGGTTCCAGGCAATTTGGGCCCGTTAAGCCTGTCTATACCGGTCTACGGGTGGCAATTATTTCACATGGTCGTCGTTCTGATCATCGGTATCGTACTGAATGCTGCCGGCGTGATGGGGGCCGGTGACGCCAAATTCTGCGCCGCCGCCGCCGCATTTGTATGGGTCGGAGACCTGATGCTGGTCTTAGTGATACTGACCGCAACTCTACTGGGGGCGTTTTCTGCTCATCGGCTCGCGAAATATACCCGGTTGCGCCAGATCGCCCCGCATTGGGAAAGCTGGGATCGCGGAAAACAATTCCCGATGGGTCTGACGTTGGCGGGCAGCCTCGCTGTCTATTTGATTCTGGGCATAATCCACGGGTCGTAAACAATCATCAGCGCGCCTCGCCTGCGCCTTTGTCCTGCCACAAATCCGCGCCAAATTCTGAAAAATGCGGTCCTTTACGGGCCTTTGGCGTGATTTTTGTATGGACGAGCCCCGCTCATGAATATGCAGACCTCCTCTGTGATTGCCCCCCCTGCCCCTAAGGGATTGGGCGAAATGCAACTTCCGCTGGTGATGATGCGGGACATTCTGCTGAAAACGATTTTTCGCAAAAACGTGGACACCGTCAGCGAAATCGCCGAGGCCGTCTGCCTGCCAGGTTCCGTCACGCAAGAGATTGTGGACATCGCCCGCGAACAGAAACTGCTGGAAGCAACCGGAACGTTGAACGCCAATTCTGGCAATGAAATGGGCTATCAGTTAACAGATGCCGGCAAAGCCCGCGCGCTGGACGCGCTAAGCCAGTCTGAGTACTTTGGCGCAATGCCGGTGCCGCTGGATGTGTATCGCGAGCAGGTCAAGCGACAGTCGATCCGGAACATTCAGGTTACCCGCGATCAGCTGACAGGCGCGATGGGGCATCTGGTTTTGCCCGACAGTCTTCTGGACCATCTGGGCCCTGCGGTCAGTGCGGGCCGGTCGATCCTGATGTATGGCCCTCCGGGCAACGGTAAATCCTCGATCTCGAACGGGATACGCGATGCGCTAGGCGATAATGTCTATGTTCCGCGTGCCATAGAATATGCCGGTCAGGTGATCACAGTTTACGACCCGATCGTACATACGGCGATCGAGCAGGAGGCTGATGACCCCAACAGCCTGCGCCGCCGCAAGCGGTTCGACACGCGCTATGTGCAATGCGAGCGCCCCACCGTGGTAACCGGCGGTGAACTGTCGCTCAGCATGCTCGATCTTGTGTACAACCCAACGGCGCGGACCTATCAGGCCCCGCTGCAGTTGAAATCAACCGGTGGCATCTTCATCGTGGACGACCTTGGGCGTCAGGCCGAACCCCCTCAGGCCCTGATTAACCGCTGGATTGTTCCTCTAGAAGAGAGCAAGGATATCCTTGGTCTGCAATCGGGTGAAAAGTTCGAAGTGCCCTTCGATACCCTGGTCATTTTCTCGACCAACTTCCACCCGAATGAGATCTTTGACCAAGCGGCCCTGCGCCGGATCTTCTTCAAGATCAAGATTGACGGGCCGAACCAGGAGAACTTCCTGAAGATCTTTGCCATGGTGGCACGCAAACGTGGCATGCCGCTGGACGAGGCCGCGCTGGTACATCTGTTGAAGGTCAAATACCCGACGATCAACAATATCTATGCGAACTATCAGCCGATCTTCCTGATCGACCAGATGATATCGATCTGCGAGTTTGAGGGCATCCCCTATCAGATGAGCCCCGATCTTATCGATCGCGCATGGGCCAACATGTTCGTTAAGGAAGAAAAGATCATTCACTGATCTAAGGGCCATGGTTTCCATGGCCTTGGGGCTGCGCTAGATTTGCTGGATGGCGCAGATTCCCCATGCAATTCAGAACTGGTTTTCAGACAAAGGCTGGTCGATCCACCCGCATCAGCACGAGATGTTTGAGCGGGCTGCCGATCCGGCGACGTTGCTGATTGCGCCTACCGGTGGTGGTAAAACCATGGCCGGGTTTCTGCCTTCGCTAGCCGAATTGGCAGAAGGTCAGCATGAAGGCTTGCACACGCTCTATGTATCGCCGCTCAAGGCATTGGCGGCGGATATCAGACGTAATTTGCGGGTTCCGGTGGAAGAGATCGGCTTGCCCATTCGGATTGAAGACCGCACCGGCGATACATCGGCCACGCAAAAGAAACGCCAGCGTGCCGACCCGCCCCATATTCTGCTGACAACACCTGAAAGCCTTGCGCTTCTGACCTCGTACGAGGATGCGCCCCGTATGTTTGAAGACGTTCAGCGTATCATCGTTGATGAAATCCACGCGTTGGCAGAAAGCAAACGAGGGGATCAGTTGATGCTGGCGCTGGCACGGTTACAAACCCTCTGCCCCAATCTACGCCGGGTTGGCCTTTCGGCCACCGTCGAAGACCCCGAAGGCATCGCGCGCTTTCTGGCCCGCCACCCTGATCCTTGCCAGATTATTCAGGCCGATCCCGGCCCAGACCCCGATATCTCAATGCTGCAAACGCAAGAGATGCCGCCGTGGTCGGGTGGTGGCGCGGCATATGCAATCTCTGCAGTCATGGAACAGATCAGGCGGCACAAGACAACACTGATTTTTCACAACACCCGAGCGCAGGCCGAGATTTTCTTTCACAACCTCTGGCTCGCCAATGATGACGCCCTGCCCATTGGCATCCACCACGGTAGTCTGGATCGGCAGCAACGCGAGCGGGTCGAGGCGGCGATGGTTCGGGGGGACCTGCGCGCGATTGTCTGCACGGGCAGCCTCGATCTGGGAATCGATTGGGGCGATGTGGACCTCGTGATCCAGATCGGCGCCCCGAAAAACGTCAAACGGTTGGTGCAGCGGATCGGACGCGCCAATCACCGCTACAACGCCCCCTCAAAGGCCATTCTCGTGCCTGCCAATCGGTTCGAAGTGGTTGAATGCGTGGCCGCGCTTGAGGCCGTGCAAGAGCATGATCTGGATGGCGATCCGCGCGGGTCCGGTCCTCGGGACGTTTTGTGCCAGCACATTCTGATCGCCGCCGCTGCCGGGTCATTTGAGGCCGATGCGCTATACGCGGAGCTTGCGGCAGCCGGACCCTACGCGAAACTTACGCGCCCTGACTTCGACGCCTGTTTGGAGTTCTGCGCCACCGGTGGATACGCCCTACGTGCCTATGACCGGTGGCAGAGGTTGCAGCAGCGACCTGATGGGAAGTGGCAATTGCGTGATCCGAGGGCGGCACAGCGCATCCGTATGAATTTGGGTACGATTCAGGACACCGACACGCTTAAGGTTCGGCTCAAACGCAGTCGCGGCGGCAAGCCCTTGGGCGAAGTAGAAGAGGCGTTTGCGGCCTCACTGACCCCCGGTGATACGTTTCTAATCGGCGGTCAGATCGTCCGCTATGAAGGCCTGCGAGAGATGGTGGTTGAGGTAAGCCGCCGAGCTGACCGCAAACCCAAGATCGCTACTTTTTCGGGCACCAAATTCGCAACTTCGACGCAGCTAAGTGACCGGATATTACGGATGTTCGCGCAGCCGGATTGGCCTCAGCTGCCCCGTCACACAGCCGAATGGCTTTGCCTGCAGCGCGAGATGTCGTGCTTGCCGCAAAGCGACCGGTTGCTGATCGAAAGCTTTCCTGACAGAGGGCGCGAGCATCTCTGCGTCTACGGGTTCGCCGGGCGTAATGCGCAACAGACGCTTGGGCTTTTGCTCACCAAACGTATGGAAGAGACCGGTCTTGCCCCGTTGGGTTTTGTGGCCACCGACTACGCAACCCTGATCTGGGGATTGGATGCAGTTACCGATCCGCGCCCGCTGTTTCAACTGGACGCTCTTCGCGAGGGATTAGAGACTTGGCTTGCAGGCAATGCCGTGATGAAACGCACCTTTCGCGCTTCGGCCACAATTGCCGGCCTGATCGAGCGCAATACAGGCGGGCAGCGCAAGAACGGTCGGCAGGCCACATTTTCCTCTGACATCCTTTATGACACGTTGCTGAAATACGATCCCGACCATCTTCTGATGCAAATTACCCGCGAAGAGGCCATGCGCGGATTGGTCGATTTCAGACGGATCGAAGCCATGATTGCCCGAATCGGTGATCGGATTGATCTTCTGCGATTGGACCGTGTTTCACCCTTGGCGGCCCCACTATTCCTGGAAGTTGGCAAAGTTCCTGTCAAAGGCGAGGCCGAAGAACGCCTACTGGCCGAGGAAAGCGTCAGGTTGCTACAGGCGGCGGGATTGCAACCGGCATAAACCTCTTGCACGACACGCGAAATCGTTCAAAGAACGGATCATGAACAAGATCACCTTTTCATTTTATGGCCAGCAACTGACCGCATTGGGCACGGGCGCGTTATGGTGGCCGGATCAGGGCTTGCTTTGTGTTTCAGATCTGCATCTGGGTAAATCCGAACGGATTGCCAGAAGGGGTGGGCCAACTCTGCCACCCTATGATAGCCACGAAACGCTCACCCGCTTGGCAAGTGATCTGGCCCATACAGGCGCCGCGACGGTGATATGTTTAGGGGACAGCTTTGATGATATCGATGCGTCAAATGCGTTGTCGGCTGAGGACAAACTGCAGATCACGATGCTGCAAGCCGGTCGCCGTTGGATCTGGATTGAAGGAAACCATGACCCCGGCCCCGTTGAGATGGGCGGGACACATCTGTCCGAATGGGGCTGCCATGGCCTGAGCTTTCGTCATATTGCGCAGGCAGATGGGGCAGGAGAGGTTTCGGGTCACTATCACCCCAAAGTAAGGCTCGTCGCCCGGGGAAGATCAATCTCACGCGCTGCGTTCCTGTTTGATCAGGCCAGGCTGATCCTTCCGGCGTACGGAGCCTATACCGGAGGATTGCGCAGTTCAGACCAAACCCTGACCGATATCATGGCACCGGACGCGCGCGCGATTTTGACCGGAGCGCAGCCGCAACTCATTCCTATGCCACGTTAAGGTCTAGAAAAGCCCGTCATCTACAAGCTGCTGCTTGTATTTTCTGCTGACCGGAATCCGATCTCCGTTCTTGAGGTTAAGAAAAGACTTCCCCTCTTCTTTGCCGGCCCCAACGATCGCCGAGTCCACGACCCAGTGCGATCGGTGTGTGCAATGACCGGGCACAGGCTCCATCTCATCAATTGCATCGGTAAAGCGCGAACGGATGGTGAATGTGCCCTCTGAGGTGACCACATCAACACTGTGATCGCGAACAGCCAGTCGGTAAATCGTTCCTTGGAAATTGGCTGGTAAACGGTTGTAGATACGCGGCCTTTGCGCTTCTTCGGAATCAGCGGGCTCGTTTCGTTGATGCACCAGCAACAACCCGGTAGCAAACAGAACGCCGTACGGTGCTACTTTGAGCAAGCCAGGCGCGGACAAGCCATTCAGAGTGAATACGATCCAGGTCAAAAACCACAAAGACGGTGCAAACAGCGTCAGGATCAGGATGGTAAAGGCAACATCCCGCACCAGCACACCGGAAACGCAAAACCGTTCACGAACCAATTTCCCAGCCGACCACGTCGCCGCGAGCGCGAGCAGCAAGACACCTGTCCAAAATAGCAATCTTTGAGAGAATGGCAGCGTCATGTCCCGAAACGGGGCAAAGGAATATGCCAGAAGTGGAATGAAAACGACACCCGCCACCACCCTTTGTAGGCTAAGAAACGAGATGATCGGACTCAGATTGGATATCATACCGGCTAACGTACCTCCCCAAACGTAAAACCAACAATCCCCAGATCGGAAGGTATTCTAAACCCAAAATTATCTAGAACTGAAGGCTTACCATTGGTTGACGCCGGGTCAAGAATAGATAGCGCTGTATAAATTTCTCTTTCTTTTGAAGCAAGTACGCCGGAGAGCCTTTTGCACTCTCCGGCTGCCACAATAGTCTGTGCTTATACCCAATAATGTCTGCGTGAAGTGGTTATGCAGTCAGCCCTTCGGGCTCTGGCAGACCATTTGCGCGGCACGCCGCAGTGAGCGTATTTGCAAGAAGGCAGGCAATCGTCATTGGACCGACGCCGCCAGGAACCGGGGTGATCGCACCGGCGCGTTCAGAGGCAGAAGCATAATCAACATCGCCGACCAGTTTGTTCTTACCGTCGCGTTCAATCCGGTTGATGCCCACGTCAATCACGGTCGCGCCTTCTTTGATCCAGTCGCCCGGAACCATCTCGGGGCGGCCAACGGCGGCTACAACGATATCGGCACGGCGGACCACATCGGGCAGATCCTTGGTGCGACTATGCGCGATGGTGACGGTGCAGCTGTCACCCAGCAGCAACTGCGCCATCGGCTTACCCACGATGTTCGACCGACCAATCACAACCGCATCCATGCCGGACAGCGAACCATGGTGATCGCGCAGCATCATCAGGCAGCCCAGCGGAGTGCAGGGCACCATCGATTTTTGGCCAGTCCCCAACAAACCCACGTTCGAAATGTGGAAGCCGTCTACGTCCTTGGCGGGATCAATCGAATTGATCACAAGATCTTCGTTCAGGTGCTTGGGCAGAGGGAGTTGAACCAGAATGCCGTGCACCGCAGGATCATTGTTCAGCTTATCGATCAGCGCCAACAGATCCTCTTCGGACGTATCCGCATCCAGCTTGTGTTCATACGAGTTCATGCCGACTTCGACGGTCATTTTGCCTTTCGAGCGGACATAGACCTGGCTTGCCGGATCTTCACCGACCAGTACCACAGCCAAACCCGGAGTGATCCCGTTCTCTTCTTTCAGCTTTGCAACCTGGTCGGCCACCTGCGCCCGCACTTTGGCGGCAAAGGCCTTCCCGTCGATAACCTGCGCTACCATTCTATGATCCCTTCTTTCAAAGCCAAAAGGGCGCAAATGCGCCCGATTATCAGTCGTGGCCGAGCACACGTTCCTCACGTGCAATCGACCAGTCAATCAGAATACGCCACAACCGCTCGGCCAATTCCGGGTCCATCCCTGCCTCAGTCGATCCGGCGCGTACTTTTTGCACCACCTCTTCGACCCGATCCGGGATGCGGGCAGGCAGGCCCTCGCTTGGTTTCAACTCGGACGCGCGGTCGATATAACCTGCGCGCGTCACCAGCATCTCGATCAGTTGGCGATCCAACTTGTCGATCTGAACCCGCAATTCCTGCATCGATTGGCAGTCTTGTGGAGGTGTCAGAGTGGGCATGTTCTTCTCCTCATGGCCCGGGGGTTCCCCGGACCACGAGATGTCTTATTCGGCGGCCTAGAACAAGCCCTCGATCTCACCTGCGTCGTTAAGGCAGATAGTTTCAGCCGCAGGTTTGCGCGGCAGGCCTGGCATCGTCATGATCTCACCGCAGACAACCACGATGAAACCCGCACCAGCGGACAGGCGAACCTCGCGCACAGGGACCGAGTGGCCAGTGGGGGCGCCGCGCAGGGTCGGGTCAGTCGAGAACGAGTACTGCGTTTTCGCCATGCAGACCGGCAGATTTCCATAGCCCGCTTCTTCCCACTCGCGCAGTTGGTTGCGGATCTTATTGTCGGCCAGCACCTCATCGGCGCGGTAGATGCGCTTGGCGATGGTTTCGATCTTCTCGAACAGCGGCATTTCATCCGGATAGATCGGCGAGAAGTTCGCAGCGCCATTTTCGACAATTTCGACCACTTTTTCGGCCAGAGGCGCAGAGCCATCCGAACCCAGTTCCCAGTGACGTGACAGGATCGCTTCGACACCGTGTTCGGCACAGTAGCTCTTGACTGCGTCTACTTCGTCATCAGTGTCGGTGACGAAGTGGTTGATCGCTACGACAACTGGGACGCCGAACGATTTGACGTTCTCGATGTGACGACCCAGGTTGGCACAACCAGACTTTACAGCGTCGACGTTTTCGGCACCTAGATCTGCCTTGGCGACACCGCCGTTCATTTTCATCGCGCGCACAGTGGCAACCAGTACCACCGCCGATGGCGCGATGCCTGCCTTGCGGCATTTGATGTTCATGAACTTCTCGGCACCCAGATCGGCACCAAAGCCCGCCTCGGTAACGACATAGTCAGCCACTTTCAGCGCGGTCTTTGTCGCGATGACCGAGTTACAGCCATGTGCGATGTTCGCGAAGGGTCCGCCATGGACAAAGGCCGGGTTGTTTTCCAGCGTCTGCACCAGGTTCGGCTGCATCGCGTCTTTCAGCAGAACGGTCATCGCACCTTCAGCTTTGATGTCACGGCAGTAGACCGGGGTCTTGTCGCGGCGGTAGGCCACGATGATGTCGCCCAGACGCTTTTCAAGGTCTTTCAGGTCGTTTGCCAGACACAGAATCGCCATCACTTCCGAGGCCACGGTGATGTCAAAACCAGCTTCACGCGGGAAGCCGTTCGAAACGCCGCCCAGCGACGCAGTGATCTGACGCAGGGCACGGTCGTTCATGTCGACCACACGGCGCCATGCAACGCGGCGGGTATCGATTTCCTGCTCGTTGCCCCAATAGATGTGGTTGTCGATCATCGCCGACAGCAGCGAGTGGGCCGAGGTGATCGCGTGAAAGTCACCGGTGAAGTGCAGGTTCATCTCTTCCATCGGCACAACCTGAGCGTAACCACCGCCCGCAGCGCCGCCCTTCATGCCGAAGTTCGGGCCAAGCGAGGCTTCGCGGATGCAGATCATCGCGTTCTTGCCGATGCGGTTCAGACCGTCGCCCAGACCCACGGTTGTGGTGGTCTTGCCTTCACCCGCAGGGGTCGGGTTGATCGCGGTCACAAGGATCAGCTTGCCGTCTTCGCGATCCTGAACCGAGTTGATGAAGTCCTGGCTGACCTTCGCCTTGTCATGGCCGTAAGGCAGCAAATCATCGCTGGAGATGCCCAGCTTGGCACCAATTTCCTGGATCGGCTTCTTGTTTGCCTCGCGGGCAATCTCAATGTCGGATTTGTAGCTCATTGGGCAGGGTCCCTGATTGAATTCCGTGCAAAACCGACGCTCAGGCGTCGGCGCTGCGCAACATATACTGAGGTACACAAATCAGAAGGCTAAGGATTCCGACATTTTCTTGCCGCGAAACGGCGTTGCGGGAAATCGTAGGGAGCAAATCGGAAATGGATTGAACCTATGGTTGCCAAAGTGGCTGATCCGGCACAAACAATTGCATCTTGTCGCCGCGCTTCAGCGCCCCTGGTCGTTCAACCCACGCCGTAACTCCGCGCCGCCCTTTGGCCGCCGGTTTGAATGCTGCTCCGTATCCCGTGTGATCCGCCTCAATCTCGCGACCGGGAAGAACGCAGGGGGCGTTTTCCATATCCACAGTGATCGTCATGCCATTCTCGGCCTGCAACCGTGACGACGGAGGGATATGAGAGAAATCGGGGATGCCTTTCAAAACGATCGATGCCCCAAGATAAGACGGATCAAGCTCGGCCAGGTTCATCTCGGCTGCGATATCACCCAACTCCGCTGCCGACAGTACCGACAGCTGACGAACATTACGGATTTCGGTGCCCTTGGGATAGAGATTCGCCACCCGAACACAGGACGCCCTATTGAGCCCGTGATGCCGTTCACCCTGCGTACCATCAAAGTTCAGGTCCAGAGCGTCGACAGGCTTGGCCCGCAAAGATTGGCCTGCTGGGACATATCCCAACCACACCACTTCGGCTGAAAATTCAGTTTCACGTAGAAACGGCATGAGGCGCCCCCTTCAATGACAGGTTTGCTGGCATAATGCCCAGCAACGACCTGATGAAAAGAGAAAACCCGGAGGCTGGCTCCGGGTTTTGCTGTTATGCGGTAGGCTCAGGTTCCATCCCACCATCTGGCGGAGATTTCTTGGCCTTGGTCTTTGGAATGGCCGTGACGCTGGGTGCGCTGCCCTCATCCGGGCTGTCGCCTTCGTCATCGCCATCTGTCGGAGACTCGCCGTTCATGACGCGCTTGATCTCGTCACCGGTCAGGGTTTCGTATTCCAGCAAACCTTGCGCGAGGCGCTCCCATTCTTCGTTCTTCTCAGTCAGAATCTGATGCGCGCGTTCATATCCTTGCTGGATCAGGCGCTTCACTTCTTCCTCGATCAGCTCTTTCGTATGGGCCGAGACCGAGAATCCGGCGGTATTGCCCTGATACCCTTCATGGGCCTCGGCATAGTCGATGTTGCCGACCTTATCCGACATTCCCCAGCGCATCACCATAGCCCGCGCCAACTGGCTGGCTTGCATGATATCACCGGCCGGGCCGTTGGACACGTGGTCTTCACCGTATTTGATGACCTCAGCAGCCTTACCCGCCATGGTCATCGCCAGCTTTTGTTCACATTCATCTCGGTGATAATTCAGACGGTCCATCTCGGGTAGCGAGACAACCATACCCAGCGCACCACCGCGCGGAATTATAGTGGCCTTGTAGACCGGATCACACAGCGGCAGTTCCAGACCAACAACGGCATGACCGGCTTCGTGATAGGCGGTCTTTTCCTTCTGGTCCTGGGTCAGCACCATCGAGCGACGCTCAGCCCCCATCATCACTTTGTCCTTGGCATTTTCAAAGTCTTCCATCGTGACAAAACGGCGGCCCACGCGGGCAGCCATCAAAGCGGCCTCGTTCACGAGGTTCGCAAGATCGGCACCAGAGAAGCCCGGAGTACCACGTGCGATAATGCGCAGATCAACATCGGGGCCCAGTGGCGTCTTGCGCGCGTGCACGCCCAGGATCTTCTCGCGCCCTTTGATGTCGGGGTTGCCAACGGTCACGTTCCGGTCAAAGCGGCCCGGACGCAGCAATGCCGGGTCCAGCACGTCTTTACGGTTGGTTGCCGCAAGAATGATCACACCTTCATTGGCCTCGAACCCGTCCATCTCGACCAACAGCTGGTTGAGCGTCTGTTCGCGTTCATCATTACCACCGCCATAACCTGCGCCACGATGGCGACCCACTGCGTCGATCTCGTCGATGAAAACGATACAAGGTGCGTTCTTCTTGGCCTGCTCGAACATGTCGCGGACACGGGACGCACCGACACCCACGAACATTTCAACAAAGTCGGAACCCGAAATTGTAAAGAAAGGCACACCCGCCTCACCCGCAATGGCACGAGCCAGAAGGGTCTTACCCGTACCCGGAGGGCCAACCAACAGCGCACCTTTCGGAATCTTGCCGCCGAGGCGGCTGAATTTCTGAGGGTTGCGCAGGAATTCGACGATCTCTTCCAGCTCTTCCTTTGCTTCGTCGATGCCAGCTACGTCGTCAAACGTCACGCGGCCATGCTTTTCGGTCAGCATCTTGGCCTTGGACTTGCCAAAGCCCATCGCGCCACCTTTGCCGCCACCTTGCATCCGGTTCATGAAATAGACCCAGACACCGATCAAAAGCAGGAAGGGCAACAGCGTGATCAGGAAAGACTGGAAGCCGGACTGCTGTTGTTTCACAGCCTCAACGGGGATGTTCTTGTCGATTAACAGCTTCGTAACCTCGGCGTCGCCGGGTTTGATCGTCGTATAGCTGGCGCCGTTTTGAGTTGTGTAGCGAATCTGCTCACCGTCCAGCGTAACTTTGTTGACCTCACCACTCTCAACGGCGGTCACAAAATCAGAATAGGTTTTTTCATTACCCTGAAGCGACCCGCTGGGTCCGCTAAACAGGTTGAAAAGTGCCAGGATCAGCAGAAACAGAACGACCCAGAAGGCGATGTTGCGAGCGTTGCCCAAGGAAAATCTCCTGAAAGGTTTCGGCAGGTGGGGACCCGCCGGGGTTACCCCTTAAAATAGAGAGGATTGTGGCAGGTTCAATGCGATAAAATTACTGAGGCGAAGTCGGACCTATCCGGCAGCAGTTCGGCACGCCATTCATTCGCAAAACCGGCCAGAGGTGCCGCCACTAGTGTGTCACCGATCCAGACAGCGGGCGTCGACAACAAAGCAGCGCGGGGTTTTCCCAGCAAGCGCCAATCCTCAAGCTGGCGAACCCCGTCTTCGCCCAGCGCTCGGATTTCCGCATCCACAGTATTCGGACCGGTCAATATCCAGCGCCGATCCCATGGTTCAGAAGGGCGTGCCCGCTGTTCGTTCACAGCGTTTAGCTCTCTGCAAATCCAAGTTTTTTTACCTTCCGAGGCCAAAACGCACCCCTTCAGCGTGGTTGTATGACCAGCGGCGATTGCGTCCAGTCCCTGATCCGTTGCCTTGTGACGCGGCGGATAGTCTCCGCCTGCTATCCAAGCAACAGACGCGACCAACAAACGTCGTTGAATCTCCTCGGGCAGAGAATTGAACCCTCCGCGATCGATACACAAATCTCCGTCCAAAACCCGAACACAGCGGTCAGCAGCGTCCCGCGTGTAATGCGCCAGAGCCTCACGCGCTTGTGCCATATTATCAGCAACCCGCGCCAACGACTCGGCGGTGATTCCGATCTGATCCAAGCCGGAAAGGACCTGACGCGCCTTGATACGGTCGAAACGCTGGTCCTGATTCGATGGATCGTCGATCCAAGAGATATTTTGCGACGTCAGGTATTCCCGAAGGCGCGTCCTGGTTGTTGCAAGTAAAGGGCGGAGCAATGCGATACCATTCTCAGAGCGAATTTCTGGCATCGCAGACAGCCCTGAAACGCCCGAGGCACGGGCCAGTCGCATCAAAACCGTTTCAGCCTGATCATCTGCCGTGTGCCCCAGCGCAATTGCCTGCAGCCCCTTCGCCTTGGCCCATTCAACCAGCAGCCGGTATCGCGCCCGCCGCGCCTGATCCTGCAGATTGCCCGCTCCATCCCAATCCCGCCAATTCAACGTTTTATGCGGAATACCCCAGCTTTGCGCCAGCTCAGCGACAGTGGCAGCCTCCGAGGCTGCCTCAGGCCGCAGCCCATGATCAACAGTTGCCGCGAATAGGTTCAGCCGCTCTTCTTGCGCGATGTCCGCCAACAATCGCAACAGCGCGGTCGAATCACTGCCCCCGGAAACCGCCACGCCCAACAGACGCGGCAGTGGGGCGGGCAAACGCGCCCTCAATTCAGCCCGAAGCGTGTCGGCGTCAGCGGTCAAGAACAACCCAGTGTTGCCATTTCCTGCGTCGCCGAAGCCGCCGGGGCCGATGTCGGAAAACGCACCCCGACCTCGCCAAGTGTGATGCAGGCCTGATCAGTCTGCCCCAATTGCCCAAGCGCCGCACCCAATTCAAACAGCGCCTCAGGGGCCAGAGGGCCTTCGGAATCGCCGGTGAAACTCGCCAAGAAAGCGCGCGCCGCTTCGCGGGTATCACCCACCCCTTTCAGCGCCTGCCCCCGCCGCAGATTGGCTTGGCTCGCCAGCGGACTGCCTGGATAAGACTGGTCGAATTGCGCAAACAGGTCGGCAGCGGTCTGGAAATCTCCATCCGCCAAAGCCTGCGAAGCGGCATCAAAATCTGCCTGCTCGCCCACCGCAAGCTCACCCTGATCGGTGACTGTGGGTTGGGTGGGGGTCGGCGTGGGTGCCACAGCGACATCGGTCGATGTCTCACCACCGAGTGTTGTGGTTTCACCCAGCGTGCTCAGATCACCGCCTTCAAGCTCAACCAGGCGAAATTCCAGATCGCCGATGCGGTTGGTGCCATCGGTCACGACATTTTGCACCCGTTGGTTCAACTGCTCGGTCTGGCGCGTCAGGCGTTGTAGCTCGGCCTCAATCGCGTCGACGCGTTCCAGCACGGAACTGCCGGATAGGTTGGGCGCGGGCGAGCCAGTGGTCGAAAACTCGCGCTTGAGACGCTGGATTTCCACATGCAGCACTGTCAGTTCCTGACGGATATCCGCCAACGTCTGCTGATCCTGCGCCTGTGCCACACCAGCGACGGCCACAACCACCGCCAGAACCAAACCTGCAAATCGCATCATCTTACCCCAAGGTTGAACCGGTCAGCACCGTCACCGCGCGGCGGTTTTTGGAATAGCAATCCTCGGTGCTGCAGATTTCGATCGGGCGTTCCTTGCCATAGCTAACAGTGGTCAATCGATTGCCTGCAACACCGCGCGAAATCAGATATTCCCGTGCTGCGTTTGCACGGCGAGCGCCAAGGGCAAGGTTGTATTCACGTGTGCCCTGCTCATCCGCGTGGCCTTCGATATTGGCCATAAAATCCGGGTTGGCCAGCAACCAATCCGCCTGCCCCTGCAGGATCGTTTGCGCCTGCGGGCTAAGGGTGGACTGATCGACCGCGAACAGAACCCGATCGCCAACAGACTGCTGGAAATAGGCCGGTGAGCGCGGATCACTGGGTGAACCCGGAACCAGCGCGCCGCTGCCACCAGCGCCACCGCCTAAAGCCGACGGATCATTATTGGAACAGGCCGCAATCAGGGTCAGCGCCCCGATCGCCGCGACTTTGCTCAACAGTTTCATTTCAAGTGCCTCGTGTTTCGTTGTTTATTGGCGCGTTTCTACCACATTGCGGGATTGTTGTGAACTTTACCCAACGTCCGTTCCGATCAATTCTGCAGCGGCCCCCATGAGGGATCGCTCCCACCATCCGGCGTCCGAACCGGGCGCAGGTTGCGGCCCGAGATATCCACCGAATACAGCGTTGAACGCCCACTCGCCCCCTGCGTTTCGCGGGTGAACATGATGACCCGCCCGTTAGGTGACCATGTGGGGCCTTCATCGAGGAAGGATGCCGTAAGAAGGCGTTCCTCGCTGCCATCTGTTCGCATGACACCGATATGGAAACGGCCTTTGTTTTGCTTGGTAAACGCAATCAGGTCACCACGCGGCGACCAGACCGGAGTACCATAGCGCCCTTGACCAAAGCTGATCCGCGTCGCCTCGCCGCCATTTGCGGGCATGATATACAGCTGCGGGGTGCCGGAACGATCGCTTTCAAACACGATCCGGCTACCATCCGGTGCATAGCTGGGCGCGGTTTCAATTGCTGGCGTATTGGTCAGTCGCACGCTCTGGCCCGATGCCAGGTCCATTTTCCACAGATCGGTGTTACCGCCTTGGGTCAGTGAATAAACGATCGATCGGCCATCGGGTGAAAAGCGCGGCGAAAAGCTCATCGTGCCTTCCTGCGTCGGCAGTTCCTGCCGCTGCACACGACCGACATCCAACAGATAGATCCGCGGCTGGCCGGTTTCATAGCTGGTATAGAGCAGCCGGTCCCCCGAAGGCGAGAACCGAGGGGCCAACACGATGGCGGCACTGTCGGTCAGGTACTGCACATTTGCACCATCATAGTCCATGATCGCCAACCGTTTGCGCCGCTGATCCTTTGGGCCGCTTTCCGACACATAAGCCACGCGGCTGTCAAAATAAGCACCCTCGCCCGTGATCCGGGTATAGACCTGATCGGCCACCTTATGCGCCATCCGACGCCAACCGTCGGTGGTACCTGCAAACTGAAGGCCATTGCCCAGTTCCTGACCCGAGAACACATCCCAAACCCGGAACCGAACTGTTAGCCGCTTGCCCGATACATTGACCGCCCCGGTCACCAATGCCTGCGCATTGATCGCTTTCCAATCGGCGAACTGTACCGGCGCATCAAAACTGCTGACCCGGCTGATGAAGGCATCTGACGAGATTTCGCGGAACAGGCCCGTTCCCGTCAGATCCGACACGACCACCCGCGAGATATCTTGCGCATATTGTGCCGCTGAGGGCCCGTCGGGAACAAAGCTTGGCACTGCGAACGGCATCGGCTCGATGATCCCTTCATCGATTTCCAGGCGCAGTGGGCCACTTTGAGCATAGGCTGATGTCGACAGAAGGGTCAGGCCAACTAAGAGGCTGGTCAGAAGTTTCATCATTTGATCCGCATCCTCTCGGGATTGAATGTAATCTCAATATCCTGCCATTGATCGTATTTGTCAGCAGGCAGGTCGTATCCTCGGGCACCACAGCGCAATATTGCGCGCCGGGCGGCCTCGTAGGCTTGTTTTGCAGAAGCGGCCGAGCCACCAGAACTGTCGAGTAGCTGCAAACTGCCGCCGACAACTTTGCCGTCTCGGGTCAATGAAAATCCGACCACAACAACAGTTTCCAACGCATCCGTTGATAGGGAACCGACGTTCCAACAGCGCGAAACCGCAACGCGCATCGCGTCTTTTTCCCCGCTGGTCAGCGGCGGGCCAGAAGGTTCGGTGCCATTGCCCAACACTTCGGCAAGCGCATCATTGATCGCTTGCTCATTTTGCGCTGGCTCAGTTGGCGCGGGATCTGGCGTTTCAGCCACTTCGGGCACGGGTTGCGGTGCCGGACGGTTCGGGCGCACGCGCGGGCGGGGCGAGGTTCGGGGGGCCGGATCATCAACCTCTTCCGCCTCGGTCACGATCTCTGGTGACGTTTCGACGGGCGCAGTCTGATCCTGCTGTTCCTGCTGAATTTCAGCCCCTTCATCCAAAGAAACAGCAGGTGTCTCGATATCATCCGGCTCGGCCTCGGGCGGCGGTGGAGGAGTTTGTTCGGGCGCGATCTTGTCCGCCGGGCTTGGCTCTGCTTCGGGGCCTGGAGGGACTGGGAGCGCGGCCACTTCAGGCTCAGGCTCTGTTAACGTCGGGGTTTGCTCGATCAGTTCAGGCTCGGGCTGAATTTCGACGGTCTCGGGCTCAAGTTCGGGCTCGGGCTCTGGTTCTGGCTGTGTAACAGCCTCAGGCTCGGGCTGATCTTCCAGTGTGGGCTCCGGCGTCTCAATCTCATCCGGTGCAGATGGTTGCGGCAATTCTGCCGGGTCCGTCGGCAGTTCAGGTGCTTCACGTTGTGCGGTCATCGCCGCAAATTGCTCAGCCGAGATCACCGAGACATCCTGTACAGCCATCGGCAAAGGCTCGGACCGAAAGGTCCCGCCGAACAACGCCCAGCCAATCAGGCTGACATGCGCAATTGCCGAAATCTTGGTGCCGGTATCCACCGCGCAACCTCACTCTCACCCTTCGTCCAGCGTTGGCCCGCCGGTATCGGTCACAAGGCCAACGTTGGAAAACCCGCCCGCATTCAGCGCGCCCATGACCTGCATCACCTGCGCATAGGGAATAGCGCCATCAGCACGCAAGAACACGCGGTCGCTGCTGCGTTCTGCCGCAATCGCTCGTAGTCGGCCAATCAACTCTTCGCGCTGAATATCCGTGGTCTGTATCTGTATCCGGCCATCAGCAGTCAGAGTCACGGTCAGCGGTTCTTCGTTGTCGCCCGGTAAGGCGCTGGCAGCTGTCTTGGGCAGATCGACAGGTACGCCGACAGTCAACAAAGGGGCTGCCACCATGAAGATGATCAGCAAAACCAGCATGACATCCACAAAAGGTGTTACGTTGATCTCGGCCATTGGCTGCGCGCGTCCGCGCCGCCGCCCGCGCCTGCGCCCATTCCCGCCCGAGCTTTGCTGAACCGCAGCCCCCATAGTCAGCTATCCAACTGGCGCGAGAGAATGGTGGCGAACTCATCGGCAAAGGCCTCATACCCGCCCACGATCCGGTCACTATCCGCGCTGAGTTTATTATAGAAAATCACGGCAGGGATCGCCGCCAACAGGCCCAATCCCGTAGCCAGCAAAGCCTCGGCAATACCGGGGGCCACAACAGCAAGATTGGTGTTTTGCTGCTCGGCAATTTCGATAAAGGCATTCATGATGCCCCACACCGTGCCGAACAAGCCAATGAACGGAGCTGTTGAGCCTACCGTGGCCAATATGGGCAAGCCTTTCTGTAGCCCTTCGGCTTCTTTCGCGATCGCAACATCCATCGACCGATCAATCCGCGCCGTCGCCCCCGCGATCAACCCGCCATCGGTGCGATGCGAGCGCCGCCATTCGATCATGCCCGCGGCAAAAATCTTTTCGGAACTGCCATCGGGCTGGGTTCCGATCTGCTCGAACAATTCATCCAACGGGTTCCCAGACCAGAAGTTTTCATCAAACACCTGTGCCTCGCGCCGCGCGGCCCGGTAGTTGATCAGCTTCTGGATGATGATGCCCCAAGACCAGATGGATGCAGCGATCAGCATCAACATCACAAGTTTGACGACAAAAGTCGCGCGGGCATACAGCCCCCACATGGAGAAATCGATCTCCTGCGCCAGCGCCAGCGTTTCAGCTTCCATGAACCTGCTCTTTGTTTTGCCTGTTGGCCATTTGGCCTTGTTTTGCCAAACGCTAACGCAGATGGAGATGAAAAGCCAACAGAACCACCCCGAGGGGCTAATTTGTTACATTAATGCGCGAATCTCTGCCGGAAGGCGCACAGGCTTGCCCTGTTTGTTCATGCAAACGGCAGTCACAACTGCACGGAATATTTCGGTTTCACCCCGTTTGACCAGCTGCGACATGGTCAATCGCGCGCCGGACAATGAAACGACATCCGTTTCTATCGTCAGCTCGTCTTCAAACTTCGCCGCGGACAGATAATCAGCCTCGATCCGCCGCACGACCCAAACAATGCCCGCATCACGCATCGCATTTTGATCGTTACCCAGATTGCGCACCCAGTCAGATCGCGCCCGTTCGATGAACTTCAAATAGTTTGCGTGATACACCACCCCGCCCATGTCGGTATCTTCGTAATACACTCGAACCGGGTAGATATGTTTCATTGCGGTGCTTCCAATCTGGCAAACAGGCGCAACGCATGAGAGGTATCTTGCGCTGCACGCGGCAAGACCGGATCGTAGGCAGCCCGGATCAAAGCGGCAATATCTGGTCGCAGGATCGTTGCGTCACCTGTGATGGCCAGGGGAGACGCATCGCGAAATGCCCCGTCGGACCACAGCAATATCGTCTGCACCACTTGACCCAGCGCCAGAGTGTCCGCCGGTACCTTGGAAAGCTCTTTGTCCATACGAAGAAACACAAAGGCAGCGCGGATCGCGCCGTCTTCCTCGAACCGAAAAATGCGATACTGATTGGCGTCAGCCGTCTCCAACCGCTCGACCAGTGGGGCCAAATCCGGAATCAGGCGGTCCAGATCAGGGACCTCCAGCAGTTCTCGCCAATCTCGAAAGAAGAAGACCATGCAGTTAGCACCCAGTTCCGGGTCTGTTTCAGCCATCTTGTGATTTGCCAGTGTAACAATCGCCTCAAACGCGCCTTTGACGGTCGCTAGCGTTTCATCCTCGACACCGAAGACGATTGGCACGATGGGGCGGCCCCAGCGCGCAAACAAAAACTCTCCGCTATCGCGGGTAAACAGCGCCTCGATCTGATCCGGAGTCACGCCCAGCCCTTCATCTTTTCAAAAATACTCCCGCCGGAGGCATAAAATCTAATGCGTACGTCTTCAACCAAACAGATCGCTCTGGCGCTTTGGCGCAGCCATCCCCAGATGCGTCCACGCCTTCTGCGCCAGCATACGCCCACGCGGTGTTCGTTGGATCAGGCCCTGCTGCAGCAGGTAGGGCTCAATCACCTCTTCCAACGAATCCCGGCTTTCCGACAGTGCTGCCGAAAGCGTTTCGATCCCAACCGGCCCACCCGCATAGTTCTCGGCAATCAGTTTCAAATAGCGCCGATCCGCCCCGTCCAGACCCAGATTATCAACGCCCAGCCGGGTCAACGCCCCATCTGCCAGATCGCGCGTGATCCGCCCGTCCCCTTCGACAATGGCAAAGTCCACGACGCGCCGCAGCAGACGGCCCGCAATCCGCGGGGTGCCGCGTGACCGGCGCGCGATCTCTCGTGCCCCTTCATCATCGGCGGGCGCACCCAACTTGCGCGCGTTTCGCGTGACAATCTCGTGCAGCTCATCGACCGTATAAAATTGCAAACGGGTCGGAATACCAAAACGATCCCGCAGTGGTGTGGTCAGCAGACCCATTCTCGTGGTCGCTCCGACCAGTGTAAACGGCTGCAACTCGATCCGTACTGTCCGCGCGGCTGGGCCTTCCCCGATCACCAGATCCAGCTCGAAATCTTCCATCGCCGGGTACAGCACTTCTTCGACCGCTGGATTCAGACGGTGAATTTCATCGATGAACAGCACATCCCGTGATTCCAGATTAGTCAGGATCGCCGCTAAATCCCCCGCCTTAGCCAGAACCGGCCCCGAGGTCATACGGAAATTCACCCCCAATTCGCGCGCCATGATTTGGGCCAGAGTGGTCTTCCCCAATCCCGGAGGGCCATGGAATAACGTATGGTCCATGGCTTCACCGCGCTGACGGGCAGATTGGATGAAGATGCGCAGATTGGCGCGCGCCTCTGCCTGACCAATGAACTCGTCCAGGCCCTGAGGGCGCAGCGCGCGGTCATTGTCCTCGGCCATTGGCTCGGGCCTCAGAGCGGGATCAGAATCGACCATTCAACTACCCTTTCGGAGCCAGAAGCTTTAACGCCGCGCGGATCAGATCAGCCTCACCCGCGTCAGGCAAATTGGCGGCGGCCTCAGCCACAGCCGAGGCAGCTTCGGACGGGCCATAGCCAAGATTGCCCAACGCTGACAGCGCACCTGCCGAAGCAGCCGCAGCACCCGAGGCTGGCTTTGCCACCCGCTTCGGTGCCGGTGCAGGCTCAGCCGTTTCGACGACTTCCAGCGCGGGGCCATCCATTGCTTCGGTCACGGTGCCGCCCATGGCCATCACGCCCGGGGCTTTGTCCTTGAGGTCCAACACGATCCGCTGTGCCGTCTTCGGCCCAACGCCCTTGGCTGCTTTGACCGCACCCCAGTCGCCTAATGCAATCGCCCGGCTGACTCCATCTGGCCCCAACGCGCTGAGAATTGCCAATGAAACTTTCGCACCCACACCCTGCACCGAGCACAAGAGACGATGCCATTCTTTCTCGACCAAGGACAGAAAACCATACAACTGCATCAGATCTTCGCGCACGACCATATCGGTATAGATCGAAACCCCTTCGCCCACGCCGGGCAGCGCGGCCATGGTCCGGTCCGAGCAATATACCAGATAGCCTACTCCGCGCACATCGATCAGAACGTGATCTGCCGCGCGGTAATCCAACCGTCCGGTAAGTTTGCCGATCATGCGCGCACCTCTTTCATCCGTGATTGTGGGGCAGAACCGTAATAGGAATGACAAATCGCGATTGCCAATGCGTCAGCGGCGTCTGCCCCTTTGGGTGAACATCCGGGCAATTGCAACTTGACCATGTGGAGAACCTGCTCCTTTTCGGCGTGACCAACACCTACCACGGTTTTCTTGACGCGGTTCGGAGCGTACTCCCCAACCGGCAAGCCAGCCTGCGCCAATGTCAACAAGGCCACCCCGCGTGCCTGTCCCAGTTTCAGCGTGCCGGCACCGTCCTTGTTAACAAAGGTTTGTTCAATAGCCGCCTGATCAGGCCGATGTTCGGCAATGACCTCGACGATCTGGTTGTGAAGTGACAGCAATCTCTCGCCCAAATCATCCCCGTCTGATTTGCACAATCCATTGGCGACGTGGCTCAAGCGGCTGCCATGCGATTCGATGACGCCCCATCCCAGAGTTCTAAGCCCCGGATCAATGCCCAGAATTCGCATGCTTTGTCTCGACCTGCTCGGGTTCGTGTGATCTTTTTTCATCGACTAGCACGAAGCATGAACATTTTCCAAGGAATTCGGCCCGCAGTCTAAAACCGACATTCATGTCGCACCCGCTTTGCCAAAGTCTGATTACGACAGAGATCCGCTTGTTTTCGACACATTTATGAGGCGAGATTAACCAACAATTTAAGGGGTTTTAAGCATTTTTGAGCATTGCAAAAATTGCATAGGACAGTTGCAAAATCTGCGCTTGTCGAGCGGAGTTTGCATCTCTAGATGCCGCTCAGATCGCAAGATCAGAGTTTAACACAAACCAGAAGGAAACAGGATATGGCTGCACTGGATACCACCCGCACCACCACTGGCTCATTCGGCCTCGTCGGCCGTATCGGCGCGACATTTGCAGCGGTTGTAAACACCGTTGAGGAATGGAACGACGCCCGCGCTACACGCAACGCGCTGAGCGGTCTGACCGACCGTGAACTGGACGATATCGGCCTGTGCCGTGGCGACATCGACGTAGTCGCCGAAGGCCGTCGCTGAACCTAGCCACCGCTTATATGCCCCTTCCTCCTCCCTTTGGGGCAAACAGAAACACCGCTTGCCAAAAGGCCAGCGGTGTTTTTGTCGTGAGGAGGGTGCAAGATGCCCGGTTAGTACCAAACCTTGTTCAGATGGCTCGATAAAAACGCGGTCACCGGGTCGGCCTGCATGATCCAGGCACCAGCTTGTTCAACAGGCGTTCCCTGGTTCAGGCTTTCAACACGCGTTTCATATGCAGTCGGACCGAGATGGGACAGCAGGAACGCCTTGAATGCAAAGAAACCAACAAAACAAACCAAAAGCACCTTGAGCGAAACGGCTGAACGCATGCGCTGTGGTTTCATCACCACCAGCCCATCCGCGCGCATCGTGGCACGATAGCCCCGGCTCAGTTTCTGGTGCTTTTTGTTCAAACGCGTGATGCGCTGATCGAATTCGAGTTGTTTTCCTGTCATGGCAGCCTCCGAAAACCGCCCCCCGATTGCATTCAGAGACGGTAAAAAGAGAATGCGACATAAACGTGGCGTATATCCACAAAACTCCTGTAAATGGCCTTATTTTAGCCCTGTTTGCTTAAGATTAGGGTCGTCCATTCACCAATCTGATCCCTGCGGACCAGATTGAAGCCATTTTGTAGATAAACCGCAACCACGTCATCCGCCTGCTCATTGAGGATTCCTGACAGAATCGCCTGCCCGCCAGCGCGAAGATTCGCTGAAATCTCGGGCGAAAGCGCAACTAGTGGTCCTTTGAGGATGTTGGCAAATATCAGATCGTAGGGCGCGTGCGCTTTCAAATCCGGATGATCGAATCCCGCCGCTTCAACGCAGTTTACAGCACCAGCCATTCCGTTTGCCTTGAGGTTCGCCTCGGCAACGTCGACTGCAACTTCATCAATATCGCTAGCGATAATATCACCGTCCCAGACCCGCGCGGCAGCCATCGCCAACACGGCGGTTCCACAACCGATATCGGCGACCTTGGTTGCCGAGAACCCTTGGTCCAGAAGAAAGTCCAAGGCCTTGAGGCACCCAAGGGTCGTTCCATGGTGCCCTGTGCCAAAGGCCATTGCGGCCTCAATCAACAACGGAATGCGGCCTTCGGGCAGCTTGTCGGCATCATGGCTGCCATAGACAAAAAAGCGTCCTGCCTCGACGGGGGCCAGTTCGCGGCGCACATGCGCGACCCAGTCTGTATGAGGGAGTTCCGAGACAACAAAGGGCTTGGCCTCAAACGCGGCAGCTAGAACAGCCAACGCGGTTTCGTCCGGAGTTTCGGTGAAATAGCCACCCACCTCCCACAAGCCCGAGCCATCTTCGACCTCGAACACGCCAACGCCAGTGGGTTCAGGATCCAACCGTTCCATCGCCTCGCCAAGACCTTCGGCAGCGGTCTTACCGGTCAGGGTGGTCAGCGCGGTGAATGTGGGCATTTGGGCCTCCTGTCTCAATCTTCCCCAGCGCCTAGGGCGGCGCGACGCCGAGGTCAAGCACGGGCGATCATTCGGCAGGGGCAGGCGCGTATTTCGACAGGATCGTTTCGTTCCCAGGCTCAGGATGGCGTGGGATCAGCAGCGACAAGCCCAGCGATACCATCGCCATCGCTGCGGCCAATCCAAAGACAGCCCCCGGAGACACCACCCACAGCAACCCCAAAAGCGCAGGCAGAAACACTGCAGCGATATGGTTGATGGTGAATGCCACCGCGGCTGTTGGTGCGATGTCCGCAGGGTCCGCGATTTTCTGAAAATAGGTCTTCAAAGCCAGCGCCAGCGCGAACAGGACATGGTCGATCACATAGAGGATCGCCGCCAGCAACACCCCCCACCCGAACCAGTAGATACCGCCATAGGCAGCGAATACGATGGCCAGTCCTGTATACTCAAAGATCAACGTCCGCCGTTCTCCGAACCGAGCCACCGCCTTACCCAGCAAAGGCGCCGCAGCCATGTTGATCATCAGGTTGATCAAGTAGAGGCTGGTCAGCTCATGCACTTCAAACCCAAACTTTTCGACCATCATGAAGCCAGCGAAAACGATGAAAATCTGCCGCCGCGCACCAGCCATGAACTGCAGCGCGTAGTACAGCCAATAGCGCTTGCGTAGGATCAGTTTCTTGGTCTGTGGCGTGGGGGCATCGAACTGGGGATAAGCAAACAAGCAAAACAACGCCAGCAGGGCCGTCACGCCACCCGCAGCCATGAACACCAAGTTATAGGACAGATCAAACCGATCCCATGTCAGCACAATCAGCCCATAGACCACCGCCGTTGCGGCTGAGCCCATGGCCACCAGCCAGCCCAAAATCTGCGGCGCGCGGTCCTTGGGCAGCCACTGCAGTTGCAGCGATTGGTTGACCGTCTCGTAATAGTGAAAGCCGATCGAGCTGAACAGCGTCACGAACAACAACCCGCCAAGGCTGGGGAACCACGCGGTCACCGCCGTTGCAACGCCCAGCATCATCAGCGAGATCATCGCCAGCACCTGCTCTCGGATGAAGATGATCACCGCGATCACACCGACGGCCAGAAACCCAGGGATCTCGCGTACCGTGTGCAGCAAACCGATATCTGCCCCGTCAAAATTTGCGGCTTCGATGACGAAATTGTTCAGCAGCGCACTCCACGCGTTGAATGCGATCGGCATGGTCAGGGCCATCACGAACAAGAGCGTCATCGGGCGGCGCCAGAGCGGAAGACTCTGCGCCTCAGACAGGGGCATGGGTTTCAGCATGTGTTCGCTCTACGCCTATTTAAACCATTTGGCGAGAGGAAAGCGGGACCGCACAGTGGCTCTGCGCTGATGCAGGTCTCAGTAAAAGCTTTGCGGGTCGATATCCACGGTCAGGCGGATATCGCCTTTCAGTTTTAAGGGTGCGATCCAATGGGCAATTGCCTCCTGAATGGGTGCACCCTTGGGGGCTTTGACCAACAGCCGCACGCGGTGGCGCCCTCGAATTCTTGCAATCGGCGCCGGAGCCGGGCCAAAGACCTGAGCACCAACCTGTCGCAACGGTGCATCGTTACGCGCCATGGCGTTGCCTATATCGAACACCGGTCCAACCTCGGGGCCGGACAAAACGATCCCGGCCATACGACCATAAGGTGGCACCCCGGCGGCCTGACGCCCGGCGGCTTCAGCCGTCCAGAACCCCTCTTCGTCCCCTGACAGGATCGCGCGGATCACAGGATGTTCCGGCTGAAAGGTCTGCAGCAGCGCCTGCCCCGGTTTGTCCGCCCGACCAGCGCGCCCAGCCACTTGCCGCATCAACTGAAAGGTTCGTTCCGCCGCGCGCAGATCAGCCCCGTGCAGGCTAAGGTCTGCGTCGATCACACCGACCAGTGTCAGATTTGGAAAGTTGTGCCCTTTGGCCACCAACTGCGTTCCGATTACAATATCCGCGTCGCCCTCGGCAATTTCTTCGATCTTCGCCTTCAAGGCCCGCGCCGAGCCAAACAGGTCGGAACTCAGCATTGCGATCTTGGCCTCGGGAAACGTGCCCTCGGCCTCTTCCGCCAGCCGTTCAATCCCCGGCCCAACCGGGGCCAGCTTACCTTCGACACCGCAGGACGGGCAGGCCTCGGGCATCGGCTTGGTCTCACCACACTGATGGCACATGAGGCGTTTGAGAAAGCGATGTTCCACCATCCGTGCGTCGCAATGGTCACAGGCAATCTGCTCGCCACATGCCCGGCACAATGTCACCGGTGCATAGCCACGGCGGTTGATGAACAATAGCGACTGCTCGCCGTTCTCGATCCGCTGCTCTACTGCCTGTCGCAGAGACGGAGAAATCCACGTCCCCGGCTGCATTGGCTCAGCCCGCATGTCGATGGGCTTCATCTCGGGCAGCACCGCCGCCCCGAAGCGGGCAGTCAAATCCAGGCGCTCATATTTTCCGGCCTCAGCATTCGCCCAGCTTTCCAGCGAAGGAGTCGCGCTGGCCAAGATCACGCGCGCGCCACAGATCGAAGACCGCAGCACCGCCATATCCCGCGCGCTGTAATGCACCCCGTCTTCCTGCTTGTACGAGGTGTCATGTTCTTCATCGACAACGACCAACCCCAGATCACGAAACGGCAGGAACAAGGCTGACCGCGCGCCCACAACCAATTGCGCATCCCCCTGCCCAACCATCCGCCAGACCCGGCGACGCTCGGTCATCGTAGCCCCCGAGTGCCACTCCGCAGGGCGCGCGCCAAAACGCTGTTCAACTCGGGTTAGAAATTCAGCCGTCAGCGCGATTTCTGGCAACAAGACCAAGGCTTGTCGCCCCATCAGCAGGGCTTCGGCCACGGCCTCCAGATAGACCTCGGTTTTGCCCGAGCCTGTCACGCCCTTCAGCAGCGTGGTGCCATAGTCGCCAGACCGCTGCCCTGCTTGCAACTTGGCGACTGCAGCCGCCTGATCTTCGGTCAGCTCATTGCCCGGCAAATCCGGTTCCAAATGAGGATAAGGCAGGTCACGCGGACTGTCCTCTTCCCGAACCGCGCCCTGTTTCACCAAACCTTTCACGACCGAAGACGTCACACCTGCCTGCTCAGACAATTCCTTCAGGGTAAACGCCAGCCCGCCGTAATCCCGCAGCACTTCCAGCACGCGGGTCCGCGCGTCGGTCATTCGATCCGGTTCAGAACCGCCCAAGCGATAGATCTTGCGCATGGACGGCGGGTCGCTCAGCCCCGGCGCGCGGGTTGCCAAACGCAGCATCGCGGGCATCGGCGTCAGCGTGTAATCTGCCACTTTGCCCAGAAACAGCCGCATCTCTTCACGCATTGGCGCTACTTCCAACACACGTATCACCGACCGTGCTTTGGCGAGATCAAAGCCTCCCTGCCCCGGCCCCCAGACCACACCCAAGACTTTGCGCGGCCCCAATGGCACCTCGACAAACGCCCCAAGGAAGCACCCGCCCTCGGGCGCTTTGTAGTCCAACGTCCGGTCCAGCGGTTGCGTCGTCAGCACCGCAACCAGCTCTCCTTCGTCGAAAAATCCGTTAGCGCTCACGGCATATCCTTCGCAGGGGGTTCCAGCAGGGGTCTCTTTGAGGTAAAGCCATCCGCGACCAAGGCCAACCCATCAAAGGACTGCCCTCATGAAATTCTTCGTAGACACTGCCGAGATCGACGCTATCGCAGAGCTGAACGATCTGGGCATGGTGGACGGCGTGACCACCAACCCCTCGCTGATCCTGAAATCGGGTCGCGATATTCTGGAAGTGACAAAAGAGATCTGTGAACTGGTCGACGGCCCCGTATCCGCCGAAGTTGTCGCCACCGAAGCCGACGACATGATCGCCGAAGGCCGCAAGCTGGCCAAGATTGCGCCCAATATCGCCGTCAAGGTACCGCTGACATGGGCGGGTCTTAAAACCTGCAAGACGCTGACCGATGAAGGCCAGATGGTCAACGTGACCCTGTGCTTCTCGACCAATCAGGCGATCCTTGCAGCCAAAGCGGGCGCGACCTTCATCTCGCCCTTCATCGGACGTTTGGACGACATCAACCTCGACGGCATGGACCTGATCGCCGACATCCGTCAGGTTTATGACAATTACGGTTTCGAAACCGAAATTCTGGCCGCCTCGATCCGCACCGTGAACCACGTGACCGATAGCGCGCGTATCGGGGCTGACGTGATTACGGCCCCTCCGGGCGTGATCAAGAAACTGGCGGATCATCCGCTGACCGACAAAGGCTTGGAAACCTTCCTGGCCGACTGGGCAAAGACAGGTCAGAAAATCCTCTGATCTCAAGTGCTGCAGCGCGGTGCCGTCAGGCGCCGCGCCAGGCCCTACGGCCACAGCTGATCTGCGATCAGCCCATAGCGGGCGGGAGCCGCCGCCACAATGCACACGAAATTCGCCTCTTGCGTGCATTTTTCCCAAGGCAAATCCAGTAACCCGTGTTATAAGCCCGCCAAAATAAAAACGACCGGACGGGACATGAGCAGCGATCCTAAACTCAAGGACAATCTCCGCGCGGCTATTCTGGCCGAACCTGACGCCGTGCTGGATGACAAAGACCTGATGCAGGCTTTGGTGGCAGCAAATGAACAGGCGCGGGGTGACAATGTCGTCGATCTGCGCGGCATCGCCATGCAGCGGCTTGAGGCGCGCCTCGACCGCCTTGAAGACACGCACCGCTCGGTTATCGCGGCGGCTTATGAGAATCTGGCAGGCACCAATCAGGTTCATCGTGCCATTCTTCGCCTATTGGAGCCAACCGTGTTCGAGGATTTCCTGCGCGCTCTCGGCAATGATGTAGCCGAAATCCTGCGCGTCGATCACATCACGCTGGTTCTGGAAACCACCGTCATGCGCGACGACCCCGTCGTAAATCAACTCGGGGGTGTTCTAACGGTTGTCGAGCCCGGATTCATCGACGGCTACCTGACATCTGACCGTAACGGCCAACCGCGCGAAGTCACATTGCGCGAGATTCGCCAGACCAATCGGCAGGTATATGGCGAACAGGCTGATCAGCTTAGGTCTGAGGCCTGCTTGAAGCTCGATCTCGGTACCGGCCGCCTTCCCGGTATGATTGTGATGGGGGCAAGCGACCCAAGGCATTTCTCGCCTCAACTCGGCACCGATCTTCTGTCCTTCTTTGCTGGCGTATTCGAACGCTCGATGCGCCACTGGCTGTCGTGAGCTTGATTTCCCCAGCCTGCCGCGATGCTCTGCAGCATTGGCTGGACAGTCTGGGGGCGCTGTCGGGACGCTCCGAAAACACCCTGAACGCTTATCGTGGCGACGTGACAGACTTCCTGTCCTTCATGACCTTGCACCATAGTGAACGTCAGGGTCTGGCCGCGCTGGAACACATCACTGTGTCCGACATGCGGGCCTGGATGGCGGATCAGCGTGCGTCTGACGTCGGCGCGCGGTCACTGGCCCGTAAACTATCGGCGGTCAAAACCTTCTATCGCTGGCTGGCCGAACGCGAGGGTTTTGAACCTACCGCCGTTCTTTCCACCCGGGCACCCAAGTTTACCAAGAAACTGCCTCGCCCATTGGCCGAGGATGCCGCCCGCGCGATGATCGAGACAGTCGAATTGCAATCATCGTCGGATTGGGTTGCCGCACGGGATGTCGCGGTTGTGACGCTTCTTTACGGCTGCGGACTGCGCATATCCGAGGCGCTGTCTTTGACTGGGGCGGATGCTCCGCTGCCAGACACTCTGCGCATTTCAGGAAAGGGTGACAAAGAACGAATCGTACCGGTTCTTCCTGCTGCACGGGCTGCGGTTGATCGCTATCTGCGCCTGTCCCCACATCCGCATTCACCCAAAGCCGCGCTGTTTCGCGGCGTGCGCGGCGGTCCTCTGAACCCCGGGATCATTCAATCTGTGGTCGCCAAGGCGCGAATGCAGCTTGGCCTGCCCGCCACGGCCACGCCACACGCGATGCGCCACAGCTTTGCCACCCATTTGCTATCTGCCGGTGGCGACCTGCGCGCGATACAAGAGCTTTTGGGCCATGCATCGCTTTCGACCACGCAGACTTATACAGCCGTCGACACGGCCCGTTTAATGGAAGTCTACAACCGGACGCACCCAAAAGCCTGAAGCAATGAGCCTTTTTGCTTTGCATCTGCGCCGTGCTTCGGTCATGACACCACCATGACACTCAGATTCAAAGCGCTTTCCGTTCATTTGTTCACTGCTACCGGTGCCGTTTTTGCAATGCTGGCCATGTTGGCAGCAGTCGAAGAAAAATGGAGCCTTATGTATCTCTGGCTCGTCGTTTCGTTCATTGTGGACGGAATCGATGGCCCGCTTGCGCGGCATTATCACGTCAAGGCAAACGCGCCTGAATTTGACGGCGTGCTACTGGATTTGATCATCGACTATCTGACTTACGTGTTCATTCCCGCGTTTGCCCTGTTCAAGTCGGGCCTGATGGACGGATGGACCGGCTGGTTCGCAATCATCGTCATCACCTTTGCCAGCGCGATGTATTTTGCGGATACCCGCATGAAAACCAAGGATAATTCATTCTCAGGCTTTCCGGGCTGCTGGAACATGTTTGTCATCGTGATTTTCGCGCTCGAACCCAATTTCTGGGTCATCCTGCTGCTGGTCACGCTGCTGTCTGTCGCCATGTTCCTGCCCCTAAAGTTCATTCACCCGGTCCGGACCGAGCGCTGGCGCAGCTTGTCCTTGCCGATGGCGTTTGCCTGGACTTTCTTTGCAGGCTGGGCTGCCTGGGTAGATTTCCACCCCGAAAGCTGGGCCCATTGGGGGCTGGTGATCACCAGCCTTTATCTGGTCTCGGCCGGGATTGCGCAGCAGATCATTCCGACGCGTAAGGCCCGCGACTACAAGACTTCCTGAACCTCAAACTCTGTCCCATTATGGGTGAACACATCACCCTTCTGCAGACCAACCATCGCCAGATAAATCGGGCTTTGGGTTGAAATGCCCATATAGGTCTTGCCCTCCACCTCAAATCGGGTGGTTGAGACGCACACAACAAAGCGGCGATTGTTGAATTTGATCACTGCGCCGGGCTGGACGGTATCGGTCAGACTGAAATCGGTGTTCTCGATCACATCTATCTTGGCGTGATGCGCATGAACGGGCGCGTCGAACGCCGCCGCCAGATCGGCGTTTTCGCGCGAGGCGGCGATGTCGTCTTTGTCGTGCCCTTCGCGGTCATCCAGTTGGGCGTCTTTCAAAAACGCATCATAATGCGCCTGAGCAGTCGCCAATTCCTGTTCTTCCAAAGACATCAGATGATCGACGATGGCTTTCTTACGTGCGGCGGGATTTGTCTGGCCGGTCATGCAATTCGGTCCTTCAAATTCACTATTCTATATAGGTTGGGGCCGCGCCCTCCCGATTGCAACAGGTAAGTGCCGTTCAGATCAACAGGCTGGCAGCGCCTTCGTGACGCAGAAGGGCAACTTTGGTTTCAACGCCGCCGCAGCCCGAAAACCCAACCATCTTTCCATCCGCGCCCAGAACCCGGTGACAAGGAATAATGATCGGAATGGGGTTTCCACCGCATCCGCGCCCTACAGCTTGCGCCGAGTATCCAAGCGCGTTGGCCAACTCACCATAGGTGCGCGTGTCACCAAACGGGATCGCATACATCGCATCGCATACGCGACGCTGAAACTCGGACCCGTTAATCCGATAGGGTAGATCGAACTGCTGCAAACGCCCTTCGTCATAGGCGCGCAGCTGCGCCGCCGCCTCTTCCAGAACCGGGGTGGCTTGGCCTTCGTCCTGACCATTCCAGACAAGACGCGTGATGGCGCTGTCGGTCTCTTCGACACCAAGGCAACCAAACTGAGTTTCTACCGCAATCATTGGCATGAGAGAACGGTTGCAGATGTTTCCCCACACCTGCAACCCGAATTCTGACGATCCGTCCCTTCATCTGGCCAAAAATATCCCGGAGCGCGAGGCAGAGCCTTGCAAAACTCCAAATACACGGCGCAAGGATCAGTCCAAAGCGTCGTTACAGCGCCCGCACACACCCGGATGGGCGTGCAGCCCCACATCTGGCAGGATTTTCCAGCACCGCTGGCATTTGTCGCCTTGGGCCTTTTCGAATACCACAGCGACGCCTTCGATCTCCGGCACGCGGAATGCCTCGGCCGGGGCCGGATCACCGGTTACAGCCAGACCCGACGTGATGCACATGTCATCCACATCGAATGTCGCCAGCAGATCGCGGGTTTCCTGATCTTCGACATGCACGATTGGCGCGGCCTCTAGGCTGGAGCCGATCACCTTGTCCTGACGCTGGATTTCCAGCGCGGCGGTCACGGCGCGGCGGACGCGGCGGACTTTGGCCATGCTGGCTTCCAGCTCTTCATTGCGCCAGTCGGCGAGTGTTTTAGGGAAATCCACCAAGTGGACCGAGCTGTCATCGGCCGAAAACCGTTCCAACCAAACCTCTTCCATGGTGAAGACCAGAACCGGCGCCAACCATGTGGTCAGGCGATGGAACAGGATATCCAGAACCGTACGCGAGGCACGGCGGCGCAGGCTGTCGCCATCGCAGTACAGCGCATCCTTGCGGACGTCGAAGTAGAAGGATGACAGATCGACCGTGGCAAAGGTGAACACCGCGCTGAACACGCCTTGGAAGTCGAAGGACGCATACCCCTTACGCACTTGCTCATCCAGTTCCGCGAGACGACTCAGCACCCAGCGTTCGAGACGCGGCATATCTTCAGGCGCGACGCGATCCGCTTCGGTGAAATCTGCCAGCGAGCCCAGCATAAACCGCATGGTGTTACGCAGACGACGATAGCTGTCGGCGGTGCCCTTCAGGATTTCCGGCCCGATCCGCTGGTCGGCGGTATAATCGGTCTGGGCCACCCAAAGACGCAGAATATCGGCACCGTATTGTTTGACGACCTCTTCCGGCACGATGGTGTTGCCCAGCGATTTGGACATCTTGTTGCCCTTGGCATCCAGCGTGAAGCCATGGGTCACCACGTTCCGATAGGGTGCGCGGCCCTTGGTACCACAGGCCTGCAGCATAGAAGAATGGAACCACCCACGGTGCTGGTCGGTGCCTTCCATGTAAACGTCGGCGATGCCATCCTCGGTGCCGTCCTCACGGTCGCGCAGAACAAAGGCGTGGGTCGAGCCTGAGTCGAACCAGACGTCCAAAACGTCGAAGACCTGATCGTAATCATCCGGGTTGGCGATCCCGTCGAGGATCTTTTCCTTGAACCCATCGGTGTACCAGATATCTGCGCCGTCCTTTTCGAACGCTGCCTTGATGCGGGCGTTAAGCTCTTCGTTGCGCAGCAGGTAGTCCGCGTCGGTCGGCAAAGCCCCCTTCTTGGTAAAGCAGGTCAGCGGAACGCCCCAGGCACGCTGGCGAGACAGAACCCAGTCCGGGCGTGCTTCGATCATGGAATATAGACGGTTGCGGCCGGTCTGCGGCGTCCATTTCACCAGTTCATCAATCGAGCGCAGGGCACGTTCACGGATGGTGTCGCCCATCTCGCCCATGCCGTCCTCCAGCTTGCGGTCGACCGAGGCAAACCATTGCGGCGTGTTGCGGTAGATGATCGGCGCTTTCGAGCGCCACGAATGCGGATAGCTGTGCTTGATTTTGCCACGCGCCAGCAGCCCGCCGACTTCGGCCAGCTTGTCGATCACTGCCTTGTTGGCATCCCCTTCGCCGCCTTTACGGGACAGGATGTATTTGCCACCAAAGAACGGCAAATCGGCGCGGAACGAGCCATCGTCCATCACGTTATAAGTGATGACCTGCTCCAACATGCCCAGATCGCGATAAAGCTCGAATTCCTCCATCCCGTGTGACGGCGCGCAGTGGACGAAACCGGTACCTTCGGTATCGGTCACAAACTCAGCGGCGCGGAAATCGCGGATATCGTCCCATTCACCGTTGCCGCCTTCGGCCCCGGCCAGCGGGTGGGTCAGTTGGATCTTGGCCAGATCTTCCTGTGTGACATCGCACAAACGGCGATACATCGAGTCGTCCAGACGTGCGCGCGCAAAGACATCAGCCGCGCGATCGTCGGCCAACAGATAACGCTCACCGATCCGCGCCCAGCATTCCTCGGGGCGGCCCGTCACTTCGTAGAGGCCGTACGAAATGTCGTCGCCATAAACCACGGCCTTGTTCGACGGCATGGTCCACGGCGTCGTGGTCCAGATCACAACATAGGCATTGTCCAGTGTGACATCGCCGGTGTTCACAACCTTGAACTTCACCCAGATGGTGAAGCTTTCCTTGTCGTGATACTCGACTTCGGCCTCGGCCAGCGCGGTTTTCTCGATGGGCGACCACATCACGGGCTTCGAGCCCTGATACAAAGTCCCGTTCATCAGGAACTTCATGAACTCGTCGGCGATCACTGCTTCGGCGTGAAAATCCATAGTGATATAAGGATCGGGCCAGTTGCCTGTGATGCCCAGACGCTTGAACTCTTCACGCTGGATATCGATCCAGCCCTCGGCGAACTTGCGGCATTCCTGGCGGAAGTCGACGATGTTCACCTCATCCTTGTTCTTGCCCTTCTTGCGGTACTGCTCTTCGATCTTCCATTCGATGGGCAGGCCGTGGCAGTCCCAGCCAGGCACATAGCGTGAATCGTAGCCCATCATCTGATGGGATCGTACGATCATGTCCTTGATCGTCTTGTTCAGCGCGTGACCGATATGCAGGTGACCATTGGCGTAGGGGGGACCATCATGCAGCGTGAAGGGCTCACGGCCCTCTTTTTCGCGCAGGCGGTCATAAACGCCGATCTTTTCCCAGCGCTCCAGCCATGCAGGCTCGCGCTTGGGCAGGCCTGCACGCATCGGGAAATCGGTCTTGGGCAGGTTCAGCGTGTCTTTGTAGTCAGGTGTCTCGGCGCACATTTGGGGCGTCCTCAGGATGTTCTGGTCGTTTTTGGATCGAAGCGGTCAGTGCGATAACTCAAGCACCTTTGCCCGGCGTCTCGCGATATCAGAGCGCCGGGGATATAATTCGAATAATGATGGCCAGACGGTCAAACATGGCCGCGCTTATAGGACGCCCACGCCTAATGGTCCAGAGGTTCTGACCCTTGCGACGAATGGCGCAACGTGGCCCAGCGATTGAGCCACGCGAGCCCCGCCAATGCCAGACCCAATGCCAACAGTGAAAAGACCCGGATCAACCCGCCCAAACCGGCGATATCGATCAAAAACACCTTGGCCACGGCCAATCCAATCACGGCCAGCCCTGCCTTGCGCATAAGATCGGATCGACGTGCAAGCGACTGATAAAACAGGCCTGCGCCGACTAGCAGAAGCGCGATTGTATAAGTATACAGTTCGGGTTGAGTGACACCGTTGCCTTCATACATGCCCCCTGCGCCTTGCCAGAGGTGCCGGATCGCCAGCCCCAACCAGACCGCCATCAACACCACAGACACGCCATAGCTGATCTGTTTCAGCAGCACAGGTGACGTCACAACGCGCCAGGCCGAGAAACCAATGGCAAGTGCGGGCAATAGGTAAGCGACGGCGAGCGTGTTCAGTAAAGGCGGGCCCAGCACAGGTTCGGCAAAGGGATTGAGCAGCGGATTGGCATCTGACAACGCCTGCCCCAATCGAACCACGCCATGTGCCGCAAAAAAGGCCGCTAGCGCGTAGCGCAGGTAGTTCAACCTACCGCCGAGCTTGAATCTTTGCACCTGGGCAAAGGCCAGCAGCAGCCAGATCACCGCCAGCAGCCCGAAGCCCCAGTGGCTGTTGGTGGCCCCGCCTTCCCCAAAGCCCTCCAGCCAACGCAGCAACAACAGAGACAGCAGTATGCCCGCCGTCGCCCAGGCTGCACTTTCAAGCAGTAAAGCGGCAATCGGACGATCGAGCGGCTTCAGCAAGACCCAACCCACAACAAAGCCGATGGCTGACACGGCATAGACCAGGATCATTTCGATCAACGGAGCGCTCTCGGCCCAGTCGAGCCCTGGGTCGAGTACCAACCGCACGGTCACAGTCAGAACACCCGCCCAGATGAACCAACTCATCGGCGGCAGCTCAAAGCGCCGGTCAAGCGCTGCAGCCACGACGACCATAACGACAAGCGCCATGGTAAGGGCAGCAGAGCTGAGCACGATTATGCAGGCGAAGCTAAGACAGGACAGCGCCGAGAGAGTTGCCAATGCCGTGCGCATTCGGTTCTCGCCATCGGCACGCGCAAATCGCTCGGCCAGAACCACCATTAGCGCGCCCAAAGCAATGGCGTGCAATGCCCACGTGTAGGCCCCGATCACTTCCGCAGGTTTCCAACCAAGTTCAATTGCGATTGCCAGGGTCGGAGCAAAGATGGCCGCGCCACCTGCCCAGACCATCGCATAACGCCCGGTCTGAAAAGATCGCCACGCGGCAAGCAGCGTAACCAAAGTACCCAAACCTACCAGCAGAGTAACGCTCCATGGATAATCCGCCTCGGCAGTCTCTGCGTATGTTTCAGCAAACTGGTACCAAACGCGCCCTCCGTCCAACCCGTGCACGAGAACAAACCAGATCAACCCAAGGGCAGGCAGCACTGTCAGATCCTGCAAAGCGCGCGCATCTTTGGCCCAAAGGATCAGACCCATGATCAGACCCATGAATAGAACAAAGCCAAGCCAGAACTCACTGTTTGTGTCCGGCCAATGCAGGGACAAAATCACCGAAGTGACGAGTACGGCACCAAAGGCAATACGCGTGGGAAACTCAGGCCACGGCTCTCCTTTACGGCGTCTGAAGATCTCAGTGATCATCGGGCCGGTATGATTTGGCCAGATACGCCGCGCAGGGATTGCGATAGCGATAAATGCCAGCGCCGTGACGCAGGTCAGATACCCGGGCTCGGTTGAAGGTGAGGAGAGGACCAGCAGCAAGGCTGCTCCGTATGCGCCAACGAGTGTCAAAACCGAAATCCAAGCCCAACGTCTGACGGTATCGATGCCCAGCCCTAATACGGCGATGATAAAGAAATACCCGTACAGCCAGCTTGGATCATCCGAAGAGCCACCGACGACAAAGGGGGCAGAGAAGGCTCCGATCAGGCCCACAGCAGCCAAAAGCGGCCCATGGAACCAGCCAAGCACAAGCCCAAACAGCGCGATGATAACCAGCCCGGCCAAGGCGGTCTCGGGGCCGATCAGATCGTAAAGTTGGCGGGCGGCCAGGATCCCTCCGAACAGGGTGACCAGACCAGCGCCCGAAAAGACCGAAGGCAGATACGCGGTTGACGTATCTTCGTCGTCACCGAACCTGCGTCGGATAACTTCGCCCGCGCCGATCAGCAGTGCGCCAAAGGTGAGTGCAGCTATGACACGTGCCGTCGGAGGCAATAAACCGTTCTCGACCCCATATTGAACCAGAAATATCCCGGCCAATGCCAGCGACAGCGCCGAGACCGCATAGAACCAATTCTCGCGCAGCCACGCGCCCAGCGCAGCGAACTTTTCCTCTCGGAATACGATCGTGGCCGGAGGGTCGTTTGCCTCAGCAGGTTGAAGCATCTCTGACGGGTCTGTATCCTTAGGCGAAGCAGCCTTGGCAGCGGCCCAGGGCGCGCGCCTGGGCGGTTCTGTTGTCGGCTCGAGATCAGGTATTTCGGATATCTCAGCGACACCATCAGGCAATTGTCCTGATAGCTGACGCTCCAGCTGTTCCACGCGCTTTCGCAGCCGCGACTGCCCAATCAAAAGCGCGATGATCGATACGGGAATGGCCAGAACGATCAAGCCAACAAGAACAAGCAAGGATTCCAACCGAAACCTCCGGGATATTATGCGCTGAACCTATCGCGGAGCTTGTTGTGATTACAGTACGGAAATCCGCACGATTACCGTATGTTGCCCAGAAAACCTTCCTGGAACAGCGAAATGTCCGGACGTGCAAGCATCAGCCACAGGATCACCAGAACTGCGGCAAAGGCGGGAATGCCACAGGCGAACCAGATGCGGAACAGTCGATAATATTCGGCAGGCAAGGTTGTGCCCGCTTCATCGGCCTGTCGTGCAAAGTCTCTCAGCCTAAGCTGTATCCATACTACGGGCAGCCAGAACAGACCGGTCAGGATGTAAAGCAGCAGCGACAGTGCAATCCAGCCTTCCGTCAGAGACCAGCCCAATCGCCACGCCAACAGCGCACCAGTTATCGGTTGCAATATGACCGCTGTAGCAGTGAACAGCATATCGGCCAGCACAACTATCGCGGCCGTATGTGCAATGACCCGCGTATCCGCAGTTTGGTGCGCCATCATCATGAAAAAGGCGATCCCTGTCCCGGTGCCCAGCAGAACACACGCTCCGACCACGTGAAACCATCGCAAGATCAGGTCCGGGTCCATCAGCGACTCTCTAGGATTGCACGCGCGATCAGTGACAACATCAGTGCTGGCAGTATCTTGACCATCGGGCCTAAAGGATCAAGCCAAAGCTCTGGCACCACTAAAGTTGCGGCGACCAAATAGAAGACGGCAACGCCAGCCTGTGCCAAACAGGCGCGCGCAGCCCAAGGGCGCCAAAGTATTGCGAGGCCCAACACGATGTCGATCAACGACCAAAGCGCCACGCTTGCTTTTGCAAGCCCATGGGTCCAACCCGATTGCACGAGGATTTCGGCCGCTTCGGAAAGGCCTACTAGACCAAACACACCAGATAACAGCCAAAACAGGCTGAGAACCCCGACGACGACAGGCATAAGCAATGTCATCCGTGCTGTCAGCCTGTGCTCACGGGCACAAACCAGCTCTTCGTAGATTTCTTCCAGCCCGGGCAAAGATCGTCCTGAGGCGCGGCGATATGGTTCAGGATTTCCGGTAACCCCCTGTTTCATAACTGTCATCGCCGTACTCCTCAGGGGCGATCGCCACCCAAGGTACCCCAGCAGATCAGCAACAAAGGCAACCGCATTTATCAGCGGCGGCGGCATTGAAATCGTTAATCGCGCACGCGTAAAGCCAAGCCAGCGCCGGGTCGTATACAAGACTTGCGACAGAGAATGCGGTGTATCTTCTACCAGATCATAGCTGCCCGGCGCTAGTTCACCGCGAACGGCGGCAACAATCGCCGCGCAAAGGTCATTCATTCCGACGCATTGAACCGGGGTCTTCGCATACGCGATAGGCTGCACAATCGGAACAGCCGCCAGCATCCGCAGCAGCGCCGTACCGCCATAGTCGCTTTGACCGATGACCAGCCCGGGTTTGAGGCACCATAAGGTCGCGCCGCTCGCGCGCAGCGCGGCATCGCCTTCGGCCTTGGTGCGCATGAAATCCGTCGACGCATCTGGCTCGGCCCCAATCGCCGAGATCTGCACAATCGCAATACCGACATCCGCGCAGGCGTGCCCAAGCGCTGCAATTGCAGTATGGTGAACGGCATGCAGATCATCCTGCCCGCCATCCTGCAAAGCCCCCGCACAGTTCACCACCACATCGATTTGTTCCAGATGCGGTATCCAGTCCTCAGCAGATTTGAAATCGCGCAAATCACCCACGATCAGATCGACATCAGGAAGCGTCCGATCAGCGATCTTCGGGCTGCGCACAAGACCTCTCACCACGATGCCATTTGAGTTCAACGCGCGAACCACGGCAGAACCGATGAAGCCATAGGCACCGGTTACCAATACAGTCGTTTCGCTAAGGGCTTCTGCCACAGGATGACCCGCGTCTGTTTTCGTCACCCTATCGAACCAGTGTTCAAGAACCAGTCCGATTGAACCATCTGCGACAAAGGCGCAGTTCAGGGATGAAAGAGTGACCCCACCCAGAAGGCGATGGCGGCCGCAGCACCTCCGATCAGCAGGGTTTCTCCACCCGACCTCCACCATGGCGCAAGCGACCAGCGGCTTTTCATGGCGCCAATTGCAAAGAATACACCTGCCGTCATCCAGGCCGATACGTTGAACGCATTCTCAAAGGACAGCAGAAATGGCAGCAACGGAATCATCCCGGCGACCAAGAAGGCAATAAACGTCGCCATCGCAGCCTTAATGGGATGCGGATCAACGCTGCCCAGCCCGTATTCGCCTTCGATCATCAAGTCGATCCAGTTGTCATGGTTCGAGGTGATCTCATCCGTTGCCTCATCCAGCACACTGCCCGAAAGGCCCTTTTGTGCAAGGATTTCAAGGACTTCGTTGCGTTCTCCTTCCGGATACAGCCTGATGTGCCGCTCTTCTATGGCGCGGATGCGGTGGATATTATCAAGCTCTGCCTTGGTTCCCGAATAGTTCCCCGCCGCCATCGAAAACCCATCCGCCAGCACATTGGCCAAACCCAGTGCAACGATCACGAAGGGTGACAGCCCCGCCCCAGCCACTCCTGCAACAATGGCAAAGGTCGTCACCGAGCCATCGATGCCGCCATATACGACATCACGCAACACCCCGCGCCCAGGTGGCGCGTTGATCCGTTGGGATATCTCTTGCTGGCTGTGGCCGTGGTCGGTCATTGCTGGCTCCATCCGCTTTATGCGGGACGGCGCCAGCTAAGACATTGCGCCAGATCAAGTCTTGGAAAACAGCCCGCTTAGCGCGCGCTTGATCATGCCTCGGGTCGACGGCTTGTGGCGCTTCGAGAAAGGCAGAGGTCGGCAGACCTCCATCGCGGCGACGCCGACGCGAGCGGTGAGTGCGCCGTTGACCAGCCCTTCGCCAAAGCGACGTGACAATTTGCTAAGGACCGAACCGCCCAGGATCGGCTCCAGCAGGTCATCCCCCACCGCCACTGCGCCGGTTGCGACCAGATGCACGAATACCGCACGGGTCAGACGCCAGCTGCCCAAAAAACCAGCCCGCCCGCCATAGATCTCGGCAATACGTCGGATCATTCGCAATGAGCTTGCCAGCGCGGTCGCGACATCCGCAAGCGCTAAAGGCACCAGAGCAGTGACCGTTGCGACCTGTCTGGCTGCCGCTTCAACCTCGCGGCTGGCGGCGGCATCTAGCGGGGCTAACAGTTCGTCTTCGGCCAGTGTCAGCAAGGTTGCGGCGTCGAATTGTTCGCCAATCCGTTCCTTCAACCGGTCTCGGCCCCAGCGGGTTTCATCGCGCCCGCTGTAGAATGTGATCAGGCGATTGGTAACGGTTCGGGCCTGCGACAGGTCCTCATCCGCCAACGCAGCATCGGCGGCGCGGCGCAGGCCGTCTACGCGCGAAAGACGGCTGATTGCAGCCAACTCGCGCAGCGCGATTGTCAAGACAACCAGCAAAAGCGCTGCGATCAATCCGGTAACAATCCAGCCCAGAACCGGCGCGCGTTCCAGCAGAGAGAAGGCAAAATCCCATGCCCCGACCGAAATCACAGCCCCTACGACCGCAAGAGCCAAACCCCAAAACCAGCGCGACAAAGCCGAAGGTCTCCGCGCTGCAAATCGAACAGCCGCTTGCATCGCTTGCCCCTGCGGAGGCGTGAGATCGGGCACCGGCGGCGCGGTTGAAACATCGGCTGCCGAGGTGTCATCTTCCAGATCAATCAGGACCGGACCTTTAGCCATCGCCCTTCTCCTCGCGTGTCCAGACATATTTGATGTCGGGCAGGTTTTCGTCATTTTCAGAGCCATCGCCGCGCGCGACCTCTACAAACCCGTTGCGTTCGTAGAAGCGGCAGGCCGGGTGGTTGGCCTGAAACGCATACAAGCTGAGCGTAGGGCGCTGCGCTTTCGCATGATCAAGCAGTCGTCGCCCGATCCCCTGCCCTCGGGCCTCCGCTGCCAGATAAAGCGACTGTACCTCGTCGTCGTTCAATGCCAAAAACCCGGCCACCCGCCCCTGCAGTTCGACGACCGTAACCCAGCCCAGATCGATCATGCGGCCACAAAACGCGATGGTTTCAGCCTCGGAATGCAGTTCCGGCATCCAGTCGTTGTCGTGCGCGAACCCGTGCAGAATAGCGCCCGTTGTACCGGCATCGGTACTGCGCGCCGGGCGAAGGATCACGCTCAAAGCCGGTCTCCGATCAGAAACTGCGCGGCCCTGTCCAGCCGAATATGCGGAGGGCCATCGCCGGGGTTCAAGGTCAGATGCGCGGGGGCAAACGCCATGAAGCCGTAATCTTCGCCCAGCCAACCTTCGGCACCGTTGCGCGCTGGGCCTAGCAGGTGGGCAGGGTCTTCTGGTAAATCGCCCGGATAAAATGCAGCCTGTTTGCCGCTGTCCAATAGCGTGCCACGTACACAAGGCAGTTCGGCGCCATTATGGTTGCGCATCTCTTCCGTTGTGGTGCGAAGCGAGGCCAGCGACAGCGCAGCAGTCTCGGCCCCGGCAAAGCTGGCACGATCACGGGCCTCGCGGGTCAGGGCCTCGATGATCGCCGTCAATCGCGAATGCTGCATGTGATGCAGATGATCCGCTTTTGTAGCGGCAAAGAGGATGCGTTCGACCCGTTTGCCCAGTAGCAGCCTGTTGAGCCACGCATTGCGACCGGGACGGAAGGCCGACAGGATATCGGCCATCGCACGGCGCATATCTTCAACCGCTTGCGGGCCTTTGTGGATCGCACCCAGCGCATCGACCAGTACGATCTGTCGGTCGATCCGCGCAAAATGATCGCGGAAGAAAGGTTTGACGACTTGCGATTTATAAGCCTCATAGCGCCGCTCCATCTCGCGGTGCAGTGAACGGCGGCGTGACGCTTCGGACACTGGCAATGGCGCGAAGGTCAGCACGGGGGAGCCGGCGAGATCTCCGGGCAGAAGAAACCGACCCGGCGTGCAGTCATAGAATCCGGCCTCGCGCGCAGCGTTCAGATAGTCGGTGAAACAGCGGGCAAGGTCCTGCGCCTGCGGCTCGTCATGTGGCGCTGTTGGATCGGCTGACCGAGCTTTGGCTAGAAATGCCTCGGCCAGCGGACGGTTGGATATGTGCTCCAGCGTGCCTCGTGACCAGTCGTCATAGGATTTGTCCAGCAGGGCCAAATCCAGCAGCCACTCACCCGGATAGTCAACGATGTCCAAATGCAGCGTGCGTGGGCCTTGTAGTCCTGACAACAGACCTGCGGGCCGGACTTTGAAGGACAGGCGCAGTTCGGACACCGCACGCGTGCTGTCCGGCCAGTGCGGCGTAGGTCCGGTAAGCGCAGACAGGTGGTTTTCGAAATCAAACCGGGGCACGGTATCGTCGGGCTGCGGCTGTAAATAGCTGGCGGTGATCCGCCCTTCCTGCTGCGCCACTAGGCCGGTCATGCGACCGCGATCCAGCAGGTTGGCCACCAGCGACGTGATGAATACGGTTTTGCCTGACCGCGCCAATCCCGTGACGCCCAGCCGGATGACCGGTTCAAAGAAGGTCTCGGATACGCGGTCGCCGACGGATTCGACTCCGCGCACCAGACTGTCTGCCAAGGATGAGATGACCAAGCCGTCGCCCCGCAATTATCGTTTGTGCCAAGATAGGTAGCGGTTGCGGCACATGCCAGAGCTTTCGCCCCTCTTGCCCGTCCGTGCAAGGCGCGATACCAGCGACGCATGCCCAGATACGCACTGAGAGTTGAATACCAAGGGGAACCGTTCGCCGGCTGGCAGCGGCAGAAAGAGCTGCCTTCGGTTCAGGGTGCGATTGAGACTGCGCTGTCGCGGATCGAACCCGGTGAGCATACCATTGCCGCTGCTGGTCGCACGGATGCAGGCGTACACGCGCTTGGGCAAGTGGCCCATTGCGATCTGGCTAAAGAGTGGGACCCGTTCCGCTTATCCGAGGCGCTGAATTACCACCTTAAGCCACAGCCTGTCGCGATCATCAAAGCCGCGCGGGTGGATGATGACTGGCATGCACGGTTCTCGGCACTTGAGCGGCAATATCTGTTCCGCATTCTGATGCGGCGTGCGCCTGCGACCCATGATCGGGGACAGGTCTGGCAAATCAACCATACTCTGGACGTTGCTGCGATGCAGGCCGGGGCGGATATGCTGATCGGACGTCATGATTTCACCACGTTCAGGTCCTCCATCTGTCAGGCGGCCAGCCCGGTCAAAACGCTGGGCGAGCTGCGAGTCGAGCAGATTGAGGGCTTCTCGGGCCCCGAAATCCACTTCCACGTTCGTGCCCGCTCGTTCCTGCACAATCAGGTGCGCAGCTTTGTTGGCACGCTAGAGCGCGTGGGGGCTGGAGCGTGGACACCCGAAGATGTTCGCACAGCGCTTGATGCAGTTGACCGTGCAGCGTGCGGTCCGGTTTGCCCGCCGCAGGGCCTCTATCTTGCGCGGGTTGGATATCCTGAACCGGTGTTTGGCTAATATTACAAAGCCCGCATCAACAGCCCGCTGGCAATCACCGCGATGACGAGACCCGCAATCAGTTCAATCGTCGGGGCCAGCACCGACGCAAAACGGGTGGCCGAGGCTGAGGCCAGCAACCCTCCGCGCAGTCCAAAAGATGTCCAACCGACCAGAGTGGTGACGGTTGCGGTGCCTAGCGCCATGGCGAACGCGCCGGCTATGCCGACCATTGCGATGCCCATTTGCCATGTCAGTATCAGCACAAACAATGCTCCGGTGCAGGGGCGTGCGGCGATGCCCGCGATCAGAATCAACGCCTCGCGCAGGCTACCGACCTTTGCGACCTCTTCGGCAGTCGGGCCATGGCGGTGACCGCAATCCGAACATACCTCGTGTTCGTGGTGATGGTGATCATGGTGGTGGTCGTGCACATGATGCTGGTGGTCGTGCTGGTGCGATGCATGGGACTTGTGACGCCGCGCAAAGCTGCGAATTGAGCGAACGACCAGCCACAGGCCAATTGCCGCAATTGCACCATAGCTGATCGGTGCCATCACCTGTTCGGTCGCACCCACTAGCGACTCGCGCGACATCTGGAACACCAAGACACCCGCGTAAACAAGTACGACCGCAGTGACCGCTTGCCCAAGGCTTGAGAGAACACTGATGGCAGAAAGGCGCCAGAACGCGACGCGGCGGCCCAGGCCGTATCCCCCGATCAGAACCTTGCCATGGCCCGGTCCGATGGCATGAAAAAAGCCGTAGGCAAAACAAACAGTCAACAGGGTCGCAACCGCCTCGGGCTGTTCGGCGCGCGCCGCGCGCAATGCACGGGCGATCTGGTTCTGGAATTCCCGCTGCTCTCCAGCGGCCCAGGCGGCCAAGTGGTCAAAACCACCGCTACCCCAAAACCAGAGCAATACTCCGCAAGCAATTGCGACGGGTACGATCAGGTATTTGGACATGAAAGCCTGATCTCGCTTGCAAATTTCTCACCAACCAGAGGGATGTCGTTCTCCTCAAGATCATAGTCGGCATCAAGCGATTGCAGGAATGCCTGCATCTGGGCCAATTCTGCATCGATATCCGGATCGGTACGCTCGATATTGCACGCCAAGGGCCCCGAAACCGTAACAGGGCGGGTAATCTCATACGCCGTGTAAAAACTCTCATCAAACGCCTTGATAGACAGATCGTTTGCCGGAACCGGGGCCCCTTCGACCGCACGCAGATGAGTGGTGACGATGCGTGCGTCTTCGGTTGTGGCTTTCGGCTCAAGCGGGCCTGATAGTGGGATCACAGTTTCACCCATCCGGATGACCAGATCGCCGTTATACCCTTCGACCCATTGTGCATCGAAACCCGACAGAAATTCCTCTTCCGCTTCGGTCAAAAAGCCATCGCCGTCCTGATCAACGCGATATTCCTCCAACAGTAGCAACGAATAGAACTCATCATAGGCCCATGTCACCTGCACATGAGTCAGGTTGCCCGCCTCGTCGACAACAAACTCTAACCCCGTGTCGATAAAAACATGTGGGTGAGCCAATGCCGGAACCGGCAGGCAGCATGTCAGAGTAAGAGCAAGCCAACGCATGACCAGAAGATAGGGTGCGTATCGGGTATGGGCAATCTGATAACGCAACACAGCGCAGTTTCTCGCCGCTTTAGCCGGGTGGGAACAACACAAGCGTTTGCAATGCGGTTCCCACCGGTCCTTGGGTGTCAAACAGGACCGACTGCGACATACCGATGCCAGAAGGTTGCCAGTGCGAGATCGAGTCAGAGGCCAGCCAATCCGAGACGGGCTCTCGATGAATTTGCACCGTCAGGTCGGTGTTCATAAAGCCCATCTCGGACGTGGGTGCGTTCCAGGATATGCCATTGCCGCAATCGGCGAGCGGGCAGAGTGCCTGAATCGGCGATGGGTCCTCGCCCTCTAACAAGGGTGGCGTTCGCATCCAGACTGTTTTTGGACCAGCCCCCTGATTGCAGCCTTTTGGATAGCCGATCTGGGAATGATGCGCGAAACCGCGCAGGTCATGACGCATTTCACCAATTGGGAATGGGCCGTCCACCATATCCTCGATGTGCGGCGCGGGTAGGTCGACATTGGGCACAGCCCCAAGGTCCTTGCGCACCATATGCATCGTCGTTGCAGTGGCACACAGCGTATCGTCTAGGTCATGCACAGTGACTCGAGTGGTCGCGAGCGTTTTTGTATGCCGTGTGGTTTCCGCCGCAACCCGAAGCCCAGCCAAAGGCAGGGGGCGCAACAGATCGACTGTCAGCCGGGTCAGCATCTTCTCAGGACCAATTTCGGCTTCTGCGGCCCGAACGATCAGGCCGCTGACCGGGCCTGCATGGCAGTGATCGGCAGACCAGGGCCCGCGCGCCGGATCATTGCCGACGAACACACCCTGCGCATTCTGGTGAAAATACGCCTGCCCCAGCACGTCCAATGTCATCGCTCAGACTTTTTCCTGCGTGTATTTCTTCAACTCGGCCCGTGCGACCTGTCGGCGGTGCACGGCGTCTGGTCCATCCGCCAGTCGCAGAGTGCGTACATGTGTCCACGCATTGGCCAATGGCGTATCCTGACTGATGCCTTGCGCACCGAACATCTGTACGGCCTCATCAATCACCTTCAACGCAACCTTGGGGGCGACGACCTTGATCTGGCTGATCCATGGGGCCGCCGCCCGTGCGTCGCCTTGATCCATATACCAAGCCGCCTTCAGGCAGAGCAGACGGGCCATCTCGATCTCCATCCGGCATTCGGCGATAATGTCGTAGTTTGCGCCAAGCTGAGCCAACTTCTTGCCAAACGCCTCGCGCTGCAGGGATCGTTTGCACATCTGCTCTAACGCGGCTTCAGCCTGACCGATCGCGCGCATGCAATGGTGAATGCGACCGGGTCCAAGACGACCCTGAGCAATCTCAAACCCACGCCCTTCGCCAAGCAGAATGTTCGCAGCTGGAACCCGAACATCGATAAAGCGGATATGCATGTGACCATGGGGGGCGTCGTCGTGGCCATAGACCTCCATCGGACGCAATACCTCGATCCCCGGAGCATTGGCTGGCACGACGATCATGGATTGACGCTGGTGTTTGGGCAGGTCTTCTCCGCCGGTTTTGACCATCACGATATAGACCTCGCAGCGTGGATCACCCGCGCCCGAAGACCACCATTTCTCGCCGTTCAGTACGTAGTCACTCCCATCCCGCACACAGGACATAGAGATATTGGTGGCATCGGATGAGGCCACATCGGGTTCGGTCATCAAGTATGCAGACCGAATTTGCCCATCAAGCAACGGCTTCAACCATTGCTCTTTCATCGCATCAGAGCCGTAGCGTTCAAAGACCTCCATGTTGCCAGTATCGGGGGCCGAGCAGTTGAACACCTCGGCCCCTAACGGGGTTTTGCCCATCTCCTCGGCAAAATAGGCGTATTCAACTGTGCTGAGACCGAAGCCCCTTTCGCTGTCCGTCAGCCAGAAGTTCCAAAGGCCAGCCGCCTTAGCCTTATCTTTGAGCCCTTCGAGGATTTCGCTCTGGCGTTCGGTATATTGCCAGCGATCACCTATGCTGATCTCGGCCTGGTATTCCTCTTCCAGCGGCATGACCTCATCACGGATCATATCCGCAACACGCTGTAGCAGAGCGCGGTTTTCCTCGCGCAATCCGAATGTCATGGTCATGCCAAACCCTCTTTCTGGCACCAAATCGTGCCTTCGCCTGTATCCGAGGATGGCTTAGCAGCTATGACGCTGTCCAGTTGAGTGACGGAACGTCACTCCGGCAAATTTCAACGACGCTGGTCTCTTGATGTTGCTGAACGCCTGAGTACCCGTTCGTCAGATTTGGCAGAACAAACAAACGCTGCTCAGCGCGCAGATTCCTACGGTGCCAGAATCCAATTGCCGTCCGCGGTTCTGCAGCGCCGCGTTCGGATGTCACGCGCTTGTTCAGCGCCTTCAGGCTGCACAACGTGCTGGAGAATCACGCAATTGTCCTGAATGCTCTGCACACGGATCGTCCCTTTTGAACCGGTGTCCTGATTAAGCCACGCCCGTTCCTGCCCTATGGATGGGGACCCGGATGACAACAACGCGTTGGATGTAGCGTTCACAACTTCGAAATCAGCAGGGCTCAGCCCCATTTCCGCGATGATTCGAGAAAGCGGTTTGGCCTGTGCAAACCCATTGGTTCCAAGGAATAAGGTGGCAGCTAGCGCCGTGCAGACAAAGGCTTTCATAATGGGGCCTCACGGATTTGAATGAATTTCACGCCCATAAATATACCTCTATGCGTGTGCGGCCAAGCCCAACGTGGCCACCTTCAAATTATCCCGAACAAACCTATCGCAATGCAGGTGCTAGGTCCGCCTGCCAGTTCACCTCATATTGGCCTCAGACGAACCAGAGGCATTTGATGACACATCCGAAATACTATGCACCATCGGGCGGACACCCGGGCCAAGAGCAGTTGCTGACAGACCGCGCCATGTTCACCGATGCCTATGCGGTGATCCCGAAAGGCACAATGCGCGACATCGTCACCAGCTTTCTGCCCTTTTGGGAAGGCACGCGCCTGTGGGTATTGTCACGACCTCTGAGCGGGTTTGCCGAAACCTTTTCGCAATACATCATGGAAGTGCAACCCGGCGGCGGCAGCGACACGCCAGAAACCGATCCCAACGCAGAAGGTGTGATTTTTGTCGTCGAAGGTACGGTGAGCCTGACTTTGAACGAAACAGCTCATATTCTGGAAACCGGCGGATACGCCTATATCCCACCGGGCAGCGACTGGACGCTGCACAATCAGGGCGATGCCGTCGCCCGTTTCCATTGGGTCCGCAAGGCGTATCAGTCCGTGACCGGCCTGCCCGCCCCAGATCCAATCATCACCAACGAGCGCGATGTGACTCCCGTCGAGATGCCCGGCACCGAAGGACGTTGGTCTACCACTCGCTTCATCGATCCGCAGGACCTGCGCCACGATATGCACGTCAATATTGTCAATTTCGAACCCGGTGGCGTGATCCCATTTCTGGAGACACACGTGATGGAGCACGGTCTCTACGTGCTGGAAGGGAAGGCAGTGTATCGGCTTAACCAAGATTGGGTCGAGGTCGAGGCAGGTGATTATATGTGGCTGCGCGCCTTCTGCCCGCAGGCCTGTTACGCGGGCGGGCCGGGGCGGTTTCGCTATCTGCTCTACAAAGATGTGAACCGGCATATGCCATTGTCCTTGCCCGCGCGTTAACGGATGATCTCTGCTTGGCCGAGGCAAGTTTTCACATAGGGGTTCACAGAATCGCTGGAATCTGATGAAATCACATGAGTTTTCAGCACTGGAGATTGTTCGATGTTACTGCGCGGTACGATGATTGCACTGGTTGCCACACTTGGCCTTTCGGCGTTCAACGCCGCCCCGGTCGCCGCCAAGGAAGAAACCAAATCCGTTTTCGTCATGAGCCGCACATGGGCGGTGACGCAGGTCTCGGACGCGCCGGTGGTTTATCGGGCCACGCGGGACAACAACAATCTGAACCCTTTTGGCCCGCCACCCCGTTTGCGCACCATCCAGGCCATGGCTGCGATTCAGAAAGCCACCGGGTGTCGGGCGATCTATTCCAGCATGTATCAGAACATCTCGGGCCAGTTCTTTTCACAGGTCAGCTGTAACTGAAATTGGTACAATACTTTGATTGAGATCGCCTGATCTGCCTGCCATAGCTAGCGCATGAAACTCGCGATCAACGGATTCGGCCGCATCGGCCGCACTATTCTGCGCCAGATATTAAGCCTGCCGCAGCATTCGCATATCGAGCTGGTGCTGATCAATGATATCGCGCCGCTTGAAACCTGTGCTTATCTGTTCAAATACGACAGCACGTTCGGTCCTTATCAGGGCGTGGTCACGACCGAAGACGAGGCGCTGAATATTGATGGCCGGACGATCCAGATGTCTCACAGCGCTGATCTGGCGCAGGTGGATTTGGCCGGTGTTGATGTCATGCTGGATTGCACCGGTATCGCGCGTACATCCGATGTGGCCTGCCGGGGGCTAAGCGCAGGTGCCGGCAAAATCCTGATCTCTGGGCCGTCACCCGCAGCAGAACTGACGGTGGTTCTGGGGGCAAACGAAGATCAATTGGGCAATGCCCAGATCGTTTCAAATGCATCTTGCACGACCAATGGTCTGGCCCCGCTGGTCAAGCTGATCGATGAAATTGGCGGTCTGGTCTCGGGCCATATGACCACGATCCATTGTTACACCAACAGCCAGCCGATGGTTGACGCACCGCGCGGCGATCTGGCCCGCTCGCGGGCTGGGGCGTTGTCGATGGTGCCCACAACCTCTAGCGCCACGCATTTGATTGATGTCGTCTTACCAGAATTGGCCGGTCGTATGTCAGGGGCTGCAGTGCGTGTTCCAACGGCCAGTGTCTCAGCCGTTGATCTGGTCGCCACGCTTGAACGTGGCATGAGTGCGGAAGAGTTCGACCAAGCGCTCCGCAATGCCGTTGAAGCCTCTGTCGTGTTGGGTTGGACCGATCTACCGCTGGTCTCGTCCGACCTGCGATCACGTCCCGAGTCATTGGTTCTGGCTGGGCCCGAGACTCGCATGATCGGTGAAAACCAGATCCGGGTCTTTGGCTGGTATGACAATGAATGGGGGTTCTCGGCCCGTATGCTGGACGTTGCGCGCCTGATGGCCCAAGCGGAGTGACCGCAGCGCTAGTACGCGCCGCGGTATTGTCCAACTGATCAGTCGTGGGGCAGGCTTCCAGCGCCGTGACCAGCCATGCCACCTGAAACCTCTTCGGTTGATTCTTCAGCCAGTTCTTCTGGCAGGATCAGATTCAGCACGATTGCGATTAATGCCGCTGGCAGCAGGCCGCTTGTCATCAGGATGCGAAGCGTATCCGGTAGGTGTTGAACTGCGCCGGGCTCCAGCTGCAGACCAAGACCGATCGACAAAGAGATCGCGAAGATCACCATGTTACGACGGTTCCAATCCACGTCCGACAGCATCGAGATACCGGCCGCGACCACCATGCCGAACATAACGATAACACCGCCACCCAACACTTCGATAGGCACGGTTCGGATAATGGCCCCGACCTTGGGCACGAGGCCGCACAGGATCAGGAAAATGGCGCCGCAGGTCACGACATGGCGGCTCATCACGCCTGTCATCGCAATCAGCCCGACATTCTGGCTGAATGAAGTGTTGGGAAAACCGCCGAACACACCGGCAACAGCGGTTCCGAAACCGTCGGCATAGGTCGCGCCAGCAATTTCCTTGTCGGTTGCTTCGCGGCCCGCCCCGCCCTTGGTGATGCCGGACACGTCTCCGACGGTCTCGATGGCCGAAACGAATGACATCAGGCAAAAGCCGATTACGGCGGCGAGAGAGAACTCAAACCCATATTTAAACGGCACGGGCAGAGCAAAGGCAGAGGCACGTGACCAGCTTGTGCCAATGGCCTCGAACGTCACCATGCCAACCATCAGAGCATAAACGTAGCCGATGGCCAATCCGACCAGTACGGCAGACACCGACAGCATGCCGCGCGCAAAGAACTTGAGGCCCAATGTCACAACAACCACAACCAATGCTGCCGACCAGTTGAGCAACGATCCATACTCGGGAGTTCCAATCGCAGGCACGCCACCAGCGGCATATTGTATGCCGACCTTGACCAACGCCAACCCGATCATGGTCACGACAAGCCCGGTCACCAGCGGTGGCAGCGCAAAGCGTATCTTGCCGATGAAGAGGCCAAGAAAGGCGTGAAACAAACCGCCAACCAAGACACCGCAAAATAGTGCCGCCAAGGCATCCACGCCTTTTCCGGCGACCAGCGGGATCATGATGGGTAGGAACGCAAAGCTCGTCCCCTGTACAATCGGCAGACCCGCCCCAACCGGACCCAGTGTGACGGTCTGCAGCAATGTCGCCAGCCCCGCGAACAGCATGGACATCTGGATCAGATAAAGCAGTTCGGGAAAATCCGGGGAGTTCGACCCAAATCCAAACCCGGCAGCCCCCGCCACGATGATGGCTGGGGTGACGTTCGAGACGAACATCGCCAAAACGTGCTGAATGCCCAGCGGTATCGCCTTGTGCAAGGCGGGGGTGTAGTTCGGGTCCCGAAGCTGTTCGGGCGTCCCTATCGAAGTTTCAGCCATGATCTCAATGTCCTCCCTAAGATCCGATGGGGTTCTTACCGCTTCTCCGGCGGTTTCGGTTCTGGTTTCAGCGATCGACCACCTCGTACGGTGAGCTGAACCAGTGTTCCTCCAAGTTCGGGCCGTCTCCGATCCGATCAACCACGGCGAACAAGCCGGGCGCATGCAGAGGTGTCAGAACCCCGTGCCATGTACCCCGGTGATAGTTCACCGCCTGTCCCGGCTCTGTAATGAACGCGCGAGGACGACCCGGTTGCCCCTCCTCATCCGGGGCGACGATCACGAGAAAGGGCTGGTGAGTCATCGGAATGAACGCCTGGCTGCCGTCAGGATGACGTTCAACCATCTCTAGCTGATAAGGCAGTTCGCGGGGGTTGGCGTTGAACAGGCTGATACCCGCGCGGGCGTCACCGAAGTCCAGCTTCGCCCGATCATGATACCGCCCGCACTGACCCTGATTGATGATCTTGTCGGGCTCGCCCGAGATATCGATCAGATCACCAAACGGCGCAAAGCCTTCGGCCGAGATCGGTTCAGCGACAATCCGTGTCATGAGGGCAGCACATCGCGCAAGCGGAACTCGGCAATCCGTTCGACCTGTCGACAGGCCTCGGCGAATTCGGTGTCGCGATCCTGATCGATGCGTCGCTGGAACGCACTCAGGATCGAGGCTTTGTTGTGGTCCCGCACTGCAATGATGAACGGGAAACCGAATTTATCAGTGTAGCGCTGGTTCAATTCGGTGAAGGTAGACCGTTCCTCGTCCGTCAGCGCATCCAGACCTGCCGAGGCTTGCTCAGACGTGCTTTCCAGTGTCAGTCGCTTGGCCTGCGCCAGTTTACCCGCGAGATCAGGGTGGGCGGTCAGAACACCCAGCCGTTCTTTTGCTGAGGCGGACCGGAACATGCGTGACAGAGCATTGTGCAATCCACCCGCCGTGTCATGCGCCGCGCCCAATTCCAGATCATAGGCACGCTCGGCGATCCACGCGGAGTGCTCAAAGATACCACCGTAAGCGGAAACAAATTCATCGCGGCCCATCTGCGAAGGTTTTGGATACGCAACCGATGGGTGCGTTTCAGCCCAATGTTCTGCTATCTGCAACCGCGTCGCGAACCACACGTCCGAGAACCCGCGCGCGTAATCCAGAAACCGTTTCAGCGCCATGACGCGTCCCGGTCGCCCGATCAGGCGACAGTGCAAACCGATCGACAGCATCTTGGGCGCGCCAGCTTCGCCTTCCGCATAAAGCGCGTCGAAACTGTCTTTCAGATAGGAATAGAACTGGTCTCCGGCATTGAACCCCTGCGGCGTTGCAAAGCGCATATCGTTGCAATCCAACGTGTAGGGAACAATTAGCTGATCACGGCCACCGGTTTGCATCCAGTATGGAAGATCGTCTGCATAAGTGTCGGCAACATAGGCAAAGCCGCCTTCCTCGGCGACCAGACGCACGGTGTTGTCTGAACAGCGCCCAGTATACCAACCGCGCGGGCGCGCCCCGACAACTTCGGTATGCAGGCGGATCGCCTCGGCGATCTGGGCGCGCTCTTCCTCCTCGGGCATGTCCTTATGCTCGACCCATTTCAGGCCATGGCTGGCAATCTCCCACCCGGCAGATTTCATCGCGGCGACCTGATCCGGCGAGCGCGCCAAAGCTGTCGCCACGCCATAAACAGTGATCGGGAGATCTTTCATCAGACGATGCAAGCGCCAGAACCCCGCCCGCGCACCGTACTCATAGATCGATTCCATGTTCCAGTGTCGCTGGCCCGGCCACTGCGCCGCCCCAACAATTTCGGACAAGAACGCCTCAGACGCGGCATCCCCGTGCAAAACACAATTCTCGCCACCCTCTTCGTAGTTCAACACGATCTGAACAGCCAGTTTTGCCCCACCGGGCCACGCGGCATCAGGCGGGTTGGCTCCGTATCCGATCATGTCGCGAGGGTAACGAGGCGGCTGCATAGGGTCTTCCAGTCAGATTAAGTGTTTCCACAGCTTTACCCCAGAAACGTGGGATAGATTATCAAATCAATCCGAATACTGCTTCCGATTCTTTCGGCATTTCCACGGTTTTGCGGTTTGCCCAGACTGTGGCACACCAAACGACACACACAGGAGAGACCTTTGGCTGGCTATCTGACGACCCATGTTCTGGACACCGCACGCGGCTGCCCCGCCGAAGGTCTGAAAATCGCGCTTTATGCGGTGTCGGGAAATTCGCACCGCAAACTGGTCGAGATGGAAACCAACGCGGATGGACGCACCAACAGTCCGATCCTGCCGCAAGAGGACTTCAAGACCGGGACTTACGAGCTGATCTTCTTTGCTGGGGATTATCTGCGCGCGACAGGACAGGATGGGGATGACCCACTGTTTCTGGATCAAGTTCCAATCCGTTTTGGCATGTCTGATGCGGAAGCGCACTACCATGTACCGCTGCTACTGTCGCCTTACGGCTATTCGACCTATCGCGGCAGCTAGCCTCAGGTTTCGGTACTGCGTACCACCTTACCGATCCGGCCAATCATGAAATCCATGAACAACCGCGCCTTGGGGTCCTGATGACGGCGATGTGTGTACAAGCAGGCCATTTGCACCGGCACCGGAGGCGTTTGCACCGCCACCGGGATCAGCCGCCCTGCCTTCAGATGCTCAGACACCTCAAAGGTGGGTTTCATGGCAATCCCCTGCCCTGACAAAGCCCAATCGGTCAGAACATCCCCATCGTCGCATTCATAGCGGCCCGACACGGCGAACCGTTTCGGACCGTCTGGCGTCTCCAGCATCCACTGAAATTCAGTCGCGCCCGGAAAGCGCAGATTCAGGCACTCATGTTTACCTGAAATCAGATCCGCGCCAGTTTCCGGCATTCCCCGCTTTTTCACATAATCGGGTGCTGCGCATAATACGCGCTGGCAGTCTGCGATCTTTCGAATGCGCAGAGTGCTGTCCTCGGGCTGGCCGATGAAAAAGGCCAGATCCAGCCCCTCGGTGGTCAGATCAACCGATCGGTCCGTCAACCTGAGCCGAACGTCAATCTCAGGGTATTCTGACAGAAAATCAGGCACATGAGGCGCCAACAACCGGCGCCCCACCCCCAAAGGTGCGGCTACAAACAATGATCCTCGGGGGGCTTCGGTCAGATGCGTTACCTGAGCCTCTGCCTCATCCACTGCATCCAGAACCGCGACCGCTCCGGGGTAGAATGCCCGGCCCTGTTCGGTCGGTGTCAGGTTGCGGGTGGTCCGCTGAAACAGGCGCACGCCCAAATGATCCTCAAGCTGAGAAATCCGCGCCGAAGTCACAGCAGGCGAGATACGCATATCGCGTCCGGCGGCAGACATGCTGCCCAAATCATAAACCCGGACAAAGGTGCGAATGTTGTCGAGATAGGACATCTTATCGTTTTTTTTGATACAGTTTGACAATATACGGGAATACCGAAGAAAAGCCCGTTTGCCTAGTGTGGCGGCAACTTATCGGAGACCTCATCGATGTACGACTTCGCCGTTTTCTGGGATTGGATTGGTTTTGGCGTGCGCTGGCTGCATGTTATCACCGCGATCGCCTGGATCGGATCATCCTTCTACTTCATCGCGCTGGACCTTGGCCTGAACCGCGACATCCCCGGACCTGCGGACGGTGAGGAATGGCAAGTTCATGGCGGCGGCTTCTATCACATCCAGAAATATCTGGTCGCGCCAGAGCGCATGCCGGATCACCTGACCTGGTTCAAATGGGAAAGCTATGCCACATGGCTCAGCGGTGCTGCGCTTTTGATGATCGTCTATTGGGTGGGCGGAGAGCTATATCTGATCGACGCCCAAAAGGCCGATCTGGCGTTGTGGCAGGGCATCCTGATCTCGGCTGCATCGCTGACTGTCGGCTGGCTGGTCTATGATTTCCTCTGCAAATCAGGTCTTGGCGAACGTCCAACGTTGCTGATGGTTCTGCTGTTCGTGCTGCTGGTGGCGATGGGCTGGGGCTACAATCAGATTTTCACTGGCCGGGCGATGATGCTGCATCTGGGGGCCTTCACGGCCACGATCATGACGGCAAACGTGTTTTTCATCATCATGCCAAACCAACGGATCGTGGTGAATGATCTGAAAAACGGACGCACGCCTGATCCAAAATACGGCAAGATCGCCAAGCTGCGTTCGACCCACAACAATTATCTGACCTTGCCCGTCGTATTCCTGATGCTGTCGAACCACTACCCGCTGGCCTTTGCCACCGAGTACAATTGGATCATCGCAGCGCTGGTCTTCCTGATGGGAGTCACGATCCGCCACTATTTCAACACCCGACACGCGCGCGCCGGGAACCCGACCTGGACCTGGCTGGTGACGGCCCTGCTGTTCATGACCATCATGTGGTTGTCGACCGCTTCGATGAACGACCCGTTAGAAGAGACCGAGGCGCGGCAACTAACGCCATACGAACAGAAATTCGCATCCGCAGATGGTTTTGAAGAAGCGCATGACATAGTTCTGGGCCGCTGCTCTATGTGCCACGCGCGCGAACCTGTCTGGGAGGGCATCCTGTGGGCGCCCAAAGGTGTCTTGTTGGAAACCGAGGCCGACATTGCGCAGAACGCACAGCAAATTTACCTGCAGTCCGGCGTCACTCACGCCATGCCACCCGCGAATGTGACCTATATGGAGCCCGAAGATCGGGACGCGATCATCCGATGGTTTCGAAATGCCAATCTGTAGCGAATTGGTACGCGGTAAAGACAATAATAATTGCCAAGTTTGGTTTAGTCCTTCCCCTAAGCGCCGCCAAATGCTCTAAATGAATTCAACAAGCCGCATTCTTTGGTTATTGCGGTTATAGCGATTTCGACTTGGGGCAGTTGGAGCTAGGAAATGACAGGGAGCAGACCGCGCAGCGCTCTGAAAGGCTGGCTTTTTGGTACGCTTGTGGCCCTATCCCCAAATCTTGCTATCGCGCTAGAAACCACACTGTCCGCCCCCGGCGCATCCGAAGATTTGGTCGACCGACTGGAAGAAACCTCATCTGTTTTCACTTCGGAATCTCGTGGGTTGGATACCTCGCTGGAAATTCTGTCGGCGGCCTTGTCCGATTACCGCACCATCGTTCAGATCCTGTATGACGAAGGCTATTTCAGCCCCGTCGTCAGTATCAAGCTGGACGGTCAAGAAGCCGCTGAAATTGACTCGCTGCACGTTCCGGCCCAATTCAAACGGGCGACGATCTTGGTGACACCTGGTCGAAAGTTCAAATTCGGAACGGCGATTGTGCAACCGCTGGCAACGGGTACGGAGCTGCCCGAAGACTTCGCAACGGGCAAAACCGCAACCACCGGGGCGATCCAACAGGCAGCTTCGGCGGGGGTGCAAGGCTGGCGCGACACCGGCCATGCAAAGGCGGAAGTGGCCGATCAAAAAGTGATCGCCCGTCATGCGCAGGCAAGGTTGGACGCGACGATCGATCTGGCCCCCGGGCCCAGGTTGCGGTTCGGTAAGATGATCATTCAGGGCGATACAAATGTGCGCCATCGGTCGATCGAAAAAATCGCAGGTTTCCCCTCAGGCGAAGTGTATTCGCCGGAACAGGTGCAAAAGGTTGGCACGCGACTTCGCCGAACCGGGACATTCGCGTCGGTGTCTCTGAGGGAGAAGGATGAGCCGAACCCTGACGGTACGCTGGATTTCGATGCCACTTTCGAAGACTTGCCACCGCGTCGCCTGACCTTCGGCGCAGAAATTGCATCACGCGACGGTGTGGACCTCACCGCCACCTGGACCCATCGCAACGTATTCCGCCGCGCCGAACGGCTGCGGTTCGAAGCTGCAATCCGCAATATCGGCGGGGCCGAGGATATCGATGGGCGCATCGGTCTGCGTCTGGATCAGCCTGATCGGCTTGGACCCGACGACAATACCTTCTGGAGCGCCCTGCTGGAGCGGCGCAATACCGAGAACTACAACGTCTCGGTCGCTTCGCTCGCCTATGGTGCCCGTCGTACCTTCTCGGACCGGCTCTATGCCGAAGCCTCAGCCGGTTTCCAATGGTCGGATGCGGATGACGCCTATGGTGATGGGCGCAAGTTTCGGTACTTCATCCTGCCCTTCCGGTCAGAATGGGACCAACGCGACAGCAAGGTCAGCGCCACCCGAGGCTATTATCTGGATTCGCAGGTTATGCCGTTTGTCGGGTTCTCCGGTTCGGATACCGGCTTGAGAATGTTCTTTGACGGGCGCGCCTACAACGATTTGGGCACTGCCGGTCGACTGGTTCTGGCGGGCCGGGTGCAGCTGGGTTCAGTCCTTGGCCCACCAGCTGATGGCGTGACTCCGGATTTTCTGTTCTTCTCGGGTGGTGCCGGAACCGTTCGCGGCCAACCTTTTGAAAGCCTCGGCATTCCGGTCGGAGACGGCGTTGCCGGTGGCAAATCTTTCCTTGGTCTCTCGGCAGAGGTTCGCGGCAAAGTCACCGACGCCATCTCATTGGTCGGGTTCTATGACTACGGCGTGGTCGACACGTCCTCATTCATCGGCAGCGGCGCGGAAGAGCATTCTGGCGCGGGCATTGGAATCCGCTATGATCTGGGTGGCTTTGGCCCTCTGCGTTTTGACCTAGCCGTGCCTGTTCAGGGCGACACGGGCGACGGGCTGCAATTCTATCTTGGGATCGGACAGGCCTTTTGATGCGTCGCGTTATATATCCCCTGTTGCTAAGCTCAGCAGTGATCTCCGTCCCCGTCGGGGCGACCGCCCAGGACGAGGGCGGCAGCATGATCGAACGGTTCCTGCAGGACACGCTCTCGGGTGATGATCAGAACGTGCGGGTGATTGGCCTGGAGGGCGCGCTAAGCTCTCGCGCGACCATTCAGGAGATCACAGTCGCCGATGACGAAGGTGTATGGCTGACCATCAAGAATGCCGAACTGGATTGGAACCGGCTGGCGCTGCTGCGGGGGCGATTCTCGGTCAACACCTTGTCGGCAGAGGAAATTGATGTTGCACGTGCACCGGGTACGACCACCAAGGATACTCCACCACCGTCAGCCGAAACCCAACCCTTTCAACTGCCTGAACTTCCAGTCTCGATCGAAATCGGTGAGCTTAAGGTGAATGAGTTGTCACTGGGCGAACCCCTGATTGGCGTCGCTGCTGATCTTGCGGTGAACGGCAATCTCTCACTTGCGGATGGAACGCTGGATACCACGCTGGATATCGACCGACTGGATCGCGCGGGCGATACGATTGATCTGAAAGCGGGGTTTCAGAATGACAGCCGCCAGATCGATCTGGATCTGACGGTCGCCGAAGCCTCAGGCGGGTTGATCGCAACGGCGCTATCTATCCCCGATGCCCCGCCGCTGGAGCTGACTGCAAAAGGTTCGGGGCCGGTCTCCGATTTCAATGCTGATATCGGGCTGAGCAGTGATCAACAGCTTCGTGTATCTGGCCAGGTGCGGCTGCGCACCGCCGACGAAAATGGTACCGCAGCCGACGGAATTGCCTTTACGGCTGATGTCGGGGGCGACCTTACACCGTTTCTGGCTGAAGAGATGGACACATTCTTTGGCACAGATACACGGCTGTTCGTGGACGGGCGCACCCATTCCGACGGTGCGCTGGATATTTCGGAAATCGAAATCTCTTCAGAAGCGCTGGAGCTTAAAAGCGAACTCCGCCTTGCCTCGGGTGGAGTTTTGCAACTGGTCGCTCTGCAGGGCCGTATCACCCCTCCGGACGGTGACAAGGTTGTTCTTCCGGTCAGCGGAGGTGAGACGTCCATCGGCGCGGCTCAGATTTCGGCCTTGTACAATACCGAGAATGGCAACCACTGGGACCTGAGCCTCACGACCAACAATGTAGAAACCCCAAATCTGAACCTCGATCACGCCAGGATCAACGGGCAAGGCACGTTGGACCAATCCGGTGGATTATCAGTCGATGGCGATCTGCAGGCTGTGCTGGATGGTATCGATTTGACCGACCCGGCACTGAATGCCGCCGTTGGCGATCAAATCACGCTGGATGGGCAGTTCGATTATGGCAGCGACCAGACGTTGAAATTGTCCGGGTTCGAATTGGTTGGCAGCGACTATACTCTTGATACCGATGCGCTGATCAGCGGGCTTGCCTCCGGGCTGCAGGTCGATGGGACCGCACTGCTGCAGGCAACCGATCTGTCGCGCTTTTCTGAACTGGCTCAGTTGCAGCTTGGTGGTCAAGCTTCGGTCGGGGTGACAGGCAAAGGGTCTCCGCTGGACCGCAGCTTTGACGGTAAGGTTACGGTGAATGGCCGCAATCTGGTGACCGGGCGCGACGATATCGACCCGGTGATCGCGGGCGAGACCGAAATCGTGCTGGATGCCAAACGCGACACAGACGGGGTGTCTATCCGTGAATTCACCATCGACGGTGACGCACTGACCGCCCAAGCCAGCGGCACGGTTACGACCCCCGATGGCAACTTGACGATTGACGGACAGGCCAGCGTGAACGCCCCCGATCTTGCCGTGTTCTCGGGCCTCGCCAAGCGTGACCTTGCAGGGGCTGTTCAGGCACGGCTGGATGGCAAAGGAACAGTGCAGACGCTCGAGTTCGACGGTCAGGCCAGTGTGATTGGAACAAACATCCAAACCGGGATGAGCGAGTTCGATCCGCTGCTGAAAGGCCGAACTTCGATTAATTTCGACGGCGCACATGCGGACAATCGGGTCGTTATCCGAACCGCCACGGTCAAAAGCGCCGCTTTGACTGCCGAGGTCGGCGCGACCATTGAGGACCCTACGGGCGATATCGCGGTAGATGGCAGCGCCAAGGTGAATGCACCAGACCTGTCTTTGTTCTCAGGCCTCGCCGGGCGTGATCTTGCGGGATCGATCAACGCGGATGTCACTGGACGCGCGGCGCAAGGCAGCAAGACTTTTGACGTCAAAGGCACCGTCATCGCGGATGACCTTGGGACAGGCATCAACCTTGTCGATGAATTGGTTCAGGGTAGAACCACGTTGAACGTGGATGCGGCCAATGATGATCAGGGCCTAAACATCCGTACATTCAGCCTGAATGGCACCGCCTTAACTGCGGATGCATCAGGTCGGTTGGACCGCGAAGCGGGTGGCCTCGATTTCTCAGCCATGCTGGATAATGTTGGTCGCATTTCTCCAACACTATCGGGTCCGCTGAAACTGGAAGGCAACGTTGCGCCGACCGGCTCCGGGTTAGAGGGCAACGCGCGCCTGCAGGGTCCTGATAGCTCATACGCCAATCTCACTGGAACGGTTGAGACCAGCGGTACGGCCGATCTCGACTTTGAAGCCCGGCTAAACAAGCTTGAACGTTTTGTTCCTGATTTCCCCGGCACAGTTTCGGCCAACGGCACCGCGCAGCGCGACGACGGAAAATGGACAATCGATGCGAAGGCTGACGGCCCCGCTGAAATCAACACGACGATTGCCGGAACCTATGACGAAACTAGCGGCGAAGCAGACCTGAAGATGCAGGGCGGTGTCAACATCGGCATCGCCAACGCTTTTATCTCACCCAACAGTCTGGCCGGTACGGCCCGATTTGATCTGGCTCTGAAAGGGGCGCCCGCATTGGATGCGCTCAGTGGAACGGTTTCGACTTCCGGCGCGTCGATGGCCTTGCCCGATGTGGGACAGACGATCACTGGCATCGGGGGTTCTGTTAACATCGCGCAAAGCCGCGCCACGATTGCACTGCAAGGTGGCGTACGTGCGGGCGGAGGGTTCACCGTCAACGGCCCTATTGACCTGACACCGCCTTTCAACGCCCAGATCACAACGGCGATCAACAATCTCGTGCTGACTGACAAGCTGCTTTACGAAACCATATTGAATGGCCAGATCGCCCTAACCGGTGCACTGGCAGGAAACAGTTCGCTGGCCGGTCAGATCAATTTTGGCGAAACCAACATCAATCTCGCCGCCGCTGCAGGCGCAGTTGGTGCAGCGCCTATTCCAACTATTGAACACTTGAACGAAAGCCGCGCAGGTTACGTGACCCGGGAACGTGCAAATTTGGTGGAATCCGAAGATGCAACCAAAAACAATTCGCGCATGTCGCTCGACATCGGATTGCTTGCGCCCAAGGCCGTCTTTGTCCGAGGGCGTGGTGTGAACGCCGAACTGGGCGGGCGTATACAGATAGGCGGAACCACAACCTCTGTTGTCCCATCAGGTCAGATTGAGCTTATCCGCGGCAACATCGATATCCTTGGCCGCCGCCTCGCGCTGACCAAAGGGTTGGTAACGTTACAGGGCGACCTCACCCCGTATATTGAGTTCGAATCTACAACCAGCACCTCGGATGGGACTGCGACGATCGAAATCGCCGGACCGCTGGATTCGCCCGAGGTCGACGTGTTCTCGGACCCTGAGCGTCCGACCGAAGAAGCACTGGCCATGCTGTTGTTCGGCAATCGTTTTTCAGAGCTGTCACCGTTTGTCATCGCGCAGATGGCGGCCTCATTGGCCCAACTCAGCGGCGCAGGTGGAGACGCAACGAAGGGCCTTCGTGACACCACCGGCCTCGACACAGTTGATCTTGGGGCGACAGAGGGCGGCGGAGGCAGCCTGGGCGCTGGTGCCTATCTGAGTGACAATCTCTACACCGATTTCACCGTGAACACCGAAGGCGATACCGAGGTGAACCTGAACCTGGATGTCACCGACAGCTTCACGGTGCGGGGCACGGTAGACGGGCGCGGCGAAACGGGTCTTGGTATCTTTTTCGAGCGTGACTACTGATTGCATCGAGCATTAAAAAGGGCGGCCCCTAAGGACCGCCCTTCGTTCCAATTCAATCGCAGTTTATTCCGCTGCGATCGCATCTTCGATCTTGTCGACACGAATGGCCGAGAACTTGAACTCGGGGATCTTGCCGTATGGGTCAATGGCCGAGTTGGTCAGGATATTCGCTGCCGCCTCGACATACGCAAACGGGATGAACACCATGTCTTCAGCAATCGCCCTGTCAGCGCGGACCATGATCTCGATGGACCCACGGCGGGTGGTCAGGCGGATTGTCTCACCCGGCTCGATGCCCATCAGCTTGAGCGTTCGCGGGTTCATCGAACAATTCGCCTCGGGCTCAACTGCATCCAGAACGGTCGCGCGGCGGGTCATCGAACCCGTATGCCAGTGCTCAAGCTGACGACCTGTGGTGGCGATCATCGGATATTCGTGGTCCGGCGCCTCGTCGGGTGGAATGACACTGGCAGGCGTAAAGCGCGCCCGACCATCCGCACGCGGGAAGCCATCGCTAAACACGATCGCTTGGCCCGGATCAGTCTCGGACAGCGACGGATAGGTGATTGTCTCGGTCTCAAGCCGTTCCCAAGTGATATTGTCGAGCGAGGCCATCGTCAGCTTCATTTCGGCAAAGACCTGGGACACATCGGTGCAATCCCAGTTCAACCCGATCCGCTGCGCAAGCTCGACGGTGATCTTCCAATCCTCGCGCGCCTCACCCGGAGGAGCCACAGCTGGGCGCACACGCTGCACCTGGCGGTTGGTGTTCGACACGGTGCCGTTCTTCTCATAGAGCGCCGAGGCTGGCAGGATGATGTCGGCATAGTTCGCCGTTTCGGTCAGGAAGATATCCTGCACAATCATCAGTTCCAGCTTGGCCAAGGCATCACGTGCGTGGCTGACATCCGGGTCAGACATGGCCGGGTTTTCACCCTGAATGTACATGCCCTTGATGTTGCCCGCATAAGCTTGATCAATGATCTCGGTCACGGTCAGACCCTTCTCGTTCGAGAAGTCCCGCTCGTCACTCCAGACATTGTTGAACTTGGCCCGGATACCATCGTCGGTGACCGACTGGTAATCCGGCAGGAACATCGGGATCAGACCCGCGTCCGAGGCCCCTTGCACGTTGTTTTGACCGCGCAACGGGTGCAGACCCGCGCCCGGCTTGCCCACGTTACCGGTCATCAAGGCCAGCGAGATCAGACAGCGAGAATTATCAGTGCCGTGGATGTGCTGGCTGACACCCATGCCCCAGAAGATCAGACCGGCCTTGGCTTGTGCAAAGGTGCGCGCCACACGACGCAGCTGATCCGGTTCGATACCGCAGATCGGCGACATCGCTTCGGGCGTGAACTGACGCAGGTGCTCTTTCTCGGCTTCCCAGTTCTCGGTCCAGCGGTGGATATACTGGCTGTCATAGAGCTCCTCTTCCACGATCACATTCATGATCGCATTGAGCATCGAGACATCGGCACCGGGACGGAATTGCAGCATCTCATCTGCAAACTTGCGCATCCCAACGCCGCGCGGGTCCATCACAATCAACTTGCCACCACGTTTGGTGAACTGCTTGAAGTAGGTCGCCGCAACGGGGTGGTTCTCGATCGGGTTGGCCCCGATGATGATCGCCACATCTGCGTTTTCGATCTCGTTGAAGGTCGCTGTCACCGCGCCCGAGCCCACGTTTTCGATCAGAGCCGCCACCGAAGACGCGTGGCACAGACGGGTGCAGTGGTCGACGTTGTTGTGTTTGAAACCCTGACGGATGAACTTCTGGAACAGGTACGCCTCTTCGTTAGTGCATTTGGCCGATCCAAACCCGGCCACGTAGCGCGGGTCTTCGTCGCGCAGGGCCATCAGTCTGGAGGCGGCGAGATCCATCGCCTCTTCCCACGATGCTTCACGGAAATGGGTGTCCAGATTGCCGGGATCGACGTTCAGCCCCTTGGCAGGCGCATCCTCGCGCCGGATCAGAGGTTTGGTCAGGCGGTGCGGGTGGTGGATATAGTCGAAGCCGAACCGACCTTTGACGCACAGGCGGCCTTCGTTGGCGGGGCCGTTGATACCCTCGACATATTTAACCTTGCCGTCTTTGACCTTCAGCGAGACTTTGCATCCAACGCCGCAGAACGGGCAGACGCTTTCGGTCTCGGAATCGTAGTCCTTGCTGTCGCCTTGCTGCTGGTCGTCCAATACGGTTGCGGGCATCAATGCCCCTGTCGGACAGGCCTGAACGCATTCGCCACAGGCCACGCAGGTCGACGCTCCCATCGGATCGTTCTGGTCGAACACAACCTGTGCCGTATGGCCGCGACCGGCCATGCCGATCACGTCGTTCACCTGCACGTCACGGCAGGCTCGAACGCAGAGGTTGCAGTTGATGCAGGCATCCAGATTGACTCGCATCGCGACATGGCTGTCATCCAGCAGAGGGATTTTCTCTGCCTCTTTCGCCGGGAAACGGCTGTCGCTGACGTCGTTTAACTTGGCCATATCCCAGAAATGGCTGGAAGCGTCATGCGGCTGCTCAGGCTGATCCGCGACCAGCAATTCCATAACCATCGCGCGCGATTTCTCGGCACGCTCGCTATCGGTTTTCACGACCATTCCGTCCGCCGCAGGGCGAATGCACGAGGCGACCAGAGTACGTTCACCTTCCACCTCAACCATACAGGCGCGGCAGTTGCCGTCGGGTTTGTAGCCCGGCTGAGGCTTGTGGCACAGGTGCGGAATGGTGGACCCCTGCCCCTTGGCGGCTTCCCAGATGGTCCAACCCTCGGGCACGGTGACATCTTCGCCGTTCAGGTTGAAGGTGACGGTCTTGTTTGGGCTTGCGTCAAGCATGGCTCTGTCTCCCCTCAGATTTCGTCAGCGAAATGTTTCATTACAAGTCGGATAGGATTCGGAGCTGCCTGCCCCAGACCACAGATCGATGCGTCGCCCATGACCTGACACAGATCTTCCAACAGATTCTGATCCCACTTGTCGGCCTGCATCAGCTTGACCGCCTTTTCGCAGCCAGCCCGGCAGGGCGTGCATTGGCCGCAGCTTTCATCCTCAAAGAATCGCAGCATGTTCAGCGCCGCATCGCGGGCCGTGTCCTGATCAGACAGAACCACAACCGCGGCAGACCCGATGAAGGTGCCCAGCGGCTGCAATGTGTCAAAGTCGAGCGGGACGTCGTCGATGCTGGAGGGGAGAAGACCTGACGACGGCCCGCCCGGTTGATACGCCTTAAACACATGACCTTCGGCCATGCCGCCGGCGGCATCAATCACGTCGAGAATGGTCGATCCTGCGGGCAGCAGGTAAACACCCGGCTTCGCAACGCGGCCCGAAACCGAATAGCTGCGCAGCCCCTTGCGGCCATTCTTTTCCGTGCTGTTGAGGCATTCCGGCCCTTCGCGGCACACTTTGGTGACCCAATACAACGTCTCAACATTGTGCACCAAAGTCGGACGGTTAAAGACGCCAACCTGCGCCACGAACGGAGGGCGATGACGCGGCAGTCCCTTTTTACCTTCGATCGACTCGATCATCGCGGATTCTTCGCCGCAAATGTAGGCGCCAGCCCCGCGGCGCAGGTCGATATAGCCCGGCTCGACGATCCCGGCCTGTTCCAGCGCGGCGATCTCACGGCGCAGAATTTCCAGCACGGCAGGATATTCGTCGCGCATATAGATAAAGCATGTCTCGGCCTCGACGGCCCAAGCGGCGATCAGCATACCCTCAAGGAAGACATGCGGCGTGCGTTCCAGATAGTAACGGTCCTTGAACGTGCCGGGCTCGCCCTCGTCGCCGTTGACGGCCAGATAGCGCGGACCTTCGTTCATACGAACAAAGCCCCATTTCTTACCCGACGGGAAACCCGCGCCGCCCAGACCACGCAGGCCCGAAGACAGGACGTCTTCCTGAACCTTTTCCCAATCGCCGCCTTCGCGCAGCTCTTTCAGCTTGGCATAGCCCCCACTTGCCTCATAAGTCGCGAAGGTATCATAGTCGGGCAGATGCGCATGGGTGTCGCCCGCAGCAATCGTGGCCTGCACCTTTTCGGGTGTGGCATGGTCGATATGGTTATGACCAATCTCAAGCACCGGAGCTGTGTCGCAGCGACCCATGCAAGGGGCACGGACAACACGAACCTCAGCAGGGTCCAACCCGTCCTCCAACGCCTTTTGCAGCTGCTGGGCACCGGCCATTTCGCAAGACAGAGAATCACAGACCCGGATGGTCAACGCGGGCGGAGGTGTTTCGTCTTCTTTCACCACATCGAAATGGGCATAGAAGGTGGCAGTCTCGTAAATTTCGGCCTGTCCGATCCGCATCTCAACGGCCAGTGCCGCGATGTGATCGGCACTGATATGGCCGTGTTCGTCCTGAATCAGGTGCAGAAATTCAATTAGCAGGTCGCGGCGGCGCGGGCGGTCGCCCAACAGGCGCGCGATTTCAGCCTGTGCCTCATCCGTGAATTGACGTCCTTTGGGCGTGTGCCGCCCTTTGCCTTTACCTGACTTCCAGACGCCCTTGGGTGCGCCCGATGGCTTGGTATCTAGTGGTGCCATGATGCCCTCCGATTAAGGCCCCGTGTCTCATCAGACTAGCATATCGTCAAATCGCATATTTCAATCGCACGATAACGACAGATTATCACCGTAAAGACGTCACCACGTCACGCAATGCGCCGACAGTAGGCAATTCCGGGTCACGCATCAGGGTCGCCAGACAAATCGGCTTGCTGACCACCGGGTCGATCAGCGGCAACACTTTGGTGCCTTTTAAATCACCCAGCGCCCGTACAAGCACACGCGGGATCACCGTGGCGGCCAGCCCCTCGCGTGCCATAACCATCGAGGCGGTAAAGCCGCTGGTCTCAGCGACCACATCCGGATGCAGGCCTTGTTCAGCGAATATCCGGTCCAGTATTCGTCGGTTCTGCATCTGCGGCTCTAGCAGGCTAAGCGGAAACTCAGCCACGCGCGCCCAAGGGACCGGGCCGGTCTCACCAGTCATGTGCGAGGGCACCAGCAGTACATAAGTTTCCTCGTACAACGGTTGCACCTGCCTCAGATCGGTGCCGATGCTGTCGCCATAAGTGATACCAGCATCCAGGCTGCCTTCGTCCAGCCGGTGCAGGATTGCGGTCGCAGACATGGTCTCGATACGGGTCACAATGCGGGGATGAGCATCGCGGAGCCGCTTGGTCAGACGTCCGGTAAATGCGATAGCCGTCGGAATCACGCCGAGGATCAGAGTCCCCGTGATCTCACCCTTCGCAGCTAGCACCTGTTGTTCAAGAGCTTTGGTGTCATCGAGGATACGCCGCGCGCGCAGAACGATCATCTCGCCCTCTTCGGTCAGGCCCTGAAACCGGTTGGCGCGGCGGACGATGGATACGCCCAGCCGGTCCTCAAGGTTTCGGATTCGCATCGAGAAGGCGGGCTGAGATATTCCGCATTCCTCCGCCGCCTTGGCAAAGTGACGATGCCGAGCCAGGGCGCTGAGAAGTTGAAGGTCACGGATTTCGATCATGATTTAGACTTCCAACTTCTGGCCCAATGTAACTCTAACCGCTTTTTTCCAGAGGAACAGCGCAGTCTCCGCCTACTAGCTGGTAACTCAGAGTTCTTGTCTCGCGTGCTCGACATGCCTCTAATGGATAGAGCGTACGAACGAATGGAGCGCACGATGGTGGCAAAGGATATTTTTCAGCAATTGTATAACGGTTACGTCGATAGGTATCGATCAAAAGACGCCGCGGGATGCGCTTCGTACTTTACAGAAAACGCAGAGCTTTATTCGCCATACGGTCCTGCAGCGATCGGACGGAGCGCCATAGCAAATATCCATTCAGATTGGGTTCAGGAAGGCGGGGAAGACAAAGTTATCGAAGTCATGCACGCTGATATCAACGACAATGTCGGTTGGTGCCTTGCACATTACAGTGAAGGAACGAACGGCCAGGGTACTTCATTGAATGTACTATACAAGCAGGCCGACGGAAGATGGCTGATCACCCAGTGCAGCTTGAACGAAGCACTCTGAAAACCTACGATAACCAGATATATTTACGTGTTGAACAGGAAATGCATCACATCGCCATCCTTGACGATGTAGCCTTTACCCTCGGCCCGCATCTTGCCTGCCTCTTTGGCGCCTTGCTCACCGTTCGCGGCAATGTAGTCGTTATAGGCGATGGTTTCGGCGCGGATGAAGCCTTTCTCAAAGTCGCCATGAATAACACCAGCGGCCTGCGGCGCTGCGGTGCCAGTGCGGATGGTCCAGGCCCGGGCCTCTTTCGGGCCGACGGTGAAATAGGTTTCCAGCTTAAGCAGATCGTAACCAGCCCGGATCAGGCGGTCGAGGCCGGGTTCTTCCAAACCCATTTCCTCAAGGAACATCTGAGCTTCGTCCTCTTCGAGCAGGCTGATCTCTTCTTCGATCTTGGCGCTGATGATGACGTGGGCATTGCCCTGAGCTGCAGCCATCTCGGCCACTTTCGCGGAATACGCGTTACCTTCGGAGGCTTCTTCCTCAGACACGTTGCAGACGTAAAGAACCGGCTTGGTGGTCAGCAATTGCAACATCTTCCACGCCTTAGCGTCTTCGTCAGAAACTTCGACCAAACGCGCGGGTTTACCGTTTTCCAGCATTTCCTGCGCTTCGGCCAACAGACGGTCCTGCTGCTGGGCTTCTTTATCGTTGCCCTTAAGCTTGCGCACCAGATTGGCGCGGCGCTTTTCAATGCTTTCCAGATCAGCCAGCATCAGCTCGGTCTCGATCGTGTCGGCATCGGCGACGGGATCAACGCGGCCATCCACATGGGTCACGTCACCATCTTCGAAACAGCGCAGCACATGCGCAATCGCGTCTGTCTCACGGATGTTGGCCAGAAACTGGTTGCCCAATCCCTCACCTTTTGAGGCACCCTTCACCAAACCAGCGATGTCCACAAACGTCATGCGAGTTGGAATGATCTGCTTGGACGACGCAATCGCGGCCAGTTTATCCAGACGATCATCAGGAACGGCTACGTCACCCACATTGGGTTCTATCGTGCAAAACGGGAAATTCGCCGCCTGAGCTGCTGCGGTTTTGGTCAGCGCATTGAAGAGGGTCGACTTGCCCACATTCGGCAAACCCACGATTCCCATTTTAAAGCCCATGACGGCCTCCTGATACCATTCGAGCGCTGCTTCTAGGCAGGTCCGCTCCAATGCGCAAGGCAAAGTGCCTGTTCGCTTGCTCGAGTCCATTCTGCCACATCACAATAATGGGATCGCATTGTGATCTTGCCTGCGTTGAAAACATGCATCTACATTCCTCAATAAAATCAAATCAAAGAACGACGGACAAAGTAGGTACAATGAAATCCCTAGGTATATTGGCCATTGCGCTGGCAGCCGCAACGTCAACACAGGCCCAATCGATTATTTTTGGCGCGGGTTATGCAGACTATTCAAATGCTGAAGCCGAAGATCAGGCAATTGTTTCGCTTGAGTATCAGCATCGGCCCTTTCACGAGGCCACCCGTTTCAGCGCAACCTGGGGCGCGGCCTTGTCTGTTGATGCGGATGGAAACACGCATATCGGCGCAGGCCTGATCGGGCTATATACATTCGCAGACCGCTGGTTCGTGGAAGGCAGCGTCATGCCGGGATATTACACCGAATCTGACGAACGGAACGATTTGGGCGGCAGCTTCCAGATTCGAAGCCTGCTGGGTCTGGGATATACGCTGGAAAGCGGCAATAAATTGTCTGTTGCGATTACACATAAATCCAACGCCAGCACTCAGGAAGATAATCCCGGCGTGAATGCCTTGCTGCTGCGGTATCACTATTCGTTCTGATCGCAAGCTTTCCAAGCGGGATTGATTTTCAGCGAAAGTTTCTGCACATCAGGTCCAAACCCGAGTGCAAGGACATCCGATGACCCGTATCGACGCCAAATTCGCCGCCCTGAGAGACCAGGGCAAAAAGGCATTTGTAGCTTATGTGATGGCCGGTGATCCCGACTATGACACATCGCTAGAGGTCGTGAAGGGTTTGCCAGGCGCAGGCGTCGATGTGATCGAATTGGGCCTGCCCTTTACCGACCCGATGGCGGATGGCCCTACCATTCAGGCCGCCGGTCAAAGGGCGCTGGACGGTGGCATGACATTGCAGCGAACGCTGGATCTGGCGCGCGCGTTCCGTGAAACTGATGAAACAACACCCATTGTGCTGATGGGGTATTACAACCCGATCTACAGCCGAGGGGTCGAGACCTTTTTGGCCGATGCAAAATCCGCCGGAATTGATGGCTTGATCGTAGTGGATTTGCCACCTGAAGAAGATGCGGAACTCTGCCTGCCTGCGCAGGCGGCCGGTTTGAACTTTATTCGTTTGGCAACACCTACCACCGATGACAACCGCCTGCCTCGCGTTCTGCAGAATACCTCTGGCTTTGTGTATTATGTCTCGATTACCGGCATCACAGGCGCCGCCGAAGCGCAGGCGACCGATGTCGGCCCCGAGGTCGCACGGATCAAAGCAGCAACCGATCTACCCGTGATCGTCGGGTTCGGAATCAACACGCCAGAGAAGTCTCGCAACATCGCCAGCGTGTCCGACGGAGCGGTTGTTGGGTCTGCAATTGTCAGTCAGATTGGGGCTGGAAAGCCGGTCTCTGAGGTTTTGGACTTTGTCAAATCTCTGGCTGACGGCGCGCACTCCGTTTAAATCATTTCTGCGATTTCAGACTAAATTCCACCGCAGCGGGCGTTCAGCTTGCTGCGGTTTTTTGCTTCTTGCGACGCGGCATCCAACCGCATCAGACAGGCATTGCAGTACGATGCGATAATTGGTAAAGAAAGTTAACCAATCTGTCGAAAGCCTGATCTATGCCTGTCATTACGAATATCGAAGACCTCAAACGGATCTATGAACGCCGCGTTCCCCGTATGTTTTTCGACTATGCCGAAAGCGGCAGTTGGACCGAGCAGACCTTCCGCGAGAATACCTCGGATTTTGAGGATATTCGCCTACGGCAGAGGGTTGCAGTTGACATGACCGGGCGCTCGACTGCGTCTCAGATGATTGGGCACGACGTAACAATGCCGGTCGCATTGGCCCCGGTGGGCCTTACGGGAATGCAACATGCCGATGGCGAGATCAAAGCGGCCAAAGCAGCCGAAGCCTTTGGTGTGCCGTTTACGCTCTCGACCATGTCGATCAATTCAATCGAAGACGTTGCCGAGAACACATCAGCTCCGTTCTGGTTCCAGCTCTACACCATGAAAGATGACGACTACATTAGACGGCTGATCCAGCGCGCGAAGGATGCGAAATGCTCGGCCCTTGTCGTCACGCTTGACCTGCAGATTCTGGGTCAACGGCACAAGGATCTCAAAAATGGCCTATCCGCTCCGCCGAAACTAACGCCCAAAACTATCGCCAACCTTATGACCAAATGGGCATGGGGTATCGAGATGCTGGGGGCCAAAAGACGCGAGTTCGGTAACATCGTCGGTCATGTCGACAGCATCACCGATACCCGCTCACTGGGAACATGGACTGCCGAGCAGTTCGACCCCAGCCTTGATTGGGGCAAGGTCGGGAAACTGATCGAGCAATGGGATGGCAAAGTCATACTCAAAGGTATTCTAGACGCCGAAGATGCCAAGATGGCCGCCAAGCTGGGCGCGGATGCGATTGTTGTATCCAACCACGGTGGGCGACAGCTGGATGGCGCGCTGAGTTCAATTCGCGTCCTGCCTGAAATCTTGGATGCGGTTGGCAATGATGTCGAAGTACATCTGGACAGCGGTATTCGCTCGGGTCAGGACGTGCTGAAAGCGCTGGCGCTTGGGGCCAAGGGCACCTTCATTGGTCGCGCCTTTGTCTATGGGCTGGGTGCGATGGGTCAGAAAGGTGTAACTACGGCTCTGGAAATCATCCACAAAGAGCTTGATACGACAATGGCGCTCTGCGGTGAACGCAATGTGGCTGACTTGGGCCGTCACAACTTGCTGATCCCCGAAGATTTTGGAGGTCGCTGGCAGGCCTGACCTTCTGTCGCTGGGAAAGTGGGGGCGCTGCCGCCGCCGCCCGATGGAGGCCTCCCCCGGGATATTTGGAGCCAGATGAAGCAGAGGATCCGCTCTTCATCTGGCCCAAGATATCCCGGAGCGCGAGGCAGAGCCTCGCAAAATTAACAGGGCCACAAAAAGCCCTTTCCAATCCAACTGAATCAAGCTAAGGACGCGGCTTCACGCGGGCATACAGCCTTGGAGGATGCCCGCCCTAACATTGGAGAATTATCATGGCTGGAGAGATTCCTGATCTCGTAGCTCTGGAACGGACGGGGACAGGCAAGGGCGCCGCTCGTCAGGCACGCCGCGATGGCATGGTTCCGGGCATTGTATTTGGTGGTGACAAAGAGCCGCTGCCGATCCAGATCCCGTTCAACGAACTGTTCAAGCGTCTGAAAGCAGGCCGGTTCAAGTCGACCCTGTGGAACCTGAAGGTTGAAGGCCACGACGACGTTCGCGTTATTTGCCGCGATGTTCAGCGTGATGTCGTCAAAGACCTGCCGACCCACCTGGACCTGATGCGCCTGCGCCGGACTACCAAGATCGCGCTGTTCATCCCCGTTGAATTCGTCAACGAAGAAGCTGCGCCCGGCATCAAGAAAGGTGGCGTTCTGACCGTTGTTCGCCCTGAGGTAGAGCTGCTCTGCACTGCTGGCGACATCCCTGAGAAGATCACCGTTGATCTGACCGGAATGGAAATCAACGATGTTGCCACCATTTCGTCGGTCAGCCTGCCCGACGGCACCAAGCCGACCATCGATCGTGACTTCGTGATCGCCAACGTCTCGGCACCCACCGGTCTGTCGACCAGCGACGACGAAGAGGGTGAAGAGGAAGAAGTGGCCGCAGATGAAGTTGAAGTCATCGGCCAGGAAGAAGAAGAATAAATCCGGATCAGTACCGGATTTGAAACGGGGCCCCATCCGGGGCCCCGTTTTCTTTTGCGGGTGCGGGGCTGGAAACCATCCCTGAAACCATGCAATGAGAGAGCGATGCGAGACTGCAAAGGGCAATGCGATGAAACTGTTTGTCGGTTTGGGAAATCCAGGAACCAAATACGCCCGCAATCGACACAATATCGGTTTCATGGCATTGGATCGGATTGCCGAGGATCATGGATTTGGCCCGTGGAAATCCAAGTTTCAGGCAGAAATTGCCGAAGGCCGTCTGGGCGGCGAAAAAGTGCTGTTGGTGAAACCTCAGACTTTCATGAACAGGTCCGGCCAATCCGTCGGCGAGGCGATGCGGTTCTATAAGCTCGATTCGACCGATGTGACTGTTTTTCATGATGAGCTGGATCTGGCCCCAGGCAAAGTGCGCGTAAAAGCGGGTGGCGGCCACGCGGGACACAACGGGTTGCGCTCGATCCACGACCATATCAGCCCAGCCTATGATCGCGTACGGCTGGGCATCGGTCATCCGGGCCGGAAAGAGATGGTCTCACCCTATGTTCTGAGTGACTTTGCCAAGGCCGATGCGGACTGGCTGGAAGATGTATTGCGCGGCGTGTCGGACGGGGCCTCTTATTTGGTCAATGATGAAGGCGGAAAATTCATGAATGCAGTGGCCTTGCGCACCACCCCCCCCAGATCATCAAAACAACCTGCTAACGCCGAAACAGCGCCCAAAGCCGCGCCTGAATCTTCGCCTGATGAGCGTTCGGCGATGCAGAAACTGTTGGATAAGTTCAAATAATCATTCCGCAACGTAGCAATTGCGCAATTCGGCGGACCGGGTTCCAATGTCCGGGATAGATGGAGGCGTCGCATGAGAACTACGCTAAAATGGATGCTGCGGATTGTATTGGCGTTGGCCCTGGCAGCATTGGTGGTCGGGTTTTGGAAACGCGAAGAGATTCAACGCCTGATGGCCGTGAACTCATTGTTTTCAGAAGAGAAGATTGTTCACAATTTTTCCCATATGGATGAAGCCTTTTTAACCGTCGACCTACCGCGCGGTGATGGCCCGACGTGGGAGCTGCCCTATGGGCCCGAGTTTGACCTACCCGAAGGAACGGACCAATGGATCGAGGATCGCGCTGTAACCTCTTTATTGGTGATGCAGGACGGCGATATCCGGTTTGAGGAATACTACCTTGGCTCCGGCCCGGATGATCGGCGGATTTCCTGGTCTGTTGCGAAAAGTTATTTGTCCGCTCTGTTTGGCATTCTGATGGAGGAGGGTGCTATTGCATCGCTGGACGATCCGGTTGTGCAATACGCACCTGAACTCAAAGGTAGCGCTTATGAGACCACCTCGATCCGGAATGTGCTGAATATGGCCAGCGGCGTAACATTCGACGAGGATTATCTGGATTACAATTCAGACATCAACCGCATGGGCCGGGTCGTGGCGCTGGGGGGTGAATTGGATGACTTTGCCGCCTCGTTACAAGACAGCTTCGTCGCACCGGGTGAGACATGGCAATATGTGTCGATCGATACCCATGTGATCGGAATGGTTATCCGTGGTGCATCAGGACGCAGCGTAGCGGATCTGTTGACCGAAAAAGTGATCGAACCACTGGGGCTAGAGCGGGATGGCTACTACATCACCGACGGCGCGGGTGTTGCATTTGTCTTGGGCGGCCTCAACTTTACAACACGGGATTTTGCACGTTTCGGGCAGCTGATTTTGCAGGACGGCGCGCGTGGCGGGCGACAGATTGTACCTTCGGACTGGATCAGCGCATCGACCTGGCCCAGCGCACCGACAGAGCCGGGCAAGATTGGCTATGGTTATCAATGGTGGATACCCGTTGGCGCCCATGAGGGTGAGTTCATGGCGCGCGGTGTATATGGGCAGTATATCTATTTCGATCGGCCCCGTGGCGCCTTGATCGTAACAACAGGCGCTGACCGGAAGTTCCGCGATCCCGGTGTCAGCACGCAGAACATAGAAACATTCCGCAAGATCGCGCAAAGCCTATAGGGTGCAGCCATGCAAAAGCAAGACAGCATCAATGTTTTAGGTGGCGTACTCGCCCCTTGTTCACGCGATCCCCTGACCGGGTTCTTTCGCGATGGCGCGTGCAACACCTGCCCCGAGGATCAGGGAAGCCACACCGTCTGCGCCGTCATGACGGCCGAGTTTCTGGCCTATTCCAAATATGTTGGCAATGACCTGAGTACACCGCGCCCCGAGTTTGACTTTCCCGGCCTGAAGCCGGGCAATAGCTGGTGCTTGTGCGCGTCGCGCTTCCTGCAAGCCTATGACGAAGGCTGCGCGCCCTTGGTACATCTAGAAGCTACACACCAGCGGGCGCTGGAAATCGTGCCGTTGCGCGTTTTACAGGCGCAACGGCACGACAACCAATCCTAGATTGCAAGGGCCCGGTAGCCGCGTGACGTGCGTGACGGAGGTCCCGTCGGAAAGTTGTATTCAGATTGCAAATCCCACCCCGAACGCGCCAACATATCTGCCACCGCTTCTGACCGATAGGTTCGGTGCCGCCACTGGAACCAGATAATCGCATTACACCAATGCGGTTTGCTTACGACCAGCCAAAGTGTCGAACCCGGCTCAACCAGTTCGCGCATTTGGCGCAACGCGGCTGCGGGATCGGCGCAATGTTCCAGAACATGAGCCGCCAGCAAGCAGTCGAATCGGACCTCCGGCTGAAACTCTTCCAGACGCGATTGGATAAGCGATGCGTTAGATCCGCGCCTCTGCAAAGCGGATTGCGCCAAATCTAGCATGCGGGCCGATGGCTCAAGCAGTGCGATTTGTCCCTCTGGCCGAATGACTGCGCGTGCTTCGGCAAAAGCACCGGTCCCACATCCGATATCCAGCGCATTGCGGCTCAAATCCACAAGCGGATCTGAAGACAAAAACCCCAGATAGGCATCGAAATACCCGAGCAAACGCATCTTGTCCGCCCAGCCGGGGGCGGCCCGATCGTATTTCTGATCCAGCCGATCAGGATCGGCCTTTGAGGATGCGCTGCACATGGCTGCAAATTGGCACAGTTCCTCAAAGGCGCAAAGCCTGATTGCGTGGTTTAGTCCGCAGCCCGGCCCTCGGTGTCGGACATATCGAAGTTCAGGTACCGTGCGACTGTTTGAACATCCTTATCCCCGCGCCCACACATGTTCATGCAGATCAGGTGATCCTCAGGTAGATCGGGCGCGATCTTCATGACATGCGCCAGCGCGTGACAGGGTTCCAGAGCCGGGATGATGCCTTCCGTGGCGCAGCACAGCTGGAACGCCTCCAGCGCCTCTTTGTCGGTGATCGACACATAGTTGGCGCGGCCAATATCGTGCAGCCAGGAATGTTCAGGCCCGATGCCCGGATAGTCCAGACCGGCCGAGATCGAATAACCTTCCAAAATCTGCCCGTCATCATCCTGCAGCAGATAGGTGCGGTTGCCATGCAGTACGCCAGGGCGACCACCGGTCAATGAGGCGCAATGCTCCATTTTTTCGTTCACGCCTTTGCCACCCGCTTCGACGCCAATGATATTCACATCCTTGTCGTCGAGGAACGGATAGAACAGGCCCATGGCGTTCGACCCACCACCGATGGCGGCGATGATCGTGTCAGGCAAACGCCCTTCGGCCTTCTGCATCTGCTCTTTGGCTTCTTTGCCAATGATCGATTGGAAATCGCGCACCATCGCCGGATAGGGATGAGGCCCTGCAACAGTACCGATGCAATAGAACGTATCGCGCACATTGGTCACCCAATCGCGCAGCGCGTCATTCATCGCGTCTTTCAGAGTACCACGGCCAGACGTGACAGGGATCACCTCGGCCCCCAGCAGGCGCATGCGGAACACATTCGGGGCCTGACGCTGAACATCATGGGCACCCATATAGACGATGCATTTCAGGCCGAACTTGGCACAGACAGTTGCAGTCGCCACGCCGTGCTGCCCTGCCCCGGTTTCTGCGATAATGCGAGTTTTGCCCATCCGGCGCGCCAGAATGATTTGGCCCAGCACGTTGTTGATCTTGTGCGCCCCGGTGTGGTTCAGCTCATCCCGCTTGAGGTAAATCTTCGCCCCACCCAGATGCTCGGTCAGACGCTCCGCATAATATAGCGGCGAGGGGCGGCCCACATAATTGGCCCACAGATCGTCCATTTCGGCCCAGAAGGTCGGATCATCCTTGGCCTTATCATATTCCTCTTCCAGCGACAGGATCAGCGGCATCAGCGTTTCGCTGACAAAACGTCCGCCAAAGATGCCAAACCGGCCCTGCTCATCAGGTCCGGACATGAAGGAATTGAAAAGATCGTTGGCCATGGGTATCTCCCTCGTCGTACCAGATGTTCATAGGAGGTAGGCGCGGGATTTGCCATCGCAAAACGTATTATTCCGCTGCCTGAGCGCGCTGTTCCCAGACCCGAAGCGCCTGATCCCGACTGGGAACGGCAATACATGGAAATTGACAAAATACACTGATCTCAGCCAGCCGCGCCGACGCCCGCACCACGCGTCGATGGGGCCCGGAATGAGCGAATGTCAGCATCGCTTCGACGTCGTGCCAGACGGTGTAAGAGAAATAACACCCTTCGTGCATGAACACCTCGGCGTGCAGGCACAGCGAGTCGCCGCGCGCTTGTCGTAGTGATTGATGCGCGCGCCAAAAGAACTCTGGCCCGTGATACCATCGCCTGAGTGAAACTCCGCCGATAACAGCAAGCATATCCTTCCCCTCTTTGGAGGATACGCAGGCACTTTGAAGTCAGATCAATTGGCGGCGTCAATAAACGCGCGGATCAGGGCAGCGTCCTTAACGCCGGGGGCGCTTTCAACACCAGATGCTACATCGACCTGTTGCGCGCCGGTCATTCGGATCGCCTCAGCGACGTTTTCTGGATTCAATCCCCCGGCCAACATCCACGGTTTGCGCCAGTATTTGCGCCCTGCCAGCAATCGCCAATCAAACGCCAAGCCATTGCCGCCCGGCAGTACGGCATCTTTCGGCGGCTTCGCATCGATAAGAAGCTGATCGGCTACCTCACTATATTCGTCAATTTTGACCAGATCATCAGCATCGGCCACACCAATGACTTTCATCACCGGCAATCCATAGCGCTGCTTGACCGCCTGAACGCGCTCAACGCTCTCATCGCCGTGCAGCTGAAGCATATCGAACGGCGCGGCTTGCGTGATGCTGTCCAAAAGTTCGTCAGATGCATTCACCACCAGCGCCACGCTCGCCACTCCCGCGGGAACGGCGGAGATCAATGCCGCGACATCGGTAGGCGCCACATAACGCGGAGATTTCGGGAAAAAGTTGAAACCCAAATAGCCCGCACCGGCTTCTGCTGCAGCGCGCACGTGATCGGGGGCGGTCAGGCCGCAGATTTTGACACGAATATCAGAGGGCATCGTCGGCCTCAGCTTGCCTCATCCAGCAGAGCCAGAACATCGTCCTGCCCTTCGTTCTGCTTTTTCTTGAGCTTCTTGACCTCGCGCTCAAGCTTGCGCACTTCGCTTTGCTTGACGGTCGCATCCTTGCGGTGCTTGTGCTCGCGCAGCCACTCCCAAAGGAAGCCGATAACCAGACCGGCCACAACACCACCCAAAACAACCAGGAAAAGCGGAAGCGAGGTGGAGAAATTGAACCCAAGCAACTCTGCCAGCGCGTCCGGCATCAGTTTCAGTTCAACCAGCTCACGATTGGCCAGCGAGATAGAGACCAGAATGATCCCTAAAGCAGCAAGAAAAGCATAACGAATATAGCGCATCATGGCTTACGCTTTATCGTTCAACCGATCCCTTAGCAACTTGCCGGTCTTGAAAAAAGGAACACATTTTTCCTCGACCTGTACGGTTTCTCCGGTGCGTGGATTGCGACCGACGCGGGCATCGCGCTTCTTAACTGAAAACGCGCCAAAACCGCGCAGCTCAACGCGATCACCGCGCGACATTGCGTCCGTCACTTCTTCGAAAACCGTGTTTACGATCCGTTCAACGTCCCTTTGGTAAAGATGCGGATTCTCGTCTGCGATTTTTTGAATCAGTTCTGAACGGATCATGCGCATTACCCTCCCAGGCGGCCGGTGTGACTGGTCTACTGATTTGACAGTATAGGAAAAAACCCGGATCGGGGGAACGCATACTCTGCATGGATTGGCTTTATTTTGCCATATTCTAGCGCGAATTTTAGTGCACAGACCCGATTTCCACACCTATTGAGCGATCATGACCGGAAATAACCCGGATAATTGGAACATATTGATTCGCAACAAAAACGGCCCCGCGCATCTGCACGGGGCCGAAATATTGATCAAGTTAAGGTCCGAGATTTAGTCGCCGGACTTCAGCGCTGCACCCAGGATATCGCCCAGCGACGCGCCCGAGTCGGAAGAACCGTACTGTTCCACGGCCTCTTTCTCTTCGGCGATTTCGCGTGCCTTGATCGACAGACCCAAGCGACGGGTCTTGCTGTCAACGTTGGTCACGCGGACGTCGACCTTGTCACCGACCGAGAAACGCTCGGGGCGCTGTTCGGCGCGGTCACGGCTCAGGTCCGAACGACGGATGAACGACTTCATGCCTTCGTATTCGACCTCGATGCCGCCATCTTCGATCGCGGTGACTTCGACAGTGATGACCGAGCCACGCTTCACGCCGCCCACGGCTTCGGCGAACTTGTCACCGCCCAGGGCTTTGATCGACAGCGAGATACGCTCTTTCTCAACGTCCACTTCCGAGACAACGGCCGAAACCATGTCGCCTTTGCGGTAGTTCTGGATCGCATCTTCGCCACGCTCGTCCCACGACAGGTCGGACAGGTGAACCATGCCATCGATGTCGCCTTCGAGGCCAATGAACAGACCAAACTCGGTGATGTTCTTGACTTCGCCTTCGACCTCGGTGCCCTCGGGGTGAGTTTCTGCAAACACTTCCCATGGGTTGCGCTGAGTCTGCTTCAGGCCCAGAGACACGCGACGCTTGGCGCCGTCGATTTCCAGAACCATGACGTCGACTTCCTGGCTGGTCGAAACGATCTTGCCTGGGTGGACGTTTTTCTTGGTCCAGGACATCTCGGACACGTGCACCAGACCTTCGACACCAGCTTCCAGCTCGACGAACGCGCCGTAGTCGGTGATGTTGGTGACGCGACCCTGATGGACCGAGCCCAGCGGGTATTTCGCAGCAACCAGATCCCACGGATCTTCCTGCAGCTGCTTCATGCCCAGGCTGATGCGGTGGGTCTCTTTGTTGATCTTGATGACCTGAACCTTGATGGTTTCGCCGATCGTCAGGATCTCGGACGGGTGGTTCACACGGCGCCATGCCATGTCGGTGACGTGCAGCAGGCCGTCAACGCCGCCCAGGTCAACAAATGCACCGTATTCGGTGATGTTCTTGACGACACCCTCGACGGTCTGACCTTCGGACAGGTTGCCGATGACTTCGGCACGCTGTTCGGCACGCGATTCTTCCAGGATTGCGCGGCGCGATACAACGATGTTGCCACGGCGGCGGTCCATTTTCAGAATCTGGAACGGCTGCTTCAGACCCATCAGCGGGCCAGCGTCGCGCACAGGGCGAACATCAACTTGCGAGCCGGGCAGGAACGCAACTGCGCCACCCAGATCGACGGTGAAGCCACCTTTGACGCGACCAAAGATTGCACCTTCGACGCGCTGGTCGTCGGCATATGCTTTTTCCAGACGGTCCCATGCCTCTTCGCGGCGGGCCATCTCGCGCGAGATGACAGCTTCGCCACGGGCGTTTTCTGCAGCGCGCAGGTAAACTTCGACCTCGTCGCCAACAGCGATTTCAGGGGCTTCGCCGGGATTTGCGAATTCTTTCAGATCAACGCGGCCTTCCATTTTGTAGCCTACGTCGATGATAGCTTGGCCGGCTTCAATCGCCAGAACCTTGCCTTTGACAACAGTACCCTCTTCGGGTGTGTCCATTTCGAAGCTTTCATTTAGGAGGGCTTCGAATTCCTCCATGGATGCGTTAGCCATGTGGCGTCATTTTCCTTTACATACGTTTTTGCTGGCCGAGCGGTTGTCTCCGCCGGTCTTGTTTCATGGTGCCTGAATGCGTGATCCAGAACGCGCCCGAGCTAACAAACACAAAGGGCCGAGGTGACCCGGCCCTGCTCAGATACGTCATCCGGACGTTGACCGCCCTTGTTCAGACAGCGCGCGTATAGGCGGATTCCGCATCATGCGCAAGGGCAAAGCCCATAATTACAGGGCAATACCACAGAATCGACGCATCAGAGGCCTGCATCGATACTGAGCAGCCAAACTGCTTGCTAAACTCGCCGGTTCTTTGGCCTGGTCCGAAGCCACCCTAAAACAATTGCAGATCTTTTTTGCCGCTTTGAATCTCGGCAAGGTTCGGCATGTTCTCGATCACAACTGGTGCGGGTTTGACGCCCGGCATCGCCACGGTCGGTTGCGCCGCGACCGCTTTGCCAAAGGCCGGTTTTTCAAGCTCTCCGCGGATATCGCGCAGCAGCGTCTTGTGATCCGGCATGGTTTTGAGGATCTGCGCCAGGTCCATTTTCGCACCTTTCCACCATTGGAACCAAATCGGTTTCTTCAACGGTCGAATGCGATCACGAATACCGGTGCCATAACCGGTATCATAGACCTGCTTGCCCAACAGGACTGTCTGATAGACGCGGAAATTGAACAGCGTCGCGAACTCGATATCGTGCTCCATCGGCAAGCGGTGCTGCCACAGCTCAAGGTTCTCGGCCAACCGATCCGGGATCTTCATCTCAGTGCGCGCATCGATCCAGTATTGATCATCGGTGCGGTTGCCCAATCGGTAGTGCAGACAGATGAAATCCAAAACTTCATCATAGAGCTTGTTCATCTGTCGGTTATAGCGATTGCGCAATGCAGGCTCGATATCGCGCGTTGGCAAGTGTTCAGCAAACCAGCGAATTGCATGGTCGATCATGTGGATTGCGGTACTTTCAAGCGGTTCGATGAATCCGCCGGACAATCCGATTGCCAAACAATTCTTCACCCATGCATTCCGCACACGCCCGACCCGCATCGGGATCACGCGCGGAGTCAAGCCTTTACCGCTGTCTCCAAGCCATTCCAAATACTCATCGGCCGCCTGATCATCCGTCCGATGCGCCGACGAATAGACATAGCCCGTGCCCACACGATTGTAGAGCGGCACCCGCCAAGTCCAACCAGCGCCAAGTGCGGTCGAGCGTGTAACGCTTTCGATCTTCTCGGGATCAGGATGTTCGATCTGCAGCGCCATGGCGCGGTCATTGGGCAGATAGTCCGAATAATCCATAAACGGCTCGCCCAGCGCCTGATTGATGATCAACCCGCGGAACCCAGTGCAATCTATGACCATCTCGATGTCATGACGACCCTTGTGCTCCAGCATCAGGTGGCTCACATTGCCCTGCTCATCCAGTTCGACAGATTGCACTTCATCCTGAATATGCTCAACGCCGCGCTTGGTGCAGACCTTGGTCAACATGCCTGCAAATTTCACGGCGTCCAGATGATAGGCATATCCAAACCGTTGCTCGAATTCAGGCGCGCCCAAGGGCCGCGCCCCTTTGCACAGACGCGCCAAATCATCATGGGGCGAGATCGACTGCGTGAAATCCCGATCCCCATTGCCAAAGCGCAGGAAGTATTCGGCCGACTCCAGACCTTCCAGCAATTGGCCATGAGCAAAAGGGTTCACATAATCGATACGATTGCCCTTAGCGTCCCTGTTCCAATTGCAGAACTTGACACCCAGCTTGAACGACGCGTTGGTTTCGCGGAAAAAATCCCGCTCGGAAATGCCCGCCTGGCGCAAGGTGACCGGCATGCGCGGAACCGTCGCCTCACCAACGCCCACGGTCGAGATGTTGGGGCTTTCGATCAGGCAGATACGCGGACGATCTTTTGGCGCTGAGGTGCGGGAAAACACCATGTCGAGGATCAGCGCGGTCATCCAACCCGCTGTGCCACCACCTACGATGGTGATCTTGCGCAAACGATTGTTCATATTTTCTTGTCCCTGTTGGCTCGGTGGGATTGTTTGGCTGCTGCCCCATTTTGAATTGGGGTTCGTGTCGCAGCCTTCCCTTTCTTGGCTTTAGGGAAACTATAACAGCTTTATTACGTTCAGCTAGAGCTTATGGCGTCGCGATTTGACGGAAAAACCGAACGAAATTTAAATCTCCTCGCCCTTTTTCAGCAATTCTTCGATCAGTTCACGCTGAAGATCGTGACTGTCGCCACCTCCGAACTCGGCAGCGCCGCCGGTGTACAATGTGCCATAGGTCTTAGCGATGTTCACGGTTTGAGCGAGCCCCGAGATCAGCTGGTCTCGTTCCAGCAGTGACAGCGGGTGAATGAACGCCGCCCACAAGGTACCATTTGCGATCGCGTAACGCGCATCCAGCGTGCTGTCGAAATTCGCCTGCATCATGCGCTGTAGATCGGAAGGCGACAGATCAGCAGCGCTGCCAATTGCAACCATCGCCCGCATGCGATCGGCATTGGTATCGGTGACAACCAGCATCGTCACATCAGATATGGTCAGTTCAAACCCCGGTCCAATTGGCCGCGCCTCTGGGTCCAGCGCAAATATTATCTTGCCCAACCGTTCGTAAGTCATCCGAGGCTCGGCCTCAGGCACCGGCGCATCAGATTGCTGTGCAGCCACACTGCCCGCAAGAAAGAAAAAAATCATGGCTAGTCGGATCATGGGGCACTCCTACGGTTATCCGCACAGCTTAGGCGGCCAGAGGACGGGTGGCTAAACAAAGCTATGTGAACAGTTTTGGCAAAACGCCCTGATCTTCGGACGATCTGCATCATCTCGCGACTTATCTGCGATTCACCGTCCGCCACACCTTTCCTAACTTAGTCTCATCGGCTTGGGGCGGACCCGAGCCTTGAACTAAAATGGAAAGGACAACTGCCATGAAATCACTTGTACTTACTGCGTTTGCAGCAACACTTGCACTGACGGCTCCGGCATTTGCCGCAGATGAAATCAACGTCTCCAAAGGTCTTTCGGCCGCGGGCGCCCCCCTTGCAGCGCATGGCGTTGATCTGGTCGCGCTGGTCACCGGCGGCAACCCGGTCGAAGGCTTCGCCAACCACTCGGCGACCTATGATGGGGCCTCCTACTACTTTACGAGTGCAGAAAACCGCGAGGCGTTCGAGGCCAACCCAGCAGCCTACTTGCCACAGCACGGCGGCTATTGCTCGTTCGGTGTGTCTGTTGGCAAGAAGTTCGACGGTGATCCGGATCAATACCTGATCGCAGACGGCAAACTGTATCTGTTTCTCAACGCAGATACCCGTGCCGCCTTTCTGAAAGACGTCGCAGGTACTACGCAAACTGCAGATGACCAGTGGGCCAACATCAAGAGTATAGCAGTGGGTGAGTTGTAACTGACCAACACTTGCCCGCGGCGCAATTAGGTCGCGGGCAGGCTGCTTTCAATGATTTCAAGCGCCCGCGCCAGCGCGGCCTTGATGTTCAGGTTAGATGTATCAAGCTGCACAGCATCATCTGCCGGCTTCATCGGAGCTGTGCTGCGCTCGGCGTCGCGCGCATCACGTTCTTTGACATCCGCTAGAACCTGTTCGCGTGTCACATCTGCGCCTTTGGCCGCAAGCTCCTGATACCGCCGTTCAGCCCGGACTTCGGGACTGGCGGTGACAAACAACTTCACCTCGGCCTTCGGGCAGATCACAGTTCCAATGTCTCGCCCATCCAGAACCGCACCCCCGGCACGTCGGGCAAAGGCCCTTTGGAAATCAACCAACGCGCTGCGGACCTCGGGGATAACTGCAACTTTTGAGGCCGCTTGTGCAATCTCAGCTGTGCGCAAATCGCCTTGCTGCAGTTCTTCTGCAGTCAGGGACTGGGCCGCAGAAACGGCCTCTTCGCCCTGTAGCACCCGACGTCCCACAGCGCGATACAGAAGACCGGTATCCAGATGCGCGAACCCGAAATGCGCGGCGACACCCTTGGAAATCGTCCCCTTACCCGCCGCCGCAGGCCCGTCGATTGCAACGGTGAACCTCATCCACGCGCGACCTTGGCACCAAGCGCAGCCATTAAAGGCTCAAAAATCGGGAACGACGTTGCAATCGGGCCGCCATCATCAACCGAGACCGGCGCCTTTGCTCCCATCCCCATGACCATAAATGACATGGCAATGCGATGGTCCAAAAAGCTCTCGCAGGTCCCGCCACCAGGCACGCCACCAATACCAAGACCGTCGACCGACCACCATTCGTCACCTTCATTGACCGTTACGCCATTGGCGCGCAATCCCCGAGCCATCGCATCAATCCGGTCACTTTCCTTAACGCGCAACTCTTTGACGCCACCCATCATCGTGGTGCCCGTTGCATTTGCCGCCACCACGGACAGCACCGGATATTCGTCGATCATCGATGCCGCGCGCTCGGACGGAACATTGATCCCCTTCATGTTAGGCGAATATTTTGCGCGCAGATCGGCAACCGGCTCGCCACCTTCTTCGCGTTCGTTTTCATAGGTCAGATCCGCGCCCATTTCACGCAATGTGGTGAACAGCCCTGCACGTGTCGGGTTCAGCCCGATCCCAGGGATCAAAACGTCCGAACCGGGGGTGATCAAAGCGGCACAAACCGGAAAGGCCGCACTGGACGGGTCACGCGGCACGGCAATGATCTGCGGCTTCAGCTCTGGCCGACCGGTGAGCGTAATGACCCGCCCCTCATCCGTATCTTCGACAGTGATTTCGGCGCCAAAGCCTGCAAGCATCCGTTCTGAATGATCGCGCGTCGCTTCTTTCTCGATCACGACGGTCTTGCCGGGGGCGTTCAGACCCGCCAGCAGAACTGCAGATTTCACTTGCGCCGAGGGTACGGGCACTTCGTAACGTACCGGGGTGGGATCTGCAGCGCCGATAATGGTCATCGGCAGACGCCCGCCCGAACGGCCAACGGATTGCGTCCCAAACAAGGCCAGCGGGTCGGTAACCCGGGCCATCGGGCGTTTGTTCAGGCTGGCATCCCCTGTGAAGGTCGCCGTAATCGGTGACGACGCCATCGCCCCCATGATGAGGCGCACACCGGTGCCGGAGTTTCCGCAATCGATCACCTGATCAGGTTCTGCAAATCCACCAACACCCACACCATGGACAGACCACTCACCTCCACCGTGATCGGTCACTTCCGCCCCGAAAGCACGCATCGCTTTGGCGGTGTCCAGAACATCTTCGCCTTCCAGCAGGCCCGATATCTTGGTCTCGCCAACGGCCATCGCCCCGAGGATCAGCGACCGGTGCGAGATCGACTTGTCGCCCGGCACCTCTGCCGTGCCGGTCAGCGGGCCGCAAGGGTGCGACGTCATCGGGATGGGCGTGCCGTGTCCGGACATGGGGGCTCCTGTTCTCGCTATCAGTTCAAGGCGGATTAGCGAATTGGGGCCAGATGGTCCAGCGGCAATCAGCCCTTGCGGCGGAAGGTCAGGTAATGCGGGGTGCGCCCTTCGCGCAGCGCCTTTTGTTCATAGCGGGTGGAAATCCAGTCACCCCAAGGCTCGCGCCAATCCGCAGGACGTTCGGCCAGCCATTCGAACCCGGCGCGCGGCACCTCTTCCAATGTCTGCCGGACATAATCCGGTATGTCTGTGGCGACACGGAAGATGGAACCTGGTTTCAGGACCCGCGCCAGCGGCTCCAAATGTTCCTGAGTGACGAACCGGCGCCGGTGATGCCGTTTCTTGGGCCAAGGATCAGGGTATAGCAGGAAGGCCCTTGAGATGCTGGCCTCGGGCAGTACATCAAACAGGTCTCGTGCGTCGCCGGGATGCACCGCAAGGTTCTTAACACCGGCTTCGCGAATCTTGCCCAGCAACATGGCGACGCCGTTAATGTAGGGCTCTGCCCCGATGATGCCGATATCAGGATTTTGCTGGGCCTGATGCACCAGATGCTCACCACCGCCAAAGCCAACCTCAAGCCAGACAGGTTTGTCACCAAACAATCCGTCAAGGTCAAGTGGCTTACGTTCGGGATTGGCCTCCCAGTCGACCGCACCCGGAGACAAGGCGCTGAGATCCTCGTTCAAATAGGCCTTCTGGCTGGGCTTCAGGGTTTTGCCCTTGAAGCGGCCATAGAAGTTTCTGCGCGGGCGTTGTGGGGTCTGTGTGCTCATGGCGGTCGCCATACTGCCATGCGTGCTATCTGGCAATAGGTGCAGATGTGGGTCTGCACCTACACCACGATTGTGATTTCAATTGGAAAAAGAGCGCGCCCGTCAGGGCGCACAATTTAACAGGTGCTTAGACGGCCGCTTTCAGGGCTGCTGCCAGATCGGTGCGTTCCCAGCTGAAACCACCGTCTGCGTCAGGCTCGCGGCCAAAGTGGCCGTATGCCGCTGTACGCTGATAGATTGGCTTGTTCAGCTGCAGATGCTCGCGAATTCCTCGTGGTGTCAAATCCATAACCTGCCCAACTGCCTTTTCGATCACTGCATCCGCGATCTGGCCAGTGCCGTGGGTATCCGCATAGATCGACAGGGGTTTAGACACACCAATCGCATAGCTCAGCTGGATGGTGCAGCGTTCTGCCATGCCTGCCGCAACAACGTTTTTGGCAAGATAGCGCGCCGCGTAGGCCGCTGAACGATCGACCTTGGTCGGGTCTTTACCTGAAAACGCACCACCGCCGTGAGGTGCCGCACCGCCATAGGTATCAACGATGATCTTACGCCCCGTAAGCCCTGCGTCTCCGTCTGGCCCGCCGATAACGAACTTTCCGGTTGGGTTCACGTGCCACTCGGTCTCAGCTGTCAGCCAGCCATCGGGCAATGTTTCGCGAATATAGGGCTCGACTATTTGGCGAATATCATCTGAGGTCAGTGCCTCATCCAGATGTTGGGTAGACAGGACGATCGAACTGATACCAACGGGTTTGCCATCGCGATAAACCACCGACAATTGCGATTTTGCGTCCGGGCCAAGCGCAGGCTCGGAGCCATTCTTACGCACCTCGGCCAGCCGACGAAGGATCGCGTGGGAATATTGGATCGGCGCTGGCATAAGAGCAGGCGTTTCGGTCGTGGCGTAGCCGAACATAATGCCCTGGTCACCTGCACCTTCGTCTTTGTTGCCGGCTGCATCCACACCCTGCGCGATATGGGCCGATTGCTCGTGCAGCAGGTTGGTCACTTCGACGGTTTCGTGGTGAAACTTGTCCTGTTCGTAACCGATATCCTTGATGCAAGCCCGCGCGATATCGTCGATATGCGCCATGTAGTCTTGCAGCTTCTCCTGATCCGACAGGCCCACTTCTCCGCCGATAACCACGCGGTCAGTGGTTGCGAAGGTTTCGCACGCCACGCGCGCTTCTGGTTCTTCACGCAGGAACGCATCAAGCACTGCATCAGAAATTCGATCGCAGACTTTATCGGGGTGCCCTTCGGAAACGGATTCCGAAGTAAAAGTGTAATTCTGCCGGGACATGAATGTGCTCCATTAAGATTTCCCCATCACGTCAGGAAGCCGTTGTGACGGGCGGTCGTCCGAATACGCGCACTGTCAGGCAGCGTCAATCGATATTTGATCATCGTGCCGCTTGGTGTGACGCCAAAGCAATGCAAGTAGCGCCAGCAAGGTCAAAAGTACTGGATTGTCGCCTATGCGCGAATAGATCGTGGCGCTTTGAGCGCTTGGTAACTCAGCATCAATGAAGCCTGCTTGTCCAAGGGGCAAGGACTCGGTGATCCGGCCCAATGGGTCGATCATCGCCGACACTCCGGTATTGGCCGAGCGCATCATTGGCAGACCTTGTTCGATCGCACGCATCTGCGCCTGAGCAAGGTGCTGATACGGGCCTGACCGAGTTCCAAACCAGGCATCATTGGTAATCTGCAGCAGAAAATCCGCACGGTCAGGCGCGGCCAGAACATCCTGCGTAAAAACCGCCTCGTAACAGATTAAAGGCAGCGCTCTGCCAAGCGGACCCGCATCCATCAGCGCGGCCCCCGGTCCGGCACTAAAGCCATTGCCGGTTGTGGCCGCCATTCCGTGGATACCAAATCGGGCCATCACATCGCCGAATGGTACATATTCGCCAAACGGGGCCAAATGATGCTTGTCATAAAGCCCCACCCGCTGACCCTCCTCATCTAGGTAGATCATCGAGTTATAGATCTGCTGACCTTCAGCACGCTGGATACCCAGGAAAACCGGAGTGCCCTGTGCGGCTTCACCGATAGCCGCCAGATAAGGCTGTGCGCTGTCCAGCCATGCCGGGACCGATGATTCTGGCCAAACGATCAGATCCGGCCGTGGCTCGGCTGCCGTGAACTCCAACTGTCGCGCAAAGAACAAAGGCGCATAGGCGGGATCCCATTTCTGGTGCTGGGGCGCGTTGGGTTGAGTCAGGCGCACGATGTGACCTGAGGATACGATCGGCGGTCGACTTGCTGAATAGACTAAGGCCAGCACCAAACAACCCACAGTGGACGCGATCGATACGGCAAGGTTGCGGCGGCTTTGACTACTGAATAGTGCAGCTCCCAGCGTTAAAGTGGCGAGCAGGGTCAAGGCGCCCAAGCCATAGGGCCCGACAAGTGAGAGAAGCTGCGCGAATGGTGTATCCACCCAGATTTGTGCGATGCCTGCCCAAGGAAAGCCGGTCAGAACATAACCGCGCGCAAATTCGGCCAGTGACAATACAACGGACAACGACATCGCCTGCAAGATGGGCGATCCACCAATGCGTTTCGCAATTCCAAAGGCCAGCGCCCAGAATAAGGCCAACCCGCCCGACATGAAGATCAGCGCAAATGGCGCCATCCACGCATGGCGCTCGGCATCAACCAGAAACGGCTCGACAATCCAGCTTAGCGCGTGCGCAAAATACCCTGTTGCAAAGACCCACCCCAGCAAGGCCGCTCGGCGACCTGTTTCGGAGGTCAGATATAACGGCGCGATCAACACCAGAGAAATCAGGGTAATCGGCCAGTAACCCAATGGTGCAAGGCCACAGGCCGCCGCAACACCCAATATCGCCGCCAGCACCATTCGTATCAAATAGGGCCAACCCTTGGCAGGGTTCATGCGGCAATGTCCGGCAACATGACACGCAACCGTTTTATTCGGCGGGGATCAGCGTCGATAACCTCGAATTCGGGACCTTCGGGATGACATACAACCTCACCACGCGCCGGAACCCGTCCCGACAGCATGAAGACCAGACCGCCCAGCGTATCAATCTCTTCCTCGTCCACATCCTCGTGACTGGTCAGAGAGCGACCGATCTCAGCCTCGAACTCTTCAAGCGGCACACGTGCTTGCACCACATAGCAACCGGGCTTTTCCTGTATCCATAGCTGATCTTCATGGGCGTCATGCTCATCGGCGATTTCACCAACAACCTGTTCGATCAAATCTTCGATCGTCAGCAATCCATCGACCCCACCATATTCATCGATCACCAGCGCCATATGGCGTCTTTCGGTCTGCATCTTGGTCAGCAGAACTCCGATTGGCATCGAGGGCGGAACAAACAGCAACGTCCTGAGCATCGACTTCAGATCGAACTCGGCCGAGTTGCCATTGAAGCCATGAGTCAGCGCAAAATCCTTGAGGTGTACAAATCCCAAGGGTGTATCCAGCGTTCCGTCATACACAGGGATTCGCGACAATCCGCTATCCCGGAAGATTTGCGCCAGCTCATCCTTTGGAGTCGTAACGGGTACCGAGATGATCTCGGCCGTGGGGATAGCGACATCTTCGACCCGCATTCTGCGCAAGTTGATCATGCCCCTCGGTTGGGCGCTGACCGTCTCAGCCCCATTTACCTGACTGGTGTCTTCGTCCTGAGAAGAAAATGCGTCGAGAAGCCGCGAAAATAGCCCGCCTCTTTCGTCGCTGTCATTATCGCTGTTCTGAGAATGCGCGCCATGCGCCGCCCTAGAACTGCCGTCTGTTTCACCCATTATCCTGTTCCAATTGATCGGGCTAAAGTGCCCATGTCATACATTATATGGGTCATCTATACCCAGTTTGCCAAGTATCTCGACCTCGACCCTTTCCATCAAAGTGGCGTCGAGGTCACGAATGTGATCATATCCTAGCAAATGTAATGTACCGTGAATGATCAGGTGCGTCACGTGATCGTCGGTGCTTTTGCCAGCCTCGGTCGCTTCGCGGGTGCAGGTGTCATACGAGATCGCAATATCGCCCAGCGCGATTTCGCCGGTAAAGTCAGGCTGCGGCGTCTGTGGTATCTTCCCCGCCTGCTCCGGAGCCAAATCTTCGGCAGGCCAACTAAGAACGTTGGTGGGCGTCGGCTTTTCCCGAAATTCGGCATTCAATTCAGCGATCCGGGCATCATCGCAGCCCAACACGCTGATCTCGCATTGATCCGCCTCAAGACCGCAATACTCCAGAACAGCCGCAATAGCGCGCACGGCCAATGGCTCCAGCCCGCGCCAACGCTCATCCTCAAGGGTGATTTCCAGATTCATGCCATCGGTCCCAAGCCCAGATTCAACTAGGGCCTCAGAGGTTATCCGGTTTCACGACCCGCATCGGCCTCATACGCTTCGATAATGGCTGCGACAAGCGGATGGCGGACGACATCTTTCGAGGTGAAATAGTTGAAGCTGATATTTGGGATCGTTTTCAATAACCGCTCGGCATCAGCCAAGCCTGAATGCACACCACGCGGCAGATCAACCTGTGACCGGTCTCCGGTGATGACCATCCGGCTGCCTTCACCCAGACGGGTCAGGAACATCTTCATCTGCATGGTCGTGGCATTCTGCGCCTCGTCCAGAACAACAAATGCATTCGCCAGAGTGCGCCCTCGCATGAAGGCCAGCGGAGCAATTTCGATCCGCTTTTCCTCGATCAACTTGGCCAATTGTTTGCCGGGCAGGAAATCATTCAGCGCATCGTAAAGCGGCTGCATGTAAGGATCGACTTTGTCCTTCATATCACCGGGCAGATAGCCTAGTTTTTCCCCCGCCTCGACCGCAGGACGACTGAGAATGATCCGATCCACATGCCCACCGATGAACATCGACACACCGACCGCGACGGCCAGATAGGTTTTACCAGTTCCCGCAGGGCCAATGCCAAAGGCCAGTTCATTGTTGAACAACGACTGGACATAGGCTTTCTGGGCGTCCGTGCGTGGCTCGACCAGTTTTTTACGGGTCTTAATTTCAACTGTGCCACCCTTGAACATCTCAAGCTGGTCACCATCCCGCGTGCCGGTTCCGGCCTCGGAATTGCCCATGCGCAGCTCTCGATCGACATCTGCAGCCTCCACATCACGCCCGCCTTCGAGCCGGGTATAAAGCGCCTGCAATACTTCTATCGCCTGCTTTTGCGAATCTTCGTCACCAAGCACCACCAACTGATTGCCGCGTCGCACAATCTGCACCGAAAGCTTCTGTTCGATATCGGTTAGATTACGGTCATATTCACCGCACAAATCGATCAATAGTCTGTTGTCTGGGAATTCAACAAGCGCCTCACGCTGGGGCATGTCATCTTGCGGTGGGGTCAGGGCACCGATGGCCAATCCGTTCTCCTGTCTTGGCGTTTCACCTTGAGCGTAGACAAACTCGGAAGGGAGACGCAAGCGGCAGTTTCAATTTTTGTGATTCACATGACAAAAGCGCCGATCGGCGCTGCATCATCAACCGAAACACGCAATTCAGGCAATTCTTCAGAACGTATAGTTCAACCCAATCCGCAGCCCGCGATAGCTTGGAGTGGATTTGGTCGAGAATGTCGAACCCAGTTCAACCGTCTTTGATTCGAATTGCAGGTACTCGATCTCACCGGTGATTGACCAATTCTCGTTTAGTCTGTGTTCCGCACCAAGGCTGGCCGAGAATCCTTGTCGACGATCCTCGCTTTCGAACCGGCTTGTCCCACCTGCATCTGTTAGGGAGCCTGTCGTGGTGATATCGCCACGAACATATCCTACGGTCACGAAATACAAAACGCTGCGGCTGCGGTTCGTCAGTCCGTTTCGCAGGCGGATGGACAATACGTCGGAAATTGCAGACCTGCCGCTGACCTGCCCCGAAGGAGTCTGAGACGTCGTGCTGTCATCCAGCGTGCCAAAATCATAGCCCACTTCCAGGCCATAGACATAATCCCGCCCACCGCTGGCAGGCAGGATACCGCGCCAACCGCCACGAAACCCGACAAAATTCCCACTAGGCTTAACGTTGCCTGCAGCAAGCGGGTCTCCGCTATCGACGCGCAGACCAAACTCATCCGACCCTCCGGAAGCATGCCCGGCACTTATTCCAAGATAGAATGCATTCACATCCCGCGCAAAACGCTGAGATGAAACGACATCAGGCTCGGTCACATCCCCGATCACATCCCCGGCCAATGTCGGTGCCGCACAGGAAAGTAAAATGGCCGCAGCAGTCAAAACACGGGAAAGGTTCACACTTGGAAAACGCATCCAACTCATTACTCGTACCCTCCTCCAATCCAGGCGGTCAGTCTGAGTGGGCGCTTTCGCCGACACCCCAATAACAGCCCGGAAAATTCTGACCTCCCTCCGAACATAGTTCCAAGCCATAAATCAAGGGTTAAATTTCAGCGTTTGGAACTCTGGCGGCCCCATTGCTGTTGGTCAGATCAACTCGCCCGCTAGCGAGTTTGCGCCAGAGGCCTTGATCCTTACCTTGCGTAAGTCTCCGCTCGCAACATCGGCGTCTGCGACATGAACCGCGTGAAGATACTCGGATTTTCCAACCATCTGACCTAGTTGCCGCCCTGGTTTCTCGAACAGAACATTCACTGCCTTGCCAACCATCGAGTCCTGAATCTCGCGTTGATGGCGTGTGATCATCGCCTGCAGGCGCTGTAGTCGTTCATCCGCCACTTCGGCCTCGACCTGTGGCCGTTCTGCTGCAGGTGTGCCGGGACGCGTAGAGTACTTGAATGAATAGGCGTAGCCGTATTTGACCTCTTCCACCAAATCCAGAGTGGCTTGGAAGTCCTCTTCCGTCTCTTCCGGAAAGCCTACAATGAAATCGCCAGACATCAGAATATCAGGCCGCGCCTCGCGGATGCGTTCGATCAGCCTTAGATAGCTTTCGGCCGTATGGCTGCGATTCATGCGCTTGAGGATTTTGTCCGATCCTGACTGCACAGGCAGATGCAGATAAGGCATCAGCTTTTCGCAGGTGCCATGTGCTTCGATCAACGCATCGTCCATGTCGTTGGGGTGCGAGGTGGTAAAGCGGATACGCTCAAGCCCATCGACCTTGTTCAGTTCCCAGATCAATGCGGCAAGTGTCATATCGCCGTTCGGACCAGCCCCGTGATACGCATTGACATTCTGGCCCAGCAACGTGATCTCGCGCACGCCGCGTTCGACCAGATCGCGCGCCTCATTCAGAATGCGATCCGCCGGGCGGCTCACTTCGGCCCCGCGGGTATAAGGCACCACGCAGAAGGCGCAGAACTTGTCGCAACCCTCCTGAACCGTCAGAAACGCAGTCGGGCCACGCTTGGCCTTCGGGCGGTTCTTAAGCTTTTCGAACTTATCTTCTTCCGGGAAATCGGTATCCAGAGCCTTTTCACCCACGCGCGTCTTCGCCTCCATCTCTGGCAAGCGGTGATAGCTTTGCGGCCCCACCACCAGATCGACGAGTGGCTGGCGGCGCATGATCTCTTCACCTTCGGCCTGAGCCACGCACCCGGCGACACCAATCTTCAGGTCTGGCTTGCCCGCTTTAAGCCCCTTGAAGCGGCCCAGTTCAGAATAGACTTTCTCGGCAGCCTTCTCACGGATGTGGCAGGTATTGAGCAGAATCATATCTGCTTCGTCAGGTGTTTTGGTCTCAACATACCCTTGCCCGCCCAGCGCTTCGGCCATGCGTTCGCTGTCATAGACGTTCATCTGGCAGCCATAGGTCTTGATAAACAGCTTTTTCGGTTCAGACATGGGTTGGCCTTTGCAGTCGCTGGGTCGGCGTCGTCTATACGGATCGAACGCCGCTTGCAATGCTGGCGCAATTACCCGAATTTGGCGGGAATTTCCAGCGAGGCTGAAACAGCACCCACGATGCAGTACCAATCCCTTGATCACCTTCTGAATTCCGGCCGCAATACCCTGCAGAAAGGCCCCATCGCACTGATATTTGCCGAAGATGATGTCGAACTGGAAGGCACACTACTCCATCATCTGAAACTGGGGTTCAAATCCGTGATCGCATTCCTGCCGCAGGAATTCACGCTGGATGAAGCGTTAGAAGCAAAGGTTCATCGAGTGACGATGACCTGCGCGCCTAGAACCGTCGTATTTGAGGTCATCAATCGGATCATTCAGGCCGCCCAAGGTATCTGGATATACTACTGCTACAACGCTGAATATCTGTTCTACCCTTTCTGCGAAACCCGCACGGTCGGAGAGTTACTGGCTTTCCATTCTGAAGAACGGCGCAAGGCCATGCTGACCCATGTGGTCGATCTGTATGCGAATGATCTGACGACCTATCCCAACGGGGTGGCCCCCGATCACGCAATGCTGGACAAGACCGGATACTACGCCCACACGCGGCATGACGCATCTGGCAAGCCGCTGGAGCGCCAACTGGATATGTCGGGTGGTCTGCGCTGGCGGTTCGAAGATCATATCCCGTATGAACGGCGCCGCATCGATCGGATTTCGCTGTTCAAAGCAAAACCCGATCTGAAACTTCTGCCTGATCACACATTCAATGAGCCGGAATACAACACCTATGCTTGCCCGTGGCACAACAACCTGACCGCCGCGATCTGTTCGTTCCGGGCCGCCAAAGCACTGAAGACGAACGCCGGATCGACGTTTGATATCTCCAACTTCTGCTGGAGCCATTCAACTCCGTTCGAGTGGGACTCGCGCCAATTGCTGGATCTGGGCCTGATTGAATCGGGCCAATGGTTCTAGGCTCTATCGCTGTAGCAGAACTGGGAACCAGTCCTCGCGCAGCCGCTGCCCCGGCACCATGTCATGTCCCGGAAATGGCGGAGACGTTCGGCCAGGACGTTCGACATACCGCGCGTCATCACCAACCAACCGCAGTGAGAAGGCCCGACGCCGACTTTCCGAAGTATTGCCTCGGGCTCCGTGCAGCGTGCGGTAGTTGAAAGCTACGGCGTCGCCCGGCTCCATCTCGAACTCGACGATCTTCATCCCTTCGGCATCCGGGTCGGGGATCGGCATGTATTGACCCTCATCGGGGAAGAATCCCTCTTCCGAGACCCAGCGGGTAGGCAGCACTTCTTTTTCCCAGCGGTGCGAACCGGCGACGCAACGCAAGGTCGCGTGTTTCACCGAATCCAGTGGTGACCAGAAGCTGATATTTTGTTGACCTTCGACAAAATAGTAAGGCCCATCCTGATGCCACGGCGTCGCCATTGAGGTCCCGGGCTCCTTCACCAGTACATGGTCATGGAACATCTGCACGGATTGCGATTGCATAAGGTCGGCCGCTACTTCAGCGGCAGGAGAGTTTTCGATCACCTCACGAAACTGCGGGATACGCGACCAGTTGCAGTAATCATCGAAAAAACGACCAGTCTCGCCTTCTTTCTTATTCTCTGATGCATAAGGTCCGGGTTTTTCCATATTCGCGGAAACCCCGGCCCGCAGGGTTTCAACATGATCGGCGAACAGACCCTTGACCAACACAACGCCATCGTTTTGGTAGTCGTCAATCATCGCTTGCGAAACAAGAGGATGGGTCATCGCGGTCTCCTTGGATTTGTCACCTGATCTGCGCATGAATGAGACCTCTGTTCAAATCATATCTTTGGACTTAGGTATTAACCTGATGTTATACCTTACGCTCCGCCAGTACGAATATGCCTGTGCCATTGGTCGGCACGGAAGCCTGTCTGCGGCGGCACAACGCCTGAACGTCTCGCAACCCGCCTTGTCCAATGCGCTGACGCGGGTCGAATCGCATCTGGGATATCCACTCTTTGCCCGAAGGCGGGGCGCCGCAATGGCGCTGACCCCACAGGGCCGCAAGTTCATCGAAGAAGCCGAAGCCTTGTTGAACCGAGCCGCGCAGCTTGAAGATGCAAAGCAGCCAACTTCGGGCGAAAGCCGATTGCGTCTTGGGTGCTTTGTCGATTTGGCCCCCTTTCTACTGGCTAAATCTCTGCACTGCCTGCGCGAGGCAGTACCAGATATTTCCCTGACGCATGGGGTTGAGACATTCGAAGGCCTGATATCCGGTCTTATCGATGGAAAATACGATTTTGCAATGACTTATGATTTGGGGATGGACGCGAGTTTCTCGTGCTCAAAGCTGTTCGATAGCATCCCGTATGCATTGCTGTGTCCTGATCATCCGCTGGCGATTTCTGAGCAGGTTACCTTGGCTAATCTTGCTGAGTTTCCACTGATTCTCTCCAAAGAAGGCCTGTCAGCACAACACGTGCTTGGATTGTTCAGACGCGACGGGCTTAACCCTACTGTTTCACACCGCGCGGAAACGCTCGAGATTCAGCGCAGTCTGGCCGCTCATGGTGAAGGCGTTGGGATCAGCTATGCCAGCCCGACAAGTGGCTTCAGCTATGATCAGGTGCCTCTGGTTAGTCTGCCGATCATTGATGCAGATGCAACCGAAGCCGTCGTGTTGGCGCGTCACGGCACTGGCCCAACAGAGCCGCTGATCACGACGGCTGGACGCGCATTGGTTGATTTATTGCAAACGGCCTAAAGGTTACTTCTTCCGCAGCCGGATCACCACATCGACCGACGCGATCTCAACCCCTTCGGGCGCTTCGGGCAACTGTTGGATCACCAATTGATCGGACGGCGCGTCGCTCAGGCGGCTTTCGTCTTCCCAGAAGAAATGCGGATGATCATGGGTATTGGTGTCAAAATAGCTTTTCGATCCGTCAACGGTGATCTCTTGCAGCACCCCGGCATCGCAGAACGCCCGCAAGGTGTTATAGACGGTGGCCAATGAAACCGCGTCACCGTTGGATTTGGCGGATTCGAACAGGCTTTCTGCGGTCACATGTCGATGCAACCCGTCGCCCACAAGCAATTCGGCCAAGGCAACCCTTTGGCGCGTGGGACGCAAACCGGCGTCAACCAACCAATTTGTAGCTATGTCACGGCTCTGAGGTGTCATGAATCCGATACCTGTGTTTTGCTGCCCTTAATATAAGTGCGCCCGACCCGCAATTTCAAATGAAATTCATTCGCAAGAAGTATCGTCATCACAACATGATATGGCGTGCTGGTCTTGCAGGACCTTGCAAACGGGTGATAGACGAGGCCAGATATAACGAACAGACCAGGCAGGAGAGGCGGCAGAATGGCCCAATTCCCAAGCAGTTTTGACAAGGACGATCTGCTGAAATGCGCCCGCGGCGAGTTATTCGGCCCCGGTAATGCGCAATTGCCCGCTCCGCCGATGCTGATGATGGACCGCATCACCGAGATTTCCGGCGATGGTGGTGCGCATGGCAAAGGCCATGTACTTGCTGAGTTTGATATAACGCCCGACCTGTGGTTCTTTGACTGCCATTTCCCCGGCAATCCCATTATGCCCGGCTGTCTGGGCCTGGACGGTCTGTGGCAACTGACCGGCTTCAACCTTGGCTGGCGCGGCTGGCAAGGACGTGGCATGGCCGTTGGCGTCGGAGAGGTCAAGTTGACCGGCATGGTGCGCCCGGACCGGAAGATGCTGACCTATAAGATTGATTTCAAAAAGGCGATCCAGACGCGCCGCCTGACCATGGGTGTGGCAGATGGCATCGTCGAAGCCGATGGCGAATTGATATACGACGTCAAAGATATGAAGGTCGTTCTGTCAGACGCCTGAGCCTGACCGGCCGCAATAAGGAGTACGCACATGCGTCGAGTAGTCGTCACCGGTCTGGGGGTTGTGTCCTCGATCGGGAACAATGCCGAAGAGGTGCTCGCCTCGCTCAAAGCAGGCAAATCCGGCATCGTAGCAAGCGAACAGATGGTCGAGCACGGCTTTCGCAGCCAGATCGCCGGTTCGCTGAAAATCGACGTCGCCGAACACGTGGACAAACGCACACTTCGGTTCATGGGACCGGGCGCAGCCTATGCCCATATTGCGATGAGCCAGGCCATCGCTGATGCCGGGCTGACCGAAGATCAGGTCGTTAATCCGCGCACCGGTCTGGTGGCCGGTTCGGGCGGTCCATCGACCAGCGCGATGCTGACTGCGCACCAGACCGTGCTGAAAACCGGCGCAACCAAGCGGATCGGTCCGTTCGCGGTGCCGAAATGCATGTGTTCGACGATTTCCGCCAACCTTGCGACCGCATTCAAGATCAAAGGTATCAACTACTCGATCACCTCGGCCTGCTCGACCTCGCTGCACTGCATCGGCAACGCAGCCGAGCAGATCATGCTGGGCAAGCAGGATGTGATGTTCGCCGGTGGGGGTGAAGAGCTCGACTGGACCCTGTCCTGCCTTTTCGACGCGATGGGCGCGATGTCGTCGAAATATAACGACACGCCCGACAAAGCCTCGCGCGCATTCGATCAGAACCGCGACGGATTTGTGATTTCCGGCGGTGGCGGCATCGTGGTTCTGGAAGACCTAGAGCATGCGCTGGCGCGCGGTGCGAAAATCTATGCCGAAGTAACCGGCTATGCCGCAACATCTGATGGGCACGACATGGTGGCCCCCTCTGGTGAAGGCGGCGAGCGTGCGATGCGTCTGGCGCTCTCCACTGTGCCCGAAGGCCGCAAGGTCGGCTATATCAATGCCCACGGCACCTCGACCCCAGTGGGCGACGTTGGAGAAGTCGAAGCCGTGCGCCGCATTTTTGGCGAAGGCAGTGTGCCACCGATTTCATCGACCAAATCGATGACCGGTCACGCGCAGGGCGCGGCAGGTGCGCTTGAAGCGATCTTCTGCCTGCTGATGCTGGAGCATGACTTCATTACTCCGTCGATCAATGTCGACACACTTGCCGACGGCATTCTGCCCGGTGAAATTGCAACGCAAGTTGTTGAAAACGCAGGCCTGGACAGCGTGATGACCAATAGCTTCGGCTTTGGCGGCACCAACGGATCCATGGTTCTGTCGAAGTATAACGGGTGAATAAGATGTCGGATATTCTCAAGGGTAAACGCGGCCTGATCATGGGCGTGGCAAATGACCGCTCGATCGCGTGGGGCATCGCCAAAGCCATGCACGAGGCGGGCGCTGAGCTGGCTTTCACCTATCAGGGCGAGGCTTTTGGAAAGCGGCTCGAACCGCTGGCCCAGAGCCTTGGAAGTGACTTCATGGTCGATGCCGACGTCACCGACGACGCTTCGCTGGAGCGCGCATTTGGCGAACTGGCCGAGCGCTGGCCGACGATCGATTTTGTGGTGCATGCCATCGCCTATTCGGACAAATCCGAGCTGACAGGCCGGTTCCTGAACACCACCCGCGCAAACTTCAAACACTCGCTGGACGTGTCGGCCTATTCCTTCATCGAGGTTGCGCGCCGCGCCTATCCGCTGATGAAGGACAACGGCGGCACGCTGCTGACCCTGACCTATCAGGGCTCGAACAAGGTTGTGCCGAACTACAACGTCATGGGTGTCGCCAAGGCCGCGCTGGAATCCGCGACCCGCTATCTGGCCAATGATCTGGGTCCCGAAGGCATTCGGGTGAACGCCATCTCGCCTGGCCCCATGAAAACGCTGGCCGGGGCGGCCATTGGTGGTGCGCGTAAAACTTATAAATTCTGCGACCAGAACGCTCCGATGCGGTCGAACGCAACGCTCGAGGCTGTTGGCGGCACCGCCGTCTATCTGGCGTCAGACGCGGGCAGCTATACCTCGGGTGAGATCATTCGGGTCGACGGCGGTTATCACATTCTGGGCATGCCGCAACCCGAAGCCATGTGACCATATCTTTCCCTGCCGGTGCCAAGATTTAACCATCTTTGCCCGGCAGGGATTACGATATGAGCAAGCTTGAACAAATCCTCGCGAGCAATTCGCGCTCGCCAGCTTTGAAACGCAAGTCAGCAGGTGGCCGTGCGCGCCTTTTGTTGCTGGTCCTCACATCGCTGCTGATTGCTTTTGTGTTTCTGACCCAGCCTCAGGTACGCGATGCGCTTGAACCGTTGATCTCGCAGATTCCGGGCCTTTAACCCGAACTCGGTCAATTGATCGAGACAATCTCAATATCAAAGATCAGATCCTTACCGGCCAGCGGGTGATTTGCATCCAGAGTCACCGTCGCCTCATCCGCCTCGACAACCGTCACCGGTAGCGTCTGACCTTCCGGGGTTTGCATCTGCAGCTGTGTACCGGGTTCCAGAGGTATGTCATCCGGAATACCCTCGCGGGGGATCTGCTGCTGCATACCCGGATTGATCGGGCCATAGGCGTCAACGCAATCGATCTCAACACGCTTTTTCTCACCAATCTCCATCCCCGGCAGAGCAGCATCCAGACCAGGAATAATCTGGCCCGAACCTACCGCAAACTCCAGCGCATCGCGCCCTTCGGAACTGTCAAAGACTTTGCCGTCCAGCAAGGTTCCGGTGTAATGGATGCGAACAGTGTCGCCTTGTTTGATTGCGGTCATGGTGGCCTCCGGCCTGAAGATAAATGAACGGCGGAGCCTAGTGGCTTGCACAGCATTGTAAACCCTGCCCTCTTTAACCCCTCGGACGGTTGTGTTTACCTGCGCCTGATCAGGGGAGGATTGGATGGCTATCACCACATGTGTATTCGACGCATACGGCACTTTGTTTGACGTGGCCGCCGCCGCGCGGCAGGCCGCAGCAGAGCCAGAGTTCCATGCGTTGGCGGACAAATGGCCTGCATTGGCCGGACACTGGCGCCTGAAGCAACTGCAATACACCTGGCTGCGGGCAGTGGCAGATGCGCATTGCGATTTCTGGGATGTCACCCAAGACGGGCTGGATTGGGCGCTGGAAGCGGTTGGTTTGCAGGGGGATGCCCCACTGCGACAGCGCCTGTTGGATCTCTATTGGGAATTGCAGGCCTATCCTGAGGTCCCTGAGATGCTGAAAGCGCTGAAAGAGGGTGGCATGAAGACGGCCATATTGTCTAACGGATCCCCTCCGATGCTGGAAGGCGCGGTACAGTCCGCGGGAATCGGCGATGTGCTTGATGACGTGCTATCGGTTGAAAGCGTGGGTGTCTTCAAACCCCATGCCAGCGTCTATGACCTTGTGCAGAACCGGTTCGGCTGCGCGCGCGACGAAGTGCTGTTCGTCAGCTCAAACGGCTGGGACGCCGCCGGGGCAAGCGGATACGGATTTGTCACCGCCTGGGTGAATCGCGCAGGTGAGCCAATGGATCGCCTACCGTGGAAACCGGCACATGTTCTGCCTGACTTGACCACCATCCCGAAACTGGCAGGGCTTTGATGGCGTATTTCACGACCTCAGACGACAAGCGCCTTTATTACGAGGACACAGGTTCAGGCCAACCGCTGCTTTGTTTGGCGGGTTTGACCCGCAATAGCCGAGACTTTTCGTTTCTTGCGCCACATGTGACCGACCTTCGCATGATTTCGATGGACTATCGCGGGCGCGGACAATCCGATTGTGATGCAGACTACATGAACTACAACATCCTGCGCGAGGGGCAGGATGCGGTCGAGTTGCTGGATCATCTGGGATTGGACAAGGTGACTTTGCTCGGCACCTCGCGCGGGGGGCTGATCGCCATGGCGTTGGCCCTAAGCCATCCAGATCGCTTGGCCGGAGTAATCCTGAATGACGTTGGGCCCGTGATCGAACTTGGTGGCATCACCAAGATCATGGATTATGTCGGCAATCGCCCGACCTCAAAAACCTACGACGAAGCGGCGCAAGCGCTTCGGGCGATGATGGGGTCGCAATTCCCCGGCATCCCGCTGGACATCTGGAGACAGCAGGTTGAATACCAGTACATCCAGACCGACTCCGGGTTAGACCTGCGCTATGATCCCGCCCTGAGACAAGCACTGATCGAGCAGGCGGCGATCACGCCCGCGCCAGATCTCTGGCCCTTGTTCGAGGCTTTGCAAGATATCCCAACCGGCGTTATCCGAGGCGTAAATTCAGACCTGCTGAGCCCTGCAACCGTACAAGAAATGCACGCGCGTCACCCCAAATTGATCTCGACCCAGGTGCCCGATCGTGGTCATGTTCCGTTTCTGAACGAACCGCAATCCCTTGATCTGATCCGCCAAATACTGGACGCCACATGAGCAACATAGACATGATCGAAGCCGCCGCCGAACGGCTAAAAGGTCACGTGCGTGAGACGCCGCTTTTGTCTTCGCCGTTTGTGGATGAGCTCGCTGGACGCCGTGTGCTCGTGAAACCCGAATGCCTGCAACACACCGGCAGCTTCAAGTTTCGCGGTGCTTGGTCCGCAATCTCAGCGCTGGATGACACGGCGCGAGACAGAGGTGTCATCGCCTTCTCCTCCGGCAATCACGCACAGGGCGTTGCCTATGCAGCAACACAACACGGGATATCTTCCGTCATTGTCATGCCCTCAGATGCACCGACGCTGAAAATTGAAAACACGCGCGCGCTGGGGGGCGAGGTCGTCCTCTATGACCGCGCCAATGAAAGCCGCGAGGACATTGGTGAGGCATTGGCCGCCGAACGCGGATTGACGCTGATCCGGCCTTATGATGAGCCGCAGGTGATCGCGGGCCAAGGAACAACAGGCTTGGAGTTGGCGCGACAAGCGCGGGTACTGGACGTTACCAATGCAGATGTTTTGGTTTGTTGCGGCGGCGGAGGATTGACTTCCGGCATCTCGCTGGCTTTGGAACGTCACGCGCCCGGGTTGCGCGCTCGGCCATGTGAGCCTGAAGGGTTCGATGACGTGAAGCGCTCTTTGGCGTCTGGCAGCATCCAGGCCAACGACGCAACCTCCGGCAATATTTGCGACGCAATCCTGACACCGCAGCCGGGGGATATCACATTTCCGATCCTGCAGAGACTTTGCGGCCCCGGCCTGTCAGTATCGGAACAGGAAGCCTTGCACGCGATGGCCCTGGCCTTTCTGCGCCTGAAAATCGTGCTGGAACCGGGCGGAGCTGTCTCGCTGGCGTCGGCTCTGTTTCGCAAGGATCAGATCGAAGGGAATGCGGTAATCGTTGTTGCCTCGGGCGGGAATGTGGACCCGCAGGTTTTCGCTCGGGCGTTGGAATTCCTTACCTGACAAACTGTTACGACCGGTGCACAATCCTTATGTGGTCAATTAAGACCGACAGCCTGAATTGACGGGAACCCTGCACGTGCAAATCGCTGACCTCAAAGATGTGAGGATACACTACCGCATAGACGGAGATGCCACCGGCGCGCCCATCGTGTTCGCCAACTCGTTGGGCACGGATATGCGTTTGTGGGATTCGATTTTACCGCTATTGCCTAAAGGCTTGCGCATCATCCGCTATGACAAACGCGGGCATGGTCTGTCTTCCGCGCCCGATGCGCCCTATTCCATGGGAAATCTGGTGCGCGATGCTGAGCAACTTTTGGACTATCTTGAGGTCAAGGATTGCGTCTTCGTCGGCCTGTCAGTCGGCGGCATGATTGCGCAGGGTCTGGCCGTAAAGCGCATGGATCAAATCCGTGCTCTGGTCCTGTCGAATACCGCAGCCAAAATTGGGACACCGAAGATCTGGCATGAACGGATGGACGCCATTCGCGCAGGTGGGATCGAAGCTTTGGCAGACGCCACGATGGAGCGTTGGTTCTCAAAGTCGTTTCACTCAAGCCCCGAGATGGCTCTGTGGCGCAACATGATGGTTCGGCAACCTGCCGAGGGCTTTCTGGGCTGTTGTGCCGCCATTTCGGGCGCCGATTTCTACACCCCAACCAGCGGCCTGCGCTTGCCGACGCTTGGCATCGCGGGCAGCGAGGATGGCTCAACCCCGCCCGATTTGGTGCGTGAAACAATTGATCTGATCCCGGGCTCAAAATTTGCCGTGATCCGAAAAGCAGGCCACCTGCCCTGCGTCGAGCAACCTCAGGAATATGCCAAGCTTCTTGGCGATTTCCTGACCGAGATCGGTCACATCTGAAGGAGTAATGCGTTGGCAGACTTCTTACTAGTCCATGGGTCATGCCACGGCGCCTGGTGCTGGCGGGACCTGATCCCCGAACTGACCACCTTCGGGCATACTGCACGTGCGATTGATATGCCAAGCCACGGCTCGGACCCGACCCCCATCCGGGACGTAACTCTTGCATCCTGCCGGGATGCGGTGCTGAAAGCTTCGACCCCGAACACGATCATTGTTGGGCATTCGTGGGGAGGTTACCCTGTCAGCGCGGCGGCCGAGGCCGATCCGAACGCGATGCGCGGTCTGATATATCTATGCGCCTATGTTCCCCAATCCGGGTTTTCGATGGTTGAGATGCGTAAACGTGCCCCGCGCCAATTGATCGGCGACGCAGTTGAAAAATCTGGCGACGGGATGTCGTACACAGTCGTGCCGGATCGGGTGCATGATCTGTTCTATCACGACTGCCCGCGCGAAGTTGTCGCCTATGCATTTGGCCGCCTTTGCCCGCAAGCGATTGCGCCACAGGCCACCCCACTTGCGACCGGTGAAAACTTTGCACGTGTTCCCAAGGGTTATGTCAGGACCACAGACGACCGCACCGTTCCAACCGAATATCAGGCCGAGATGGCAAGCTGCGCTGCACCCGATATGAGCGTTACGATCGATAGCTCTCATTCCCCCTTTTTTTCACATCCCGAGCATTTGGCCGGCCTGCTGCACATACTCTCTGAGCGGATGTGACAGCAATTACACTAGCCACCGGGATCATTAACGTCACGTAACTGGCGGCGTTTTTGTAGCGTCTGCCCCGCCTTGGCCCAACAACGACATATCTGTGACGGAAACCACCTTGCAGATCAGATTGCTACGGGCCACCGTGATCCCAATAGGGAGCGGGGACAGACATGCAAACCATCAAAGCAGCCGTATGCCGGGCGTTCGGCGAACCTCTGGTCATCGAAGACATCCTGATCGCGCCGCCCGCCACGGGCGAGGTCGAAGTCACGCTGGACGCGGTGGCAATCTGCCACTCGGATATCTCGTTCGCGAATGGGGCATGGGGCGGGCATCTGCCCGCGGTTTATGGGCATGAAGCGGCCGGGGTTGTTTCCGCGGTTGGTGATGCTGCCGGGGATTTCAAAGTTGGTGATCCGGTTGTCGTTACGTTGATCCGCGCCTGTGGTTCTTGCCCATCATGCGCTGGTGGCATGCCCACCATTTGTGAAACACCCTATGACACGGTCAATGGCCCATTGAGGACGGTTGATGGTGGTGCACTCACGCAAGCGATGGCCTGCGGGGCCTTTGCCGAGAAAGTCGTGGTGAGCCATCGCCAGATTGTCCGCATCCCTGAAACGCTGCCCAAAGACATTGCCAGCTTGCTGTCGTGCGGTGTGATCACCGGGGTTGGTGCCGCCGTCAACGCAGCCCAACTGCGTCCGGGTCAGGATGTCGTTGTAATCGGCGCAGGTGGTGTCGGGCTTAATGCGATTCAGGGGGCTCGCATAGCCGGAGCGCGCCGTATCGTGGCCGTCGACATGACCGAAGACAAGCTGGACATCGCGATGGAGTTTGGCGCAACCCATGGCGTTCTGGCCAGCCAGAAAGAGCCTTGGAAGGCAGCGTTCGAAGCGCTTGGAGGACGCGGAGCGGATGCGGTTCTGATCACCGTTGGTGCGATTCCGGCCTATGACCAAGCCCCCCGCTATCTGGGTTTGGGCGGCAAGGCGATCATGATCGGGATGCCCCATTCCGGCGATATGTCGACCTATGAGCCCGTAGTGCTGGCAGCACTTGGCCAAGGGATGGTTGGCTCGAAAATGGGAGATGTAGTGATTCAGCGGGATATCCCTTGGATGATCGATCTTTATGAGCAGGGGCGGTTGAAATTGGACGAGCTGATCTCGGGCCGTTGGAGCTTGTCGCAGATCAACGAAGCGATTGAGAATACCAAAACCGGAGCCGCCAAACGCAACGTGATCCTGTTCGATCAAAGCTGAGTCCCATCAAAGGAGCGTCCGATGAAACTGCAAGATCTCGACGTTATCATCACAGCCCCACCTGCCCCGGGCTGGGGCGGGCGGTATTGGATTTTGGTCAAGGTTATCACCGATACAGGCGTTGTCGGCTGGGGCGAATGCTATGCGTCCTCGGTTGGCCCGGATGTCATGGCGCATGTCATACGCGATGTATTTGAACGACACATGCAGGGTGAAAACCCTGAAAATATCGAGCTGATGTTCCGCCGCGCCTATTCCAGCGGTTTTACCCAGCGTCCTGATCTGACTGTTATGGGCGCGTTTTCAGGGCTTGAGATCGCCTGCTGGGATATCCTCGGGAAAGATCGGGACCGCCCGGTCTACGCGTTGCTGGGTGGGCGAATGAACGACCGCATCCGGGCTTATACCTATCTATATCCACTTCCTCAGCATAACCTGACCGACTTCTGGACCGCACCGGAACAGGCCGGAGAATGCGCAGCAGAAATGGTCCGGCGCGGCTATACGGCGGTAAAATTTGATCCGGCTGGTCCCTACACGATCCGCGGCGGGCACATGCCAGCGATGTCCGACATCTCGCTGTCAGTTGCATTTTGCAAAGCTATTCGCGAGGCGGTTGGGGACAAGGCGGACCTGCTGTTCGGAACCCACGGGCAGTTCAACACGGCCGGAGCCATTCGTCTGGGCCAAGCGCTGGAACCTTATTCGCCCCTTTGGTTCGAAGAACCCACCCCCCCGGACATGATCGAGGATATGGCCCGCGTGGCCCGCAACGTCCGCATCCCCGTTGCAACGGGCGAACGGATGACAACCAAAGCAGAATTTGCTGCTGTCTTGCGCGCGGGGGCGGCAGAAATCTTGCAACCCGCGCTTGGCCGCGCTGGTGGCATCTGGGAAATGAAAAAAGTTGCTGCCATGGCCGAGGTTTTCAACGCGCAGATGGCACCCCATCTGTATGCGGGGCCAATCGAATGGGCAGCCAACATCCATTTGGCAGCCTCAATCCCGAACCTGCTGCTTCTCGAGAGCATCGAGACGCCGTTTCATGATCATTTGATCATGGGAAGTATCCGCGTTGAACATGGGTTCGTTACACCTCCGGAAGGGTCCGGCCTCGGTATCGAAGTAGATGAAGATCTTGCGCGCGCTCATCCTTACACCGGTGACGGCTTACACCTGCAGATGCAGGAAGCGCCCTGTGATTACGTAAACGGAAACGCATTTCAGGGCGGCGCACCTGCGACCGAAAGCTGACAACCTGCCGAAAGAAAAATGATCAGTTCGAGACGTAGCCTGCGATCACCTGCATCAGTTTGAAAGCTGTGGCTGCGTCATTCTCAACAACGGCGAGGAACTCTTCTTCACCGATGCGAAGACAGGACAGGTCGGTTTCGGCAACCATGCTCAGCGCCCGGGGCTCTTTGCGGATCAGCCCTAGTTCCCCGACCAATGCACCTGGACCAACAGTGATAATCAATTGGTCAGCCTCGCCCGATCGCGGCAAGTAAAGCCCCGCTTCGCCCTCAAGGACAACATAGGCGCCATCTGTCGGTTGGTCATCTTTCAAGAAGATCACTTGGCCTGCCTTCGCCTCAAACCAGCGCGCCCCAAAGGCCAGCAGGCGGAGCTGGCGACGGTCCAGACCAGAAAACAATGGCGTTTGCTCCAACGCACGCAATTTGCGCACCAGATCAGCGGACGCAGCGCCGTCACCTTCAACGTCAACCGGGCCTTCCCCGGTCACGACGCGGCCTTGACGGATCTCAACATACATGTCGAATACGTCTGGGTTTTCGAACGTGTCATTGAGGTAGATTACCGTAGTTTCAGGCAAAAGATCTCGGAGATTTTTATAAACCGCTACTTGGGTCTTCATATCATAGCTGGCCAGTGCCGTTTCTAGGATCAGAATATCCGGCTTTTTGATTGCGGCGCGGGTAAAGGCCAGCGGTTCGGCAAATACGGCCGGAAGGTTTTGACCACCCAGCGAGACAGGCACATCGTAGATCAGCTCGACCACCATTGGGCGTGCCCCGTTTTCGGCCAGAACGTCAACGATCAGTTTGCGTGCTTCATCAGTTCGTGCGCCACCGATCTGGCTGACTTTGCCGAACAACGCGTTTTCCATAACGGTCAGACCGGGTGCAATTGCACCCTCATCCAATGGCACAAAAACGTCGTGCAACGGTTCCAGCAACTTGTCGGAATGGCTGTGGCGTAACTCAAGAATGCGGTTCTTCAGCTCGTCAGAGAAGGCCGGACCGATCTGTTCAGCAGAGATTACAAACGGCACCGACAACAAGCTGGCCAATTGTTCGTCATCTAGGCCATTGCCACCCTCTTTGCGGGTTTGCTCGACCAGTTCAACCGCAGCCTCATAGGTCTGAGCCTCAAGCCCTAGTTTACGAAACAGCGGGTGATCCGTGCCATCCAGGCCGAAGATCTGGCGCAGCAATTCGATCACGTCGCGCGTCAGGCTGATCAGTGTTTCGTCCAGCCTCAACTCGCGCAACTGCTGCAGAAACACGGTCTGCTGTGCTAGCAATTCCTGAGTAACCGGCACACAAGGGGTGGCGAACAAGAGGTTTTCGGCAACCGGTAGGGCCGCGTTATACGTGGATCGATCAAAAATCAGCGCCTGCTGCTCAAGCCCAGCCTCGTGCACTGCCTTTTGCACCAATGGGCGCAGCTCAACCAGCTTTGCCGCCAACGCCGGGTGTTCGCTTGCATCAAAAACCTGCTCGGCGCCACGTTGGAACAGCGCTGCACCTGACCCCATTCCATCGATCAATTGCAGCCACCAGTCGCGCAGCATAGCTTTATCTTCAAATCCCGCCATTTTGGGATCCAGCCATTCGACATGGAGCGGATCAGCGCTGTTGCCAGCCCGCAGCGTTTCCGGGAAATCCGGGTCCTCGGTAGATGTGGATAAAGGATGAGACCGCATCGGCATCATCACGTTTTGGCCCAGCGTACCCTGGAACATAACGGGACGCGATGTTGCCAAGCCAATGCGCGCTGCGACGACAGTCTGCGGCAAACCGGTCAAGTTGATCCCGCCAATCTCAATGCGTCCAGACGTTGGCAGCATTTCCCGGGTCAGCAACTGTGTCAGGGCATGACGGTCTTCTTCGCTGGGCGCAGAGATACCGATGGTCTTGCCTGCCGGAAACGTCAAATCCAGGTCGTCTAGCACCTGATTTCCATCCATGTCACGAACAGATACCTGATCCAGTACAATGTCTCCATTCAGATGCGGGAGTTCCTCTGGCTTCGCATCAAAGAGGTTTTCATCAACCATGCCATCCGGAGCGAAGCGATCAACCACTACGTCCCACCGCAGAGACATATCCTGCGTCTGATTGTAATAAGTCAGCAGCTCTTTCCAGGGTGAACTCAGGTCCTTGTACGCTGCCAGCGCAGCCACAAGCGCACCCAGCGAAACCGATCCCTGCAACACCAGAAGGCCGCCAACCAGATAGAACATGAACGGCGTAAGCTGTGATATGAAGTTATTGATGAACTTCATAAAGAACTTTTTCTGGTAGATCTCGAACCGGATACCGAACAGCCGCCCCAATTGATGCGAGATCATTGCCCTCCGGTAACGCCAGCCACCATTGGCGCGCAGGGTTGAGGCTCCGGCCGCGTTCTCGCCGATCTGGGCGGCCAATATGCGCACTTCCTGAATGCGTTTCTTATTCAGCAGATTGATCTGGCGCTGCAATTTGGGGATCAGCCACGCCTGAAGCGGGATCAGCGCAACCGCAGCCAATCCGAACCAGACGCTTTGCAGAAACAGGAAGGACAGGATCGTGATCATCTGCCCGGCCTGCAGGACCGGCTGGCTGATCGCATCTCCCATCAAACCGCCCATCGGCTCGCTTTCGGCGGTGATCATAGAAACCATCTCGCCCTGGCTTACCCGTTCAAAATAAGGTTGCGGAAACCTCAGCGCCCGGTTGATCAACTGATAGCGAAAGCGGCGCAGCATTCGCTCGCTCAGAACACCCTTCATGGTGTTGATGCGCATTTTCATCAATCCGTGCGCCAGCACAGCAGCCAGAAATGCAAAGCATAGGATCATCAGAAATGTGGTCTGCTGAAGGCTGTACCCCCAAACATTAACAATCTGGCTGGTTGCACCGATCGCGTCATTGATGATCCGCTTGGGCAGTTCCAACGTCAGATACAGCAATGGAAACAGCGTTGCTGTCACGGCCAGAAGAATCAACTGATCGCGTTTTGAATATTTCCAGATGAACTGAAAGATCGTTCGTTCTATTGAACCCGCCCCTACTATCGATCCGCCGCTTAAGTCACTGATTTTGGCGTGAACACAACGGTCCGAATTTACCGCAATCGTGTCCTCGGACGCAAATGAAATTCCGAATTGCGCCTAATTTGGGTTGTGTGAACAAGTTCATTTGCGCGTCAGGCCATTACCCCCTAGTCTTCTGATTCAGGACGATATCGGGAGGATTCATTTGCCTGCCAGTTTTGGCGCTGTGTTTTTGTTGCTTTGCCTGCTTCAGATCAAACACATGTTCGCCGATTATTATTTACAAACGCCCAAGATGCTTTCAGGGCGAGGCACGTATTTCCATATGGGACGCGCGCAACATGCGGCTGTGCATGTTGTGGGTTCGATTGTGATTTTTGCGCTTTTTCGGGCTCCGATTGAGTTCATACTTATCATCGCCGCGCTGGAGTGGATTGTTCATTTCCACATAGATTTTGCCAAGGCCAGCTATTCTGATCGCAAAAAGTTACAGCCCAATCAGGCCGCTTTCTGGCGCGCCGCAGGTCTGGATCAGTTGTTTCACAACCTGACCTATATTGGCATGGCTTGGGCTTGGGTTGCATTCGCGACCTGAGCTTCAGGGGACGACCGGTCGGTTCCGCTTGATCGTGCGCAGGACAACATTGGTCTGCGCGCTGGCAACAGCGGGAAGCCGAAACAGGAATTCTTCCAGAAACGTGTTGTAAGCCGAGAGGTCCCGGCACAAAACCCGAAGGTGATAATCAGCCTGCCCCGTTGTGGCGTAACATTCCTGTACCTCAGGGCTGATTTCGACCGCTCGAATGAAATCAACGATTTTATCCGGGTCGTGCCGTGTCAGATGCACATGCACGATTGCCTCAAAGGTCAAACCCATCGCCGGTGGGTTCACCAACGCGCCATAGCGCTCGATTACCCCAGCCTCCTCCAGCGCCCGCACCCTGCGCCACAGGGCCGAGGATGACATGCCCACAGCATCCGCCAGCTCGGCATTTGAAATCCGGCTGTCATTCTGCAGCAATGTCAGTATCCGGCGATCTCGATCATCAAGAGAAGTCATCTTGGTTGTTTTCTCCAGAATCTTAAAAAATCTAGGATTTATCTACCACAAATCTCTTTATTCGCACACACTCTGGAACAGTTACCCAGCAGCTAGAGGTTAAAATCACCGGGAACCACAGGCAAAACCCATGGACCCACGACGATGAGCCATCACGACCCCGCACCTCGCACTTATCAACTTGAAGACCGCTACGCGCTGACCCAGGGCCGGGTCTTTCTGACCGGCACGCAAGCACTGGCACGGATCATGATGGATCAAGCCCGGCGCGACCATCAGGCGGGGTTGAATACGGCAGGATTTATCTCAGGCTATCGTGGATCTCCGCTTGGTGGGCTGGATCTGGAACTGTGGCGCGCAAAGGACCGGCTGGAGACGGATCACATCACCTTCATGCCCGCCGTGAACGAAGACCTTGGCGCCACAGCGGTTTTAGGTGCACAGCAAGCCACGCTGGACCCGCATTGCGAGGTCGAGGGCATCTTTTCCATGTGGTACGGCAAGGGCCCTGGTGTCGATCGGTCCGGCGATGCCTTGAAACATGGCAATGCCTATGGATCTGCGCCGAAAGGCGGTGTGCTGGTCGTTGCCGGTGATGACCATGGCTGCGTCAGCTCTTCGATGCCGCATCAATCGGATGTGGCTTTCATGGCCTGGTTTATGCCCACGTTGAACCCGGCCTCGGTCGAGGAATATCTGGAATTCGGCGAGTACGGGTTTGCTCTGTCTCGTTTCTCAGGCACATGGGTCGGGTTCAAAGCGATCTCCGAAACAGTCGAAAGCGCACGGTCGGTCGAACTGAACCCTGACCGCAGCTTTATCCTGCCGCAGATCGACCTGCCGAAACGCGGCTTGCATGTGCGCACTGCCGACCTGCCCTCGCCCGAAATCGAAACGCGCATTCAGCACAAGCTGCGGGCTGTGAGGGCCTTTGCGGAAGAGAACCCCATCGATCGACGCATCTATGACATCGACAATGCAAAGTTCGGCTTTGTCACCACGGGTAAGGGGCATCTTGACCTGATGGAGGCGTTGCGCCTGCTGGAACTGGATGAAGCAGCTTGCCGTCGCTTGGGAATAGACATCTATAAAGTCGGGATGGTCTGGCCTTTGGCGCGGCGCAACGCGTTGCGCTTTGTGAAAGGCAAAGCTGAGGTACTGGTCGTCGAGGAAAAGCGCGGCATCATCGAAAGCCAGTTCAAGGAATATTTCTATGACTGGCCCGGTGATAAACCCCACAAGATGGTGGGGAAATATGACAGCCACGGCGAACCGCTGATCCCGTGGACCGGGGAACTCAGCCCCTTGATGCTTGTTCCCATCGTCGCCGCCCGGCTGAACACGTTCTTTCCAGAAGAAAACCTGCCCGCTAAAGCGCAGGCTCTGACCGAGACCCCTCCACCTGTGATCAGCGTCTCTGGCGCGACCCGGACTCCTTATTTCTGCTCGGGCTGCCCTCACAACACATCGACCAAGGTGCCAGAGGGCTCGACCGCAGCCAGTGGGATTGGCTGCCACGTCATGGCATCGTGGATGGATCGCGAAACGGTCGGCTATGCGCAGATGGGGGGCGAAGGTGTGCCGCATGTAGTGGCTTCGCAATTCAATGGCGGCAAGCATATCTTCCAGAACCTTGGTGAGGGGACGTGGTACCATTCGGGCTCGCTCGCGATCCGTCAGGCCGTCGCCGCCGGGACAAACATCACCTACAAAATCCTGTACAATGATGCGGTCGCAATGACCGGAGGGCAACCGGTTGACGGGCCCGTCAGCGTCGCGGGCATTGTCCAGACTTGTCGCGCCGAAGGGGTCGAGCGGATCGCGCTGGTCTCGGACGATATCACCAAGTTCCGCCGTGCGGCATTCCCGTCCGGAACCACGTTTCATGACCGGACTGAGATGGACGGGCTGCAACGCGAATTGCGGGACATTCCCGGCGTCACGGTTCTGATCTATGAACAGACCTGCGCCACCGAAAAGCGTCGCCGCCGCAAGCGTGGGACTATGGAAGACCCATCCACATTTGCCTGGATCAACGATCTGGTCTGTGAGGGCTGCGGCGACTGTTCAGTGGCATCAAATTGCCTGAGCGTTGAGCCGCGCGAAACCCCGCTGGGACGCAAACGCAAGATCAACCAGAGTTCTTGTAATAAGGATTTTTCATGCCTGAATGGGTTCTGCCCAAGCTTCGTGACTGTGGAAGGTGCCGCCCGGCGCAAGCGCAGCATGGATCTGGACCTCGATACGCTCGAGGCTGGTCTGCCAACGCCCACCCTTCCATCTTTGACAAAACCCTTCGATCTGCTGGTAACCGGCGTCGGTGGCACGGGCGTGGTCACGGTCGGGGCCCTGATCACTATGGCGGCACATCTGGAAGGCAAAGGGGCCTCGGTTTTGGATTTCACCGGCTTTGCCCAGAAATTCGGAACAGTGCTGAGCTACATTCGTCTTGGCGCGGCACCTGATGCGCTCAATCAGGTACGGATTGATCAGGGGGCAGCAGATGCTGTGATTGGCTGCGACATCGTGGTCAGTTCGGCCCCCAAAGCCTCTGCCCATTACACACATGGCACACAAGTTGTGCTGAACCGCGCCGAGATGCCCACAGGTGATCTTGTACTGCGACGCGATGCGCAACTGCGGGTGGATGCGCGGGAGCAGGCCATTGCCGATGTGGTTGGGGCTGACAATCTGTCCAGCCTAGATGCAAACGCCATTGCCGAGGCGATGTTGGGTGATGCGGTTTTTGCCAATGTCATCATGTTGGGCTACGCGTGGCAAAAGGCGTTGGTTCCGGTGTCGAACACTGCGGTAAACCAAGCCATCCTGCTGAATGGCGTAGCGATTGAGAAAAACCGGCTGGCGTTCGCAATTGGTCGGTGCCTGGCAGCTGATCCCGGCAGGGTACAAGGGTTGGCACACCCGTCTGACACAGGTGAGACGCCGGACCAGATGATCGCGCGTCGCGTGGCGTTTCTGACGGACTATCAGGACGCTGCATATGCTGAGCGCTATAAGCAACAGATTGAAGACATACGCAGGTCCAAGCCCGAGATATCCGACCGGCTCGTTAAATCCGTCGCCCGCAGCCTGTTCAAGTTCATGGCTTACAAGGACGAGTTTGAAGTGGCTCGGCTGCAAACGTCCTCAGCCTTCGCAGACGAACTTCGGGGGCAATTCGAAGGTAATTTCAAAACCAAATACCATTTCGCTCCGCCCATGCTGAGTTGGCGCAAGGATGAACGCGGAAGGCCGCTTAAGTTCACGTTGGGTCCGTGGATACGACCGGTACTTCGCGGGTTAACACTGCTGCGCGGGCTACGAAGATCAGTATTTAATCCCTTCGGATATCACGCGGAAGCGCGTTTACATCGGGATTTGCTGAGATGGTATGAGGGTTTGCTGGACCAACTGCGGGCATCCTACTCCACTGAAAATGAGACCATTTGGTATGAGCTGCTTTCCTGCGCCGATGAGGTCCGAGGTTATGGTCCGGTCCGCATCGAAGCTGCCCGTGCCGCGCGGCTGAAAGCGGATGAAGTGTTAAAAACACTGCCCAGTCATGCAACTTGATCAAGGCATGAGGATCGATAAGCCGTAAGCCACAATCGATCCAGCCAATCGATCTCAGCTGGGTCAAATCGTTGGTCCACCTCCCAATAACGCCCGGACGGGACAAAGTACCCCAACTCGGCTTCACGCTTCAGCGCCGGTCGCATCGCAGAGATATCTGGCAATGGCGCGGCGGATAGTTCTCGCCGCGAGATTGGTGGAAACACCAACCGGCTATCCCCGCGCGACAACCGGGCAACTCGGCATCCCTGGGCCGCGCCAAAAAGAGCAAGCCGCGCCGATTTGGCCTCAAGCGAACGGAGCGTGATGTCGTCTCGCAACGGATCGGCAGTACCAGTGCCATAGAAATGAGTTTGACCCATCTTTGGATAAACCATGTCACAACCAAAATAAGCCAGCGTCGCTGGGCGCAGGGCGGCCAGCGCCCAATAGCCTGCGGTGAAAGCCATCGTCCCACCGGCATAGACAAAACCGCCATATTGATTTTGCAGCGGCACATAGTCATTCGCTGTGATTACGATTTTGTCGGCCGTGATTTCGTGAGGATGGTTCTCAGGCGGAAAATCCTCGGGGTGGATCAGGTAGTCCCAGTCGTTTCGGATACGCCACGCGTTGTTAATGGCAATGATATGCGTGAAAGGCGCGCGCGGCCAATCACGCGCCGCCATGGCCGAGGGTGCACTGCCTAGGATCAAAACGTGCGGGGATTGATCTGCCATAAGAACGGCCCTCTTTCCGGTTCATCGGAAATCTAGGTCGTTCCACTCTGTCGTCTAGCCCAGCACCGAGAAACTGCTTTCGTTATTGATCGGGCGTTTACGCGAGTAGAACCCGACATCAATGCTGCGCCCGATATAGGGCAGTTCGAACTGCAGCGGTTCTGCGTCGTGGTCTGCCCCGCCTTCGCAATAGCCGATCAGGGCCGCCATCATCTTGCCCGCAATCGGGGCGTTCTTGTACTGGTTTCCACTGGTGCCGCAAGCCATGTAGAACCCTGGCAGACTGGATTTGTCATAAATCGGAATCCAGTCGGTTGACGCATCATAGAGATCGACAACCCCGCGAGTTTTGGATGGAATGCCAAGGCTTGGAACCCGTTGTGCATATCGCATCGCCTGCGTGGTCCACTGATCCGTGAAATCGTGGATGTAAGTCTGATCGTCCTCGCACCACTGATGTGGATCACATTCCGGGTCTTCCGATCCGATCAGAATGTGATTGCCATGCTCAGGCCGACAATACAGTGAAATATCGCTGTCGGATACGATCGTGCCTTGGTTTTCGAAATCAAAGCCGTCGGGAGCGGGAACATGAACCACTTCCTGCCTCAAAGGGCGGGTTTCAATGGTCATGTCGTCCAATACACCCGCCATGCTGTTGATCATGGCCGAACCAGGACCCGCGACATTCACAACTACCTTCGCATGGATTTCTTCGCCCGATGCCAACCTTACACCCGAAACCCGTCCAGCTTCGGTGAGGATTTCAATCACCTCGGTCCCCGTACGCACGACTGCACCGTGCTGCTTGGCTGCGTCCATCAGGTTTTGCGCGGACAAGGCCGGGTCTGTCACATATCCCGCTTTTGGCCAGAATACCGCACCCTGAACTTTCGCCCCGTTTGGTTGCCCAAACTCGGGGTCATCCATGCGCTTCGCCGGGGCGAAGCTTTCGAGCGAATAGATCGGTAGATGCTGCTTTATGTCCTTTGGTGTCCATTCTTCGAACGGGCAATCCAATTCGGTGCTGTTGGTTTTGTGTTTTTCCAGATATCCGTTGGCTTCGGTTTTCATCACCAGGCAGCCGGTTTGCCGGAATTGCGCCAGGTTTGCATCCTCGGGCAGCCCGAGATACGAGGCCCAATCGCGCCAATAGTGATAACCCTCCCACGCGAAGGCAGTACCATCAAAGGTCGAATAGTGCATTCTGATGATGGCGCAGGACCCAGCTGTCGAGCCATGTCCAACCTGTGAATTGCGGTCCAGCGACAGGGTCTTCCATCCGACCTTTGACATCTCAAACGCGATGGCCGCACCAATCACGCCGGTGCCGATGATAATTGCATCTGGTTGGCTCATGAGGGGTCTCCTTCCCAATGGGCTCGAGAATAGGCGCTGAATTCTTCGACTTCCTCGTCGCGCGGTTCGACCCCGGTGAAAACATAGAGGTAGTGCGGAACCATCGCGATCCGTGCCGAGATGGGTTCGTTCAATTGCGCAAGGTCGTAACCAATCTGCATATAGTACAGGACACGCGCGCGGGTTTCGGCTTCAACTTCGGTATAGCCGTAGCGCGTGAACATTGCGCACAACGCTTCAAGCCGTCGTGCATCGGACTGGTCCAGTGCGCGTCGCACCTTGCCGGATTTGCGCGCCCAATCGCGAATGGCAAAATCGAGCGCGGTGTCGAACAGATCATTGTTCACCACGCAGCGATGCACGTTGCAGACCGCGCCTGTTATAGTCTCGGCCGGCGCCTCGGCCTGCGCGACCAGAGCCGCCGTGTTCATCGCCTGCCAGCGTGCAAGCAATGCGTCCAGCAGCTCCTGCCGAGATTTGAAATACCAATAGAAAGATGACCGCGACACGGCCATCCGTTCGGCCAGGTTCAGAACCTTGATTTGATCCACGCCGTCCGAGATTAACACGTCCATAGCCACGTTCAGCCAGTCGTCACGCGTTACTTTGACGTTACCGACAAGCGGCTCGGCCTTTGGGTCATCACGGTGGAGGATGGGTTTGGTATTCATTCAGCTCTCCGGTGGTGCTCCGCCCTCTTCCGTGCGGCGTGCGATAAACTCTTTCATGGCGCCAATGCGATCCGAATCTGACGACGGTGCCTTGAAATTTGCCAGGATGTCTTTCCACACGCCCGTTGCACGGTGATTGGCATCGATCGCGCCACGCTCGGTCCAGGTGCCGAAATTGGCATAATCATGCACGTGAGGTTCATAGAACGCAGTATTATAGCGCTCCATCGTCTGGCTGGTGGCAAAGAAATGACCGCTGGGCTCTACTTCGCGGAGGGCAGAGTCAAAGCCAATCTCTGCCCCACCGGCCTGCGCCCCGGCGCACAGCTCGGCCACCATGTTCAACACTTCGGCGTCACAGATCATCTTCTCGAAGGATACCGTCAGCCCCCCTTCTAGCCAGCCGGCTGAGTGAATGATCACCGTCGCCCCGGCCATCAAGCAACCCCATAGCCCGAACTGGTTTTCATTGGCCGCCTGCACGTCGTTGATGTTGGCCGCAGACCCGGCTGCTGATCGCCAAGGTAGTCCGAGATGACGGGCCAATTGACCGGCAGCCAGTGAGGCCTGGAAATGCGACGGGGTCCCGAACGCAGGTGCACCGGATTTCATATCCACGTTGCTGGTAAACGTTCCATAGCACACTGGCGCACCCGGGTTCGTCAATTGTGTCAGGGTCAAAGCTGCCAGCGCCTCGGCGTGTGACAGGGTAATGGCTCCGGCAACGGTGATCGGAGCCATCGCCCCCATCAGGGTAAAGGGCGTGATGATCGACATCTGCCCATGGCGCGCAAAGTCAATTAGCCCCTGCGCCATCGGAATATCCAAGGTTCTGGGGCTGTTGGTGTTGATGATCGTATAGCAATGCGGATTGGCCCGGAAATCATCGTCGCTGAGGCCGCGTGCGATGGACAGCATCTCAAAACTATCCATCACCTGCGGTGTTCCGCGTGAGAAGAAGAACGGGAACTTGTCCGTCAGCTCCATCTGCGCCTGCGTCGTAAAGTAGTGCCTCACATTGGTCGGCACGTCCTGCGGCTCGACCTGGGGTGAGATCATCTGAAACACATCAAAGTGGTGCGTGAGCTTGAGAAACTCCAGATAGTCCTGAGCGCCCGCCGCTCTGCGCCCGCGTTCCAGATCGGTCGCGTTCGGCGCCCCTGCCCCGGGCTGAAATACCAGCGAGCCCAGTTCCAAGGTGAAATCCCGCCGTCGCGCGCCCGCACGACAGGCAATGGATTTGGGGGCTGAGGCGACTGCGGCCTCGACCATATCCCGCCCGATAAAGACCATCTCGCTGGCTTCATCCACGCGCGCACCACCCTGCGCATAAATCCGACGCGCCTCGGGCAACAAGACCTTCACCCCCAGCTCTTCCAGTGTGCGCAGGGCTGTTTCGTGCATGTCCGCGATCTGATCCGCCGGGAACACTTCCATCTGCGGGAATGGATTGCGAAGCTGGCGATAATTCACGTCACGACTTGGTTGTGGGGCCGCCTCGGCCCCGCGCGCCCGACGACGACGTCTTCCGACCTCTGCCTCCATGATCAACCTCGCATCGCTTTGCCCTGAGGGTCATAGGGCGACGCCGCAATCACACGTGCCGGGCGTTCGACGCCCACAACATGGACCGATAGCTCTGTGCCCGGTTCGACCCTGTCGCGATCGACCAAAGCCATAGCCAGCGACTTGCCGGTATAGTGGCCGTAGCCGCCCGAGGTCACAAAGCCCACACGCTGATCACCGGCCCAAATCGGCTCATACCCGCTGGCGTCAGCATCTTCTGCATCGACCTCAATCGTTACTTGAATCTGCGCCGGGCCATTGCCATCGCGTTCTGCCAGCGCGGCCTCTTTGCCCACAAAGTCTTTATCCCAGTCGATCCAGCGATCCATCCCGGTCATGCCCGGCGTGTAGAGCTGAGTGAACTCGGCCGACCAGATGCCAAAGCTTTTCTCAAGACGCGTAGAAAGCATGGCATTGAAACCGCACTCGCGAATGCCCTCGTCAGCCCCTGCCTCCAGCAGCATGCGGCGCAGTTTGATATGATCGCCATAGCGGCAGTTGATCTCATACCCTTTTTCGCCGGTCACCGACATCCGCGCAACGCGGGCACGCACCAGACCGATGTCGAAGTTGCCGCAGCCCATGAATTTCAGACCCGAGATATCCTGTTCTGCCAGTTTCTCGACGACTGCCTGCGATTTCGGGCCTACCACGGCAAAGCCGCAATATTCCTCGCCCAGATCACGGACAGTGACGCTGTCCATCATGTGATCGTCGAACCAACGCATATGCCAGGCGCGCAGGTAATAGCTGCCCATGATCCACCAGGTGCCATCACCCCAGTTCAGTACAGTCAGATCCCCTTTGAGCCGTCCATTTTCGCCCAGCATCGGGGCCAGCTTGGCCCGACCCGGCGCAGGCAGTTTCGACGCCATGACTTTGTCCAGCCATGCTTCGGCATTGGGTCCGGTGACCTCGAACCGCGAAAAGCCCGAGATATCCAGCAAGCCCACACCTTCGCGGAGTACCTTGCATTCCTCAGCCACAATATCATGCGCGTTCGAACGCTTGAGTGTCGGCGTTTCTTCAAACCCTTTCGGCGCGAAATAGAGCGGCACTTCGAGGTCCCAGCTGACACCCCATTTGCACCCTGCTTCGGTCATCGCGTCGTGCGCGGGTGCCATTTTCAGTGGACGACCAGCGGGCAGTTGCTCGTTCGGATAGGTCATCACGAAACGGCGGGAGTAGAATTGCCCCGTCGTCTCGCGGATGTAACGCTTGTTCTGCGCAAAATCGCCATAGCGTGCCACGTCCATCGGCCAAGCGTCTGCCTCTGGCTCGCCGTGGATCATCCACTCGGCCAATGTTTTACCAACGCCGCCGCCTTGCAGGAACCCGGCCATCACGGCACAAGCCGACCAATAGCCGCGCTTGCCCGGCACTGGGCCAACCAGCGGATTGCCGTCGGGCGAGAAGGTAAATGCGCCATTCACCCATGTTTTGATGCCAACATTCTGGATCGATGGATAACGCTCAAAGCCCAGCGTCAGCTCGTTTTCGATCCGATCGAGCTGTTCCTGAAACAGCTCTTCGCCATAGTTCCACGGCGCACCGTCCATGGCCCAGTGCTCGTGATCGACCTCGTAGATGCCAACCAGAACGCCCTTCTGGTCCTGCCGCATATAGGTGAAACCTTCGAGATCCACGGTCATCGGCATCTCAAAATCCGCCTCAGCCACCTCCGGCACCGTGTCGGTGATCAGATAGTGGTGTTTGAGTGGCGATACCGGCAGTTCCACCCCGGCCATGCGCCCGACCTGCTTGGCCCAGAGACCCGCGGCATTGACCACATGCTCACAGGTAATGGTGCCCTTATCGGTCACGACTTCCCAACCATCGGCAGTCTGCGTCAGACTTTCGACCTTGGTTTCCTCGTAATACTCGGCGCCCCGCTTCTTGGCGGCGGTTGCATAGGCCTGCACGGTCCCGGTCGTATCGATATAGCCTTCGCGATCCGCCCACATCGCGCCTAGAACACCATCGGTGGACATGATCGGGCAACGTCTCTGCGCTTCTTCCGGGCTGAGCAATTCGCAATCGTCGATGCCGATGGACTGGAAAATGCGGTAATTGGCCTGTAGCCACTCCCACCGCTCAGGCGTTCCCGCCAATGTAAGGCCGCCGGTCATGTGCAGGCCGATGTTCTGCCCCGATTCCTTCTCGATCTCGCTCAGCAGGTCGATCGTGTAGGCCTGCAGGGATGCCATGTTTGGATCAGCGTTCAGCGCATGGATGCCGCCAGCGGCGTGCCAGGACGAGCCTGAGGCCAAACGCCGCCTTTCAAGCATTACCACATCCGACCAGCCGAACTTGGCCAGATGATACAGAACCGAGGCGCCAACAACGCCGCCACCGATGACTACGACACGATACTGAGATTTCATCTCGCGCTCCCCTGAATGACTCGCAAAGGACGCTAGAGGTACTGTTCACTTCTGTCTAGACATTTCTGTACAGTTCAGGTTTGACGCCGTGCAAAATATCAAATCTGCGCACTCGGCCGCGCCTGAATTGCGTTGTACCAAGCCTGTGTCGCCGTATTTTCTTCAGGGATGCGCATCTTGATGACCCGCGCGAAATCGACAAATACAAACGTGGTGATATCGGCCAGAGTGAACTCATCCCCGGCCATGAAATCATTTTCGCTTAGATGGGGTTCCAGCAGATCAAAGAAGACGCTCAGACGCGCTTTGCCCCGTTCCGCCAGTTCGGGGATTTGTTCATAATTCTTGGGCCCAATGATCGCGCGGCCTTTGAACGCGGGATGCGTGTTGCGCAGCGCATCTGCGATAGGGGCCCCGCATTGCTGTTCGGCAATAGCGGTCCACATCAAAACCTTGCCCTTCTCATCCGCAGTTCGCCCCATCAACGGAGGTTCTGGAAAGCGCGCCTCCAGATACGCTGCGATACCTAGGTTTTCGGTGAGCGTCGCGCCCTCATCTGTGACCAGTACCGGGATCGTCGCGCCTGGGTTTACGGCGCGAAACGCGTCGCTCATCTGCTCGCCCTTAGCGATTGAGATGTCTCGGGTTTCAATCTGCAGCCCCTTTTCCGCGATAAACATCCGGGCGCGCCGGGGGCTTGGCGCGGTCGAGCAATCATAGAACAACATGTTTACGGTCCCTTCTGAAACTTCATGTCTCAGACGTTAGACCGGCCCACCGTCGCAGCGCGAGTCAGATCGCAAAATGACCCAACGGCAGATCAGCGCTGATAGATGAAACAGCGCCCTTCCACCGCGCCTTCGGGCAGTGGCAATTCGGTCAGCGCGTCAAAATACATGCGATCACTGGACACCATGAGCCCACCCTGCGCCAAAAGTGGTTCGATCAATGGCGAAACGAGGCGGGCAAAGGCATCGTTCTTTTGTCGGTTGTGCCCACCAAGGTCGGCATGGATCAGACTGGCAGTCGCGCCAAATCGCGCGACAGACGCAGGCAATGTCTCACGCACATCACCAAGAATCACCAGATCATCTGGCGGCGTCGAATCGGGATGAGACGCAACAGCCCGTTCGAAAACATATACCGGCCGGTCCTGAATATGCTGCATCATGTGGTGATAGGTGCGTCCATTGCCCAGCCCCAGTTCAAACACCGGGCCGGGCTGGTCCGCTGTTTGAGCGATCGCGAAATCCAGACAAGCGCGTTGCGAGACCATGCGGTCGATGAACAGATCCAGGCGACTTTGAACTTCCGGCACAGCTATAACCTCTATCTATTGAAACGACACCTTATCTGTGCCCTGCGATCTGGTAGTGGCAAATTCTCAAGGGAATGTGTAGCCGCGCCGCAAAGAATTCACGAATTCGCGACAATTCGGGTAAAGAAGGTGTTTGACTACGCCGCCCCAACCGCGCGAGACTGCGCAAAAAAGACAGGGAGTTCACAAAGCCGATGTTTTCTAACGGCCAGACGGGTGGAAAACCCGCATGAGTGCGTTGTTGTCCGTTCGCGATCTCAGCATCGGCTTTGGCACGGGTCCTTCCGTTGTCCAGGATGTCAGCTTTGAGGTCGAGGCCGGACAGACGCTTGCATTGGTTGGAGAATCTGGATCGGGCAAGACGATCTCATGCCGGGCTGCGTTGCGCATTCTACCGCGCACGGCTCAGATCCGCAGCGGAACGATCACGCTGAACGATTCCAAAGGCACGGCTAATCTGACCGAGCTAAGCGAACGACAGATGCGCAGTATTCGCGGCAATCGGGTCTCCATGATTTTTCAGGAACCGATGCGATCCCTGTCGCCGCTTCATAAAATCGGAAATCAGGTCAGTGAAGTCCTTTGGCTACATCGCGGTGCATCCGAGGCACAGGCCCGCAAAGAAGTTCTGACCCAGTTTGAGAGGGTTGGTTTCCCCGACCCCGCCCGCGCCTATGACAGCTATCCGTTCGAGTTGTCCGGTGGCATGCGGCAACGGGCAATGATCGCCATGGCCATGGTGTCCAAGCCCGAATTGCTTATCGCGGATGAACCAACCACGGCGTTGGATGTGACCACCCAGGCGCAGGTTCTTGGGCTTATCAAAGAGCTGCAGCGTGAAACTGGTATGGCTCTGATCCTGGTCACCCACGATCTGGGTGTCGTTGCCAACATGGCCGAACAGGTTGTTGTTATGCACAAGGGCCGCGTGATGGAGGCTGGTCCGGCTGCGCCCATTTTGAATGATCCGGCCCATCCCTACACGCAACAGCTGTTCGACGCTGCGCCTGAGATACCGGATCAGGATTCCGTTGGCATTCCGATGCCCGAGGAAGACTTGATTCTACAGATGACCGGGGTTTCAAAGACCTACACGATGCGATCCAGCAAAGGCTGGAAGGCCGATAAACTGATCCATGCCTGCCGGGGCGTCGACATGAAGCTGGCGCGCGGCAAGACGCTTGCGATCGTTGGCGAAAGCGGGTCTGGCAAGACAACCGCCGCCCGGATCGCCTTAGGCGCTGAACTGCCCGATCCCGGCGGCGAAGTTTTGTTCCGAACAACCAAAGACTCCGAACCGATTACGGTTCACAAGATGACCCGGGCTGAACGCACCGCCTTTCAGCGCAAGGCGCAAATGGTGTTTCAGGATCCCTACAGCTCCCTGAGCCCACGGATGCGCATTCAGGATGCCATGACCGAGCCGATGGAAATACATCGCATCGGCACCGTATCCGAACAGCGCGACAAAGCGGCCGAAATGCTGCAGCGTGTCGGGCTGAACGCCGATATGCTGAAACGCTATCCGCATGCGTTCTCAGGCGGGCAGCGGCAACGTCTGTCTATCGCAAGAGCGATGATGCTGGACCCAGCCCTGATCGTTTGTGATGAGCCGACCTCGGCCCTGGATGTCTCCGTTCAGGAACAAATCCTTACGTTGCTTGAAGATCTGCAAGACAGTTTGAACTTGTCTTATCTGTTCATCTCACACGATCTCGCTGTCGTCGCGCGTATCGCCGACGAAGTCGCTGTGATGCGCAGGGGTCTTGTGGTCGAACAAGCTCCGCCCGAAACTCTGTTCTACAATCCACGTCATCCCTATACCAAAGCGCTGATTGCCGCCCAGCCTGAGCCGGATATCAATCGCCCGATCGACCTGAAACTGGTTGCACTGGGCGCTGGTTCGCCCGACAGTTGGGATGACGCCTTTAGATTTTCCGACTCCGTGATACCTTCTTTGGTAGAGTTGGAGCCTGGCCATAAGGTACGCTGCCATGTTTAAGACCACTCACCGACTGTTTCTCGCTGCATCTATTGCCATTGCAGGGATGTTGCCCGCCGCTGCGGAAATTCCATCCAATCTTCAGGAAAGCACGTTCTGGCAAAGCGACGTTGAAAGCGGCAGCCTTCCACCCATTGCCGAACGTATCCCTCAAGACCCGCTGATTGTTGACTTGGCCGCGAAAGGACGCGAATTCGGCGCGCCCGGTGGTACGCTACGTACGATGGTCACCCGATCAAAAGATATCCGGCAGATGGTTGTCTATGGCTACGCAAGGCTGGTGGGATTTGATCAGGAATACAACATTGTACCCGATCTGCTGGCGTCATTCGAAAACGACGGCAATCGTAAGTATACCTTGAATCTGAGACCCGGCCACAAATGGTCGGATGGTACTGCGTTTACGTCTGAAGACTTCCGCTATTGGTGGGAAGACGTGGCAAATAACGAATTGCTCAGCCCCTCAGGTCCTCCGGACTTTTTGTTGGTTGAAGGCAAGTCCCCTAAGGTAACCTTCCCCGACGAAACAACCGTTGTGTTCGAGTGGGACGAACCCAATCCAGACTTTCTGCAATCTCTTGCTCAGGCACGTCCGCCGTTTATTTACCGTCCGTCGGAGTTTCTCAAAAAATATCACGAGAAGTTCGCTGATCCTGAAGAACTGGCATTTCAGGTCGAAGATGCACGGGTCAAAAGCTGGGCAGCCCTGCACAACAAACTGGACAACCTGTATAAGTACGACAACCACGAGCTGCCAACATTGCAGCCATGGCTCAACGCCAGCTCGGGCAAGAAAATCCGGCACAACTTTATCCGCAACCCCTACTACCACCGGGTGGATTCAAACGGGGTGCAGTTGCCCTATATCGATGTAGTTGAAATGGAAATCGTCGCGCCGGGTCTGGTTGCGGCCAAGGCCAACGCGGGTGAAACCGACTTGCAAGGTCGTGGGCTGGCCTTCCGCGATGCCTCGATCCTGAAAAAGGGCGAGGCCGAAGGTGGCTACAAGACACTCTTGTGGAAAACAGGCGTGGCATCACAGATCGCGATCTATCCTAACCTGAACTACACCGACGATGCATGGCGGGACGTTCTGCGTGACGTACGCGTGCGTCGGGCGTTATCGCTGGCTATTGACCGCAACACGATCAATCAGGCGCTTTATTTCAAACTGGCCCAGCCCGGAGCCATGTCGGTTCTGCCTGCCTCGCCTTTTTACGACGAAGCCAACGCAAAGGCCTGGGCGCAGTATGACGTCGAAATGGCAAATGCTTTGCTTGATGAGGCCGGTTTGGCCGAGCGTGACAAGAATGGCATCCGCTTGTTGCCCGATGGACGTCCGATGGAGCTGATCATCGAAACCGCGGGCGAAAGGCAAGAGGTTGAAAACGCACTTCAGATCGTCACGGATACTTGGCGTGAGATTGGTGTCGACCTTGTCATGCGCCCGTTGGACAGGGATATCCTGCGCAATCGGGTCTTCTCGGGCAATACCATGGCTTCAGTCTGGTTCGGCTGGGATGACGGCATTCCGCAAAGCCACACTTCTCCTGCCTATCTTGCGCCGACCGATCAAGTCTTTCTGGCCTGGCCTAAATGGGGCCAATACTATCAGACCAACGGCGGATCGGGTGAGCCGCCAGACATGCCTGAGGCGGAACTCCTTATGAAGCTGGCCCATGATTGGGAGATCGCAACCAGTGACGAAGAACGCGAAGCTGTCTGGTCCGAAATGCTGAAGATCCACGCGGACCAGCTGTACGCCATCGGCATCCTGAACGGCGCGCCGCAGCCAATCGTCGTGTCGAACCGTCTGCGCAACGTGCCTGAACAGGCCATGTGGGCGTGGGAACCCGGTGCGCATTTCGGCATTCATCGTCCGGACGAGTTCTTTTTCGCCGACTGATCAGGAGCAGCTAAATGGTCATGCTGCGCTATGCGGTGTATCGCTTTTTCACGATGCTGCTGACTCTGTTGGTGGTTTCGGTTCTGATCTTTGTGATCATCAACCTTCCGCCCGGAGACTACCTGAGCAACCAGATTGCCGAACTGCAGGCTTCGGGACAGTCCGCCGGTGTCGCCAAGGCTGAATTTCTGCGCAAAGAGTATTCTCTGGATCGGTCCCTTCCGGAACAATACCTGATCTGGATGGGCTTCTGGCCAGGCCCACACGGGTTTGAAGGCCTGTTGCAGGGTAATTATGGCTGGTCCTTCGAATTTGACCGCCCTGTGCGCGAGATCGTGGGCGATACGCTGTGGTTGACGGTTGTAGTCAATCTGGCTGCCATTCTATTCGTCTACGCCGTTGCTTTGCCTTTGGGAGTCATCGCTGCGGCCAGATCACGGACCTGGATCGATTATACTTCAGCTTTTGTAGGCTATCTGGGCCTTGCGACGCCGAACTTCCTGCTGGCGCTGATCCTGTTCTACTATGGCCATCGTTATTTCAACCTCCCTATCGGCGGCCTGATGGACCCATCCTTTGAAGGCCAGCCCATGAGCTGGGAAAAGCTGAAATCCATCCTTGTCCACTTGATCGTTCCGACCTTCGTCATCGGCACCTCGGGTGCGTCGGCAATGATGCAACGTCTGCGCGCCAATATGCTGGATGAGCTGGGCAAGCCATATGTCGAAACAGCCATTGCCAAGGGTATGTCGCCATCGCGGATGCTGACAAAATACCCGTTGCGCGTGGCCTTCAATCCCTTTGTCGCGGATATCGGCAACCTGCTGCCATCGATGGTCTCAGGATCGGTTCTGGTTTCTGTTGTTCTTGGCCTTCAGACCATCGGCCCGACCTTGCTGACGGCACTAAAAACCCAGGACCAGTTCCTTTCAGCATTCATCCTGATGTTCGTGGCCCTGTTGACCCTGATCGGCACCATGATTTCGGATATCCTGTTGGTCATGCTTGACCCACGAATTCGGTATGAGGGGCGCGAAGCATGAACAAACGCCCCGACGGTCGCTATGTCGACGAAGCCCCATTTGACCCGCAAGCCTCAATCCAGCAGCTTGAGCGCGCGGACCTCGACGCTCCCAACTGGGTGCTGGTCTGGCGCAAGTTCAAAACCCATAAGCTGGGCCTGATTTCAGGCATCTTCCTGCTATTTTGCTACCTGATGCTGCCATTTGCAGGGTTTGTTGCCCCGTACGGACCCAATGACCGGAACGGAGAGCATCTCTATGCCCCGCCCCAATCCGTTAACTGGTTCCATGAGGGCAAGTTCATCGGCCCCTATGTATATCCCATTGTGGCGGAGGCGGACCTTGAAACGTTCCAATGGAAATTCGTCCCCGACACCGAAGACCCGCGCCCGATCCGTTTCTTCTGTGAGGGGTCTGAATACAAGCTTGCAGGTCTGATCAAATCCGACACCCACCTATTCTGTGCACCCGAGGGGGCGACGCTGTTCCTTTGGGGCTCGGATCGACTGGGCCGTGATGTGTTCAGCCGAATCCTCTATGGCGCCCAACTGTCGCTCACCGTGGGTCTGATCGGCATTTCAGTCTCGTTCTTCCTTGGCATCCTGTTTGGATCAATGGCCGGGTATTTCGGAGGGCGCATCGACTGGACCATCAACCGCGTGATCGAAATTCTGCGCTCGCTGCCGGAATTGCCCCTATGGCTGGCCCTATCCGCAGCGGTGCCCTCGAATTGGAGCCCCGTTGCGGTGTTCTTCATCATCTCGATCATCCTTGGTATTCTCGATTGGCCCGGCCTGGCCCGTTCGGTGCGCGCCAAATTCCTGTCGCTGCGTGAAGAGGAATATGTTCGAGCCGCTGAGATGATGGGCGCAAGTTCAGGCCGGGTGATCCGTAAGCACCTGTTGCCCAACTTCATGTCGCACCTAATCGCTTCGGCCACACTTTCAATCCCAGCGATGATCCTGGGTGAGACGGCCCTCAGCTTCCTTGGCCTTGGCCTGCGCGCGCCAGCAGTCAGTTGGGGGGTTATGCTGAATGATGCACAAAACCTTGCCTCGATCGAAATCTATCCCTGGACTGCGATCCCCATGCTGCCGATCATCGTGGTCGTATTGGCATTCAACTTCCTGGGTGACGGTTTGCGCGACAGCCTGGACCCCTATCAACAATGAGTTTGCTTTCTGCTCTTCCCTCACCTGAAACCTATCAGGTTGTTGGGGAGGGCGCGCGACCCAGCGCCTTTGCCGTGTCCGAGCTTGCTACAGCAAGTTTCGCCACAGTGGGGCAAGAGCTGTCACGCCTTGTGACCGCCATGAACCTGTCGTCGGAACCTCCTGAAATAACCGTGGATCACCGTTTGGCCTCGCTGTGGTATGGCTATTCATTCAAACCCAAAGGCTGGGACATGCCCAACCTGTGGGACGCGATCGCGGGCGATTATCAGGGCGCAGATGGGTGGATCAGGTTGCACACAAACTTACCTCATCACCGCGCTGCGGCCCTCAAGGTCTTGCAGGTCGAAGCTGATCGATCAGCAGTGGGGCGTGCCGTCAGAGGGCGAGCCATCGCGGAACTTGAAGCCGCGATTGTGGCTGAGGGCGGTGTCGCGGCCGCGATGCGCAGTCGCGCGGATTGGCATGATCACCCTCAAGGGCGCATTCTGGTCCGTGAGCCCTTGATTGGATGGCAAGGCCCACGCAATGCCAAGCTACGAGATCGGCCTCAGGCCACTGCTGCGCGCCCACTTGCAGGACTACGCGTGCTTGATCTGACCCGTATCTTGGCCGGCCCGGTTTCAACACGGACACTCGCGGGTTTTGGGGCCGAAGTGCTGCGGATCGATCCCCCCGACTGGGATGAGCCCGGCGTCATCCCTGACATTTCACTGGGTAAGCACTGCGCCTACCTGAATCTGAAATCACCTGACGGAATAAGTCAGCTCAAAGAACTTCTGACCCAAGCGGATGTCTTTGTTCATGGATATCGCCCCGGAGCATTGGACGCACTTGGCCTGAACAAAGCCGCGCGCGACCAACTGGCGCCGAACCGGATCGAGGTCACGCTTGACGCCTATGGTTGGCAAGGCCCATGGGCTGCGCGCCGCGGCTTTGACAGCCTCGTGCAGATGAGCGCCGGAATCGCGCATGCGGGGATGGAGTGGGCTGGAGCTGACAAGCCAACCCCCTTGCCCGTACAGGCATTGGATCATGCAACTGGATACCTGATGGCCGCTGCCGTGATGTCCGCCTTGGCCGAGGCCGCATCCCGTCAGACTATCATGGACGCCCGGCTTTCGCTTGCAAGAACTGCTGAGCTCTTGGCGACCCTTGCCAAAGGCGACGCCGACAAAGATATCACACAAGCTCTGCCAACAGATTATGCTGATAAACTCGAATCCTCGGGCTGGGGGCCCGGTCATCGATTGAAACCAGCTCTGACAGTCGGAACTGCCCAGATGAACTGGACACTACCCGCATCCAAACTTGGAACGTCACAACCCGTCTGGCCATCGCTTTAAAATTAGACCAACCGCCGCGCGGCACGCGCGGCCCGGCCTAACGGTCGTCGCCTCCGGGTCCGATATCGTCCAGATAATCTTCGTCAATTGCAGCCTGCACAGCCCCTGTGACCGCCTCGCGCTGTTTTGGCGTCAGGTCTTCGGCTTCCTTGTCATCCGCCAGCCGCACTGTGACTTCCCGATGCGCAAACCGGATGCCTTCACGGGCAAACAGCTCGCGAATATCCTGATACACTTTCTTGCGAACCAACCACTGATCGCCCGGTTTGGTCATGAACTTGACCCGGATAATCATCGCCGAGTCCTGCATCTCGATCACGCCCTGTGATTTCAATGGCTGGATGAAGTTCTCACCGATCACCGGATCGCTCAGCAATTCCTGCCCCAGCTTTTTAATCAGCTTCCGCACTTTCTCAACATCCGTGTCGTAAGTCACCCTCAGCGGCAACTTCATGATCACCCAATCGCGGGAATAGTTGGTCAGCACTTTGATCTCACCGAATGGGATCGTGTTGAGAGCACCCAGATGGTGGCGCAGTTGGAATGACCTGACCGAGATCTTCTCGACCGTCCCCTTCACGTCGCCAATATCGATATATTCACCCTTCCGGAACGCGTCATCCATCAGGAAAAACGCGCCCGAGAAGATATCCCGCACCAAAGTCTGTGACCCAAAGCCGACCGCCAGGCCAACAACACCAGCACCCGCAAATAGGGGGCTGACATTGATCCCCAACTCCATCAGCACGATCAGCGCGATGGTCACAACCACTACAGCCAGAATAGCGCCGCGGAACAGCGGCAACAGAGTGGCCAAACGGCTCTGGCCACCTTCGCCTCCCTCGTCACCCAATTCGGCTTCTGCGCCGCCATCATCCGTTTCTTCCGCGATCTTGCTGTCGATCCAGACGCGAAAAAAGTGAAACAGGATATAGCCGATAAACAGGATCACCATCACATCCAACGCCCGCTCGATCGGCAGATCTTCGGACCAATTGGCCTGCGGGTTCCAGATGACCACCAGCGCATAAAGACCTACGACAAACGCCAGAATGCCTGCCACGCGGCGGGCGAGGTCTTCATACGTAATAATCGCATGTTTGCGCTTTTCGGCTTGCGGCGTCTCGACTACGGCCTCATCTTCGATCAGCTCTGCCTGATCGGAATCGGCATTCAGGGCCTCAATCTGGCGATTGCGGTCAAAGTACCGTTCGAGCAGGTAGTTCATCGCACCGTAGGCCACGACGACCGACATGAAGATCGCATAGCTGCTTGCCACGATTGGTATGGAATCCTGAACTTCCAGCACCAGATCAACGGCCAGCTTGAACCAGCTAAACACCATGTAAAGCACGAGAACAGGCGCCCAGGCGAAAGAGATGAATTTCAAAATCCATGACACCTGATCCGGGGCACGCCCACCGCGAATTGCATTGGAAATCGCACGCGCATTGAACAGGATCATCAGCACGTTGCCCAGCGCCCCAACCAGCGTCAGACTGCCATAGACCAACGCATAGACGTTGTAATTCAGCCCAAAATCCGCCACCCAGGTCGCAAACAGCACAACCGAGATGTCATATGTCGCAAGCGCTGAAGCCCAAAAATACAGGCGCTTGGCGTCCCGGTCCGAAAAGGGTGGCAGGCGATACTGGCTCAGGTAGGGCGAAAGCACCATCCGCCAGAGATCGGAGACAGTGCGCGATAGGAAAAACGCCGTAAAGATCGCTGTGACAGTAAACTGGATCGAGATGTCTTCAGCTTCGCCAAAAAACAGATACCCCACGATCAACGCCATGAGCATTGCAAAGATCGTGCCACCAATACCCATCACGAAGCGATAAACCAGGAACGGCATCTTTTCGCGATAACCTACAGGGTTTTCCTTGATGCGTGCGACAACCCAGCGTTTTGCGATGCGCTTACCGTAGATTTCGGTTGATAACCAACGGCCAAACAACAGGAACAGAATGTTCAAAACCAAGACTTCGATATAAGTTTGGATGCGCCCATCTGGGCTTGTTTGCCTGAGGATGTATTGCACCTCGAATACCGAGTATGGCAGCGCCTCCATCCGCGAACGGACGGAATCACGAAATTTCGAAAACCGCTCCTGCGCTCTCATAAGCTGAGAGCCCGCAGCCATTGGATCGGCATTACTGGCGTCAGCGGTTGCACTGTCGCTATCGCCTGCCGCCGAAACCACCTGACCGGCGCTGTCGATGACGATAACGCTTGCACCCGCTTCGGTCGCTGAACGAATGGCGGCTGCCAGATCGCTATCCGAAGCCTCCGTGCTCTCTTCGTTGCTTGATCCGGTTGGGTATCCCGGAATAAGCGAGGTCTGCGCAGCCGCCTCGTTAACAAAGGCCAGCGTTGCCGCCCAAAACACCAGAAACAGCCCGGCCAGAACATTCATTTTCATCGTGTGTCGCATCCAATTCGCAATTGTGGCCAACCCTATAGAACCTCGGGGGGCTGTTCAAATCTTCCGCACATCCCTTATCAACATCGTGAGAGCACGTGTTCCCAGCGCAATGAATGGGATAAGGTGTTTCCAAGCCAACAAAAATTGAATATGACCGCCTAAGACGCCCAACATCCAACCTATCATGTGCCCCCATAGCTGTCGTACTGGGTGTGACATTGAGCGTCGGCTACTTGGGGTCGAATATGCTGTTGCCAATTCGCAATGTTTGGCGCATTTGGGCAGCAAAATATGTGCCTTTGGCAAGCGAGGGCCGTTAAAATACGATAATCAGGTGCAGACGCGCGGAGTAGCACCAGAACCGAAACAGGCGAAGGTATGAGCCTAGGTAGTAAAAACGAAAATCACATCCGCGCCCCGCGCATCCTGCTATACAGTCACGATACGTTCGGTCTCGGTCATTTGCGCCGCTCTCGTGCTCTGGCCGCCGCGATTACGCAAGCCGATCCAGCGGCCTCGGCTCTCATCCTTACCGGTTCGCCTGTCGCCGGGCGATTTACGTTTCCGCGGCGGGTTGACCACGTCCGCTTGCCCGGCGTCACCAAACGTGCCGATGGATCATATGCTTCTCAGACCATCGGGATGGGTATCGATGACGTGACCGAGCTGCGCGCAAGCCTGATCCAAACCTCGGTTGAACAGTTCCAACCGGATGTCCTGATCGTTGACAAGGAACCGACCGGTTTTCGCGGTGAGTTGCTGCCGACACTGGAGTATCTGGAAAATTCGGGCACAGCCAAAATGGTTTTGGGCCTGCGTGACGTCTTGGATGAACCCGAAGTGTTGGCCGCCGAATGGGATCGCAAAGATGCTATATCGGCAACCGAGCGGTTCTATGATGAGATCTGGGTCTACGGCCTACGCTCGGTTTACGATCCAACACAAGGCCTTCCACTCAACCGAGCAACGCAACAGCGCTTCCACTGGACAGGGTATCTGCGGCGCGATCTGGGACCTGTCGGCGAACCCCCTGAGCAGCCCTATATCCTGATCACGCCTGGCGGCGGTGGCGATGGCAAAGCGATGGTCAATCTTGTTCTGTCGGCCTACGAAAAGGACCCGGACCTGTCGCCTCGCGCAGTGCTGGTTTATGGGCCGTTCCTGTCGGGCGAGCTGCGTGAAGATTTCGAAACCCGCGTTGCCGCCCTGGATGGCCGGGTGACCGCGGTTGGCTTTGAATCCCAGATCGAAACGCTGTTCGCCGGGGCCGCCGGCGTGGTTTGCATGGGCGGCTACAATACGTTCTGCGAGGTGCTGTCTTTCGACAAGCGCGCCGTCATCGTACCGCGCACGACCCCTCGGCTTGAGCAATGGATTCGGGCCTCTCGCGCCGAGGATTTGGGGCTGGTGCGCATGCTGGATGAAAACCGCGATGGCCTAACGGCAGATGCTATGATCCAAGCGATCCGCAATCTTCCACATCAGCCGCTGCCCTCGCAAGCCATTCGTGCCGGGCTGTTGGACGGATTAAGTTACGTCACCCATCGCATCAACGCGTTGCTGGGCGCGGAACAAGAGCGCGCCACCGGATGACGACCACAGCCCCCAAGCTGGCGGTGCTGGTCAAAGGCTGGCCGCGCCTGTCCGAGACGTTCATCGCCCAGGAACTGGTGGCCCTGCAAGAGGCAGGGCATAGCTTTGATATCTGGTCGCTGCGCCACCCGACCGATACCAAGCGCCACCCTCTGCACGACCGCTTTGAGGGACGGGTGCATTACCTGCCGGAATATCTGTATGACGAGCCTGCGCGGTTGGCGGCCGCGCGTGAGATCGCTTCTCGCCTGCCCGGATACGCCCAAGCCTATCAGGTCTGGCGACAAGATCTTCGCCGAGACCTAACCCATAACCGAATTCGCCGGTTTGGTCAGGCTTGCGTATTGGCTGCGGAACTGCCCAATCAAACGCGAGGGCTGTATGCGCATTTCATGCACACCCCGTCTTCAGTTGCCCGTTACGCGTCGATCATGCGCGGCCTGCCTTGGAGCTTTTCCGCGCATGCCAAGGATATCTGGACCTCGCCAGACTGGGAAAAACGGGAGAAACTGCATCTAGCCACTTACGGTGCCACCTTCGGAGCCACCTGCACCGCCATTGGCGCCGCGCATTTACGCGATATGGCCGACGATCCGGAGCGGGTTGAACTGATTTATCACGGGCTGGATCTGTCGCGTTTTCCGGCACCTCCCCAGCGGGGCATACGTGCCGCGAATGCACCGTTTCACATGCTGTCGGTTGGACGATTGGTTGAAAAGAAAGGCTTTGACCGCCTTCTTCACGCTTTCGCGCTGCTTCCCAAATCACTGAATTGGCACTGGACCCATATCGGCGGTGGAAACCTTAGCAAAAAGCTGAGCGCGCAAGCTGAGGTCGCAGGTCTGTCTGATCGGATCACTTGGATGGGGGCTTGCAATCAACCCGAAGTCATTTCCGAGATGCGGCGCGCCGATCTGTTTGCCCTGCCCAGCCGGATTGCCGAAGATGGCGACCGGGACGGCCTGCCCAATGTGTTGATGGAAGCAGCGTCCCAACGCCTTCCGATCCTGTCGACACCCGTGTCGGCAATCCCAGAGTTCATCGAATCCGGCACACATGGCCTGTTGTCTTCCGATGACCCGGCCGCGCTGGCCGCCGCTATTGAAAGTCTCGCCCAGAATCCGACCAAGACAGCAAGGATGGCAGAGGCCGCCTATGACCGCTTGATCGCCGATTTCCGCATGGACCCCGGCATACACCGCCTGTCCGAACGGCTAGACATCTTGTGCGCGGACGGCCCCTGATGGCGCGGGTGGCCTTCTACGCGCCGATGAAATCCCCCGATAGTTCCAAGCCTTCGGGTGATCGCGAAATGGCCCGCAACCTGATGCAAGCGCTAGGGGCGGAGGGAGACGTGATTGAGCTCGCCTCTCAGTTGCGGATTTACGACAAAACAGGTGACCCAGCGCTTCAGAACGAGTTGTGCAGCCATGCGAAGGCCGAAGCGGCGCGGTTGATCGCAGACCTGCCGTCAGACACAAACCTGTGGGTGACTTATCACAACTACTACAAGGCTCCTGATCTGCTTGGCCCAGTGGTGAGCCGCGCCAGGGGGATACCTTATGTGCAGCTGGAAAGCACTCGAGCAACCAGTCGACTGAACGGTCCATGGGCTGATTTCGCCCAAGCCGCACATGACGCTTGCGACGCTGCTCAGGTAATCTTCTACCACACCGCCAACGATCTGATCACGTTAGAGCGGGAACGGTTTGGGACTCAGGCGCTGATCGAGTTGCCTCCGTTTTTGCCCATCACGGATGTGCCCCCTGCGTCGACCCGTGATGGTCCGATGCTAACGGTTGGTATGATGCGACCGGGGGATAAGCTGGCCTCCTATACCATTTTGGCTGATACGCTGGATTACCTGACCGCCGATTGGGCGCTGGATATCGTTGGCGACGGCCCTGCCCGATCCGAGGTTGAGGCGCTGATGGCACGGTTCGGAGCGCGTGTTCGGTTTCTGGGTCAGCTTGATCGGGATGCGCTGCAAGCCCAATACCACCAAGCATCCATATTCGTATGGCCCGGAGTCAACGAAGCCTATGGCATGGTCTATCTAGAAGCTCAGGCCTGCGGAGTGCCGGTTGTCGCACAAGATCGCCCGGGCGTTCGGGATGTGTTGATGCCTTCCGATCACCCCAACGTCGGATCAGGAGCCAGAGGGTTGGCCGCACGCATTCAGACATATTTGGGCGATCCTGACCTGCGCCAGTCTGAGGGCAATCGCGCCCGCGCCTATGTCGCCCAGCGCCATCTCATGCCATCAGCCACTGAAAGGTTCTGGACGGCGGTGCGGCCTTTGTTGGAGAAAAGCTCATGACCCGCCTCGCCCTTTTGCGCCATGGACACACAGATTGGAATCGCGCGGGTCGCATTCAAGGACGTAGCGACATTCCCCTGGACGCCGATGCCCGCACGGAACTTGCAGGCTTTTGCCTGCCGCCGCCGTGGGACGTGGCCTCGATCTGGTCCAGCCCACTGAGCCGCGCTTCTGAGACCGCACAGTTGGTGTCGGGCAAAGCGCCCAAAACATCCCCTGCACTGACCGAGATGAACTGGGGCGATTGGGAAGGGCAACGTGGTGTTGATCTGATCGAAATCCCCGACAGCGGCTATCGTCATATCGAGGATTGGGGCTGGGAGTATCGCCCACCAAACGGTGAAAGCCCGGCTGAGCTTTGGGCGCGGATCGCGCCTTGGCTGTCAGAGCTGGAAGGCGACATTCTGGCTGTCTGCCACATTGGCATCATGAGGGTTATACTGGCCAAGGCTTGGGGCTGGAACTTTTCAGGCCCCGCCCCGTTCAAGATCAAACGCAACCGGCTGTTTGTCGTAGACTTGGATAAAATGCGGCCAGAACCTGAACCTGTCCGTCTGCTTTCACGAGAGATCTGATCATGAAGGTAATGATCATCGTGACCCATTTGTTAGGCACCGGCCATCTAAGCCGCGCGCTCACCTTGGGGCGTGCATTCGCAAACAAGAAACATGAGGTTCTGGTTGTTTCGGGCGGCATGCCTGCGCCTCAATTAGACACGCGCGGGCTGTCATTGCTGGGTCTACCGCCGCTGCGATCAGATGGGACAAACTTTACGCGCCTGCTTGATCAAAATGGCCAGGTTGCTGACACCGGCTATTTCGATGCACGCACAACCGGGCTGGTCCAGGCGATACGCAGCTTTGAGCCGCAGATTCTGATCACCGAGCTTTACCCGTTTGGGCGTCGCTCGCTTACCGCAGAGTTCCTCGCCGCGTTAAAGACAGCCCGGGCGCTACCGCACGCGCCTGTTATTGTGAGCTCGATCAGAGACATTCTTGCGCCTCCTTCAAAGCCGTCAAAAGCAGTCCAAACCGACGAGGTCATCGCCGAGTATTTCGACGGCGTCTTGGTTCATTCCGATCCGAAAATAACATCGCTCGACGTCAGCTGGCCTGTCTCATCGCAATTGGCATCACGGTTGCATTACACCGGCTTTGTCGCCCCAACCGCGCCATCCAGCCACCCGGACGGGATCGGACAGGGTGAAATACTGGTGAGTGCAGGCGGCGGGTCTGTCGGCCAGCCGATCTTTCAGGCCGCCATCGAGGCCGCCCGAAAGATGCCCAACAGGCGCTGGCGCCTGTTGGTGGGCGGGCAGGACGCCAAAGCACGAATTACCGAGCTTTCGCGAATTGCTGAAGGCACTTCGGTCATTCTTGAAACGGTTCGCCCGGATTTTCGCCAGATGTTGCCCCTTGCCGCAGCATCGGTCAGCATGTGCGGATACAATACGGCGATGGACCTTCTGCAAAGCGGAACCCCGACCGTGCTGATCCCGTTTGATGATGGAAATGAGGTTGAGCAGGGGTTGCGCGCGCACTCGCTTTCGCAACTAGATGGAATTGAAGTGCTGAACAGTTCCAAATTATCCGGCGCCTCGTTGAGCGAGGCTTTGGACCGCGCCTTAGCGGCAGCCATCCGCCCCGCTTTGCGAGAGGGTTTTGATGGCGCACACCGCTCAGTTGAGATCGCAACGGGCTTGTATGAGAACAGCCGATGAAACCTGATTGGCACCCATTGCATATCGAATTGCAGCGTTGGCATGATCAAGGGCTGACGCTGCCAATATGGTGGCGCGATGACGACGCGATCACGGTTACTCCGCAGCTTGAAATCCTCGCTGATATGTCCGCTGAACTTGGGCTTCCCGTCCATCTGGCGGTGATCCCACGCGACGCAGAGAAGGCGTTGGCGGATTATGTTGCAGATCACCCCAACCTGATCCCAGTTGTTCATGGCTGGGCCCATTTGAATCATGCACCCGATGGCGAGAAGAAGGCCGAGTTTCGGCTGCACCGGCCTCTTACTTCTGTCGTTTCAGATGCAGAGAACGGGCTATCCCGCCTGCAAGCCCTGTTCGGCGATCAACTCCGCCCGATGTTTGTACCCCCGTGGAACCGGATTGACCCGGATGCTACGGCTCACCTTTGCGGGCTCGGCTATAAGGTTCTGTCCACCGCAACACCCCGAAAAAAGCCACAAGCCGCACCCGGACTTGAGCAGGTAAACTCGCATCTCGATCCCATCGATTGGCACGGAACACGCGGTTTGATTGAACCTCAGCAACTGATCACGCAAACGGTTGAGTTGCTGCAGAACCGGCGCGCAGGACGGGCTGACAATGCCGAAGCATTTGGGGTGTTGACGCATCACTTGGTCCATGATCAGGACATCTGGACATTTACACAGAATCTGTTGCGCAGGTTGCTTGATGGACCGGGTGTTCCCTGGACTGCGCCGCGCAACTGAACTCGCAAGGAGAGCCCGAATGAGCCGATTGGATTCCATGCTGCGCCGCCTGACAGCGCAACGCGATGGGCTGAACTGGGCTGCAGCGCAAATCGATGGGATGGACGGAGACGTTCTGGATCTGGGGCTGGGTAATGGACGTACCTACGACCATTTGCGTGAAATCCTGCCCGCGCGCCGTATTTGGGTGATGGACCGCGTCTTACAATGTCACCCTGACAGCACCCCGCCTGCAGAAGATTTCTTGCAGGGCGAGGCCGAGCCAATGCTGCAGAAACTGGCAGAAGCTGGGCGAACAATCGCGCTGGCGCATTATGACTTCGGCCGCGGGATCAAAGCGGAAGACGTCGCCGAGGCCTCGCGCCTCAGCCCGCTGATCGAAAAGGTCATGCGGCCCGGAGGCTTCCTGATTTCAGGACAGCCTTTAGTGGGTTTCGCTCAGGTACAAGGCCCTGAGACGATCGCGCCAGATCGGTATCTGTTCTATCGAGTCTGAACAGGGTTTGAATTCTACCACGTCGCGGATATACGCCATCGCAACCGCACATCTACATGAGGCCTATCATGAGCTTTGACCGTTCCATCAAGATCGCTCCTTCGATCCTGTCCGCCGATTTTGCCAATTTCGGGCAAGAAATTCAGGCTATCGAAGCACAAGGCGCAGATTGGGTTCATGTGGACGTAATGGACGGGCACTTTGTGCCTAATCTCACCTTTGGTCCCACTGCGGTCAAAGCGTTCCGTCCGCATGTGAAGACGGTCATGGATGTGCATCTGATGATCTCCCCCGTCGATCCATATATCCAAGCCTATGCCGATGCAGGTGCGGACATCTTAACCGCACATGTCGAGGCTGGGCCACACGCACACCGCACACTGCAAGCCATTCGCGCGGCAGGAATGAAAGCCGGCATTGCACTGAACCCGGGCACACCAGCCGAAGCGGTCGAGCATCTGCTGGATCTGACCGATCTGGTATGTGTCATGACCGTCAATCCCGGATTTGGCGGGCAGAAATTCATCGACATGACCTCCAAGATTCAGCGCTTGCGCCAGATGATCGGAGACCGCCCGGTGCATATTGAGATCGACGGCGGCGTCGACCCCAAAACCGCGCCACTGGTGGCAGCAGCGGGCGCAGATGTGCTGGTCGCCGGATCGGCAGTGTTCAAGGGTGGATCAGTTTCAAACCCCGAAGTCTATGGTGAAAACATTCGGGCCGTCCGTACCGCTGCTGACAGCTCGCTAAACTAAGCGCTGGCCCTCCCGCCAGTCATCGATGTTTCTGACGAAACATCTCTTCCTGTTGGGCCCGGCATCGCGCAACGCGCGATGCCGGGCCCAAGGTGGCTAGCAATATTTGCGAAGCAAATGTTGCGCGGGCGCGGGAGCATTCACCCTACGCGGTCAGTTTGCTTTGTTTAAATCATCAAAGCAGCGGCTTTCAGAGACCAACTGTTCCAGCAAAGGCGCAGGTTGCCAGTAATAAGCGTCTTCCCCGGACCACTTATAGATATCATCCAACACGTTCGACAAACCCTGCAAATCAGCCCATTTCAAAGGCCCGCCCCAATAGCGCGGAAAGCCGTAGCCGTAGAGCAAAGTGACATCTACATCCAGCGGTCTGCGCGCGATGCCGTCGCCAACCACTTTCGCCGCCTCATTCACCATCGCAACCATATACCGGCGCACAATTTCGGCGTCTGTAAACTCCCGAGGAGATATATTCTGCGCAGCACGCTCTGCCTCGATCAGACCCAATACTTCGGGGTTTGGCTCGCCACCGCGTTTGCCCTTTTCGTAAACGTAGTAGCCCTTGCCCGTCTTCTGACCAAAGTGCCCGGCCTCACACAGCTTATCCGCATAGAAGCTGTCACGTACTCGGGGATCCTGTCCCGCCTCCCGCTTGCGCTTGCGCGCGGCCCAACCGATGTCCAATCCGGCCAGATCAGAGACTGCATAGGTTCCCATCGCAAATCCAAATCTGGTCAGTGCGGCATCGATCTGAAATGGGCTCGCACCGTCCAACACCATATGATCCGCACAGGTCCGATAGCTGCTTAAGATGCGGTTTCCGATGAAGCCATCACAAACGCCAGCCCGGACCGACACTTTTCCCAATCGCTTGCCCAACGCAAACCCAGTCGCCACGACCTCTGGCACCGTGCGGTCCGCCACAACGATCTCGAGCAGTTTCATCACGTGAGCAGGCGAAAAGAAATGCAGACCAATCACATCACCCGATCTGTCAATAGATGCCGCAATTTCATTGATGTCCAAATACGAGGTATTGGTCGCCAAGATGGCCCCGCCTTTGCAGACCGCGTCAAGCTGCGCAAATACTTGCTTTTTGACGTCCATGTCCTCGAAGACTGCTTCGATCACCAGATCAGCCCCGCTCAGTGCGTCGTATTCGGTGGCCAAGGTCAGCCGGTGCTGCAGTATCTCCGCATATTCTTGCGGGCTCAGTTTGCCGCGTTTGACGGCACCAGTCAGATTGGCTTCGATCCGGTCTTTCGCCGCTTGAGCAGCTTCGCGCGACATCTCTAGCAGGACCACGGGTAATTTCGACAGCAAAGCAGACGTCGCGATCCCTGCACCCATCGTGCCTCCGCCGATAACACCGATCTGGTCGAGAGATCGTGGCTCTACGCCCTGTAGCTCTGGCAGCTTAGAAACAGCACGCTCTGCAAAAAAGGCGTGGATCAACCCTTTGCGCTGATCCGACTCCATTAGCTCCATGAACAATTCCCGTTCACGTCGCTGTCCAGCGGCAAAATCTTCGGCTTCACAACTGGCCTGAATCGCACGCACGGCTATCGCAGGAGAAAGCTGACCTCGCCCCTTCTTCAGTACTGCGTCATAAGCGGCGTCAAAATCAATTGGTCTGGGTCGGGGCATATCACAAACCGGTCGGCGAGGAGCACCAGCGTTGAGTAAATCCGTTGTATACGCCAAACCAATTTCCCGCGGATCACCTTCCTGAACCTTGTCTAAGACCCCCAATTCCAGCGCCTCCGGTGCCTGAACATGCCGTCCTGTCGTTATCATGCTCAAAGCAGCCTCAACCTCTGCGACACGCGGCAAACGCTGAGTTCCCCCTGCTCCAGGAATGATACCCAGATTGACCTCGGGCAATCCCACCTTCGCTGAAGGTACGGCAATGCGGTAGTGACAAGAAAGCGCAACCTCTAGCCCTCCTCCAAGGGCCGTGCCATGCAAAGCCGAAACAACCAACAACGGGGACGCTTCGATGCGATCACAAAGGGCAGGTAACCAAGGGTCCTGCGGTGGCTTACCAAACTCGCGAATATCTGCGCCGGCAAAATACGTCCGGCCCTCGCCATATATCAAAACAGCGCGCGCGCCCTCTGCCTCGGCGCGTTCGATCCCCGACAACAACCCACGACGCACATCCACGCCAAGTGCGTTAACGGGTGGGTTTTGCGCCGACAACACAACAATATCACCCACTCTTTCAAACCCGATAACCTGGGACATGTGCTCGTGACTCCCTCAACGAATTGTATAGCTGGTCGCGGTTTCAGAATTTCCTGATGTTCAGGCATCCATAGAGTGGCCCGATATGTGCTCATATTCAACTATATTTTCGACCGAACGTTCGGTTTATGTGATTTTTCTCTAAAGTGGGCCCATGGGGCACAGACCAGCTCCATATTCGAAGGACTGCTGTGCTTGATCCATCGGCATGCGGAGTAACATAGCAAGCACCAGCTGGTCGCACGGTGCCGTATTATCCCAAAGATTTGCCTGAGATGATTTGGTAGCGGAGGAGACTGCCAAACTGACTTATCGTTGCAATCCATGTGATCTCATTTGATATTGTTAATAAACAATAATATCACCGTTTCCTTCTCATTCCCTTTCATTCAATCCCAAATGGTACTAGTCATTTTGATGGGACAAATGATGGGATAAAAACGCGATGCCTTCTCTGACAGCACGGAAAGTTCAAAGCCTCAACGAGCCGGGAATGTATGGCGATGGCGAAGGGCTGTATTTGCGCATCGGCAAAGCCGGGGGAAAATCTTGGATACTGAGAACCGTCGTGCATGGGAAGCGAAGAGATTTGGGGCTTGGCTCCGCTTCTCTGGTCGGTTTGGCAGAAGCGAGAGAACTGGCGAGAGAACTCAGAAAAGTAGCCCGCTCCGGCGGCGATCCGGACACGATCAGGAAGCGTGAAACTCTCACGTTCCGAGAAGCTGCCCAGCGCACACATGCAAATCTCCTGCCCACTTGGCGCAGCAAGCGGCACGCTGAAATTTGGTTGTCGGCAATCGAACGGTATGCCTTCCCAAGATTTGGAAACCGCCCAATTGAAACTGTCGGGACATCTGATTTGATGGCGGTACTTCAGCCAATTTGGGTCGAAAAGCATGAAACCGCAAACAGGGTAAAGCAGAGGCTGGCAAATATCTTCGACTGGGCAAAGGGTGCTGGGCACTATCCCCACGAAAACCCAGTGAACGGCCTGAAGAAAGCGCTTCCAGCAGTTAAGAACATCGCAGTACACATGCCTGCATTGCCATGGCAGGACTTACCCAAATTCATGTCTGATTTGTCGGATCGTGAGGGAACATCGGCGTTTGCGCTTCAGTTTATTATTCTTACTGCTGCACGTTCGGGAGAGGCGCGGGGAGCGCGATGGGCAGAAATCTCTGATGATGTTTGGACGATCCCGGCAGAGCGGATGAAGGCGGGAAAGGAACACCGTGTGCCGCTGACAAGGGAGGCGCTTGCCGTGCTTGAACAGGTTAAAGGTTTGGATGCCGAATTTGTATTCCCAAGCCCAGCCAGAGCCAAAAATGGCGATGCAAAGCAGATGTCAGACCCAGTGTTCAAAGCACTGATGAAGAGAATGAAATACGATGCCATCACCACACATGGGTTTCGCTCCACTTTCCGGGACTGGTGCAGCGAAAGCGCTCATGCTGACCGCGAAGTTTCCGAGGCTGCACTGGCACATTCCTTCGGAAACAAGGTCGAAAGAGCCTATGCGCGATCCGACTTGTTTGATCGTCGGCGTACATTGATGGAGGCATGGTCACGGTACGCAAATGGTGCATCGGGCGAAGTTGTGGAGATGGTGCGAGCATGAAGTGCGACATAGCTTCAGCAATTGAGTTCACAAATGACGCGGTGAAAACTCACCTAGAAAAACACCCGAAGAACAAACCAGTTATTGAACTCGGGCCAGAAGGTGAGCGGGCTCTACTTGACGCCGGTGTTGCGTTTGTTGTGCAGCCGGATACAACCGTTGTTCCTAAGATCGTTGAAAATATAGCATTCGAGAATTTTGTAGCTGCCGCAGGCAATGGGGATTGGGCAGCATTTCGCGCCGCAAGTTTTCTTGCCGCGACCTACCTTCGAAATGGGCTTTCGCCACCGCCTACCCTATCCAGTTTTGCGATAAGTGTTCTTGAAGGCGCTGTTAGGGAACCAAAACGGCCAAGCAGTGGTAAACCAAAAGGATCTAATTGGGGGCGAGACCTATTTCTGTTCCACTTGATGCAAAAATTGACGAGTTCCTTCGGCCTGCATGAATATCCCAATGACGAGGTGCTTGAGAACTCAGGGCGACGGCCTACCGCTGCCGAAGTCATCTCTGAAGTCTGCAATGCGCACGGCTGGGGGATAACCATTCGTACTGTCAAAGAAGTTTGGACTAAGAAAAAACCGTTTATTTACTATTACAGAAACTGAAACGTTTGAGCGCCCGAATCTCAGCCAATCGAGTGCACAGTCTTAGCAAGACCGTGCGTAAATATGTTACACCAAAAGCGGCCATTGATGCACCGCGTAGCGAACGACCGCTCCGAGCCCATACCTACCAAATGCTGCGCATAGCGCGAGTGACTGCTTTGGACTTCCTACGCTCGAATCTCTTCACGCATAAACTCGACAAAGGACTTAACACGCGGCTTTCGAAAGGCCGAAGGCAACTGCACGCTTTGGATCGGCAAAGTGCGGGAATGGAACTCCGGAAAGAGTTGCACAAGACGTCCGGTTTCAAGGTCGTCCCCCAAAAACACATCTGGGCATATGAAGATGCCGCTCCCTGCGCGCGTCGGAACGAGGCAGGCGGGAGGACTGTTTGCGAGAAATGGGCCAGAGACAGGCACCTGCACGGTTTGCCCTTCGATCTGGAAGGGCCAGCGGTTTGGATCCGGGTTGTTCGCATCTCGAATGCAAATGTGGTCCGAGAGTTCCGCAGGATGTGAAGGTGCGCCATGTTCTTCAAGGTAGGAAGGGGTCGCGACGACTTTCATATGCGTTTCACCAAGCTTGCGAACGACCAAACTGGAGTCACTGAGCGCGCCGATCCGTATTGCGATATCGAAACCGCCCTTGGCCAGATCGGCATAATGATCCGACAAGTCCAATTCGACCGTGACGTTCGGGTGTTGCTCTACGAAGCGGCTTGCTGCTTTAGCCACCGCCGTGTCGCCATAGGTAAGGGGCGCGGCCACACGAACGATGCCCTTCAAGCCCTCTGAAGCGTCAAACTCAGTCTCCAACTGCTCCATCTCAGCCAGCACTCGTCGCGCTCCTTCCAGATATCGCTCCCCCTCGTGGGTCAGCGACATAGACCTGGTGGTGCGATGGAGAAGATTCAGCCCAACCATGTTTTCGAGCTGTGCGACACGCTTGCTGACCAGCTTGTTTGAAATGCCAAGCCGTTGTCCGGCGGCGGCAAAAGAACCGGATTCCACAACAGCCACGAAGCTCTGCATCCCGTCGATCCGGTCCATAGAATTGTCTCCATTTGCGCGATACACACTCGCTCTTATCGCCATTTCATGGAGAAAAGACCATCGCTAAGTTCCTCTCAAGCTTAATCGCAGGAGAAAAGAACATGGCAGCGTCAGACGCCCCCATCTCAATAGGTCAGGTCGCCCTGACGGTGCGCGATCTGGATAAGACCGCCACCTTCTATGAAGACGTGATTGGCCTCGGCCTGATCGAACGCGACGGTGAAAGCGCCTACCTCGGCACCGAGGCTGGAACGCTGATCGAGCTGCGCCAGGACCGAAACGCCAAACCCTTTCCTAAAGAGGCGGGGCTGTTTCACACGGCATTTCTGTTGCCTTCCAAACAAGACCTCGGCGCATGGCTGATCTACGCGGATGAGCGCGGTGTTCGCCTGGACGGGGCATCCCACCACGGTGTCAGCGAGGCGCTTTATCTGAACGATCCCGAAGGAAACGGCATCGAAATCTATCGTGACCTGCCTCGCAAAATGTGGAAACGCGAGGGCGATACCGTCCACATGACAACGCACCCGCTCGATCTGAAATCACTCACAGAAGATGCCACACAGTGGCAAGGCGCACCACAAGGCACAGTCATCGGACACGTTCATTTACGTGTCGGTGATGTCAGCAAAGCAGCGAAATTCGTTACTGACGAACTGAGTATGGTTCAGACCTTTGAGCTGCCCTCAGCCCGCTGGTTCGGGTCCGGTGGCTACCATCACCACCTAGCTACAAACGCTTGGCAATCCAAGGGAGCAGGCTCGCGCTCTGCTGGGGCCACTGGTCTCACAAGTGTTGAGCTGTTGGCAGACCCCAAAACTCTCACGCCCGGCCGCAAGGTCGACCCGTGGGGCACTGAATTCACGATCAACTCGGCGCAAGCCTGCGCCGCGTGAATATCGTCAAATCAAACCAAGAGAGGACAACAACAATGACACCTAAAGAGCTCGTATTGGAGGCTGTAGCCGCCATTTTCGTCAACTTCGACGCAACCGCAGCCGAACAACTGCTGGCAAATGACTACATTCAGCACAACCCTGCTGTACCCACAGGTGCCGCTCCAATCCTGGGGTTTATCCCCGGTCTTAAGGAAAGCGGGATCGAGGTGGACATCCACCGGGTCATCACGGAGGGCGATATCGTCGTCCTGCATACCACCTACAACAACGCCCAGGCGTTTGGTGCAGACACCTTGGTTGGCTTTGATGTCTTCCGCGTCGAGGACGGAAAGGTTGCAGAACACTGGGACAACCTGACACCAATCACACCGCCGAACCCGTCGGGTCATACTCAGACCGATGGTCCAACTGAGATAACCGATCTGGATAAGACCGCTGAGAACAAGGCGCTGGTCACAGACTTTGTGCACACCATCCTGAAGGATGGCGACGTTGACCGGATAACCGAATTTCTGTCGACGGAGACCTACATACAGCACAACAGCAACATTGCTGACGGTCTGGACGGTTTGGGTGCGGCTCTTGCAGGCATGGCCGAGCAAGGCATCCAGATGATCTACACGGACGTCCACATTGTTGTGGCCGAGGGCAACTTTGTCTTCACCGCCTCCGAGGGCACGTTTGCCGACAAGCCGACTGCCTTCTATGACCTGTTCCGCGTCGAAGACGGCAAGATCGTTGAGCATTGGGACGTAATCGCGGACATCCCGTCCGAGATGGCCCACGACAATGGAAAGTTTTGATCGGGTGCCATCATGAAAGCGTTCTTGATCACCCTGATAATGCTCGTAGGAGGTAACGCAATGGCACAAGACGTCGGCGTCATTGAAATTGTGACGATGGACCTTGCTGAAGGCGTTACACCGCAAGAGTTCGAACCTGTTGATAAAGTCATCGAAGATGAGCATGTCAGCAAACAACCAGGCTTTGTCTCGCGCCAAGCTGCATTCACAGATGGCAAATGGGCAGTGGTAGTTAACTGGGAAAGTGCCGAAGACGCCCAAGCGTCCATGGATAGCTTTGCATCAGCACCCGCTGCTGAACGATTCATGAGCATGATCGATGCAACCACAATGTCGATGACACGCTACAATTTAGCGCGATAGCAGACAAACAGAAGGGCGGCACTACGAGGTAGTTGCCGCCCTCCCCTGGTTGTTGTCGCGTTGTTCGGGATGCGCACTCACATGGCACGACATCTCGTTCTCGATAGCGAACTGTTAGGGCGCTAAATTGACAGTCTATCACTCCATAAGTTCGATCTCGCCCGGGCGCCACGATCCGTCGAACCAAGGCTCGAGAGGGCCATACAATCGCAGTACGGTCGACCAAGATTTGCCCGGCATCGTCTGTATCCAGTTGCCCTCTTTGCCTTCAGGCGCTTCAGGCGCGAACCAGACAGTGTAACTTCCGTCTTCATTCGCTTCCAATGTAGCTTGGTTGCTGTCGACCCCTGCGAGTTTCTGATCAGTTTCGAGCAGTGAACGGGTTTGGGTGTCGTAAACGACGAAAGACCAGTAATCCTGCGCGGGCGGATTTGGCGGGATGGTGACGGAATAGGTGTTGCTCCCATCGAAGTAGTTCCCGTCACTGTCCCGGTTTGCCAGCGCATATTGCGACCCGACACCAACCTTTTGTGCAACCATGGCAGGCGTAATGCCAGTCGCGTAGTAGTGGAACAGGGTCCGCGCATCGAGGATTTTCACGTCCCCCGCCTGGAACTCATGATTGCCACCGACGAACGCCGTCTTCCAATACCCTTCGTCATAGTAGAATGGCGCACGCGAGCGAGGAGCAAAATTCAACGACTTAGCCGCCGCCGTGCCCAATGCGACTGCCTCTGTGAGCAGCAGCCTCAGTTCGTCATCGGGTTCAAATGGTTCACCTTTTCGGATACCCAGCGAGAACATTGCTCCCATCAATTCATCGGGAAGTGCTCCTTCCGCTTCGTTGTCTACAACGGCCTTCATCTCTTCAAAGAAGGAAAAGTCATTGGCGTGTATCGTGTTGAACTGAAGATCAGTCAGGTTCACAAATTCCTGATCGGGCGGCGCGTCGCGGTCTTCCCACCGGTAAACACGAAGAGTTTCCTTCACACGATCCACTGCGGCTCCAACGCCGTCTTCCCCATAAAACGCACGCAACAGAAACCAGTTCCGATAGCTTGGCGGCTTCACAATATAGTAACCGTCGTCCGGCAACTCACCTTCATAGTCGGGCGGAACGATCAAGAACTTCCCACCCTCGCCAGCGTCAGGCCCAGCGTTCCCGATGTCAGTGACATAACGCATATAGGCATCGTTCACGAACCCCAGCATGCCCGGCGGCACGTCGTAAACCACTGGCCCTTCGGACAGGTCCGTACAGTTAAGAATGTAGATTGTCGTGGTGTTCGGCGTGAGAAGAAGCGAACGGGCGTTATACAGGTCTTCAAAGATCCCGATCTTCATCGGATCAACGCCAGCGCCCTCTTCGAGCCCGTGACACATTGCATATGTTGAGGCTGCAGGCATTCCATCCATGAATACCTGCATGCCACGCATGAAATTTAATGCGTTATACGACAGCTTAGCTGTATCCGGCGTCGGCAAGCCGTCAAAATATTCCAACGTTCCAAATCGTGTCTCCACCTGATCCGGTACGATTATGCTATCCGGAACTTCAGCCTTGTACTCTTGGGCTGGAGATTGCGATGCGAGTACCAGGGCGGTCAGCACGGCTAACGACTTTGTTTTCATTGTTCACTCCATTGGGAATTTTTGTTTGTTTTGATCAGTTTACTTTTTCTAGATCGCCCAGCATCCAGCCACTTTCCAACCATCCGTCTTGCGGCCCATATAGACGGAACAAAAGGAAGTACGGCTCTGTGGTTGGTATCCAGTTGCTTTCCTTGCCTTCCGGTGCCTCCGGTCCAAAAAAGATGTCGTAAGAACCGTCTTCATCGGCTTGCATAGAGTCTGTGTCGCGCTCGGACAGACCCACTGGATCAACGTTCCGGATGAAGCTCTTGGTCTCCATCGAATAAACAATCACGGACCAGAAATCGTCGGCAGGTGTGTCTGCTGGCACGTTAAGTCTGTAAGTCTGATTGTGGTCGTACATGTCGCCGTCGCTGTCGCGAAGGCCCGTCAGATAAAAGGTACCGCCACCGAGTTGTTTCGGCAGGTACGTGATCCAGAAGTAGCTGCCGCCAGCACGCGCATCCACAAGTACCTCTGTCTCAGTCTCATACGGGAAGCCTGCCTCGGGTTGACCTTCGGCAAAGTCCCATATCAGCCACTGGCTTTTCATCTCGCCGCTATCGTCGACCCAGAGCGGTATCATGGCTTTGCCGGGCGTAACAAAGTAGTTCTGCATAGAGGCATACGCCAACAACAAACCCTCATTCATTGCTTTCAACTGAATTTCCGATGGTTCGAAAGGTTTTCCCGTTTCGATCCCGAGATCCTTCAGGAAATTTACCATGACCTTGTCTTGTTGTCTGACGGGGTTGTTTTGAACGTAATCATTCAAGTCCTGAAAGAAGGTCTCGTTGTAGTATGGAAGCGAGTCGTACGGCACTTCTGACGCTTCGAGATAGTTGTTGGGTGGTGGATTGTCAGCCTCAGACAGGTAGTACACTTTGATCGTCTGAGCGTACTCGGCCGCATCGGTGTCCGTTCCGCCATTCGTCAGTTTTGGCCGGAACGAAAAACCATATTCGTAGGTATCTGTTTCAAAGGGAAGGTATCCCGCTTCAGTTAATTCCTCCAGCGACATTTCCCCTTCGTAGCCTGGGGGTAGCATGAGGTACTTGCCGCCGGCACCTTCATCGAAACCATCGGGACCTACGTCCACAATAGGAACATCCCAAGCATTCACGATTGTACCGAAGTAGTTCACCTTGTCGGTGGCAGCGGGCACTTCAATGACAAGGGGACCGGGTTCGGAGGTCATTGAAGCCCAAGCATAGGCCGTAACATCGTTGGCCGTAAGAAACCCATGTTTGGAGTCGAACGGCTTGTTGAGATAAATGATGTCATTGTAGTCGCCACCGAGGTCGCGGCGAATGCCCTTGAGGAAATCGATCATACCGGCGGCAGGCATTCCCCAGATGGCCGTCTGGGTGGCACGCTGCACCATAATCTTGTACTCGATGTCCTCGACCTCGGCTGATCGTGCAAGGATGTCGCCCGTGTCGTTGAAGGACTGGGAGAAAACTGGTGAAGCAGAAATACCTGCGCCGAGCACCATTCCCAAAAAATGCATCGAAAAACCGCCGTGTAATGGCCGAAGTATTTTCATATTGCAATGCTCCCTGCTGTTTAGGGAAAGCTTGCACATCCGTTCAGCCGATGCGTATCATTTCACGACACGCGGGCGAACAAGCGGGTTGACGGATTGAACCTACCACCGATGATTTCGGCTAAGGCCTTGGGCGCGATGCCCCAGTTTGTGCTTGAGGCCGCTGGGGAAAGACGCTTGTTGCGTGCTTTTGACTCTGCCGATCTTCCTGTTCACTTCATTGAGGAAAGAGGCGGTTACATCTCGGAGCATGCCTTGGCGACCTTTGTGCACGAAGCCGCACGATCCACGGGACAACAAAACATCGGATTGTTGTGGTCACCGTATCTCACTGTCGCTGACTACGGCGCCTGGGGGAGTTACGTTCTTTCTGCTCCAACGCTGGGGGCAGCGCTAATACGAGCTTCTGCCGTCATGCCATTTCATTCGTCTACGGATCGCGCGTGGCTTGAAACTTCGGGCACAAGCGCGCGCTACTGTTATCGTTTTGGACTTCGCTCGCATTTCGCGTATCCGGACATCGGCTTCTCGGCCGTTGGGGTTTTTTTGAGCATATTCCGCGCGTATTTAGGAAGCGACTGGAAGCCATCTGCCGTGCTCTTGGACTTCCCGAAGGTTCCTGGATTTGTCGAGGCAGAAGACACCTACGCTTGTCCTGTAATCTGGAACGCCTCCCGGCTTGGGGTTGATTTTGATGCATCGGCTTTGCGAGCCGAAACCACGCCCAAAAAACTTACCGGCGGCTCGACAACCGTCGGAGATATTTCTCGCGAACGATTGGGCGGCCCACCTCAAACACTTAGAGGACAAGTCGAGGAAGTGGTTTGGCAACAACTTCATCGGGAGGAAATGTCGATTGATGCCACCGCGCGTTCGCTCGATCTTGGCGTTCGCACACTACAACGGAAGTTAGCAACCGAAGGGGTTCGTTTTCGCGAAATCGTCAACGATGTCAGGGTAGCAAGGGCCGAGGAACTCCTCACAGATACGCGCGAGACAGTCTCCAGTATCTCCTCCATGCTAGGATATGAAACCGCAAATAATTTCAGCCGCGCATTTAGGAAGGTGACGGGACTGACGCCCTCTGACTATCGCAAGATGAACTCCGACAATAGTTGACTTGTGGGTCGCGAGAGCAATCTTCCAATGTCTGCTTTGTCCGCAACGCAGACGTTGGCTCCTTATTGTGAACTTCGAATGTCTGCTCCGAACCCAGAACGTTCGATGCTGCACTCTGTACGAGTGTTAGCTTTGGGTCGGGTTCTGATCTTGTCACGTTGAGGCTTCTTCGAGACGTGTTTTGAGACGGTCAACAACATTTTGCGCTGTCGCAATATCATCTGGCGACAGGCCTTCCGAGAGTTCATTCACCCATGGGATTTGCCTCGCAATTGCGGCTTCGTACAACACCTGCCCCTTTTGGGTCAGTACAACTAGGTGTGCCCGCTTGTGGTGTGGGTTCGGCTGAAACTCCACTATGCCTTCTTTGCTCATTTCATTGATGATCCGTTGAACGCCCTGCCGGTGAACGCCCATCGTCCGTGCATGCCAGGCAACGGATTCCGGTCGATCAGAATAGGCGATGGCGCCAAGGATCTGCCATCGGGCACTTGTCAGACCAAGTTCTGATACGAGGCGATCACCGGCAAGCTGCAATCGACCGTTCAGCCGAAACACATCCAGTATCAGCGTTGTCACGGCTTCTCCTGCTTCGGTCCTTTGCTCGTTAGGCATATCGGCTCCTCATTTTATTTGACAACGTGTTGTCATTGTGTTTGATGCATCCTAAACATGACAACATGACACCAAAATGAAGCTACTTTCAAGGAGCAGCGAAATGGTCAGTTTCAAACCCCTCGACCCCGAGTTTCCAATTGAACGGCAATTGGGCATCGACGCTGGACCCGTCGTTCTCGTCAATCTCTTCACAGTCGATCCCGTTGACCAAGTCGCCTTAGTCGAAGCCTGGAAGAGCGATGCCGAATGGATGAAAAAGCAGCCTGGTTACATCAGCACTCAGCTGCATAAGGCAATTGGTGACGGCAGCATGTATCTGAACTACGCGGTCTGGGAGTCTGTTTCGGACTTCCGCGCTGCGTTTTCAAACCCCGAGTTTCAGCAGCAGCTCAGCCACTATCCCTCAAGCGCTGTGACCGCCCCCCATCTGTTCGAGAAGGTTGCCGTGCCGAATTGCTGCACGGCCTGACGAAATCCTTTCCAAAAGCCAATTTGAGTGAACCGCTATGAAAACAAAGATTCACGCCATCGCGGGCGGCATCGGCTTTGTGATGATCCTCCTCTTCTGGACATCAACAGCCACCAGCGAGCTCTTTGCGAGCCATGAAACAGTCGCGACCGTCAAGGCATTGATCCTGAAAGGCATGTTCATCCTCATCCCGGCAATGGCCATCGCTGGCGGATCGGGCATGGCAATGGGCAGGAAACGCAAAGATGCGCTTACGAAAGCCAAGAAAACCCGAATGCCTATCATTGCGTTGAATGGTTTGCTGATCCTCGTACCAGCCGCCTGGTTTCTGGCCGGCAAGGCTGCCGCTGGCGAATTCGACAGCACATTTTACACGGTACAGGTGATCGAATTGATCGCTGGGGCAACCAATCTCACGATGATGGGACTGAACATTCGTGATGGCTTGCGAATGACCGGCAAAATTCGAAGGTCTCGCTGAAAGCTCGATGCTAGTCCAACCACTGGCGAAATTGCCGAGATTCGAGCAAATGCAGCGAACTAATGCTATGTCCGCTTGTCGGGATTTGCAAAGTTCAGTTTGGAATGTCCGATTAGGGCTGCTCCAGTCACTAGAGCGAACAGTGGTGAACGCGGCTTCGAGCCTAGCGCCGTTAATTCGCTGGAGCGATAAACCCTCCATTCCGAAGTTTTATTGGGCCGCAGCCAGCGGTGATGCCGCCACGGCCCGCGTGGTAAAACGTCAATTCGTTGGGGTCACATCGACTAACGTTGGTTCGCGATCACCGCTGGTTTCAAAGACGATCATCTCGTCTCCCATAGCTCCGAAGTCAATCTGCTTCATATCGACCATGTGCACCGTTCTGTCGTACATCGTGTGATAGTAGTAGACGAGGTTGAGGGAGTCCGCAGCGGTCGTGATCTGAGTTGCGCTGTAAAGCAGGTCGTCCGACTGCACATCGTCTTGAGCGCCCTCCGCTGCATCGGCCGGAATGTTGAAATTATCCAGAATGCGAAACGCCTCGCGCACGGTGTCATAGCCACCTTGCGTCTCCCGCGCCGTCTGGGAAAAGGCGACTGCGCGGACAAACCGGGATGGGGGTGTGAAGTCGCCTGGCAGCCCTATCATTCCACTCCCAGCGCCAAGGGGCGCGAAAGTAACGCCACTTGCCTCAACTTCCGGAAGCCCAAGGGCCGACAGGTTTACGTAGTTGTTTAGGTTCGTCATGTGCCAATCGTAGTTTGGCGAATTGGTGATCACGCCAAGCGGAGCATCGAAAATCGTCAGTTCACCGTCAATGTACTCGACAACGATCCTGCCGCCGAACCGGTCAGCAACCAACATATGAAATGGGAAGGGAAATCCGAGAGTCTCATCTACGACCCCGACAACACGGACATTCGCCAACCCGGTGGCAGCCTCTTCAACTGTCTCAAATTGGGAAAGAACATAGCTGGCTAGCAAATCGCCGGGAATCGTGTTGTCGGAAAGGTCAGGGTCGTACTCCTGATACTCAGTAAATCCGGGCAGATAAAACAGCCCGGCGGTCAACCCAGCTTCGTTGATGCCATCTGCGGGAGCCCCATGATCCAACATGCTGATACCGACCATTCCAAATCGGCCGGTCCAGTTTGCTCCGTCTTGCCCATCTGGCATTTCGCCTGCGGTATACGTGAAACCTCGCGGAATAATGTTGATCTTTGTCTCAAGATCGAACGGCCCCCATTCGGCGGTCCTTGCGCGAACGATGCTTCCATCCTGCCCTGTCAACATGATGCCAGTGCATCCCCAGGCCATCGATACTGAAGCCACAAAGGCTATGGTCGCCTTTGGTAATATCCGAAATAATTCGATATGACGCATGGTCGTTCTCCAATTGGAATGATCTGATCTCATGAACTCACTCGACCAAGCTACCACACCGGTTCTCAAGTTGAATGAAGTTTGCATGATCTTCAAATAGGCAAGAAAGTCCGCCTATTCCGTCCCTCGGACTTTGCAAAGTCTATTTGTGAATGACCGGTTTGGGCTGCCACCTGTCATTAATGTGAAAAGTAACGAAAGGCGACAACGAGCCCCACTTCAACCGATGCTGCGCGTTGCTCGAACGTCAGCTTTGCGCTGAGCATTCTAGGTGCGTTGTCAGGCTCATAGATTAGTTCCAGAAACTGGTTCTAATGGTTCTAATGGTTCTAATGGTTCTAATGGTTCTCACCCGTTGGAATCCCAGTACTAGCTGCCACTACGATAGCGTTGTAGTGTCTGCGGATAGTTCGGCGGAAAACTCCAGACAGCTTCGCCCGGAGCGCGCACAAGCCCGCGCGCTTCAGGATCTCGGTCTGTAAGTAGAGAAATGAACAGGTCGCTGCTGGCCCATGGCGAAGATCGGAAATACCAATGCCCGTTTCCTGTATCGGCCGCTTCGGCCTTGGTCACGTCAATGATATGTAGGGTTTTCATCTCAGACAGTCGGCGCTGGAACAGAGACCCATTTATTGCTTCATCGGAAACCTGACCCAAACGGTCGCGGCCGAAGACCAACCGTGACATCGCCAGCGCTGAATCGGTCTGCGATTGATAGAGTGTCACATCTGTAACGGCATCCAGAAGGCCGTCTTCTATTGATTGCAAAAAGTAGCTTCGATCAAGATCGCTGCTGATCAGGATCAGCCGTCCCAGCCGCGGCTTTGGCCCAGGCCGCAGAGCAATCTGATAGGCGGCTTCAAATGCGAGCCTCGAGCCTGCGCTGTATCCTATGAGATGAATTCGTCGGGCGTTAGTGTTTTCCGACAGGTATTCGATAAGAGACCGCAAATTGCGGCGCGTCGCCAATGCAGATTCCTGATCCCGGAAATACGCCAGGCGATTGGGTGTAGCGGGCCAGTTGTAGCTGATGAAAGCGCCCTGATAGCCCAGAAAGTGCTGCAACTCTTTGGAAACAAGGGTCGAGTAATCAAAATCGACATTGTAGCCATGGACATAGATGAAAATGTCCTTGTTGCGAGAGGCTGCAAGGTGATCGTCAACCCGTTGGGCAAACCGAAGACCGGCTGTCTTCATCTCCTGTTGTGAAGGTGGATCGTTCATGTAGTGCGTGACGCTGAACGGCATGACACCAATCTCTTGTACGTCGGATACGCTGAGCGTGTATTCCTTAGCGCGGTCGCGCGTCATAGTAACGTGGCGAAGCTTTTCCAGCGTCGCCAGTGGGGGGGTGCTTTGCACATCGGCAACGCCGGTGCGCAGAATGTGACCGCGCTCATTATTATAATAGGCTTGTGGGTCGCCAGGAACCGCAGGCAGCCGATCTGTGGCGTAGAATAGCTGCGAACGCTGAACGAAATTGTCTGCCGTGATGTCCGTGTAAGGGTCAAAAGCAGCCTCGGCATAGACCGTTGGGGAGGGCATCAGTTCAATTTCGTCGTAGACATTTGGCCCGCAGGCAGCGAGGACACAGAACGAACACACGGTTGCCGCAGGCAAAGCCCTGGTAGTCAGTTGCCTCGTCGTTCCTTTCCTCAATTGCCTTTGTCCGTCTGTTCGCATCCGGCTACAATTGTCTGTCCCAAGCCTGTCGGTACCGCTGCTCGCGCCTTGACGCAACTTCGCTACTTCAAACCTGTTTGTGTTAGGCATAGCCGCTTTTCGCATGGTGCCCTTACTCAGAAGCTGTAGGTCACACCCAACACGGGTCCGGATTGTGAGAGCTTGAACCTGCTGTCACCTTCACCTTTGTCGACCATGATGTAGCGATAACCTGCGCGCAAATTCCACTTTGGAGTGATGGCATAACCCACCGTAGCTACAAATTGCGCCGTTTCGCGATTTGAGCGAAATCCGCCGTAGTCAGCCAGGGCAATTGCTGACCAGCGGTCATTGATCTGATACCGGAGGCGAGCTGCAATCAGGGGGTCGATCCAATCGTCACTTGTTCTTGCACTTGGTGCCGGGCTGGGGCCACCGACCAGAGTGATTGTGCTGCTGGTATCAAACCAACGAAACCCACCCCCGAGATCGACGTCCAGAGCTTGGTCCTGATAGACCGTGTACGCCGCATACCCGCTGAAGAACTGTGTCTTCAGGATGGTTTCTGCGCCGCTGAACACCGGGCCAGGGGTGTCGCCTTTAAATGTCAGATCTGTGCGCATGTAGTCTGCGATCAGTGACCATCGACCGTGTCGCGCCTCAACCGTGCTCATAAAGGCGAGGTCTAGATTATCAAGTGCGTCGCTGAAGCTCAGTTCCGACTCTAAGGGGCCAATAGTTGTCTCGGTATCTGCGCCATAGATGTAGAAGCTGCCGTAAAAGCTCCAGCCAGAGTCCTGAGCCACTGCTGGAGATCCGTAGAGCAGCGTAGTCGGCGCAACTAGAAAGCTGCACACGATACTCCTTACCTGTGTGAATTCCACGATCTGCTCCCCTTTTTTGATCCCAAGATTGAAGCGCGGCAAAAAGGTGAGCCGCGTCGTATTCCTGTTACGTTTCACAATCGCATTCGACCGGGTCGAGTATCGGAACAGATGCCTTAAGGCTATTCATTTCACGGGTTCGAAACTCTGAGGGTGTCTGACCCGTCCATTTCTTGAAGGCCCGTGTCATGGCCGTCGCGTCAGAATACCCCAACTGAGCCGCGATATCGCCCATTGAGATTTCAGACTTTGAAAGCAGGCGCTTCGCCCGGTCACATTTAGCTTCGATAACGATGCGAGACAGTGATGTCCCATAGGCAGCAAGCCGTCTGTTGAGAACCGCGCCTCGAAAACCGCATGCCTTGGCGAGCGTCGTAACCGACAACTCCGTGCGCCCGACCATTGAGTAGGCAACGCTTTGGATCGAACTCAGCAAATCTGTAGGCACTGGGTTTTTTTCGTCCTGAGTGGTCGACACGTACTCGGTTGAGGTTCGGTTAACCAGTTCAAATAAAAGCCAAGCACTTGGGAAGCGGATGGAATACCCGTCTGAGCCCGCACCTATCGCCCGGATACCGTAGAAGTAAGACGGGAGAAGATCAGGACGGTTCACACGCACAAGAACCTTATTTGCTTCCCAACGCTGACCTGCAGTTTCGTGCAGCAACGTAGCCCATCGGCTGATCTGAAACGCATCCATATAGGCGGGCGAACAGCATGGCGTGAATCTGCGTTTGGCGGACAGCACGGCGAACTCGCCAGAGACATCAAGTGTCATGGTGACCGCATTTGTGTTGTTTCCCGCATGAACGCAGAACCTGGCAATGAAATCAGCCAGCGATTTTGCGACGCGAAAGGCCTGTCCGAATGGGGATGCAATCGTCGGATCTGAAGTTTGACCAACAAGTGCTGGAAAGTCTGGGGATGTCTTTTGTGCGACGGCTTCAAACACGGCATAGACAGTGTCGTGCGGAATGAAACAACTCGGAGCGCTCAACTCCGAGAAGGATAGATCGAATTCCGCAAGGAGACTTTCTACAGATTGACCGGATTCTTGAAACGCAAGCAAAAGCGGGACGATGACCCGCCCGCGTGTAAGCGGTGGTGTTCTGTGTCGAGCATGCGCGTCCTGCCCTGTCATCATAACTCCCTTAAGACACCGCAATTGAAAGGCCGGGCACGTCAAGCATAGACCAGCGCGGCTCTGTGTCCCTGACCTGCGTCAAAGCCGAAGACACTTTTTTGAATGAAAAAGTCAGGTGCCCGCTCGCAGAGGCTCAATGGAATTAAACCACGCCAACTGCAGAGAGCAGTCTAGCAAACTGGCACCACTGCATGAACGATAGGCCCGCCGCCGGGTCAATTTTAATAGAGAGCCTCTAGTTGTTGGCCAAAGTGCTATCGCTACCTGTCATTTTTGACCAGTTTTCGGAGGCGGTCGCTCCAATCTGTCAGGGCATACATTCGAACTTTGTGGTTTGTTGGAGAGAGATGGCCAAGGCTCCGATTGTAGCATTTCAAAAAACAACACAATGAGAGGCGCGAGAATGCGCCCTTGATCAGGTGCCGGAACCATCAAGCAATGCATTTCTGTAATTGGCTAGTGGAGCGGGCAAACTATGAATCTCACGCACAAACACTGGAAACTTGCTGCTTTAGCTGTCCTGATTGGAAGCACAGCGACCGCTCAGAGCTTTGATACCACGGTCGATGCACTTGCAGAGACATACGAAGTGCCCATTACCATAAACAACTTTGTTCGGGCTGCTACAGACAACGAACTGAAGACGTACAATGGCCTGGCCGGAGGCGTAAATCAGTTCTTTCATTTCAAAGAACCCACCCCCATCGACAATCAGCCAACCATTCGGATGAACCGCGACACGCTCTACAGCGTTGCGGTAATTGATATCAGCAAAGGTGCAACCTTGACTCTGCCCGATGTGGGCGACCGATACATGACGACGATGGTGGTCAATCAAGATCATTTTATCAATGAAGTGTTCGACGGTGGCGGTGTGTTCCAGCTTGACATGGATATATTCCATACCCCTTACGTACTTGTTTTCATGAGAATACTTGTGGATGCCGAGAGCCCCAAGGATGTTGCGACGGTTAATGCAATTCAGGACGGTTTCACCATTGATGCCGCCTCCGTAACGCCCTTCGAGATGCCCAATTACGACGCGGAGAGCTTTGAGGCGCTGCGCCAAGCCGCAATTGAGCTGGGCAGGTTCGCCACAGACAGCGTCCGGACTTTTGGTACGGCAGATCATGTAGACCCATTACGCCATTTCCTTGGCACAGCAGTCGGCTTTGGTGGACTGCCCGAAGACGAGGCGTTTTATCTTAATATCGAGCCCGGCCTGCCGCTTGGAGAATACAAAATCCAGGTCCCAGCGAATGTGCCGGTGAACGCGTTCTGGTCCGTGAGCCTCTATAATGCAGACGGGTTTTTTGAACTCAATTCCCTCGACTCGTATGTGGTCAATTCGGTCTCAGGCACCAAGAATGATGATGGCAGTGTGACCGTGCATTTCGGCAGCTGCGACGACGGACGCATGAACTGTCTCCCGATCATGGATGGCTGGAACTATGCCGTGCGCCTTTATCAGCCGGGCCCAGAGGTCATCGACGGAAGCTGGGTCTTCCCCTCCGTAGAAACCGCAAACTGAACAACAGGATGCTTACGATGAAAAAGCTTCTTCTGACAGTCGCGCTTACGCTCCCGACAGGCGTTTGGGCCGAAGACATTGTCGATGTGACCGTCGACACCCTTGTGCGCGCCGAGACAGATCACATGTTTCGCACCAACATGGCCAATCTCGGCCTCGCTGTTGGCGAATTGGGGCATATGCGCGAAGCCACGACACCGGACAACCAGCCGGTTATCCGCATGAATCAGGACACGCTCTACTCCGGCATTCTGCTGGATTTGAGCGAACCCGTTGAAGTGACGCTCCCCGAGGCGGATGGCCGCTATATCTCGATGCATGTCATCAATCAGGATCACTTCATGTACGCCGAGGCAAAGCCCGGCACCTACCAAATCACTAAGGAAGACCTAGGCACACCTTTTGGTTTCATCGCGTTTCGCACATTCGTCGATGTGACTGACCCGGATGATATTGTCGCCGCGCAAGCGGCACAGGATGGAATTGTCGTCAGCGGCGGTGGAACGGGTCCATTTGACGCGCCGAACTGGAACACCGAACAGCTTGCCACTGCGCGTCAGGCGATAAACGACCTGTCCTTGCTGGGCACCGATTCAGCCCGTGCCTTTGGCAGAACAAAAGACGATATTGATCCGGTTCAGTTTCTGGTCGGCGCCTTCTCGGGCTGGGGCGGTCTTCCGCCTGAGGCCGCGATCTATCTGTTGGACGCGGTCGATCAGAATGACGGCGAAACACCGCATGCGGTAACCGTCAAGGATGTGCCGGTTCGGGCGTTCTGGTCGGTGACTGTCTATAACGGTGACGGCTTTCTGGAAGCCAATGATCTGGGCGTAAACAGCTACAACGGCTACACAGCCGAAGCAGCAGAAGACGGCTCGGTCACGTTGCATTTCGGCGGGTGCGACGATGGCCGCGTGAACTGTCTGCCGATTACTCCGGGCTGGAACTACGCGATCCGCCTCTATGAGCCCGAGGGTGCAATCCTGAACGGCACTTGGACCTTCCCGAAGCTGGAGCCGATCAACTAGGCCACTCGCCCAAATCGCATCTCAAAAGGAGTACACGGCTATGCGTCGATCCCATACTCTTATGGGGCTGCTTTTTACAGCCAGTGCCGGAACCACAACCGTTGCAGACGAGGCATCCGATCTGGCACAGGAACTGGCCAACCCACTTGCGGCAATCGTCTCGGTTCCGTTTCAATTGAACTATGATGAAAATCTGGGCGTCTCTGATCAGGGCTCGCGCACCACGCTGAACTTTCAACCAGTCGTGCCCTTTCAACTGAACGATGACCTTAACCTGATCACCCGAACTATCATTCCTTACATCTGGCAGGAAGACGTTGTGCCGGGCACACGCCAGGAGGGGTTCGGAGATATCCTGTTCTCTGCGTGGTTCTCGCCAATCGGAACCGAGGACATAACGTGGGGCGTGGGTCCCGTTGTGCGCTTGCCAACCTTTAGCGACGTATCGAGTGATACATGGGCTGCTGGGATCACCGGCATTGCACTGCGACAGACCGGGCCGTGGACCTATGGTGCGCTGGCCAATCATCTGTGGGATCTAGAAAGCAACCCCGACACCCCCACGAATGTGAGTTTTCTCCAGCCCTTTCTTGCTTATTCCACCGAAGGCGCGTGGACCTATTCTCTGCAAAGCGAAAGCACCTATGACTGGGAAACTGAAGCCTGGGCTGTGCCTATAAACGCTTCGGTCTCCAAGCTGGTCCAATGGGGGGCGCTGCCGGTCAATCTGCAAGCGGGGGCGGGCTATTGGCTGGAAGCGCCCGAGGTGGGCGCGGAGGGCTTTCGCTTGCGATTGCAGGCTCAGGTCGTCTTGCCCAGAGGGCGCTGACGTTTGGCTGAAGTATTGTTCATGAAACGTCGACAATAGGGTGATCTTGATGGCCGATCAGATGCAACGCAATGCGCAAGCGCATGTCGAGCTTGACCCAGACCATGAGGATCTGATTGTCAGAAGCTGCAATCGGATCATTCGACACGCCGTTCGGGTGATGTCTTTGTTCATGGTCGTTGTGATCGGATTTGCCGTCATCGACGCCGGTTACTCGTTCTATATCAAGCTTATAAGTCCGCCGGTCCTGGTTCTTGACGTCAGTGATCTGTTGGAGGTTTTTGCGGCCGCGCTTGTCGTACTGATCGCCATCGAGATTTACACGAATGTTACGCTTTACCTGACGGCCGATGTCATACATGTTAAGCTGGTAGTTGCAACTGCCCTTATGGCCGTTGCCAGAAAGGTCATCACACTCGACACGACGGACCTGGAGCCGCTTTATTTCGTTGGGTACTCTGGACTCGGTCTGGCGTTTGGCGTCACGTATTGGTTGTTGTGGCGTGGCAAGTAGGTATTTCACAGAACGCCTATATCGACGCTGGCAAAAGAGAGATCGCCGACATTGGTGCTTTTGAAGCCGCAATCGCCTCCTTATTCAGCCAAAGAAGAAACGGACGAAAATCTTAAAAATCTAGAAGCTGACCTTGGCACTTGCTCGGCGAAAGATCACTATGTCCGCACAGCAGACTATGAGGAGCCGCTCGGCTAAGGTCTCCTTCATGCGACAATTGACGACAGTATAGTCCTATAGGGATTGGACGGCAGAGTTATTGGGACTCGCGCGGCAATCATCTGGGAATACGCAACCATTGAGTATCATCCCTCTGACCGCAAAACGCTTAATTGGCTAATTATGCGCCACGACAGAATAGTCGATGTGGGAGAAGGTGAGGTCATCCGAAATTACTGAGGATTGACCTATGCAAGATGAACTGATCCGAGATGAAGAAGTAGCAAAGCGGCTGAGTTGTGGCAAATCCACAGTGTGGCGCTGGGCGTCTGAGGGCATCATACCAAAGCCAATAAAGATCGGTGGTGCGTCCCGTTGGCGGCGCTCCGAAATTGATGCCACCATCAATTCGGCAACAACCACCAGCTAAAGCAGTAAAAGCTGGATGATTTTTACACCCAGTCTCCCAAGCAATAGGAACGCGAAATGAGCAACAAGAACATGTCGAAAACCAAAACTCTCGCACCCGAATACATGGCCACGCTCACAAACGGCAAGACGAAACGGTACGTAATGATGCGTCCTGACCCAGAGAACCCTTCGCAACCGGGAAAGATTGAGTTCGTAAAAGGTGTTCCGGTGCCCGTGGATCAAGCCACGAAAGAGCATCTGGAGAAACATGCAACTTATTCGAAAACCGCGCACTTTCCAGATGGTTCACTTGAGCAAACAACACATTGTTCTTTTCAGTTCACGGCTCTGACTGTGGACGAAATAGATAATGATGCAGAGCCAGTCACCTAAGAAAACACCCCACCCTGAATATACAAAGGCGGGGCGCTATTACCGAGAAGTTTAAGTGACTTAAGTATAGCACCCCCGCCTCTTTTTCACCATAGGAAAATCAAATGACCAACGGCAAAAGCTGCCGGGGAATGCAGAAGTATTGCGCAATTCCCCCCCTCCAAAGAAGTCCAGCGCCCAGCGCAAACTCAACCCGGGAATGCTCCGACTACTACAACAGAATTCTGAAGGTATCCGGCTCTTATCGGGTGATTGTCTGCCGGGATAACGTCCAGTGGATTTTGCAGCGTCGCAGGGATGGAAATCCGGGCGCTGGGCGGGCGTGGCAAGCAATTGGCTACATCACCCAGCCCGAGACACTAAAGCGCCTGTGGCGCGAGAAAACTGGCCAGAGCCTACTGTCACCCATTGCAACAGTTGCAACGCCCAGAGCGAAAGCGATTTGAGCCATGGGTCGCGACAAAAAGAACGAGAAACGAGTAGGCCAGTTCGCGAAGTTGCTACAGATGGAAGTCATATTGGAAGCATGGAAGAGGCTTAGCCCATCCGCACAAGTGGCTTATTTGCACCTCATTTTTCGGTGTTGGTCGGAAGGCAGGAAACTTCACTATAACAACAATGGTGAGGTAGCCTTATCCGCGCGGAAGCTGGCCGATGTCATGGGGATTGCGCCCAAAACGGCAATGTCGGCAATGGCCGATCTCCAAGCAAAAGGCTGGATTATCTGCACCAAGCGTCATCAGAAAGGGGTTGAAGGCCGCGCGCTTGCCCCAGAGTGGCGGCTCACAATGCGCCCCACTGGCCTCGGAAAAACACTTCGCCCCCCAACACGCGAGCCTGAGCGGTGGCAGGAGGGTCAAGACTACGAGGTTGTCGAATACGCGACCAGCAAGAGGCCGGGTCACGCGCGAGGTGATGCAAGCAGATTTCAGCAGGCTCCTACTCCGGTAAACGTCATTGCACTACGGGCGCGTTGAAATGAAAAAACCCGATGCAAACTTTGACGCAGACCTGCTGCAAACTCTGATGCAGGCGCGACCAGAATTTCGATTTACTGGTGCAAACTCTGACACAGAAAACGGGCCTTTTTGGTCAGTTCCTGTTGCAAAGTCTGACGCACTTGTAGGTAGCCATACCCACCGGTCAGAAGCGGTACTCCGCCATAGGCACGGGCATCTATATCAAATCCTCAAAAGACCACCGGCAGGAGCGAATGCGAACTGCCCCGGCAGCCTTTGGCTGACGGCTCCACCTCTAACAGAAAGGGAAACATCATGAACGAAGAAACTTCCAATCAAGATCAAATGCAAACGCTGGCACAGTCGCCCGCTGACATCCCGGAAGGCCAATAACCCCATTGGAAGGTGCGACCGTCATGGGGCTCGTAGAGCAGTACAGGCGGGTGCTGGAGACGACTGAATTGGAGCAACGTATCGCAGCATTGGAGGCAGTCAGATGAGGCTGGAACACAGGCTGAAGGCCATTGAAGGCAAGCTCAAACTCAAAAGCTCAACGCAGTTTGGAGCAACTGAGGATCTTTCTAAGCATCTTATCGAGGTTGCTGAGAGGCTGAGGGAAACACCACTTTCAGAAGCAATCAAATCCGCCTCACCGGCGACCATCGCAGCTTTGGCACTAGATGGTCGTGTGAGTAATGACGTCGCCGAGAAGTGCGCTGAATATGCCCGGAGCGAAGGAGCAGTCGGAGAGCTATTCACGGCTATTCTGGAGAATGCCCAATGAGCAGAGAACGCAGAGTGCGCAAGCTAGAGGCCCGGTCCCCAATTGTCGAAACACCAATAATCGCTTTCTTTCAGATTTACGGCATTAAGGAGGGCACTGAGGAAACCACTAGAATTATCGAAAAGTCGCTTGGACCGGCGAGTATCCATGGCCTCGGATTCGAACTGCTAGAGCCCGAAGATGGTGAGACCGAAATTCAATTCAGGCGGCGCGTCCATGCCATCAGAGCGGGTGGAAAACTCACCGAGGACATGAATGCGGAAGAGCTGGTGGCAGCCTATGCGGTCGCGGATCAGGAAATGAAGGACGACAACTATGACGATTAAGAGCAGATTGAAGAAGTTGGAAACCAATTCGCCTTCGTCTCTACCGGACCTGGTGCTGTTCAAGCGCATTGTATCGGCGAAAGATGGGCGTGAGTACGGCCCATCCAAGATTAAACTAGCCACTATCATTGGAACCAATTTGGGGACGTTTACTCGAGACGAGGACGAGTCTGAACTTGATTTCAAACGCCGTGTCTATGCCGCCAAGGCAATTGGCAAAGTTGTTGAAGACATGACCAATGAGGAGCTGACCAAGGCCTACGCGATTGCGGATCGAGAAGTGAGGAGCGAAAGCAATGACGATTAAAAACCGGCTAAAGAAGTTGGAAACCAAACATGCACCCGGCAACACCAGCCTTCTACCGATTTTTGTGGAGTTCGATGACGAAGAAAGTGAGTGGGCTATAGTTCCTGGTCATGGCGGTGAATTACGTAAGGTCGACAACGAAAGCCAAGGCGAATTTTGCCAACGCGCGTACCATGCTTACGTCGAAGCAAAAGGGCTGGGCAACTACCGAGCGGAAGAACTCAGCGATGAAGACCTTCAGTGCATCGTGGCCTCAAGTAGCTCGA